>JBIOJG010000031.1:0-68197 GCA_044450645.1 Binatia bacterium
CGAACGTCTCATCCACCTGTTTCTTCTCCACCACCTTCATCCATCATTTCCTCCCCGCCCTCTACAGTAAACTGTTGCTACCCAACTGTCTCACCCACATTGGCAGAGAGGGCGAGACGATGGTCAACCTGATCCGCGGATCGGTCGTATCTACGCTCGATTTGGACGACACGCGATTTGAGCAATACTGCCTGGACCTCATCAGACCACTTGAAGTGTCGGGCATGTATGGAGCTGGTTACGAAGCACATTCACTGGTCGAGTTTTTGATGGAAGAATCGCGCAGTTCGAATTTGGGCTTGCTCTCGCGAGCGCGGCTTCTGAGGTTGCGGGGAATGTTCGCGCTTCATGCTGCCGGTACCGATTCTGTGCGGCTTCACGATGCAGCTAAGCAACTGAAGGCGGCCTACCACATCGCCGACTTCTGCACGCGCGCCAGCGAGAGCGAAGCCTCAGACGCTAAGGCGAGCAGTCAGAAGGAATCGCTGGTCCTGACGATGCAGGGGGTTGTAATGGCGGGTTTGGTGCGCTGTCGCAGCTGGCACTGCCTAGTTGGTGTTAGCGCACCTCGGTGGCCAGCGGATGGCGACTGGGAAGGGTTAGTAGAGGCCGACGGCGGACTCCTTTTAGAGGAATGTGGCGTAGCAGTTGGGCGGGAGAGCGACTCTGGCCGCGGAAGCGCATTGTCGGACGAGATTCGAGCACTAGGTTTGCGTGCGATTGCTCTCTATACCGTGACGAGAGACGATCACGGCAAGCAAGGCCGGCACTGGGCGGAGATGCTGTTGACGCAGGCTGCAGCCCTCAACAGGGGAAGGGTTGAGAGCTGCAGAGCACTGAATCTCTTGGACGCCGCGCTGATCACTAACAACAGGCACTCGCGCAAGAACTACCTCGAGGAAGCACACCATATTCTGCGAGGGCTGCCGCCGGGGCGCGTTCTTGAAGAGGTCCTTTATCTCAAACTTCTCCGTATTGTGTTTGCGGAGCGCCCCAAACACCCGCTTCGGAAGTTAGAGAGGCTTGCCGATGAGTTCGACCTCGCAGGAAGCCCATATTTCTCTCAGCTGGCCAAGGAGCTAAGTCGTTCGCGCAGGAGCTGACGGCTCCTCGGCTCATGTGGCGCACCATTCATTGTGCCCGACCGAATGTTTCGCTTGGTCGAGGCCCACGGGTTCCAAGGGCACGACACGTCGAGTCCGCGGCATCCCGTGCTGACGACTGCCGCCCGAGGGTAAGCGTGTGACGACTCTATTGACTAACAAGTCCTGGCACTTAGGACACAGAGAAGCACCGAGGCTCGGCGCGCACCATGAGTGACACTGTCTTCACCCACGACGTCTTCCTCAGCCACAGCGCGAAGGATAAGGCGGTGGTTCGCGCCCTCGCGGAGCGGCTGCGGACGGATGGCCTGCGCGTCTGGTTTGATGAGTGGGAGATCCATCCCGGCGACAGCATCCCGGCGAAGATCGAGGAAGGGCTGGAGCACTCCCGTGTGCTCGTGCTCTGCATGTCGGCGCACGCGTTCGGCTCCGACTGGGCGCAGTTAGAGGCCGGTACGTTCCGGTTTCGCGACCCGCTGAACAGGGAGCGCCGCTTCATTCCTCTGCGGCTCGACGCGGCCCCCATCAAAGGCTCCCTGGCGCAATTCCTCTACATCAACTGGCTCCCGGAGGATCGCGAGCAGGAGTATACGAAGCTTCTCGAAGCTTGCCGCCCGCCAGTGAAGTACCCGGTCACGGAAGCAGCAGGCGTGCGCAAACAGGTTGCAGAAAAGGCCATCCAGCTCGACTCCAAGGCGTGGATCTTTGACTACGCGTTCAGTCCGGATGGAAAACGCGTTCTCACCGGCGCCGATGACAAAACCGTGCGGCTGTGGGATTTGGAGACGGGACGCTGCCTGCGCGTCCTCAAGGGCCACACCGAACCTGTCTGGAGCATTGCGTGGGACACAGATCAACGGCGCGTCCTCTCAGCCGCTAGAGACAATTCCGTGCGGCTGTGGGACGTGAAGACAGGGCGCTGTCTGCGGGTGCTCGAAGGCCACACAGGAAGTGTCCACAACGTGGCATGGAGCGGCGATCAACGTCACGCGCTTTCCGGCAGCAATGACAATTCCGTGCGGCTCTGGGACGTGGAGACGGGACGCTGCCTGCGCGTGCTCGAAGGCCACACGGATGCGGTCTGGAGCGTCGCGTGGAGCGCCGATCAACGCCGTGCCCTCTCCAGCTCCGAGGACAACACCGTGCGCCTTTGGGATATGGAGACGGGACGCTGCCTGCGCGTGTTCGAAGGTCACACTGACCAAGTCTTGACCGTGATTTGGACCACCGATCAACGTCGCGCCCTATCCGGGTCTTCGGACGAGACCGTGCGGCTGTGGGACATTGAGACGGGACGCTGCCTCCGCGTGCTGGAAGGTGAGAGCCAGAGCATAGCGTGCAGCGCCGATGGTCGCTACGCCCTCTCGTGTCGCTATGGCCAAACCGTGTACCTGCTGAACGTCGAGACCGGAGACTACCTATGCATCCTCAAGGGCCATACCGGTGATGTCGTGAGCGCGGCATGGAGCGCCGATCAGCGCCGCGCCTTCTCCGGCGACCATAAAGGCGGCATCCGGGTGTGGGATCTGTCGGAATTTGTCACCGAGGTGCGAGCAGCAGAAGCCCCCGCTCCATCCTTGTCGCAGGCGCCGGACCAGGTCCAATATACGAACGCCAAAGTCCTCCTCGTCGGCGAGAGCGGTGCGGGCAAGACGGGGCTCACGATGCGTCTCACGCATGACCGGCCGCCTCAACGGAACCCCTCCACCTCGGGCGCGTGGTCTACGCAATGGCCGTTGAAAGATCTGCCGGAGAAGCCCGGATGGGAGCGCGAAGTGTGGCTGTGGGATTTCGGTGGACAGGCCGACCAGCGACTCATCCATCAGCTGTATCTCGACCGGACCGCGCTCGTCTTGCTTCTGTTCAACGCCGATCAGGAGAGCGTCCTGCCCGGATTGCGCGAGTGGCAGCAAGCGCTGGCGCGCTCTGTGGCCCACGACGCGCGAACTTTTCTTGTCGCCGGTCGCACCGATGTCGGCTTCCGCTTCGACCGCGAAAAGGTCCGCGCCTTCGCCCGCGAGAACGGCTACGAGTATTTCGAGACGAGCGCGGAAACCGCGCATGGCATTTTCGAGCTGCGGAAGGCCATGCTGGAGAAGATTCCTTGGGATCAGTTGACACCGCACAACTCCCCGGCGCTCTTTAAGAAGTTGAAGGACGAAATCTTGAAGCTGCGCGATGAGGGGCTCGTCCTCGCCACCTTCAAGGAACTGGAGAGTGTCTTGCGCAATCGCCTTCCGTCCGAAGTCAAGTTTGCCGACGCGCAACTGGGGACTGTCGTCAGCCTGCTTGACGGTCCGGGCGTGGTCAAGGAGCTGGGCTTCGGCACGTACGTCTTGCTGCGCCCCGAGTGGATCAACGCCTACGCCCAAGCCGTGATCCGCACGCTGCGCGCAGCAGAGTCCGGGCTCGGCTGCCTGCCCGTGAGGAGCATCATGGAAGGCAAGCTCATCTTCCAAACGACGCAGGCAGACGGAAAGGAGGCGGAAGAGAAGCGCCTCGGTCCGGACGACGAAAGGGTCGTGCTACAGGCCATGGAGCAGATGCTGCTCGAACGGCGACTGTGTCTCCGCCAGGGAGGCGACCTCGTATTCCCCAGCCACTGCGGACTGGAGCGCCCGGTCGGGCCGGTGCCACCGAAGTTTTTCGTCAGCTACACGGTGCGGGGTTTTCTCGACGACATCTACGCGACCCTCGTCGCGAAGCTGGCGCATTGCGGAGCCTTCAAGCTGAAGGAACTGTGGCGCGACGCGGCAGACTTCGAGACGCTGGCCGAGGGAAGGATCGTCGGCATCAAACTGGTCCGCCGGGAGGACGGTCGGGGTGAACTGCTCGCGCATCACGCGCGCGGCGTCAGCGGGCAGGAGCAAGTAATCTTTGCGAGCTACATTCACGAGCACTTGAGTGAAACATCAACCGAGGAAGTGCCACGCCTCCGTTTCTACACCTGCCCGCACTGCGACGAGCCGGTAAAGAATCGCGAGCTGGCGATGGAGCGGCTGGAACAGAATGGCGAGGGTGCGGAGATCCGCTGCCAACGCTGCGACAAGTTCGTCCCATTGTGGGATGCGCTGGAGAAACGCTTCTCCGGCGGAGCCGTGAAGAAGAAGGTGGAGGCGCTTCGGCAGCACGAGCGCGACGACATCGACAGCCGTCGATTGGGGAAACTACTCGTCCACGAAGTCTCCGCCCGCATCACCAGCGCCAACCAGAAGTGCCACGAAATCCCGGGCGACGAGGACGAGGGCATCGACCTCGTTGTCGAGTTCACCGACGACGAAGGTCGCGGCACCGGCAAGCACATGTATCTCCAGCTGAAGGCCGGCAACTCGCACCTGCGCGTGCGCAAGAGCGACGGCGCAGAGAGTTTCACAATCAAGAAACAGAGCTGGGTGAAACAATGGATCCGCCAGGACGGCCCGGTGATGCTCGTCATCGGGACGTTTCCCGAGGAGCGCGAGCGCGGCGCCGGGAGCGAAAAGAAGGCCTTCGCCGAGGTGCGCTGGACGGAGATCGCTGACGATCTGAAGCGTGAAAGCGACAACGGGAGGAAACCAGTCAAGCGGATCGTCTTCAAGGGCGAGCGCCTCGATGCCCTGAGCGTGCGCCGCTGGCGGGACAGGGTGTTGGGAGTCAAGCCACCGCAGTAACTGTGCAGATGCGGGAGCATCCTCAAGTTCAGGGGGACAAGCTTGGCGACGTTGTTCGGTTGTTAGACAACGCAGGCGCAGAGCCGCAGCGGTGAGGATGTGGGCAGGTCTCGTTTGTTTCCGAGCACACGTTGGCGCTACACTGTCCCTCGCACGGAGGTTCACCATGGTACTGGAACGAATTACCGTTGATCCGAACGTGTGCACAGGGAAACCGTGTATTCGCGGCTTGCGCTTCCCCGTCTCACGCCTGCTCGGGCTTCTCGCTGCCGGCGAAACGCGGGAATCCATCCTGCAAGCCTATCCGTACCTTGAACCGCAAGACATCGATGCCGTGCTGCAGTATGCGGCGACGCTCGCGGAGGACGAAACCATTGAACTCTCAAGATGAGATTCCTCGTGGACATGGCGTTGTCGCCCGGCCTTGCCGACTGGCTGCTGCAGCGCGGACACGACGCGGTTCTGGACCTGACGCTGGAGGAAGACCTGCCCACTTCACTGATCACCATCGAGCGCTGGCGCATCCGCAAGCGTCGTCTTCCAATCAAGGCGCACTGAGCGCGCCACGTTTCTTGAGGCGATCGCGAAGCCTTTGCGGAGGCCGTAATCGTCCGCGGGCAGCACGTCCGAGCGGCCGAGGCGGACCATGAGGAGCATCTCCACGGTCCACCGGCGATGGCCCGCACCGCGGTGAGGCGCTCGATGATCGCCTGGTCATGCGAGGAACCAGCACTCCGCGAGCTTTGCCCCAGACCTCCGCGCTATCGATCCTTACGAAACACCTCCCGAGCCCATGAGTGTTTCGACGTAACGCTTCAGTTCCGGCAGCCTGTGCTCCACCGCATTCCATACGGTTTCCAGCCGCACTCCAAAGTAGTCGTGGATCAGGACGTCGCGCATGCCGGCGATGCGAGTCCATGGTATCTCCGGGTGCAGCGCGCGGAGATCTGCGGACAGATTCTTCACGGCCTCGCCAATGATCTCCAGGTTGCGCATCACCGCATCCTGGGTCTTCGTGTCGGCGAAGAAGGCCTCACGCCCTCCCTCCGTGTATAGCTCGATCTTGCTGATGGCATCTCGGACGTGCGCCAGGAAGACGCGATCATCCTTCATAGCACGCGGGCTTCTTCGACTACGCGCTGCCGCAGGTACGGGCTCAACCCTTCCTCTTCGACGACGTCGACATGGCAGCCGAGAAGCTGCTCGAGGTCCTGCTTGAGCGCAACCAGATCGAGGAGATCTCGTCCGGGCTCGAAATCGACGAGCAGATCCACGTCACTTGATGTGCCTGCTTCTCCTCGCGCGCGCGAACCGAACACGCGCACACGATGGGCACCGTAATGGCGTGCGATCCGCCGAATCTCTTCGGCACGTTCGGTAATGAGGATGTCTCGCATCGATCAACCCGTCACGTCTTACCACTACGGCGCAGAGGCTACATCGTCAAGCGCATGCCCGGTTAGATTTGCCCGGCGCGCGGGACGCTCCTACCTTGCCAAGCCTAGGTGTCGCTACGATATGAACAAATGAACCGCGTCGCGTGGTCGCCCAGCAAGGCGCACTACGGCAAGCTGACGACATGGACTTCGGTTGGCGCCGCGCAACCGTAAAGAGCCGGAGACAAAGTTCCGCAGCTAACCCGACCCCGCCCCTCAGGGTATGTGCGCCTCCACTTTGACGTGCCAGGGCTCGAAGCGCACGCCCAGCAGGTTGTCGAGGGGGTAACGTAGGTTGAGGTAGTCGAGCTCTTGGAGTCGACGGTACGCCTCGGTTGTGGTGAACCGCGAGGTGAAGTTGCCGCCACCGAGACCGACTTGGCCGACGTCGAAATCGCTGATCCCGTGAAACGAGTACCCGGGCGGCGCCAGTGATCGGGAGGCGAGTGACAGATTGCCATCGTGATCACACGCCTTGCGCAGAAACAGATGGAACTGTTTCATGACCCCACGTACGCCGGAGGTCAAGATGATCGAATCGCCCACGTCGCGCTTGATCCGTTGGTACGTATCAAGCGGCACGCCGCGGTAGAGGTAGGTACCGCTGTATGGGACCTTCACCGCTTCCTGCGCGGGAATCCGGTCGGTGATGCGCTGCAAATGCTTGTTGTCGTAAAAGCCGTAGCGGGTGGCATCGAAGTAAAAGATCTTCTCGAGGAAATCGAGTTCGGCCCTGGGAAATTCCCCGACTCGGGGGTAGTCGCGGCCGATACTCAAGGCTTCGTCCAACGCCAGGAGCTGGAAGTTGCCACCGCCCGCCGTTTGTTCGAGACGACGAAGACGTTTCGTGCAGGATTCGAAGACGCGGTAATCGTCCCGGGCGACGAAGATGTCCTCTCGGTTCGGCTCGTCATAGTGCCGCATCTTGTCGAGGTAGTCCGTGACGTAGTCGCTGTAGTCACCCGGTACGATCGCGTATGGCTCGACGAGCCGCACCAGCGCATTGGCAGAACACCTTCCGGCGAGGATCGTAGCGGTCAATCCTGTGAGAAACTCGCGTCGCAGCATCATCCGTCGCAACAATTGCTCAATACGTTTTCGTCGTGACGACCTTACCCGGAAGCAAGACCGGAGCCAGCTCCACGGACACACACGCACTCGCCGCTTCCCTCAATCGGCGCCAAATCCGTAGCGCTCCACGCAAGATTCGTACGATCTTCCGGAGCGCCTCACGTCTTCAAGCTCAGATTTTATCGTCAAACTTGAGCCAGGGGAACCCATGCGGGTTGGATGGTGACGGCGCCATCGCCGTTGGCATTCGCCGCACTTCGTCCGCGGCGTCCGGCCCACCGGTCGCAGGCGGTCTACAGCTGGAGCGGGCTGATCGAGGCGACGATGGCCGGATTCGTCTTCCACGCGTCCGAGGCGTCCACGTACAACTCCACCGTATTGCCATCGGGGTCGGTGACGTAGAGGGATTTTGTGACGATGTGATCGAAAGCGATCGCGTCCAGCCCGGCGGCGTCGAGGCGCGCCTTGGCTTCACGCAGATCGTCCAGCGTGTTGCCCACCTTGAAGGCGACGTGAAAGAGCCCGGGCGCCTTGTCCGGAGCGGTGGGCGCATCGTCGCCGACCACCGTAATGGCGAAGTCATGATGGTTGCCGAGCGAAAAGAAAGTCATCGGCGGCTCTGCCATTCGCGTGGCGATGGGGATGCCCAACAATCCATGGTAAAAGCGTTCCGCCCGTTCGCGGTTGCGGACCTTGATCACGACATGTCCCAGCGCCTGGACCTTCATGGTTCGACTCCTCTCAGCTCAGCGCCGTCCGGAAGCCTCGTCAGCGACTGCTCCCTCTACCGGCTCGTTGTGTCGATCTGTAATGTTTTCCTACTCGCGTTCACAGGTTGGGGCAAGCAGGCTGTGGTGACGAAGGTGTCGGTTTTGGCCAATTCTGGTATGTGGGTCGATCAGAAATGGTTGACACGTCCGATCTCGTAGTGGGGCTGTTTGCGTTCGGAATGGGGCTCTCCTTCGTGGGCTCGGACCCGCAATCCCCAACCAGCCGCACCCTCGCCGTCTTCCTCGGCTTCGTGGGTCTTGCCCTCATGCTTACGGTGCCGGTGAACGCCGGTCTCCTCGGGTCCGACCGGCGTGTCTGGAGCCGACTGTTTGTGCTGGTGGAGACTGGGGCGTTCGTGGCAGCGTTCGAGTGGCTCTTGCGAATACGCCGCACCGAGGCCGACGACGCGGGCCGCAATGTGATAGGCGACCGGCTGCTGCGAACGGCACAAGGGCTCGCTGGTGTCTACGGGCTGCTCGGTGTCGCGTTTCCTCGACTGCAAGGCCAGGCGTTCGAAGGCGTCCAACTTTTTCAACCCGGATATTATCTCTTCGCGGTGCCCATCTATCTGGCGGTGGCACTGTCCTTCGTGTCGGTGTTCCAGCTCTTGCGCGCCAACCCCGATCATTCCGAGCGCGTTCGCCTCACGGCGTTCGGCGCGGCGACGCCGTTCTTGATATCAGCACTGTTCGTGTCTGACGCGTTGAGACCGGTGACCACCGCGATCGGCGAAATCATTTTCCTTGCGGGGGCCGTGCACTATCACGTTCTCCAGGGCCAGCGGGGCCAATTTCTGGCGCGGTTTCTCTCGCCCCAAGTGGCACGCCTGGTCCGCGAGCGCGGGCTCGTGAATGCCACCCAACAAGACCGTATCCAACTTTCCGTGGTGGCTTGCGACCTGCGAGGGTTCACGGCGTTCTCGGAAACCGCCGCCCCAGAAGAAGTGATACAACTCCTGCAACAGTACTACGACGCCATCGGCGAGGCCGTGGCCGAGTGCGGCGGCACCATCAAGGACTTTGCGGGTGACGGTATCCTCACGCTCGTCGGGGCACCGATTCCGTACGCGGACCATGCCCGACGGGCCGTCACCATGGCCCTCAAGATGCGGGAGCGTGGAAGTGTCGTGTTATCGCGGTGGCGGAACCTGGGGCTCGACATCGGTCTAGGAGTCGGGATCGCGAGCGGGTATGTCACCATCGGTGCGATCGGCAGCAAGGGGCGTCTGGAATACGCTGCTGTTGGATCGCCCGTGAACCTTGCCGCCCGGCTGTGCACCCGCGCTGAATCCGGCCAGGTGCTCGCCGACCAGCGCACCGTTGGCTCGATTGGCGACGATGGTGCTGGGCATCGATTCGAGAATCTCGGGACGGTCGCACTCAAGGGATTCACACGAGCGGTCACCGTGTTCGCGGTCAGTGCGTAGCCGCTCTGATACGCGGCGGATGGCGCGGTCCACTTGCCCCGCGCACCGCGCTGTTGCACCTGTGGAATGAGCCACCATGCAAACCCTTGAACAGCGCGTCCAGCGAGTGCTCCGAGACGAGGTCGCCATCGGACCGTACGACCCGGAGTGGCCCCGGATGTTCCGCCAGGAGAAAGCCCACCTGCTCTCTTGCCTTCCCAATGAGCTGATCGGGCGTATCGAACACTTCGGCAGCACCGCCGTCCCTGGGCTCGCGGCGAAGCCCATCGTCGACATGCTCGTCGAAGTCACGTCCCTCGAAGAGACCAAGACCAGAATCGTCCCCGTCCTGGAAGCACAGGGTTATGACTACTTCTGGCGGCCGACCTTGGGGGACAACACGCCGCCGTTCTACGCGTGGTTCATCAAGCGTGATCAAAGCGGAAGACGCACCCACCATATCCACATGGTCGAGCACGATTGCGCGCACTGGGACCGGCTGCTGTTCAGAGACTACCTCATTGCGCATCCCGAGATTGCCCACGAGTACCAGGAACTCAAGATCCAGTTGGCGAACAGGCACGCCAACGACCGCGAGGCGTACACGGAGGCAAAGACCGAGTTCGTCGTCAGAGTGACGGAGCGTGCGAAAAACCTGCGGCGCGCCGGGCACGAATCGCCTGCATGCTGACCAAGAAAGGCCTGAGGGGCGGTTGGGTCGCCGCCTCGTTGATTCCCACCGATCGTTCTGCCACAGGAGAGCACCATGAGTGATCGATTGAAAGGTAAGGTCGCAATCGTCGTCGGCGCCGGGTCGACACCTGGGGACTCGCTCGGCAACGGGAGGGCCACGGCCATGCTGTTTGCCCGCCAGGGCGCATCGGTCATGCTGGTCGATCGCGATGGCGAGTCCGCCGCGGCGACACAGAGCATGATCGAGGCGGAAGGCGGCGCGTCGTTCGTCTTCACCGGAGACGTGACGCGTGCCGACGTCTGCGAGCGGATGGCCGCGGCGTGCGTCAAGCGGTACGGCAGAATCGACATCCTCCATAACAACGTAGGCATCGGCGTCCTGGGCGGTCCCGTCGAAGTCACCGAAGCGGATTGGGACCGGGTCCTCGACGTGAACCTCAAGTCGGTCTTCCTGACCTGCAAGCACGTTCTGCCGCACATGGAACGCCAGGGAAGCGGCGTCATCATCAACATCTCCTCGATGGGGGCGGTACGCTACTCCGACGCCTATCCGCTCGCCGCCTACAGCGCCTCGAAGGGGGGAGTCAACGCGCTCACGCGCGCCATCGCCATGCAGTACGCGGCCAAGGGCATCCGCGCCAATGCGATCATGCCCGGGCTGATCCGCACGCCCATGGCGGTGGACGAGCCCGCCCGCCGCTACGGCCTCGACAAGGAGCACTTCGCCCGGATGCGCGACCAGGCCGTCCCGATGCAGCACATGGGCGAGGCGTGGGACGTGGCCTACGCGGCGCTCTTCTTGGCTTCGGACGAAGCCAAGTTTGTCACCGGCGTCGTGCTGCCCGTGGACGGCGGCATGTCCTGTAAGGGGTAACGCCGCGGTCATCGCCGCGCCGCGTGTGGGCGTAGGCGCACCCCGCGTCGAGTTGTGGTATGGAAGGTGGACACTCACGCGTCACACGGAGGGAGCGATGGCACGCATCGAAGGGGTTCCGGCCAGCCGAGCCGGATTGCTCGCGAGATTCGCGTATTGGTATTCTCAGCGCCGCTTCGGAAAGGTGGCGGAGCCCTTGACCGTCACGGCACACCACCGTCAGATTTTCCAGGCGTATGGGGCGTACGAGTATATGCTTGATCGGGCCCGGACCATCGACGCTCGTCTCAAGGCGCTGGTGGCACTGAAAGCAGCGGCCCTGATCGGCTGTCCTTTCTGAATCGATATCGGCTGTGCCGTTGGCAGGGCAGCCGGCCTGACGGACACGCAGCTTCAGGACCTTCCCGTGTACAAAGACAGTCGGGCATTTTCGGAATTGGAGACCTTGCTGTTGGACTACGCCACCGCAATGACCAAGACGCCCGTCGAGGTTTCCGACGACCTCTTCGCAACGCTTCGCCGGCACTTCTCCGAAACGCAGCTGGTCGAACTCACCGCCGTCATCGCGTGGGAGAATTATCGCGCCCGCTTCGATCATGCCTCGGGCATTGAGGCGCAAGGTTTTTCGGCAGGTGCGTACTGCCCCTTGCCGGAGCGAGCCTAGCCGCTCGGGCATTTCCAGGGACTTTCGTTCGACCGGTTCATTACGCCTGCGCCGATCGACGCACCGGCGCTCGCTGCGCTGAACGGCGCTGGGGTGTGTGGTGCTGATTGTTTATTTTCTTTCGGCGCGGTATCAGCCCGGTCCAGCCGCCGACAACGGCAAAGATGAGAGGATTGGTGTCATGCACCGCACCATCGCATCGTTTGGTTTTGGACTAGTCCTGTTGGTTATCGCCGCCACGGTGACGGCCGAGCCGACGCTGGAGCAGCGTGTAGCCGACCTCGAGGCCTACCTGAACAACGGTGCGCGTGTGACGGCCACTTCCAACGTTCCCGGGCCGGGTCCGGGCCACAACGGCTGGATGATGGTGTCGACTGCGCTGGTCCTGTTCATGACGCTGCCCGGTCTGGCGCTGTTTTACGGCGGGCTGGTGCGGCGCAAGAACGTGCTGTCGGTCCTCGGCCAATGCCTCGGGTTGGCCGGTCTGGTCGCCGTGATGTGGTGGGCCTTCGGCTACAGCTTGGCGTTCGCGCCCGGCACACCGATCGTCGGTGGATTCCAGTATATGTTCCTGCGCGGCGTCACCGCCCAACCCAACACCGATTACGCCCACTGGGTGTCGCACAATATCTTCGCCACGTACCAGATGATGTTCGCCATCATCACGCCGGCGCTGATCGTCGGCGCCATCGCCGAGCGCATCAAATTCACCGCCGTCATGGCGTTCAGCGCCATCTGGATGTTGCTCGTCTACTTCCCGCTGGTCCACATGATCTGGGGCGTTGACGGCCTGATGAACGGTCCCGGAAATCCGCAGGCGCAGATCAAGGCGATCGATTTTGCCGGCGGCATGGTGGTGCATATGTCGTCGGGCTGGTCCGCGCTGGTGTTATGCCTCATCCTGGGCAAACGCTCCGGGTACGGCCGGGACCAGATCATGCCGCACAGCTTGGTGTTGTGCGCCGTCGGCACGGGGATGCTGTGGGTCGGCTGGTACGGGTTCAACGCCGGCAGTGCCTTGGCGGCCGACACCGTGTCCTCGAACGCCTTTGTCAGCACTACGTTCGGCGCCGTCGTCGGCCTCTGCGTCTGGGGCCTGCTCGAACGGTGGCTGCGCGGCAAACCGAGCGTGCTCGGCATGTGCTCCGGCGCGGTCGCCGGCCTGGCCACGATCACGCCCGCCAGCGGGTTCGTCACGCCCAACAGCGCGGTGTTGATCGGTCTATGCGCCGGCGTCGCGACATATTTTGCATGCAGCAAATTGAAGATGAGGCTCGGATACGACGACTCCCTCGATACCTTCGGCATCCACGCCGTGGGCGGCACGATCGGCACCTTATTGGCGGGCATCCTCGCCACCACCGATGCAAACCCGAATCTCGCCGTAAACCTGAAGGGGATCGTCGCCAACACTTTATGGCTGCATCAGCTGGCCGCCATGGGCATCACCCTGGTGTTGTCCGTAGTGGCCACTGGCATCATCGGCGTCGCCCTCAAGGCCACCATCGGTCTGCGCCCCACGTTCGAGGTCGAGCACATGGGCCTCGACATCAACGAGCACGGTGAAGAAGGCTACTTCCTCGAATAGCAGCCCAGCACGTGCCGCAGGTACGGCACGGTGTGCTAACAGAGCTGGTCGCGGGCACCGCGTTCCAGTTAGTCGAGCGATTTCCGGAAGCGGAAGACGCTCACGCTGAGCACCGTCGCCCCGATCACTGCCATCGCCAGCATCTGCGGCCACAGCACGCCGAGACCCACACCTTTCAGAAATGTGCCGCGGAGAACGACCAGGAGGTAGCGCAGCGGGTTCAGATAAGTGAGCCACTGCATCGCCAGTGGCATGCTGGCGATCGGGAAGCTGAAACCCGAGAGCGTGAAGCCGGGTGTCATGATGAAGAAGCTCGACGCGAAGGCTTGCTGCTGCGTCTTGCAGAGCGTCGAGATGAGCAGTCCCATGCCGAGGGTGCACATAAGGAACAGTGACACCCCGAGGAGGAGGACCAACGGGTCGCCGCGGAACGGCACCTGGAACCACAGAATGCCGACGAGGGTGATGAGCGCCGCCTCCACAAGCCCGACCAGAAACGACGGCAGGGTCTTGCCCAGAATGAACTCCATCGGCCGAATCGGGCTCACCATGACCTGTTCCAGCGTGCCGATCTCTCTCTCGCGCACCACGGCGAAGGCCGTCAGGTTGACGGTGATGACGAGCATCAGACTGCCGATGACGCCCGGCACGAAGAACCAGCGGCTGTCGAAGCCCGGGTTGTACCACGGGCGTTCCTCCAGCTCGACGTTGGGAATCACGCGTAGACGCGCCGGTGCAACGCGCGCCACCGAGTTGCTGGCGTAATCGCTCGCGAACGCGGTCGCGATCCGGTTCACGTAGCCGAGGGCGATGAGCGCAGTGTTGGAGTTCGTGCCGTCGACGATGAGTTGCACCGGAGCCGTCACACCTTTACGCAACTGCGCGGCGAATCCGGAACGGATCTGGATCCCGATGGTCGCTTGCCCGCGGTCGACGAGCTGGGCCAGCTCCTTCTCGTCGCGTGCGATTGCGATCACCTCGAAGCGGCCGTTCGCCGTGAAGCGCGACACCAGGTCCCGGCTCTCCTGGCTGCTATCGCGATCCAGCACCACGGTCGCGACGCTGTGCACCTCGAACGTCGCCGCGTAGCCGAACATCACCATTTGGATGAGCGGCGGCACCACCAGCCGAATACGGGCGTAGCGGTCGCGGCGGAGCTGGAGAAATTCCTTAACGAGCATGTGGAAGATGCGCGCCAGCACCGCCGCCTCCTCACGTCAGCGTCTTGCGGAAGGCCCGCGTCGCGAAGGTCCCAACGACGGTCGCATAGACGACCAACGCGAGCAGCGGTCCGGCGAGTGCCTGAAGCGTGCTGCCCTTCAGGAACACCGCCTTGAGAATGGTGACATAGTAGCGTCCCCACACGAGGTAGGTGACGGCCCGAATCGGTGCCGGCATCTGGTCGATCGGAAAGGCGAATCCCGAAAGCATGTTCATCGGCAGCAAGGTGACGAGGATGGCGATCACGCTCGCCCCGAGCTGATTGGGGATCGCAACCGAGATCATGAAGCCGATTCCCAGAACGACGATCAGGAAGAGGCTGGTCGCCACGAACAGCGTCGCCACCGTGCCGCGGAAGGGGACCTGGAACCAGCCGATCCCGATCACCACGCAGAACGCGGCGTCGACGAGCCCGATCATGAAGTACGGGATCAGCTTACCGACCATGATCTCCCGTGCGGTCACGGGGGTCGATACCAGCTGCTCCATCGTGCCGCGTTCCCACTCGCGTGCGATGGTGAGCGACGAGAGCAGCGCGCCGACAAGCGTCATGACCAGCGCGACGACGCCGGGGATGATGAAGTTCCGGCTCTCCAGTTCTTCGTTGTACCAGGTGCGGAATTCGATCGAGAGTGGCGGCGTCGCCGACCTGTCGGGAAGCCCATGGCGTCTGATCCAGTCGAGCTGCACATCCTGCGAGAATCCACCGACCACCGCGGTGGCATAGCCGATCGCCAGGTTGGCGGTGTTGTCATCGGTCGCGTCGACGATGGCCTGAACCGCGACGCCACCGCCGTCGCGCAGCCGCCGCGCGAAGTCGGGAGGAACGACGAGCGCGAGCTTGCAGCGGCCAGCGTCGATCGCGGCGGCGATCTCCCCGTAGTTCTCGACGACGCGTGCGAGCTCGAAGTACTCGGATGCCTGGAAGCGCTTGAGGAGCGCCTGGCTGTCCTGGCTGCCGTCGCGATCGAACACGTAGATCGGAACGTGCTTCGCATCGAGTCGCACGCCGTAGCCGAGCAGGCCGAGCAGCATGATCGGCATGAAGAGTGCGATCAGGAGGCTGCGCGGATCGCGACGCACCTGGAGGAACTCCTTGCGCGAGATCGCAGCTACTCGCCCGAGGTTCATGTCGGCGTCGCTCCCGTGGCAACTTCCCTGCCGACTTTCTGGACGAAGACGTCCTCCAGCGAGAGCGGGATGGGCGTGATCCGCGCGCAGCGGAGCCCGCGCGCCTCGAGGTAGCGCGGCAGCTCACGCAGCGCCGGCTCTATGGCGACGACGGTCACGTGGAAGGCGTCACCGAAGATCGCCGCTTCGAGGACGCCGGGTGCCTGATCGAGCGCGGCGAGTGCCTCGCCGAGCGGCTCGCACTCCACGAGCAGCAGCCCTCCGGTCATGGTGGTCCGTTTGAGCTCGCTCGGCGTGCCCAGCGCAATCAGCCGTCCGCGGTCGATGAGCGCCAACCGGTTGCAGTACTCGGCCTCGTCCATGTAGTGCGTCGACACGAACACGGTGACGCCGGTCGAGGCCATGCGGTGGATGAGATCCCAGAACTGGCGCCGTGAGATAGGATCGACTCCGGACGTCGGCTCGTCGAGGAAGAGGATGCTCGGCTGGTGCAGCACGGCGCAGCCGAGCGCAAGGCGCTGCTTCCAGCCGCCAGCGAGCGTCGCGACGAGCGTCGTCTCGTGGCCGCCAAGGCCCGCCATCTCGATCGCCCACCGGATACGCGGCCCGAACTCCGCCGCAGGGACACCGTAGAGCCCGCCGAAGAAGCGGAGGTTCTCGACCGCGGTGAGGTCGTTGTACAGCGAGAAGCGCTGCGACATGTAACCGATGTGTGCCCGGACGGCCTCGGGCTGCCGCGTGACGTCGAGGCCGCCGACGAGCACGTCGCCAGAGGTCGCGTGCAGCAGGCCGCAGAGAATGCGAATGATCGTCGACTTTCCCGCGCCGTTCGGCCCGAGGAAGCCCAGCACCTCGCCGCGGTGAGCCTCGAAGCTGACGTGATCAACGGCGGTGAACGTGCCGAAGCGCTTCACTAGATCCTTGACCACGACGGCGGCCGCCGGATCGTTCACGATCCACCCTTCCCCTGGTTGCCGATCGACGCTACAAAGAGGTCCTCGATGGTCGGGGCGACCCGAACGAGCTCCGAAAATGGGATCGCGGCAGCGCGCAGCCGCTCGCGGATCGCCGGCAGGCAGCGCTCTACATCGTCGACGACCAGATGCACGCCGTCGCCGACCACCAGGAGGCTGGTGACTCCCGGCATGTCCTGGAGCTCGTCACGTACTGCCGCCGGCGTGGCGGCGGTGACCGCAACCACGGTCCCCGGCATACTGGCCTTCAGTCGCGCGGGGGCGTCGCAGAGGAGAAGGCGGCCCTGGTGCAGAAGCGCGAGACGATGACAGCGTTCGGCCTCGTCCAGATAGGCGGTCGAGGCAAGCACGGTGACGCCCTCCGCGGCGAGCCGGTAAAGGATACGCCAAAAGTCGCGGCGCGAAACCGGGTCGACGCCCGTCGTCGGCTCGTCGAGGAGGAGCACACGCGGCGTGTGGATCAGCGCACAGCTCAGACCGAGCTTCTGCTTCATGCCTCCGGAGAGCTGGCCCACGAGTCGGTCGTGGAAGCGTGCCATGCCGGCGGCGGCCAACAGCTGTCCCGCACGCGCCTCGCGCGCGCGCCGATCGATCCCGAAGAGATCGGCGTAGAAGCGGATGTTCTCGTCCACCGTCAGCTCCTCGTAGAGGCCGAAGCGCTGCGGCATGTAACTGATGTGGTTCTTCACGCCCTCGGGGTCACGCACGACGTCGCAGCCAGCAACCGTCGCCGAGCCCGCGTCCGGTGCCATGACACCCGCGAGCATCCGCATCGTGGTGGTCTTCCCAGCGCCATCGGGACCGACGAGGCAGAAGATCTCCCCCGTCGCCACCGCGAAGTGCAGGCGATCCACGGCGGTCAGGCCGGCGAACCGCTTGGTGAGTCCGTCAACCGTGATCGCGGCAGGCGACTCAACCATTGGCCCCTGTCGACGCCAGGTCGATCGTCGCGTCGGCCGGCATCCCGGGCTTCAGCTCGTGCGCCGGGTTCTCGAGGTCGATCCGAACGCGGTAGACGAGAGTCACGCGCTCGGCATGCGTCTCGACACTTTTCGGGGTGAACTCGGCCTTCGACGAAATGAACGAGATGCGGCCCGTGTAGCGGCGGTCCGGGTAGGTGTCGGTGTGGATGACCGCGCCTTGCCCCCAGCGGATGCGACCCAGGTCGGTCTCCCGTACGTAGGCCCGGAGCCAGACGTGATCGAGATCCGCCAGCGTCACGACCGGAGTACCCGGAAGCATGACCTCGCCGAGCTCAGCCTGCCGGACGAGGATCACTCCCGCGAAGGGCGCCCGCAGGACGGTATAGTCGACGAGGATGTGGGCCAGCCGGAGCTGCTCGTGCGCGGTCCGGACGTTGGCGCGAGCGACTTCGACATCGCGAGCGCGGGCCTTCTCGAGCGCACGGTCACGGTGCAGGATCGCGTCGGACAACTTGAAGGCAGTTTCCACCCGGTCGAATTCCTCATGCGATACGATACCCTTGCGCCACAGCGTGCCGATCCGCTTCCGGTCGAGTGCCCGCTGCGCCTGGTCGGCCATGTCGGCGAGCACCGTGTTCCGCGCAGCCTCGAGCCCTTGCTCGGCCGAAGCAAGCGCCGCGCTACGCATGCGCTGCGTTGCCTCGTCAATCGTTACCTGCTGCTGGTAGTCCGAGGCGTCGAGTCGCGCCAGCAGCGTGCCCGCCTCGACCCACTGCCCTTCGTCGAACGGCAGCTCCACGACACGTGATTGCACCGCCTGGAATCCGATCACGCTTTCGTGTGCCTCGACGTTGCCCGAGAGGAGCAACAGGCGGTTGGCCCGGGACCCTTCGGGCAGGCGCGAGAGTACGAGATACAGCCCACTTACTGCGGCGGCCATCCCAACTGCGATCGCGAGAGCCAAACGGGAGCGCTTCATCACCGGATCATCCAGACTGGCAAGAGCCTTGCCAGATCGGGTTGCGGGTGGCAACCAGTCGGAGCATCCCAGGAGCGGGAATCAGCTGCCTTCGGCTCGCAGCTCTGGGAGCAGCCGAGAGGCGTGAGGCAGCGCCGCAGGCGACAGAGTTTCCGCATGGCTGTGCGCCGGCAGCTTGACCGCGGCGGGGCGCCGTAGGAAAACACTGTCTATGGATGACCTCGAACAATTCCGCGAAGACACGCGGCAGTGGCTGTTGGCGAACGCGCCGAAGTCGATGCGTACCCCGGTACGGTCGCTGGATGAGCTGTGCTGGGGCGGACGCAAGGCCCAGTACCCGCCGGACGTGAAACGCTGGCTCGATGTCATGGCCGAGCGCGGTTGGACCGCACCGGGGTGGCCCAAACAATACGGGGGCGGTGGCCTAATCAAAGCCGAGGCCAAGATCCTCGGCCAGGAGGTGGCCAAACTCGGGTTGCGCGCTCCGCTGGTCGGCTTCGGGCTCACGATGATCGGTCCCTTACTGCTGCAGGAAGGCAGTGAGGACTTGAAGCGGATCCACCTGCCGCCAATCGTGCGCGGCGAGATCCGCTGGTGCCAGGGCTATTCCGAACCGGGGGCCGGGTCAGACCTCGCCGGTCTACAAGCACGCGCCGTCATCGATGGCGACGACTTCGTCGTCACCGGACAGAAGATCTGGACCTCGTACGCCGACAAGGCCGACTGGATGTTTCTGCTCGTACGCACCGACCCGAACGTACGCAAGCAGAACGGCATCACCTTCCTGCTCATGGACATGACCAGCCCCGGCGTCAGCGTCAAGCCGATCCTCTTGATCAGTGGCTCGTCACCCTTCTGCGAAACGTTTCTCGACAACGTCCGCGTGCCCCGCTCGCAAGTCGTCGGGCAGGTCAACGGCGGCTGGGCCATGGCCAAGGCACTGCTCGGGCACGAGCGCACGATGATCGCCGACATCTTCAAGGACCGTGTGCCGGGTAATCCGCTGCTCGATCTTGCCCGACGCTACGTGCCGGGGAGCGAAGCGCGCATCGCCGACCCGATCATCCGTGACCGTATCACGCAGTTGGACATGGATGCGGCCTGCTTGGACCTGACACTGAAGCGCTCGCAGGACGGCGTGAAAGCGGGCCATAAACCGGGGCCGGAAACGTCGATTTTCAAGTACTACGGCACCGAGATGAACATGCGCCGGCGTGAACTCATGGTGGCCATCGCCGGCCCGCAGGCGCTCGGCTGGCAAGGACCCGGCTTCGACGACGGCGAGCTCACACTGACGCGGGACTGGCTGCGCTCGCGCGGCAACTCGATCGAGGGTGGGACCTCGGAGATTCAGTTGAACATCATCGCTAAGCGTGTCCTGGGATTGCCGGACTAGACCGCGGGGGTGTGGCGCATGGACCTCATTCTGAACGAAGAGCAACAATTGCTGCAGGACACCGCCCGCGAGTTCGTCAACAAGAACTCTTCGCTGCGCCGCATTCGGGCCTTACGCGACAGTAGCGATCCGCTCGGATATTCACGGACGCTGTGGACCGAGATGGCCAAGCTCGGCTGGCTGGGTATCATTTTTCCCGAAGAATACGGCGGTGCCGCACTTGGCTACACCGAACTGATGGTCGTGCTGGAAGAACTGGGGCGCGGACTGCTGCCCGAACCCATCATCTCGAACGTCTTGCTTGCGGGCACTGCCATCGCCCTCGGCGGATCGACGGCGCAACGCCAGGCCGTGCTCCCCTCGCTGATCGGCGGCGATCTCCTGCTGGCGTTGGCGCATCAAGAATCCCGCAGCCGCTACAACCCGCACCACGTCGAGACGCGAGCTCAGAAGACCTCGTCGGGTTGGATATTGAGCGGCGGGAAGGTGCAGGTGTTGGACGGCTTCGGTGCTGACCGGGTCCTGGTGTCAGCGCGCACCTCCGGGGTGGCTGCCGACCGCGCCGGCATCACGCTCTTCCTGCTCGATACGCATGCCGCCGGGCTCTCAATTGAGCGGCAGTGGCGGATTGATAGCCGCAATGCCGCCCTCGTCCGCCTCGAAGACGTCGCTGCGGCTGTCGACGACGTCATCGGACGGGTGGACCACGGAATCGACATCCTCGACACTGTGATCGACCGCGCCACTATCTGCCTGTGTGCCGAGATGCTCGGCAGCATGAACGCCGCGCTGTCGATGACCTTAGATTACCTGAGGACGCGCGTGCAGTTCGGTGTCCCCATCGGCTCGTTTCAAGCCCTCAAGCATCGTGCTGCCAAGATGTACATCGAGACCGAACTGGCACGTTCCGCCGTCATGGCTGCCCACAAGGCACTGGATGAGAACAGCCGACAGGTTACGGCCCTCGCGAGCATCGCCAAGGCCCGGTGCTCCGACGCTTTCGTCCTCATTGGCAACGAAGCGGTGCAGATGCACGGCGGCATCGGCATGACCGACGAGCACGACGTTGGCTTCTTCATCAAACGGGCCCGTGTGGCCGAGATGACCTTGGGCGATGCCGCGTATCACCGCAACCGCTTCGCCGAACTGCGCGGATATTGACCCGCGCCCATCGTCACTTGGAAAACGACCTGCGTCCACTCAAATCTGCTTGACGACTGCCCACGCGGAGGAATAGAAGGACGCGGCACAACGAACTCGGTGGAGTGAGGCTCTGAACAGCAGCGACGAAAGACCGAGGATGAAGGCAAGCCAGGTTGTGGCGGTCTTGCTGATCGGTGGCACTTTGCTTTCAGGGTGCGAATACGGCCGCCGCTACGTGAGCAAGCCCTGGGGCGCAGGGACGTACATCCCGGCCGTTGTGTGCACCGCGGTTGGTGCTGGCGTCGGTGTCCTCATCCAGAACCAACGGTCCGGCACTTCGACCGCTACAATCATCAATCCCGACGGCACGCGCAACACGGTGAGCGCCTCCGATAACAAGAATCTCTGGGAAGGGGCCGCAATCGGCGCCCCGATCGGCGCGGCCCTGTGTGGCCTGCTGGGCCACGCCATCTTCGATGCCGAGACCGCGCCGTCGACTCAGCCGCCGCCCCCTCCCCCCCCGCCATCGCTGGCACCCACACCTGTAACAGAGGGGTTACCGCCGCCGTTGTCGGGCAAGCGTATCGTGCTCCGCGCGGTCAGTTTCGACTTCAATAGGAGCGGCATTCGCCCCGAGTCCCGACCGGTGTTGGACGAGGCGGCCGAGCTGCTCAGAGGCGACCCCAGTGTGCGGGTCTCCGTCGAAGGTCACTGTGATGCCATCGGGAGTGATACTCGGAACCAGGCACTATCCGTCGAGCGCGCCGAAGCCGTCTTCCGCTTCCTGGTTAACCACGGTATTTCGCCGGAGCGGATGGCTGTCGTTGGCTACGGTAGCACCCGGCCGGTGGCGGGCAATGAAACCGAGGGCGGCCGGACGCAAAATCGTCGCGTCGAGCTCCGCGTCGTGAGCCAGCAGCAGGAGTCCGACAAGTAGGTGCACCCGATGGCATGGGCACCGAAGCAGTGCAAGGCAGCAGGCGGAGATACGGAAAAGTTGACTTCGTATGAGGGGGCAGGTAAGGGCATAGAACGTCGCGAAGAGATTCCGACTTCTTCAGGAGGGACAATGCGAAAGACTGCAGCCAGGGTGTCGGTCGCGCTGCTCATCACCGCAGCGACGGCCACGTTCACGTTCCCGGTCAAAGCCGATGTGCAACCGGGAGACGTAATCAACAAGGCAAACGTCGACAAGGTGAAGGATCTCGTCTCACCGGGGGTCGAGTGGTGCGTGAAGCACGGCATGGTCATGAAGATCGTACCGTACAAGAACGTCGTGTGGGACAAAGCCTTCCGTGAAGCGACTGAGAAATACGGGGGCCAGACGAAGCTCGCGCCCGATGGTCGCTCCCTCGTCGGCCACGTCGCCGGTCTTCCCTTCCCGAATCTCGACCCCAACGATCCACAGATCGCGCTCAAGATCATGTGGAATTTCGAGTACAAGCCTTTCGTCACCGATGACGAAGACTTGCGCAACTTCGACGCTGATACCGGCCCCGTGACCGACAGCGGTCCGATGCAGGTGGAACGACACTTCCTTCTCGATCACCTGCGCACCCTCTGGTATACGGCCCGGCTGTACGTTGATCCCAAGCCTGAGATGCCGAACAAGGACGGAGTACGGGCCAAGAGTTCGCTGCACCCGATCCTCGAACCGTTCGATTTGAAAGGCGTTGGTGAGACCGGCATCCGGTACCTCAGCCCGGACCGTCAGGACGATACGTGGCTGTACCTCCCCTCCTTGCGCCGGGTCCGGCGCCTGTCGAGCGCCCAACGTTCCGACGCTCTCTTCGGGCAGGACACAGACGTCGACAGCTACGGCGGCTACGCCGGCCAGATTCCGTGGTTCGAGTGGAAGTTCCTGGGGGAAAAGGAAATCCTAGGTTCCTTCCATTCCGAAGCCTTTCCGGTGAAGTACTGTGACGGCGCCGGCGACTTCATCTTCTGCGACGCGTGGGAGAAGCGAAAAGCGTACGTCGTGGAAGGCATTCCCAAACTGCCGCAGTACGCCTACGGTAAGCGGCTCATTTTCGTCGACAAAGAGAGCTATCTGGTAGCGTTCAGCGACATCTCCGACCGCTCAGGACAGTTGTGGAAGGTATGGGTCAACCAGTGGAGTTTCAAGAAACGGGTAACCTCCTCGTACGGCGATGAGTACTCCGATGAGATGCCCTTCCAGCCCAGTATCACGATGGTGGACATGCAGCTCAGTCACGCCACCAGAGCGGCCCTGCCCAGTCCGAAGTACGCCGGTGAACAGGGCTGGTACTACAACCAGGGAAACAAGACCGGCATGAGTGAGGAGTTTTTCACTGTCGCGCACCTGATCGAATCCGGCAACTGATTCGCCTGCACGCGTGGATCGATCAAAAGGGGACGCTTCGGCGTCCCCTTTGTTTTCGCCCACACGCCGCTCACGATACCTCTAACGCCCGGCGGGCGGCCTCCTGCTCCGCGTTGCGCTTGCTCCCGCCCTCCCCACGTGCCAGAACCTCGTCCCCCAGCAGCACTTCCACGACGAACCAGCGCGCATGGTCCGGTCCTTCTTCGCGCACGACTCGGTACACCGGCGTGGTGCGGTGCGTCCGCTGGATGCGCTCCTGCAGCTCGGTCTTGGGATCGATCCTCTCCAGCTGACCGACGCGGTCGATGGCCTCACCGAAATGTCGTAATACAATATCTTTGACCTGCTGATAGCCGCTCTCGACGAAGATCGCACCCATCACGGCTTCATACACCGCCGCCAGGATCGACGATTTCTCGCGCCCACCGGTCCTCTCCTCACCTCGGCCGAGGGTCAGATACCGGTTGAGTTCCAACTCCCGCGCTTTGGCCGCAAAGCTGCTCGTCTGCACGAGCGCCGCTCGGAACTTCGACAGCTGCCCTTCGTCGCACTCGGGGTAGCGCTCGATCAGCACATCACTGAACACCAAGCCGAGGACCGCGTCCCCGAGGAACTCCAAGCGTTCACTGGTGCGTGGCCGCGACGCATCCGCCGCTGAGGAATGCGTCAACGCCGCGCCCAGGCTGTCGGGATCGCGGAAGTGATAGCCGAGGCGTTGCTCGAGGTCCTGGACGGTTCGCTCGGTCATGCGGAAGGAGACACCGGCAGCCGCCCGACGAGGCGGTCACGTTGCCAACCGACGATTCGCACTGCCACCTCGCGATTCACCATCTCCACCTGCCCGGCAAATTCCACCCGCTGATAGTTGCGGCTATAACCGGCCAGGCTTCCGCCGGCGCCGGCTGGCTTCTCCTCTACCAATACCTCGGCGTCGCGGCCGATGAAACTCCGGGCGAACTCCGCGCGTTTGCGCTGCCCGAGCCTGCGCAAGCTTTGGGCGCGCCGCTTAATCACCACCGGCGGCAAGTGTCCGCCCAGCTTGGCGGCCGTGGTGCCGTTGCGCCGCGAATAAGGGAATACGTGGAAATACGTGAAAGGCAGCATCTCCAAAAGCTGCAGCGTTTCCTCGAACTGCGCCTCGGTCTCTCCGGGGAAGCCGGCGATCACATCGGTGCCGATCGCCGCGTCCGGCAGTTGCGCGCGTATGGCGGCGCACAGTTCCCGCACGAAGCCGGAGGCGTATGTACGGCGCATGCGGCGCAAGACCTCGTCCTGTCCGGCCTGGACCGGGATGTGAAGGTGCGGGCACAGCATCTCGCACCGGGCCATCAGGTTCAGCAGCCGCGGGGTCACCTCCGGCGGATCGATCGAGCTGAGTCGAATGCGCCGAACCGGCACCTGCTCGGCAACCACCTCCAGCAGGTCGGGAAGCTCCAGCTTCGGGTCGAGATCTCCACCGTAGCCGCCGAGGTGCACGCCGGTCAGCACCACCTCCTGAAACCCGCGACTCGCCAGCATCCGCAGCTGGTCGATCACCTGGCGGAGCGGGACACTGCGGCTTCGCCCGCGCGCAAAGGGCACGATGCAGAAGCTGCAAAACAAGTCGCAACCCTCCTGGATCTTGAGGAAGGCCCGGGTCTGACCGGTGAAGGTCTGGGCGCCCAGCGTTCGCACACGACGGGCGCTGCGCAGATCATCCACCAGGATGCGCTGCGCGACGCCCGGCAACTCGCCGCGCACGGCGCGAACGAGATCCGGTAATCGGTTCAACCCGACGACATGGTCGACCCCTGGGATCGCCGCGCCGTGCGGGTCAATCTGAGCGAAGCAGCCGGTCAGGATCACGCGCGCCTCGGCACTGAACCGTCGGGCCCGCCGCGCCAGTTGTCGGCTCTCCGCATCGGCTCGGTCGGTGACTGTACACGTGTTTACGATGTACACGTCGGCACCGGGCGCAAACGGGACGATGGTGCAGCCCTCGTCGCGCAACCGCGTCTCGATGCTGGCCGCGTCGTACTGATTGACCTTGCAGCCCAAGGTCGTCACCGCCACCCGCACAAATCCATCCTATGCGGGGAGTGCCCGTTCAATCCAGCCGCCGCCGACCACGCGCGGCCCATCATAGAGGACCGCGGCTTGGCCGGGCGTAACCGCCGACAGCCCTTGGTCGGCGCGCACTTCAAAACCCTCTCGCGTGGCGGCGTTGACGGTCACCAAGGTCGCCGCAAAGCGCGATCGGATTTTCACCGCCAGGCGGACTCCGTTGGTCACGGGATCTCCGGCCAGCCAGTTGGCCCCCTGAGCAACCAGTCCGGCCGCAACCGTGGCTGTCCGTGGCCCCACCCGCACCGTGCCGGTCTGCGCCTCGATCGCGGTCACGTACAGCGGCCCGCCGGCGTTCAGGCGCAAGCCGCGGCGCTGCCCGATGGTGAATTGATGGATGCCATCATGCTGAGCAAGGACCTGGCCGGCCTCGTCGACGATCACCCCCGCCGCGGTGGCGGGGCCACCGGACACACCGGCGGCGTGCTGCGCCACGAAGGCCGCGTATTCGCCTTTGGGCGCGAAACAGATCTCCTGGCTCTCCGGCTTGCTGGCGACTCGCAGCCCCAAAGCCTGCGCGCGCGCCCGCACCTTCGCCTTGGTCAGCTCACCGATGGGAAACAGCGTGCGTTCCAAGACGTCGGGCTCGATGGCGAACAGAAAGTAGGACTGATCTTTCGCCGCATCGGCGGCCGCCCACAGTTGCGTGTGACCCGTGACCGGATCACGGCACACGCGGGCGTAATGCCCGGTGGCCAACCACTGCGCGCCAAGCTCACGCGCCCGTTGCCAGAAACTGCGGAACTTGACGAACTGGTTGCAGCGCACACAGGGATTGGGCGTGCGGCCTTGCACGTACTCAGAAACGAACGGATCGACCACGTTGCGGGTGAAGGCGTCGCGGAAATCCATCACGTAAAATGGAATCCGCAAGCGTGCTGCGACCTGTCGAGCGTCCAGAAAATCATCCAGCGAGCAGCAGCCGCTGTCGGAGTCACCGCTCCACAAGCGCATGGAGATGCCGATGACGTCATATCCTCCCTCGACCAGCAGAGCGGCAGCGACCGAGCTGTCCACCCCCCCGCTCATGGCAACCACAACGCGCTCGCCCCGCTGCGGCTCAGTCATACCGTCGCTCCCGACTTCTCACTCCCCGCATACGCTGCGCCACCGCCGCCGTGATGCTCACCACCTGCTCGATCTCACCGACACTGGTGCTTCTACCGAGACTGAAGCGCACGCCGTCACGTGCCGCCTTCTGATTGCGCCCCAATGCCATCAGGACGTGCGAAGGCTCGCCCGCACCGCCGGCGCAGGCCGAGCCACTCGACACCGCCACGCCCTCGATATCCAAGGCGGCCACCAGCGCCTCGCCGCGTATGCCTTCAAAGCTGACGTTCAAGGTGTTGGGCAAACAATCGGTCTCGCTCGGACTATTGCGGTGCAGCCCCGAAACCGACTCCTGCAAACTGGACCAGAGCGCATCGCGCAAAACCCTGCACGCGGTACCGACGGCACTCAGTTCGGCGGCCGCGAACCGGCAGGCTTCGCCCATGCCCACGATGCCCGCCACGTTTTCCGTGCCGGCACGCCAGCCTCGTTCCTGTCCACCGCCCAGGACCAGCGGGCGTATCACAACCTCGCGGCGAATAAACAGTGCGCCCACGCCCTTGGGTCCACCCATCTTGTGCGCCGAGAGCGACAGCAGATCTACACCGCGCACGTGCACCGGGATCTTTCCAGCAGCTTGCACCGCATCGACGTGCAGCAGGACCTGCCGCGCACGGCATATCGCCCCGATCTCTTCGATGGGCTGGATAGTGCCGATCTCATTATTCGCCCAACTCACACTCACCAGCGATGCGGTGGCGTCACCCAGGGTCACGTCGATGTCGGCGACAGCGACCCGCCCGACGGCGTCCACCGGCAGCATTTGAACGGTGTATCCATGCTCTCGCAACGCGGCCACCGGCTCACGCACGGACGCATGCTCGATAGGCGTGGAGATGATCACGCTCCGGCCGGCTTCGGAAGCCGCCCCCAGAATCGCGAGGTTGTTGCTCTCCGTGCCGCCGCTGGTGAACACGATCTCCGCGGGCTGCGCCCCGATCAGGGCCGCGACCTGGGCACGCGCCTCCTCCACCGCGCCGCGCGCACGCGAACCGAGCGCGTGCACGCTGGAAGCGTTGCCGTACTCCTCTCGGAGAAACGGCAGCATCACCTCCAAGACCTCGGGTCGGAGAGGCGTGGTCGCGTTATGGTCGCAGTAGATCATTGCAGCCGCTCCACTACGGCGTGCTCTTGTGCACCGGGGAGCGCTTGCGGCGCTGGCGCTTGCGATCCTTGTAGAGCTTGTACTCGATGCTGTCGACGAGCGCTTGCCAGCTGGCTTCGATGACGTTGGGCGACACCCCCACGGTGCCCCAGCGTTCGTGCCCATCACCCGATTCGATCAGCACGCGGACGACGGCACCGGTGCCCTCGCCGCCACCCAGGACGCGCACTTTGTAGTCGAGCAGTTGCACCTCATCGACCTGCGGATAGAACTTGCGCAGCGCCTTTCGCAGAGCGCGATCGAGGGCGTTGACCGGTCCGTTGCCGTCGGCCACGGTATGCTCGACACTGCCGTCAGGCCCTTCGATCCTGATGGTCGCTTCGGAGAATGGCGCCTTGTCCTCCTCGTTCTTCGCGTCGATGACGCGAAAACCGATGAGGCGGAAGCTGCGCGTCTTCCCCTTCAACCCCTTTTGCATCAGCAGCTCGAAAGAGGCTTCGGCCCCCTCGAACTGAAAGCCCCGGTTCTCCAGCTCCTTCACCTCGGCGAGCACCTGGCGTGCGGCCGGCTTCACCGCCTCGACGTCGACGCCGAACTCCTGCGCCTTGTACAAGATGTTGCTGCGGCCCGAGAGGTCGGACACCAGCACGCGCTGTCGGTTGCCGACCAACGCCGGGTCGATGTGCTCGTAGGTCAACGGGTTCTTCTGCACCGCCGCGACGTGGATGCCACCCTTGTGCGCAAAGGCGCTCAAGCCCACGAAGGCCTGGCGCTTGTTCGGTTCGAGGTTGGCCAGCTCCCAGACGAAATGCGACAACTCGCGCAAGCGGCGCAACTGCGTGGCGCTGACCACCTTATGATTCATCTTCAGCTGCAGGTTGGCGATCACCGAGCACAGGTTGGCGTTGCCGCAGCGTTCGCCGATGCCGTTGATGGTGCCCTGCACGTGCATCGCGCCGTGCTGCACGGCGACGAGGCTGTTGGCGATCGCCAACTCGGAATCGTTGTGGCAGTGAATGCCGATCTCCACACCCACCGCCTGGCGCACCGCGTCGACGGCGGCGGCAACTTCATCGGGCAGACGCCCGCCGTTGGTGTCGCACAGGCAAATCAGGTCCGCGCCACCGTCGGCGGCGACCCGGCAGCATTCGACCGCGAACTCGGCATTGTCGCGGAAGCCGTCGAAGAAGTGCTCGGCATCGAAGATGACCTTGTCCACATGCCGCTTCAGGAAGGCGATGCTCTCGTGGATGATCTCGAAGTTCTGCATCTTCGAGATGCGCAGGTCGTCGCGCACGTGCAACTCCCACGTCTTGCCGAAGATGGTGACCACCGGCGTCTCGGCGCGCAGCAGCATCTTGATATTCTGATCGTCGCCGGGCTTGATGCCGGCGCGTGCCGTCGCGCCGAAGGCGGCGATTTGGCCCTGTTTCAGGCGCAGCTGCTTGGCGGCTTTGAAAAACGCCTCGTCACGCGGGTTCGAACCGGGCCAGCCACCTTCGATGTAGCGGATGCCGAACTCGTCCAGACGTTCGGCGATGCGCAGCTTGTCCTCGACCGTAAACGCGATGTCTTCGGCCTGACAGCCGTCGCGCAGCGTCGTATCGTAGATTTCGATGTGTCGCGCGTCCGTCACGCCGAGGTCTCCTCAACACCCTCTTCGATCAAGGCCTGGTGCAAGGCGCGCACCGCCAGCTCGGCGTACTTGGCATCGATCACCGCCGACACCTTGATCTCCGAGGTCGAAATCATCTGGATGTTGATGCCTTCCTGCGCCAGCACCTGAAACATGCGCGCGGCGACGCCGGCGTGGCTGCGCATCCCCAACCCCACCACCGAGACCTTGGCAACTGACGTATCCGACGTCACCCCGCGTGCCCCAATTTCACCGGCGACCTCCTTTACCATGGCCAGGGCCTTCTGATAATCGGCGCGGGGCACTGTAAAGGTGAGGTCGGTGTAGCCCTCCTCACTGGCGTTCTGGATGATCATGTCCACGACGATGTGCGCATTGGCAATGGGCGTCAGGATCTTCGCAGCCAGGCCGGGGCGATCCGGAACGCGAAGCAGCGTGATCTTCGCTTCATTGAGATCATGCGCAACGCCCGTGACCAGCACATCTTCCATACTCGAATCCTCCTCGACGACCCAGGTTCCCGGTTCATCCGAGAAGCTGGAACGCACATGCACCGGCACGCCGTAGCGTTTGGCGAACTCCACCGACCGGATCTGCAGCACCTTGGCTCCCAGGCTGGCCAACTCCAGCATCTCGTCAAACGAGATCCGCGCCAGCTTGCGGGCATTGGGGCAGATGCGGGGATCGGTGGTGTAGACGCCGTCCACGTCGGTGTAGATCTCACATACGTCAGCCTTGACGGCGGCGGCCACAGCTACGGCGCTGGTATCGCTGCCGCCGCGGCCGAGGGTGGTGATGTTGGACTCTGTGTCCACTCCCTGGAAGCCCGCCACCACCGCCACCGCGCCGTCCTTCACCACCTGCAGCATGTGCTCCGCATCGATGCTCTTGATCCGCGCACGACCGAACACGCTGTCGGTGGAGATGCGGATCTGGTGGCCGAGGAAAGACTTTGCGCGCACGCCCAGGTCCTGCAGCGCCATGGCCAGCAACGCGACCGAGACCTGTTCGCCAGTGGCCAGCAATACATCGGTTTCCCGTGCGTCGGGATGCACCGACACCTTACCGGCCAGATCAAGGAGGCGGTTGGTTTCGCCCGCCATTGCCGAGACCACGACAATGACGTGGTTGCCGGCAGCGCGCGTGGCGGCAACGCGTTGCGCCACGGTCTTGATGCGCACGGCATCTCCGACGGATGTTCCGCCATATTTCTGCACGATCAACGCCACTGAGTCATCCTTCGCCTAACGCGTTTAGCAGCGCATCATACTGCACGCCATGAGCGGCCGCCACGAGAACGCGCTCGTTCTCTCCCACGAACGTAAACCGAATCTCCAGATGAGGGGCTTCTTCTCCGAACCGTTCGAACCACTCCACCACGCACACGCCGTCCCCGTAAACGTAGTCGCGCATGGCCATCCTGTCCACCTCGGACGGCGCCAAGCGGTAGAGGTCAATGTGATACAGTGGCAAGCGCCCGCCACTATACTCGTTCACCAGGGTAAAACTCGGGCTCCGGACCTTGCGTGGCGCAATGCCGAGCCCTTCGGCCAGGCCACGGACGAAGCAGGTCTTGCCCGCCCCCAACTCCCCGCGCAGGCCGATCAGGTCCCCACGTCGTACGCCTCGCCCAAGGCGCACCCCGCACGCACGGGTCTCGTCCTCGCTGTGACTGTGAATGGTGCGTGCACTGGAAGGGAGCGCATCGGCGGAACCAGTGGTCCCCGAGGAGGTCATCTCGTCCGCTTGCCCCGTTGCCGGATGGAGAGGGAAGCTCGGGAGCGATCTTCAATTTCTTGCCGCAGGCGTTTCAATCCGGCGGGCACACCTTCGATGATATCCGAGGCCAACAATCCGATGTGGCCTTGCGCAGCCGCCACGTGGTCAGCCACCTCGCCGTGGAGGTACACCCCGAGGCAGGCGGCCTCCGGAGGAGGCAGTCCTTGTGCCAGCAGTCCCCCGAGAATTCCCGAAAGCGCGTCACCCATGCCGCCTGACGCCATTCCAGGATTGCCCGTGGGGTTTATCCAGACCGAGCCATCTGCGGCAGCAATGATGCTGCGCGCCCCTTTCAGCACCAGGGCGCAGCGATGCGCCCGTGTGAAGGCGACGGCAGCACCGATACGATCCCTCTGCACCGAGGCAGTGTCACCTCCCAGCAGGCGCGCCATTTCTCCCGGGTGTGGAGTCAGCAGCGCCTGCGCGCGTGCCATTTTGAGCACCGCACCGTCGCGCGCGACGCATGTCAGTGCGTCGGCATCAACGACCATCGGCAAGGCAATCTCGCCGAGCAGGAATCGCACGAGCTTCTGCGCGTCTTCATGCGTGCCGAGGCCCGGACCGACGACCACCGCGTCTTTCCCTTCCAGCGTCGATCGCATTTGTGACTCGTCGAACTGCAGAAAGCCATCGACATCGCGCAACGGCGCGGTCATCACTTCGGGCCGTCCCAAGGAGAAGATGGTGTTCAACGAAGCCGGCCCGGCAAGCGTCGTCAAGCCGGCTCCGGCTCTGGCCGCCGCGTGCGCCGTCATCAAACCCGCGCCGCTATGCCCCTTTGATCCGGCAACGACCAGAACGTGGCCGCACGTCCCCTTGTGCGCCTCCGGGGCGCGCACCGGAACGACACCCGCCACGTCACCCCGCTCCAACAGTTGCGTGCAGGGTCGCACCTCAGCGAGCGCTTCGGGCGCGATGCCGATGTCCACCACCGCCAGTGCGCCGACGTAACTGATGCCGGGATAGATCACCTGGCCGACTTTAGCGAAGCCGAAGGTCGCCGTAGCCTCCGCCTGGACGGCGACGCCGAGCGGCGTGCCGCGGTCCGCATCAAGTCCGGAAGGGATGTCGACGGCGAAGATCGGCACACCGGACGCGTTCATCATATGCAACACATCGGCATACCGACCCTCGACGGGGGCGTTCAGACCGGTCCCGAAGACCGCATCGACGATCAACGTCGCGTCCTCCATCATCGCTGGAAGTCTGGCGATATCGCCTGCCGACGTGGCCTCCGCAATGACGCCTCGCGCCCGGCGTAGCGCCGCCAGCGCCCGCGCCGCATCGCCCTTCACGTCGGTCTGCCTGCCGAACAGGACCACGTCGGCCCGCACGCCTTTGCGGCGCAGCAAGCGCGCGATGACAAAGCCGTCGCCACCGTTGTTGCCCTTGCCGGCACACACGAGGACTCGCCGCCGGCGCACATGCGGGAACTGCTCGAGCAGCGCCGCCGTGGCACCGGCGCCGGCACGTTCCATCAGAACATGGCCGGGCGTCCCGTAGCGTTGAATCGTCAGTTCATCGAGGCGGCGCGACTCAGCGGCAGTGACGACAATCATGATGGAGGTCGGGTGCCGGGGGGTGGAGGTTGGATCATGCGCACGCCTTCAGCCCTCGCGCGCCGCCAGCATACGCGCTTTCATTCGGCGCACCGCTTCTTCGAGACCAACGAACAGGGCGTCGGCAACGATACTGTGGCCGATATTGAGTTCATGAATGACCGGGATTGCCGCGATGGGCATGACGTTGTCCAACGTCAAACCGTGGCCGGCATTGACGATCAGCCCTACAGCGGCAGCCGTCTGCACTGCCCGGCAGATACGCTCCAGCTCTGCCCCGCGGGCACGTGCCGTGGGCACATCTGCGTACGCACCGGTATGGATCTCGATGGCGTCAGCGCGCACGCGCTGGGCCGCTTCAATCTGCCGGTCCTCCGGATCGATAAACAGACTCACGCGGATGCCGGCATCTCGCATCCGCCCGACAACGGACCGCAAGCCGTCGATCTGGCCGGCCGCGTCGAGTCCACCCTCCGTGGTCAGCTCTTCACGCCGTTCCGGCACCAAACACACATCCTGGGGGCGAACGGTACACGCCTTGTGCACCATCTCCGCGGTGGCCGCCATCTCCAGATTCAGCTTGGTGGCAATGCGGGCTCGGAGCAAGTCGACGTCCGCATCCTGAATGTGGCGGCGATCCTCGCGCAAATGTACCGTGATGCCATCCGCACCGCCACGTTCGGCCGCCTGCGCGGCGGCCAGCAGATCGGGATATACCGTCCGCCTCACCTGCCGCAACGTCGCCACATGATCCAGGTTGACGCCGAGTTGTATCATGTCACCAGCTCCGATCGAATTGCGGCGGCGATCTCGTGCGCATAGGCCTGCACCTGGAGCTGCTGCTCGCCTTCCACCATGATGCGGACCAGCGGCTCCGTCCCCGAGTAACGCACTACAACGCGCCCACGGTCGCCGAGTTCTGCCGCGACTTTGTCGAGCGTTCGCTGTACATTGGGCAGCGTCTCCAATTCGCCACGGCGGACCACCGGAACGTTGAGCAATACTTGAGGAAACTTCATCATCACGCGCTTCAGCTCGCTCAACGGGCGCTGTCGTTCGACCAGCAAGCGCGCGACGGTAAGCGCCGACATCAGCCCATCTCCCGTCGTGCTGTGGTCGATGAACACCAGGTGCCCGGATTGTTCTCCGCCGAGATTGTAATCGTGACGCCGCATTTCCTCGACCACGTAACGGTCGCCGACCTTGACGCGCACCAGGCGTACACCGCGCTCTCGCAGCGCGACTTCGAGCCCAATATTGCTCATGACGGTGGCCACCACCGTGGCATGCTTCAGGGTGCCACGCGCCAGCATTTCGGTGGCGGCCATGGCCAGCACTTCGTCACCATCGACGACGGCGCCGGCTTCATCAACGAAGATCCCCCGGTCGGCATCCCCATCCAAAGCAATCCCCAGATGTGCCCGCTCCGCAATCACGGCCTCCTGCAGCCGCTCGGGGTGTACCGCGCCGCAGTGCTGATTGATGTTGACACCATCCGGATTCACCCCAATGGCCACCACCTCGGCACCTAGTTCTCGGAAGAGTTCCGGACCGACCCGATAGGCTGCGCCATGGGCACAGTCGATCACGATCTTGAGCCCGGCCAGGGATAGGCGAGCCGGGAGGAAACCCTTCAGGAAGTTTCGGTAGCGATCGCCGGCATCGTTGATGTGTGACACCTTCCCGATCTCGTTGCCGGTCGGATGGAGACGGTCGGCAGCATCGTCGAAGACCAGCTGTTCAATCCCCTCCTCCACCTCATCCGGCAGCTTGAAGCCGCTCGCCGCGAAGAACTTGATGCCGTTGTCCTGGAAGGGATTGTGCGACGCCGAGATCACCGCGCCGGCAGCGGCCTGCGTGCTCCGCGTGAGGAACGCAACTGCGGGCGTGGGAACGGGACCGGTCAGCAGCACATCGACGCCCAGCGAGCAGATCCCCGCCGCCAGTGCATTCTCCAACATGTCGCCCGACCAGCGTGTATCCTTGCCGACGACGATCCGCTGCCGACCGGTGACATCCTTTCGGCAGAAGTGGGCAACGGCACGCCCGAGGCGGAGCGTGGTTTCGGCGGTCACCGGCTCCACATTGGCGACACCTCTGACACCATCGGTCCCGAACAGCTTTCGGGTGGGTGCGGCGGGAGCGGGTTCAGTGGCGCGCACGTTTGGAGGGTTTTCCTTTCGCGAGGGTGAGCTGCAGCTTCGCAGGCTCCGTCGAAACGAGCAGCACGCCGGACGGCAACTCCACATTGGGTTTCATGAAGTGATCACCCGCAGTTGCACCTTCGGCATCGATATAGACCGCACCATTATCCATCTCAAGACCGTCGACCAACCGTTTCGGTCCTCGGACGATGACCCGCACGTGATCGGGCGAGACCTGATAACGCAGTGCCGCGTTACGCACGGTTACGGTCACCCGCTTGAACTCACGGGTCACTGGACTTTCCTCGATGCGCACCTGCGCGGCGACCCGGTTGGCGCTGAACGCCAGATATTCACTAGGCGATTCCAAGGCCAGCTCACGCTCGATCGTCCCGGGACGGGCGTCATGGATGTCAAACGGCTCCGTATTCGCCGACTGCACATCCTGGACGTCGGACGCCGGGCCCGTAACCTGGACGGTTTCCGGCGCAACTTTCGTGTCCACGACCTGTACGCCGGGAGGGGGCTTGCCACCCAAGCGCAAGTGCACCGGCACGGACTTATGACCAACGCGCTCCAGTTCCAAAGTCAGCTGCGCCGGCGTAATGCGCAACACCTTTACGCCACGGGGCAGGTTCAATGAGTCGGCATCGACCCGAAAGACGGCGGGCCCCGGTCGCACCCCGCCGAGGTCCAACGAAATCGCTAGCCGATCACGGTCGATGCGCCCGAGCAGGGCACGCGGACCACTGACCCGCAAATCGATGAAATCGGCTTTCGGACTGGTGATCATCAGATGGGCTGGAATGTTGCGCAGTTCGAGTGGAGCCCTCAACGTCTCTTCCGTATCGCGTTCGCCGAAGTTGACGAAGAACCAGATGCTGAACGCGATCAGCAGTGAAAGGATCTTCAGGGCGAGGTTACGCGTCAGCAGTTGGCGGATGCGATCCGGGTCGACAACCGCTTTGCGAACTGCCGCCCACGCCATCTGCAATTGCTCGCGCTCGAACCACTTTTTCATCAGCTCAGCAGCCTTTGCAGCGTGCTCCGCAACGTGGCAGCGTCGACGTCGCGCGTGATGCGCCCCTCACGCACCATGGAAATGGCGCCTTCCTCCTCCGAGATGACGATCACGACGGCATCGGTCTCTTCGGTCAAGCCGATCGCGGCGCGATGGCGGGTGCCCAAGGTCTTGCTCACGTGGGGGTTGGTGGTGAGCGGCAAGAAACATCCCGCCGCGATGATGCGGCCCTTATGGATGATCAGCGCCCCGTCGTGAATCGGGGACAGCGGCAGGAAGATGCTGGTGATGAGCTCCTTGCTGACACGCGCGTCCAGCCGCGTCCCGACCTCGACATAGTCGTTCAACCCCACGTCGCGCTGCAGCACGATCAGCGCGCCGATGCGCTTGCTGGCCAGGGACACGGCGGCGCGGATGATCTCTTCGAGATCCTGCCCCGCCAGGCCGGACTCCGAACCGAAGAACGGACGCGTGCCCACCTGCGTAAGGGCGCGGCGGATGTCGTCCTGAAAGATGACGACGATCACCAGCAGGATGGAGCCGAGGAAATTGTCGAGAATCCAGTTGAGGGCGTAGAGATCGAAGTACTTCGATGAGAGAAAGGCGATGAACACGACCAGCAGTCCGAAGAGCATCTGCACGGCACGGGTGCCGCGGATGAGATCGATGATGCGGTAGATGAAAAACGCGATGATTCCGATGTCGATGGCGTCACGAAAGCGGAAGTTGGAAAGTAACTCGAACATGGGGAAATCGGATGCAGCGTGCTGGCCTGTTTGACCTCTGGTGTATGGCGCTCTGGCTGCTCTCACCCTTCCCCTCTCCCGCCGGGAGAGGAAACCCACATTCGGACCGACTTACCTTTTCCCGCCCCTCGTTACCAGCGCTCCACACGTGTGGAAACCGCAGGGGCGCGGCATGCTGCGTCCCTGCAATTGTGAACACAATCGACAGTCTCGGGGAAGCGGGTCAAAGCCAGAAGATGCTTACGCCCCCCGCGCGGCGCAGGACTCAAGCGCGGACGTCTGAACCGCTGGCGACGGTGAGAGGCGCAGCGCCGTTTCCGCCACCACACAGGCGAAGGATCTCTTCGATCTCCGCCCCATCCAGCACCTCTTTATCCAGCAACGCCTCCGCGATCTTGTGCAGGATCTCGACATTGGTGGCTAGAAGATCCTTGGCTTGCTGATAGCTCTCCTGGATGATCCGGCGCACTTCGGAATCGATCTCCACGGCGGTATGCTCGGAGTAGTCCTGCAGCTGCGTGAAATCGCGGCCCAGGAAGATTTGCTCCTCCTTTTTCCCGAAGGTCATCGGCCCCAGTTTCTCACTCATGCCCCACTCGCAAACCATCTTGCGGGCCCAATCCGTGGCCTTTTCGATGTCATCCGCGGCGCCGGTGGTGACGTGCCCAAGGATCAGCTCTTCCGCCGCCCGGCCACCGAAGCGGATGGTCAGGCTATTGCTGATGTAGTCCTTGGTGTACGAGTGACGATCGTCAGTTGGAACTTGCTGCGTCACCCCCAAGGCCATGCCGCGCGGAATGATGCTCACCTTGTGCACCGGATCGGCACCCGGCACCAGCTTCGCGACCAGCGCGTGGCCGGCCTCATGATACGCGGTGTTCCGGCGCTCTTCCTGGCTCATGATCAGGCTCTTGCGCTCGGCTCCCATCATCACCTTGTCTTTGGCGATTTCGAAGTCGGAATGAAATACCCGGTCCTTGTTCCGCCGTGCCGCCAGCAAGGCCGCTTCGTTGACCAAGTTTTCGAGGTCGGCCCCGGCGAACCCCGGTGTTCCGCGTGCCAGCAGCGGCAGATCGACGTCCTCGGCCAGCGGCACCCGCCGCGTGTGCACGCGCAGGATACCCTCGCGGCCTTTCACGTCGGGCCGGTTGACGACGACGCGGCGATCGAAGCGCCCCGCACGCAGCAGCGCTGGATCGAGCACGTCCGGCCGGTTGGTTGCAGCGATCAGGATCACGCCTTCGTTGGTTTCAAAGCCATCCATCTCGACCAGAAGTTGGTTCAGCGTCTGCTCGCGTTCGTCGTGGCCGCCACCCAAACCGGCACCCCGATGACGTCCAACCGCATCGATCTCATCAATGAAGATGATGCAGGGAGCATTTTTCTTGCCTTGGACGAAGAGGTCGCGGACGCGAGATGCTCCCACACCGACGAACATCTCGACGAAATCCGAGCCACTGATCGAAAAAAACGGCACACCGGCTTCCCCGGCAATGGCGCGTGCCAACAGCGTCTTGCCGGTACCCGGCGCTCCAACCAACAGCACACCCTTCGGGATACGTCCGCCCAGCTTGGTAAATTTCTTCGGGTCCTTCAAGAAGGCGATGATCTCTTCCAGCTCTTCCTTGGCTTCATCGATGCCCGAAACATCGTTGAATGTGACTTTATGCGTGTTCTCGCTGAGCAGCTTCGCCCGGCTCTTGCCGAACGACATGGCTTTCCCGCCGCCGACTTGCATCTGGCGCATGAAAAAGATCCACACGCCAATCAGCAGCAGCATGGGGAACCACTGCACGAACAGGACGACGTACCACGGATCGCCCTCTTCGGGTTTGGCGGCGATTTTGACTCCTTTCTCGCGCAAAAGCTTCACGAGGTCAGGGTCTTCGGGCGCGTAGGTCTTGAAGCGCTCGCCATTGTGGTATTTGCCGCGGATGTTCCTACCCTGAATGGTGACTTCGGTCACGTCACCCTTCTCCGCGGCGGCCATGAAATCGCTGAAGATGATCTCCGGCTCCTTCACCTGCTGCTTGTTGAACAGGTTGAAAAGCAGCAGGAACATCAGGCCGAGGACCAGCCACAACGCAACATTTCTTGAGAATTGACTCACCATTCCCCCAAGATCCGGAAAATGCGTTCCTTCCTATAGACCGTTGCTACCGTAACATAGGGACTATGTACCAGCAACGCCCGTTTTCTGGGCGATCAGGCGCAGGGCTGAACGCGTATCAGACGTAACCAGGGCGTGGTTACTCCGGACTATCCCGGGAACCCAGAAGATCTCGCCGTTCAGCTCCACCACGGGACAGGACCGACGGGCCTTTAGCGGCAGCTTTCGGTCAACGAGAGCGTCCTGCAGCTTGCGATGGCCACGCATACCCAGCGGCTGAATCCGATCACCGGGGCGTGCCGTGCGCACCACCAGTGGAACGGCAACCGCCGCTGCGTCGGCGACCGCTTCGAACAGATCCGCCGGCCGCCTCCAATCCCTTCCGAAGGACTCCATTTCGGCGCGGATGCGCCAGCCCGACTGGAGATAGACCGCCGAGCCCGGAACCAGCAAGCGCTCCGTCTCGACCGGGGAGGGCTCCTCTCCTCCGGGGTAACGGAGACACCCGTATTCTCTCACAACCCATTGCCCGCCGGGCAGTCGTACACGCCCATTCGGCCGTGGGCCGTGTGCCAGATTCACGATGGCACGAAAGTGCGCGCCGCTCAGCCCAAGCAGATCGCCACGCCGCTCGCGTAACCAAGCTCGCACCAGACGGGCACGCAACGGCGCCGCCGCTCCGACCAGGGCGGACACCGCCAACGAGCCGTCTGGAGCCAGCGCCACGGCCAGGAGTCGGGCATCGTGTTCCCGAAGAAAAGCCGCCTCGTCCCCGAGGATCTCTCCCGCCGCCGCCAGGTTACGCTTTGCCATCGGACTGATCGATTCGAGAAGCGGCATCACCTGATGGCGGATGCGGTTGCGGAAGAAGCGAAGATCGTGGTTGCTGCTGTCGGCGCAACACGAGAGCTCGTGCGCGCGAACGAAAGCCAACACCTCAGCCCGCGAGCACTCGATGAGCGGGCGAATGATCGAGCCCTCACGCACGGCAAGAATACCTGCCAAGCCGTCCGAACCCGTCCCACGCAGCAGCCGCATCAACATCGTCTCCGCCTGATCGTCCATCGTATGTCCGGTAGCGATCTTCGTGCAGCGTTGCTCCCCCGCCGCACGGGAGAGAAACGCGTAACGTTGCTGGCGCGCCCGCGCCTCCACGTTCGACCCGCGATGCAGCGCGTCAGCGACACCGACGACGCACGGAACGCCGAGCCGCTCCGCCACCTCCTCGGCACAGGCTTGGTCACGCACGGACTCCGCGCCGCGCAGTCCGTGGTTCAGATGTGCCGCGCACAGACTGATCCTGAATTCCTCGGCCAAGGTGACCAAGGCACCGAGTAGCGCCACGGAATCCGGTCCGCCCGACACAGCCACCAGCACGCGGTCGCCGGGGACCAACATCGCGTGGCGCGTCACTGTCCGTCGGACTCGCTGCGGCAGAATCGGCGAAGCCTTGCGTTGCACAGCAATATCGACTTTGACATCATCCGATGGACATTACAAATGGGTAGCTTTCAGCGCTCAGCTATCAGCTTTCAGCCTTCGTGTGGCTACCTTGCCGTGTTGCTTGTGGCCGGCGTTGCGCTTTTTCCAATACCGCGGACACACGCGCAGAGCGTTGAATCCAAGGACCAGCCTTCCGAGGATCTTCAAGGAGCCGATAGCGCGCACAAGGAGATTTTGAGCACCCTACAAGACGTGCAGCGCCGGTACGGCCCTGATGCCGTCATGATGGAGGGCCATCTGCTGGGACAGGCGGTGCGCGGCGGCTCGATCGTGGACGCGGCGATATCCCTCCCGGGCGTTGAGGAGCGTGGCGGCAAGCGCTTCCTGGCCTTCAAGCTCGATACCGGCATCATTTACAACGACCGCGAGGTCAGCGCCGCCTTGCGTCCGGCCCGCGTCTGGAGCGACATCGTCGAGGCAACTCTGCGCAAGTTTCAAACCTTGAGCTTACCGGCAGATGGCGTCGTCTTCCAGCTGGAGTACGCGCATAAGGAATACGACAACGAAGCCGAACTGCGCGCCCATCTGCATGACGGCCGCGGGAGCCCGGAAGCGGCGGCATTCTACCTGCTCATCTCCGACGTCACCGAGCTGATCAACAATCGCATCACCAGCCAACAACTCCTGGACCGGGCCACCGTCCTGATCGACGGCACGCCCACGCACCTGGTGCTGGAAGCGCCGAAACCATGAGAGAAGCTGCCAGCGATCTGCTGTCAACCTTGGGGCCAAGCTGACCGCTAAAGCCTGATTGCTGCTAGCTTTTCCTTTTGTGGCGTCATTTGATATGCACATGTTGACTACACGTGAACGGGTTGCATGATGAACAAGGTAGCCGCACAACATACTTGGTCACTTGGGGACATCGTGAGCGTGGTTCGCCGCTATTGGGGCTTCGGCGAGTTGCGCCCGATGCAGGAGCAAGCCATCCGGGCGGGCCTGGAGCGGCACGATTCGGTCGTGGTGATGCCCACCGGCGGCGGCAAATCGCTGTGCTATCAAGTGCCCGCGGAATTGGCGCAGCGCACGGACATCGTAATCTCGCCCCTCATCTCTTTGATGAAAGACCAGGTCGATGGCCTGCGCGCCTGTGGCTATCCAGCGGCGGCGCTATACAGCGGCATGCCTGCGGCGGCTGTGCGTGAGACGGAAGAGGAGATTGCCGCCGGAAAGCATCGTCTGGTGTTCGTCGCCCCGGAACGGCTGCTGACGCCGCGGTTCATGCAGCTGATCGAGCGCTTGCAGGTGCGGGCCTTCGCCGTCGATGAAGCGCACTGCATCAGCCATTGGGGACACGACTTCCGGCCGGAGTACCGCCGACTTGCCGAGCTGAAACAGCGCTTCCCCCAGGCCAGCGTACACGCCTACACCGCCACCGCCACCGAGCGCGTGCGCGCCGACATCGCCGAGCAGTTGCGGCTGAAAGATCCCACCGTACTCATCGGCACGTTCGATCGGCCCAACCTCGTGTATCGCATCGTGCCACGGGTAGACGCCGAGGCGCAGACCATGGAGGTCCTCCGTCGTCACGCGGGCCAAGCGGCGATCGTCTATTGCATCAGTCGCAAGGACACCGAAGCAATGGCAGCCGCCCTGAACCGCCACGGCGTGCGCGCTGCGCACTACCATGCCGGCATGGAAGCCGACGAACGCCGGCGGACGCAGGACGCCTTTGCCGGCGAGCAACTGGATGTCGTCGCGGCCACCGTTGCCTTCGGCATGGGCATCGACCGCAGCGACGTGCGCTGCGTCATCCACGCCGCCATGCCCAAGTCGATCGAGCACTATCAGCAGGAGACCGGGCGCGCCGGACGCGACGGCCTCGAGGCCGAGTGTGTCTTGTTGTACTCGGCAGCCGATGCCATCCGCTGGGAATCTTTGATCGAAAAAAGCGCCGCCGAGGCGAGCGCGCCCGCCGACGTGATTGCCGCCTCCAACCAGTTGCTGGCACAGATGCGGCGCTACTGTACCGGCATCGTGTGCCGGCACCGCACACTGTCCGAATACTTCGGCCAGACCTATCCTGCCGCCAGCTGCGGTGCTTGTGATGTCTGCTTGAGCGAGATCGAAGGCGTTGCCGACGGCACCGTGACGGCGCAGAAGATCCTGTCGTGCGTGGCGCGGTCGGGGGAACGTTTCGGGGCCGAGCACATCGTCGATATCCTGCTGGGGGCCGACACCGAACGCGTGCGCCGCTGGCATCACGAACAGCTCAGCACCTACGGCTTGATGAAGGGCACCGGCCGCAAGCCCCTCACCAACATGCTCTACCAGCTCCTCGACACGGGCCTGCTGGAACGTACAGCGGACGAGCGGCCGACCCTCCGGCTCAACGACGCTTCCTGGGCGGTGATGCGCGGCCAGCAAACCGTTCGCCTCCTACAGCCGAAGGCCGCAGTCGCCAAGACCCGCGTCGAGGAAGAGTCTTGGGAAGGAGTCGATTCGGGCCTCTTCGACAGCTTGCGGCACTTGCGGCGTCAGGTCGCGCAGGAGCGCAGCGTGCCGCCGTACGTCGTGTTCAGCGACGCCACGCTGCGCGACATGGCGCGGGCCCGGCCCGGATCGCCGGCGGCGTTCATCAACGTGCGGGGGATCGGTCAGCGCAAGCTGGCCGACCTCGGCACCCGTTTCCTGGCGCACATCGCGGAGTACTGTGGCACGCACAAGCTACAGCTCGACGCGGCAATCGGCAGCCGCCCGCGCCGGGTTGTCGAGGCCCCCAACGAAAAGCAGCAAGCGGCCTTCGAGATGTTCGGCAGGGGCTGCTCTATCCAGGAGGTCATGACGGCATTGGATCGCGCCGAGAGCACCACCTGGGGCTATCTGACCGAATTCGTCGCGACCGCACGCCCAAAGAATCTCGATCCGTGGATCGACCAGCGGACCTACCGTAGCGTCGCGCAAGCCATCGACGAGGTCGGCAGCGCGTACCTGAAGCCCATCTACGACCACCTCGCCGGCCGCGTGCCATACAACCACATTCGGCTGGTGGTGGCGCATGTGAAGAAGGAATAGCGCTTAGAGGGACGCTCTCCGCGCCGCACGCAGATTGAGTTGCCCGGCATAGGTTCGTCATTCCCGCGATTTTCAGGCGGGAATCCATGCCGGCCCAGCGGCATTCGCGAGAGCTGGGAGCGTTAAGCCCGCCGATCCTAGCGTGCAGTTAGATCAGCGCCGGTGCTCCTCGGCTTTGCGTACGACGAGCATCAAGCCGACCACCATGATCGCCAGCGCTATGATCACTGCCCAGACCATCACGCGTCCTCCAGTTCTGCTATCCGATCGTAAGCCACTTGATTGACCCGCACAACGCCCAACGTCACGGCGGCCGTTGCAACAACGCCAGCAAGGATCAGCACCCCGCTTGCTTTGCCGTAGTTCTGGGCGAGCCAGCCGACGAGTGAGACATCGATCGCAGCAAGAATTCCGAAGACCAGTTTCAGCCAGCCAATCTCCTCCTTAACGCGGTCGATCTTTGCCATCGTAACGCTCAGGGTGCCAGATCGTGCCCTGGAAATCTAACGTCTTGGCGCTCAGGCGCGCTCTCCGCCGTCGCCTGGAGCGGCGAGTTAGCGGGCATGCTACGTGTCATGTGGCGCGAAGAAAATCTGTGCGGCGGCCGCACGGAGAAAGTGTTCCGTGTTTCGTCTTTTCGCCTGAACATCTGAGTCCTCGGAATCCATGAAGCCAAGTATCCCTGCTGAAAGCGCTACGATCGCCTTGTGCGTGCACTCGCGGACATGCGTTGGGTGCAGTGTGCGGGCTACGAGGGGGAATGTCGCGAACGGATTCACTACGTGGGTCCGAATGGTGCGCTCGCCTTTGACAGGGACGGGATAGTCTTTGACGACGGCGGGACACCAGAGCTGGGAATCATCAAAAATCCGGCGCGCACTTTCACAGTAGTGGACGACAGCCGCCTCAGCCATTCGCTCGGATGCCGCGGCCTCGTCAATCGCTTCGCCCAAGATGGAGCTCGGCTCTTCAAACCAGAAGCTGCCGGCAGCAACCGCACCCCGGTACAAGAAACGAGGCTCTTCCGATGCGCCTTCAGCCACTATCATCGACAAGGCAAAAGCGAGGTAGTTCAGGGAGAAGAGTTCAAGGCTGGTGCCGAAACGGAGCTGCTCGTGAGGCCTATGGGCAAACGCGGGGCCTGGTTTACTTTCGCAACAAACGATTACCGAGTCCGAAAAATGAACCACCTTCGTTTCAAGTCTGACGATGTCCTTCGCTTTCCACGCGCCAAACTCCCTATTCTGGTAGTCGCTTGTCCAGACTTCTTCGGCCAGGCGCTTCGACTCCGTTGAAATGGACTTCATCCGATCGAGGACGGCCTTGGCGTCTCGTCGTTTCCAAATGCCCCTGAAGCCGAGGGCATCGAGTACCGCCACCGCCCCTCGTTTCGCTTCCATCAGCTCCCTTGCAGTCGCGTGCTTACTGAACGCTCAGTTCTGAAACGCCGCCCGGCGCAGTGCATCGGCATTGGAGGCTCATTGCACGTGGTCAGTGAGGTATAAAGTCTTCGATCGCCTTTTGCTGCTCGTTCCGTTTTCGTTCCCTTTCAGCGGCGTCAGCTTTCGCCTGGCGCTCAGCTGCGATCCGCTCATACTCCAAGGTGTTCATGTCGATGAAACAGTCCTCCATCGGGTTTGCCGGATCGTAATTGGATCCTAACACCTGTGCGTAACTGAGACCCATCTCATGGGTGAGATGCCCCTTGAAGTACCTGGCACGAACGGACCGGCCAAGCCACTCCCAAATCTCACCAACGCTTGCTTGCGTCTGCGCAGGGTAGCGTCGCTGCGGGGTGCCCCACGCGACTTGAATGGCATTCTCGACTTCAGGTGGGCAATAGAACTGGAGCCTGATCTGGATTCGGTAGAGCCCAAGGTCTTCGTGAAAAATCAGGTGAACGTCGTTTTCGATTGACCCGACGTGCCGCTGAACGCGCAAAGAAGTATCCCCGTATGAATCCTTCTCCGGTCGATCGTATCCCGAGGTGTCCTTGCGGTACTCATCTAAACCAGCACCAAATCTGAGGTCTTGAAATCCACGCACGGCGTCGAGGTATGCAACCGAACCGGGCGTTGCCAGGATTGCTCGCGTGGGCGTGCTCGCTGGAAGAGGAGTGGACGTCGGGAGCGGCGTGGGTGTGCTCGTGCAGGGCAGCTTGTAGAACTCGCGGTAACTACATGCGACCTCGTCCGGAAGCAGTGTGAAAGTGGCGTTGAGAGCATCTGCCCGTCTGCTCTCGTCGAGCGACGATGCAACCGACATCGCCTGTTTCGCGGCCTCCAACGAGCCGGCAGAGTTTCCCTGAGTTCGAAGCTGTATGGCTTCGTTGCGCAGCTGCTGCCATTGATCGTACGCGCTTATCGCGCAGGCGAGGAGAGCAAAGGGCAACACGATCAGCAGAGCAGCTCGCGTATGTCTTGGCATCCCCCTTCCCATCACTTACCTTCCCGGCGTCTCTGCGGGTGCGCTTCTATAGCCCCTCGGGAGAACACGCTAACTATGATTCCACTCCCGAATGAAATCCGCTACCCCTGCGGCTTCCTGCAGCATAGGACCATGCCACCATCTGGCTCCCCTAGGTCATGACTCGCTTGCAAGTCAAGCAGTTAAGCGGAAGTTCCTCCCGTTTCCCAGCGGGACGAACTTCCGACTACGATGCGCCCCTGACACAGGAGCCTGCATCGGTCTGCTCCCGTCGGCAGAGCGGTTCGCCGCCTCACTTCCGGGTCGGCAACAGATCGCTGACACTTACCTGCGCATCCCCAAAGGCCACGAGATCGATCTGCTCACCGCGCCGCCGGGTGCGCGTCTCGGCGTAGCGCCGCGTGCTGGGATCGGGCGCCCGGAACACCTCGATGCAGTCGTCACGCAGGTTCACCAGCCAGTACTCGGGAATCCCGGCGGCAGCGTACAGCGCACTCTTCGTGAGGCGATCCTGCAACAGCGAGCTGTCGGCGACTTCAACGATGAGCAACGCCGTGGTCGGGTGCGCGTCGTCGTAGGCAGCGTCCGTTCCCGGCACGACGGCCACGTCCGGCTCCGGAACCGAGTAGCTGCCAAGAACCAATGGCATTTGCACACGAACGACGGCCCGGTGCGCCAGCGCATTAGCGAGGGCATGGTGCGCTCGCGTTGTTGCCGACGCGTGCCGCGGGTTCTGCGGAGACATCGCAACGATCACCCCCTCCAGCAACTCTACCCGATCGTCGGCGTGCAGCACGCCGGTTTCGACAAGCTCGAAGTAGCGCTCCACCGTGTAGCGGGTCTCAACGGGTACCGTTTGTACCATTGGGTGCATCGTATCAAGTCCGTCGGATGAAGAGAAGGTTCGGGCCGACCTGGCGGGGGGCGCATGCTGGGCCGCGACGAAGCTGATCGCTGACGGCTGACCGCTCCTCCTCACGCCTCGCCGGCGCGAAACTTTTCGATCCAGCGCTGCATCTCTTTGCCGTTGTCAGTCAGGGACGGGACCTGTACGCCTTTCACGCAGGCGGGACGGGCCGCCATGGTGTCGAGCCACCGGTTCAGGTTGGGCATGCCGTCGGTCTCCACGCCCGCCCAGGCATGGATGCGCACCCAAGGCCAGCTGGCAATGTCGGCGATCGAATAATCGCCGCCAAGGAATTCGCGGGCGGCGAGACGACTATCGAGGATACGGTAGAGACGTGTCGTCTCGTCTTGATACCGCTTGATGGCGTACTCGATCTTCTCCGGTGCGTAACGGAAGAAGACGTTGGCTTGCCCTTGCATCGGGCCGATGCCGGCCATTTGAAACATCAGCCATTGGATCACCTCGGAGCGGCCGCGCACGTCGGTCGGCAGAAGTTTACCGGTCTTCTCAGCCAGGTAGATCAGAATCGCTCCCGATTCGAACACGGCGAAGTCATCCTCGTCGCGGTCGATGATGGCTGGAATGCGGCCGTTGGGATTGATCTTGAGGAACCAGGGTTCCTTCTGCTGTCCCTCCTGCAGCTTAATCGGGTGCACCGTGTACGGCAGCCCGATCTCCTCCAGCATGATGGAAACCTTCCAGCCGTTCGGCGTTGGTGCCGTGAACAAATCGATCATGTCTGCTCCCTTCCGTTTGTCCCAGGCATCGATCATGCCAGCGTGCCAATGCTGATCCAACTGGTGCGCCCACGCAGTCGCCGAGCTCATGGCACGGGCCGTGACGCGGGGGCGCAGACGGGGTATAAGTAATCTATGCCCCTGCGTGCCGGCTCGACGTGGCCCCCCTTGCAAGTTGGCATGCGCTGGCTGCGGCTCGTGCGTCACCTGCCGAACTTCGTGCGGCTCTACTGGCGCTTGTTCTGGGACCGCCGGGTGTCCGTCTGGCCGAAGGGGCTGGTGCTCCTCAGTCTGCTCTATTGGGTGTCGCCCATCGACATCATTCCCGATGTGATTCCTGTCGTCGGCGAGATTGACGACCTGGTCGTCTTGATCGTCGTGTGCCGTCTGTTCATGTATATGTGTCCGCGCGAGGTCGTGCAGGAGCATGTCAGCCGGATCGACGCGGAAACTGGAGGGGCGTGAGCCGACTATGAAACGGACTGTTCCGCTTTTGATCCTTGCGGCGCTGGTCATCACCGCGCTCATCGGCTTCACCACCTTCAGCAACTTCCTCGTCGACTGGCTGTGGTTCGGCACGCTCGGTTTTGGAGGCGTCTTTTGGACGACGTGGCAGACGAAGTTGGTCGCATTTGGGATCGCCGCGTGTCTGTCGGCGGTGCTCCTGTTGTTCAGTGGGCTGCTTGCCGCCAGCGCACGCCTCCCGCCCGTCCGGCGCTTTCGCTTGATGCGCGGCAACGGGATACGCATCGAGAACCTGCCCGAGTTCCTGGAGTTCTCCCCGGAGAATCTTCCGTGGCGGGCGATCGTGGCCGTGCTGGCGTGCGTGCTGGGCGTGCTCATCGGTCTGGCGCAGGCAAGCAACTGGGAGATGTTCCTCAAGTGGCGCTATGCCGTACCGTTCGGGCGTACGGATCCGCTGTTCGGAAATGACCTCGGCTTCTATGTTTTCACGCTGCCTGTGTACAGTCTCGCGCGGGACTGGGGGATCCTGATCATCTTTCTGGCGATGGCGATGGCCGCCGGTGTGTACTGGGCGCGCGGTGCCATCGACGTGAGTGACTCGTCGCCAAGACTGAGCCCGGCCGCGATCCGGCACCTCTCCGCATTGCTGGCGCTCTTCTTTCTGCTCAAGGCGGCAGACTACCTGCTACAGCGCTACGATCTCTTGCTCAGCAACAACAGCATCGTCTTCGGCGCCGCGTATACCGACGTCCATCTGCGCTTACCGTTTCTGACCGGCCTGGCGGCCGTGTCTCTCATCGGCATGGGGCTGTGCGCCGCCAACTTCGTCCTTCTCGGCTTTCGCTTGCCGGTTGCCGCTGTGGTCCTGGTGCTCGCGGGGTCCCTCGTCGAGAGCATCGGGGCGGGCCTCTTCCAGAGCTATCGTGTCAAGCCGGATGAATTGCGGCTCGAGGCTCCATACATCGCCAACAACATCTCCCTCACGCGCTATGGGTTCGCCCTCGACCGCATCAGCAGTAAGCCCTTTCCGGCCGAAGGGAAGTTGACGCCGCAGGTGTTGGCGCAAAACCAAACCACCATTCAGAACATTCGTTGGTGGGATCCGCGGCCGCTGCTCGACACCTACAGGCAGTTGCAGGAGATCCGGCTCTATTACGACTTCCGCGACGTTGACATCGACCGCTACACCATCAACGGGACCTACCAGCAGGTGATGCTGGCGGCGCGCGAGATGAATCAGACACGGTTGCCGGCGGATGCCCAGACCTGGATCAACCAGCACTTCAAGTTCACGCACGGGAACGGCCTCGCCATGAGCCCGGTGAACCGCTTCGACGAAGAAGGGTTGCCGGTGTTTTACGTCAAGGACATTCCCCCGGTGTCGCCGCCAGACCTGCGCATCGAGCGTCCCGAATTGTACTTCGGCGAAGAAACCCGCGCCTACGTCGTCGTGGGCAGCGGCACCAACGAGTTCGACTATGCCAAGGGACAGGAGAATGTGTACACCACGTATCGAGGACGTGACGGGGTACCGCTCGACAGCCTGTGGCGGCGCGCCTTGTTTGCCTGGTACTTCGGCGACGTCAAGTTGCTGATCAGCGGCAACGTCACCAACAACAGCCGGGTCCTGTTCCGTCGGCTGACGCAACAACGCATCAATCGCATCGCGCCTTTTCTGCGCCTCGACCGCGACCCGTACCTCGTCGTCACCAACGGCAGACTGATTTGGCTGCAAGACGCCTATACCACCAGCGACGCCCTACCTTACTCGCAGCAGAACCGGCCCGCGGGCATCAACTACATCCGCAACGCCGTCAAGGTCGCACTCGACGCATATGACGGGTCGGTCACCTTTTACATCGCCGACCCGGAAGATCCGATCATCCAGACCTATCAGCGCATCTTCCCATCCTTGTTCCAACCGCTCGACGCCATGCCGGCCGGGTTGCGCCAGCACATCCGTTACCCGGAGGATCTCTTCATTCTGCAGGCCAGCACGTACGGCACCTACCACATGACCAACCCCGAGGTGTTCTACAACAAGGAGGACCTGTGGAGCTTTCCGCAAGAAAGCTTCAGCGGCGAGACCGTCACCATGCAGCCGTACTACACCATCATGCGCCTGCCGGGTGAGCCGCGCGAGGAGTTCATCCTCATGCTGCCGATGGTACCGAACAACCGCGACAACATGATCGCGTGGTTGGCGGCACGCTGTGACAGCGCACACTACGGCACGGTGATCGAGTTCGCCTTCCCGAAGGAGAAACTCATCTACGGCCCGGCGCAGATCGAGGCACGCATCGACCAGGACACCACCATCTCGCAGCAGCTGTCGCTGTGGAACCAGACCGGTTCCCGTGTCGTCCGCGGCAACTTGCTGGTCATTCCCATCGACGATGCGCTGTTGTACTTCGAACCCCTGTATTTGCGCGCCGAAAAGCGTGAGTTGCCCGAGCTGAAGCGCCTGATCGCCTCGGCGGGCGATCGCGTCGTCATGAGCCAGAACGTCGAACCTTTGCTGGCCGCACTGTTCGCAGGCGAGGAAAAACAGCCGGCGGTGGCGCCTGTAGCCGCTCCACCGGCAGCCGCACCCTCAGGAGCCGGACCGCTTGGCGTCCCCACCGCCGAAGCCCTCAAGCACTACCGCCAGGCCTTCGAGGCGTTGCGCAACGGCGACTGGCAAACCTTCGGTGCCGAAATGAACGCGCTACAGAAGGCGTTGGAAGGCACGGCGCCGGCCTCTTGAGACGACATTCCCGGACGTTGATCCCCTCGGTGACAAGACGGCTTAATTCTGCCATACAGGGCTCAGGATGATTCGGAAGTGAGGGGCACGACAATGGCAAAGAACACGCTGACGATCACAGATAACCGTACCGGCAAGCACTACGAATTCCCGATCGAGGACAACGCCATCCGCACGGCGGACCTCCGTCAGATCAAGGCCTCACCCGACGATGGCGGTCTCATGGGTTACGACCCGGCGTTGACCAACACGGCAACCTGCAAGAGCAAGATCACATACATCGACGGCGACAAAGGCATCCTCCGCTATCGTGGCTATGCCATCGAGGAGCTGGCGGAGAAGAGCACTTACCTGGAGACCGCGTACCTGATCGTGAAGGGCGAGCTGCCCGACACCAAGCACCTCGAGATGTGGAAACACAACGTCACGATCCACACCATGGTGCACGAAAACATCAAGAAGTTCGTCGATGAGTTCCGTTACGACGCCCATCCCATGGGTATTCTGGTCGGCACCATCGGCGCGCTGTCAACCTTCTACCCCGACGCCAAAGATATCTTCGCCCTGGAGTCCCGGCGTCTGCAGACGCGGCGACTGATCGGCAAGCTGCCCACGCTGGCTGCCTTTGCCTATCGCCACAGCCGCGGATTGCCCTACGTTTATCCCGACAACGACCTCAGCTACACCGGCAATTTCCTCTCGATGCTCTTCAAGATGACGGAGGTGAGGTACAAACCCGACCCCGCCCTGGAGCGGGCGCTCGAAGTACTCTTCATTCTGCACGCCGACCACGAGCAGAACTGCTCCACCAATGCCCTACGGGCCGTCGCCAGTTCGCAAGTGGATCCCTACTCGGCCGTCGCCGCCGCGGTCGCGGCACTCTACGGACCGCTACACGGCGGCGCCAATGAAGCGGTGATCCGCATGCTCATGGAGATCGGGTCGGTGGATCGGGTCCCGGAGTACATCAAGAAGTTCAAGGCCGGCGAAGGGCGGCTGATGGGCTTCGGTCACCGGGTGTACAAGAATTACGACCCACGTGCCAAGATCATCAAGAAAGTCGCCTATGAGGTCTTCGAGGTCACGGGCAGGAACCCGCTGATCGACATCGCACTGGAGCTGGAACGCATCGCCCTCCAGGACGATTACTTCGTTTCGCGCAAGCTCTATCCCAACGTCGATTTCTACTCGGGCATCATCTACCAGGCCATGGGTTTCCCGCTGACGATGTTCCCCGTGTTGTTCGCCATCCCCCGCACCTCGGGGTGGATGGCGCAGTGGGCCGAGTTGGTTCGAGATCCGGAGCAGCGCATCACCCGTCCGCGGCAGGTCTACTCCGGTGAAGCCCCCCGCGCCTACACGCCGATCGGGAAGCGGCCGGAGCCGAGCATGCGTGAGGACGCGGTAGCCGAGACCATCTGAGCCTGCGCTCTCTTCCCTATCCTTCCCCCCCCGGGGAACTGTCGATGAATGGCAGACAGGCTCATCGACAGGCTTCGAGTTGCCCGCACCCGACGCCGTGCTAAGATCCCGCTTGGGAGGCTTGGCATGCCGAAATCGAAAGTTGCGGTGTTGAAAACTCAGCCGGAGACGGTCCTGGCCGATTACCAGCGTCTGATGGAAATGGCTGGGGTCCAGCAGCATCTGAACGCGTCCAGCACCACGATCTTGAAAGACAACATCTCGTGGCACTTTCCCTTCCCCGGCGCCAACACCACACCCTGGCAGCTCGAGGGAACCATCCTTGGCCTGCGCAACCACGGCTACGGTGACTTGTCGTGCGTGCAGAACAAGACCGTGGTCACCGACGCGTTCAAGGGCGAAGACCTGAACAAGTACATGCCCATCTTCCGGCGCTACGGCATCCCGGTTCTGTACAATTTCAAAGGCGAGGACATGAAGTGGGTCTCCTATCGGCCCAAAGCAAAGATGCTCGCGCTGGATGCGATCTACCGCGACTACGGTGGCATCCAGATCCCCGATTACTTCATCGGCAAGAACGTCGTGCACCTGCCGACGGTCAAATGCCACATCTACACGACAACGACCGGCGCCATAAAGAACGCCTTTGGCGGCTTGCTGAACACGTTACGTCATTACACCCACAGCTGGATCCATGAGACCATCGTCGACCTGCTGGCAATCCAGAAGGAAATTCACTCCGGGCTCTTCGCCGTGATGGATGGCACGACCTGCGGCAACGGCCCGGGTCCGCGCACCATGTTTCCGGTGATCAAGAACCTGATCCTGGCCAGTGCCGATCAGGTGGCCATCGATGCCGTCGCGGCCAAGATGATGGGATTCGATCCGATGGGCATCAAATACATCAACCTGGCCCATGAAGCCGGGCTCGGAATCGGCAAGCCGGAAGACATCGAAATCGTCGGCGAAGACATCTCGCAGGAGAACTGGCATTTCCACGTTGGCGACAATCTCGCCAGCCGCGTCGGCGACCTCCTCTGGTTCAGCCCGCTCAAACGCATCCAGAACTTCTTCTTTCGTACGCCGCTGGTGAATGTCTTCATCTTCGGCTCCGAAGCGTACCATGACTACTTCCGTTGGCCACTGAAGGACCGCAGGACGTTCGAGAGCTGGCTCACCACCACACCGTGGGGGAAGCTGTTCCAACAGTACGCCGCGACCGGTGCGGAAGGTGCGCAAACGAAAGCGGCCTAGGGCAACGTAAGTATCTCTGGTGGCTTCGGCACGTCTCCCCTTTTGTAGGTATTCGATCTTTGTGCCGTAGGGGCGACCGGCCGGTCGCCCCTACAACACGCTTACCCGACCTTCTGCACGTCCACCCGCACCGCCCGGTCCGCCGGGATTGGCTGCCAAGACGTTGGGCGGTACGTCAGATGCCCGTAGCCTCCCGCAAAGCCGAGATGCTTCACGTGGCCGGGCTCGACGTCGGCCTGGCCGTACCAGTTCTTGTGCATGAAGGGCTCGAAGCCGTTGTAGACGATCACCTGGCCCGGCCGGCAGGCCGGCGTGATCTTCGCCTGCACGATGAACTCGCCCACGTCGCTGGTGAGCTTTACCTGATCACCATTGGTGATAGCGAGACCGACCGCGTCCTTGTCGTTGATGAAGACGAACGGCTCGCCACGGTGGGTGTTGAGCAGGTTCCGGTTGGTCATGTTCATCGAGTGGATCGACCAGCGGTTGTGGCCGCTGGTCATCTGGAAGCGGCGGTTGGGGCCGCCGTGCGGTGGGGTGTCCTTGTGCGTCGGCAACTCCTCTCCGGCTTCGAGGAACCATTCGTGATCGATGTAGAACTGCGCGCGGCGTACGAGCGTGGCGTACGGGACCTTGTCCTCGGTGTGCCAGCGTAACGGGTTGTGCACTTCGTCGGCCTTGATGGTCGAGGCCTGCGATTCCCCGTGGCCCGCAAGCCCCCAGCCAACCCAGCGCACGTACCCCTTCTCGCGCAGCGTTTCGAGAGTCGTGCCCTCGGGCAGAATGCCGTAGACGGCGTTGTCCCGCACCGACTCATCGTAGAAGCGTTCCTCGTCGCGCATTTCGCCGTTGAGCGTGTACTTCGCCACCATGCCGACGAGGGAGCGCGGCGTCCCCTTGCGATCGGTGAACTCCGTCATGCCGCGGGCGGCGGCGCGCCGCTCAATCGCCTCCAGGATCATGATGCCGATGTCGTGCTCCCCGCGCGCCTCTCCCGGAGGCGGCACGGCCCGGTCGGTCAGCACCCAGTTCAGGTGGTGCACCGACGGCATACCCATGTGGACCTTCTCGTAGTGCTGCGCCGCCGGCAGGATGTAGTCGGAGTACATGCCGGTGGTGTTGAGACGGAAGTCCACCGACACAATCAGCTTCAGTTTCGGCCAGAGATGTTCGAGGAGCAACTTCTGTCCGCCGCGCTGGCGGCGCAGCATGTTGCCGCCCGCCTCGAACAGCACCCGCGGCTCGACCTCTTGATACACCCGCGAGCAGTGCGGGCCGAACCAGCCTTTGTCCATCGCCTCATTCACGTACTCGTCGAAGCTACGCTTCATTGACGGGTCGTTGTTGTTGGGGTCGTTCCAGCGTTCCTTGTAGCCGTACTGGTAGTACCAGAGGAACGCCGGCGGGATCATGGCGCCGAAGCCGCCCAGCTCGGGGTTCATCGCCGACACGTGGTTGGTGATCATCTCCAACGTGCGGGTCGGATCGTCCATGGTGAGCATGCGCCGCATGAGGGTGCGCGTCTGATGCGCCATGCGCGCGGCCTCCTGCCCCGGTACGCCCTTGTCCGCCATGAACGCCATACCGTCCCAGCCGGCGGCCGCCCACGAACGCGTGCCCGTGCCCTTCTTGCCCCAGTTGCCTGTCAGGGCGAGAAGCAGCGCCATCGAGCGCTCCATCAGATCGCCGTGGTAATACTTACCCGAATTCCAGCCGATGAAGATCTTGGTCTTGCGTGTAGCGACCTTGCGGGCCAGCTGGCGGATGTTGTCCGGATGGATGCCGCAGATCTTGCCGGCCTTCTCGGGCGTGTAGTTGTCCAGGTGCCGCCGGAGCCGCTCGAATACCGGCTCGACTTCGACCGTATTGCCGTCCTTGAGCATCACGGTGTAGGTCCCTTCGAGCGCGGGGTTCACACCGCCGGATGCCAAGGTGTGGCGCGGAGCGGGCGTCACCACACCGGAGTTGCCGTCGACCCAGAAGAACTGGTCTTCGCGGTCATCGTCGGCGAGGTCCGTACCGCGCAGGAATCGGCCGGTGTCCTTGCGCACCAACAGCGCCAGATCCGTCTGTTCCTGCACGAACTGCTTGTTGTAAATGCCGCCATCGATGATCACCTTGCACATGGACAGGGCCAGCGCGGCGTCGGTGCCGATGCGGACCGGCATGTGGTAGTCGGCGTGGATGGCCGAGGGGCTGTAGTCGGGCGCGATGGTGACGACCTCGCCGCCGTTGTACCGCGACTCGGCCACGTAGTGGTACCAGTGGATATTGGTGTACACCGGGTTGGCGTGCCAGATGAGCGTGAGCTCGGCGAGAAACCAGTCGTCCATCGAGGAGACCGGATTGTACAGGCCGAACGTGAGGTGGAAGCCGGGACTGAAGTCCTGGAACTCCGCGTTGCCATCGGTGGTCGGGGTGCCGAGTGCATCGCTGAACATACGGGCGGCGCTGGCGGCAAACTCCGGCGTCATCAGCGTGATGATCGACTCGGGGCCTTGGTCCTTGATCGCGTCGAGCATCCCGTCGGCAATGTCGTTGAGGGCCTCGTCCCAGGAGACGGGTTTGAACTTGCCCTCACCGCGTTCGCCGACGCGCTTCAGTGGCTGCGTAATCCGATCGGGAGCATGCAGGAGATCGCTCCAGCATGCGCCTTTCTGGCAGCCCATGGGGTTCATGTCAGGCACCCCAGCCTCGATCGGGGTGAACACCCCCGCCTGCTCCTCGCGGATGACCTTGCCGTCCTTCGCATACACCCGCCACGGACAGCCGCCCGGGTAGCAATCCACCGAGTGACTCCCCCAGGTGACGTTGTCCCACGTCCACTTCTTCCGATACGCATCGGCCCACTGCCCCTTAATCTGTGACATGTCGTTTACCTCCCGTGAACTGTCCCCTGACGCTATTGCTCAGTTGTGCGTTGCTGCACGCCGCGTCACCATCGACGCTCGCCGCGTGCGCTTGCGATGCGCGGTCGAGACGCGAACCGGCTCCCACGCGCCCACACGACCCCGGTGCAACGAAAAGCCGACGAAGATCAAAAGGCACGCGGGAACGACTCCCGGCACCAGCCACGGAACGGCGGCACTCGCCATCGTCCAGGAAATGACTGGTGTCGCTTGCGCGGCGTGATGGAGCACAGGCCAGGCAATGAACCCGACTCCCGCCAGCGCCAGTGACAGCAGATGATTGAGCGAGAGCAGACCGCGAACGATCCGACCATCGTTGTTCCGCACAAATTCGATCCCAAACCGCCCGAGGCCGTACAAAATCATGCCCAGTGCCGCCGGGACACCGCGCGGCGCACCAAGCACCGCCGCAGCATTGGTGACGACAACGATACCGATGCCGAGCACGGCTTCGTAGAACGCCGCCGGGTGCAACCGCACGTGTTGCAGGCCGCCGACGCGCACGGCCTTCGCCGACGGGTTGCGGTAGGTGATCGCCAGGCGGAGGCTGGTGGGCCGGCCGAAACAGCATCCATACGACAGGCAGCCGAGCCGGCCGAGGGCATGACCCAACGGCACCGAGCGTGCCAGCGCATCCAGGAGAAGGAGCGCGCTGAACCCGGAAACGGGCGCAAACAGCCCGAGGACGATGAAGATGCCGAGAATTCCGCCCCACGAGATGAACACCGGACGGCGCAGTGCCGCGCGCGGGTTTGCAAGTAGCAGGCGGTAGTCGAACAGCTGCGCCAGGAGCCAGGAGGCAGCCACTACCACCAGGCTCCCACTCAACGTGAAGACAGCGAACAACTCCGGCGCCAGTCCCTGACCAAGCAGGATCACACCCAACCAGGCCAGCGTGACGAAAGCGCCGAGGGCGGCGAACAGGCCGAAGGTGACGAACACCAGGTCGCCGTAGCGGAACAGCACGACGCGGCGGCCCAGGCCATCGAGGGCCGCACTGAGGAGGTCGAGTGCCCGATGCGCCAGCGCTGCGTTCCGGCCATGCGCGGAACCCCGAAGGTCTGCCATATCAGCGTCCGTGTGCTTGCCTTGCAGGGAAGCCGCGAGCGCCTCCCTGCCTTAGCACCGGCTCACTTCCAGACGATCTCTGCCGGGTCGCGGGTGAGGTGGCCGAGGGCGTCTGTCCACCGATAGAGGATCAGCGCATCCATGACTTCCGACCCCTGCCCGCGGCGTTTCTTATCCAGCTCCGTACGCAGCACATCGAGCGCTCCGTGCACTTGCGGCCCAAATAGCGACTCCAGGTACGCCGGCGGAATACGACTTCCGCTCTCGTTGAAGCTGCCATCCGGACGCAAGGGCGCTGGGGCCAGTGGTGGCACGTAGTACACGTTCGGGTGCGTACCCGACTCGGGATGCAGCGGCAGCGCCACCTTCCATTTCTCGACGAACTTGTGCACCGCGCTGCCTTGGTCGTCCAGGAAGCCGATGAACGCCGCCCGTCCGGGGCACTGCCGCACGCAGGCCGGGGCCACGCCCTGCTCGAGCCGCGGGAAGCAGCCGATGCAGTGTTGGCTGACGTTGCGCATCGCGTTGAAGTAAATCTTCTTGTACGGGCAGGCACGCCGGCACTGCTGCACACCCTTGCACTTCTCCTCGTCACGCAGGACCAGCCCGTCCTCCTCGCGTTTGAACAGCGCGTCATTGGGACACGCCTCCAGGCAGGCGGGCTCGGTGCAGTGGTTGCAGAGCCGCGGCAGATAGAAATAGTAGGCATTGGGGAATTCGCCGCCGCCTTCGTCTTCGTCCCAATTCATGCCCCAGCTCTTGCTGCCAGAAATCTTATGCAGGTGTGCGCTCCGGCCTTTGCCACCGCGCAGCACCTCGTCGTAGTTGAAGTCCCACCCGCCGCCGACTTCTTCATCGGTGGGGATCTTCCCCAGGCTGAGCTTGCCCTTGGCGTCGTAACCCCCGCCCATCTTCTCCCAATCACGCGGCGTACCGCGGCCGGGTTGGGTGTTCACCGTCATCCACCACATCTGTTCCGTGCCCGGGTCTTGCTGCGGCCACAGGACCTTGCATGCCACCGAGCAGGTCTGACAGCCGATGCACTTGTTCAGGTCAAACACCCACGCCAGTTGTCGTTTCGATTTTGTGATCTGTCCCATGGCAACTTCCTTCCTTTTCGATATTGCGCTTCAGCTCAGCTTTTGAATGTCCACCCGCACCGCGCGATCCGCGGGAATCGGCTGCCAAGCGAACATGCGGTACTTCAACTGTCCGTAATTCCCCACCAGGCCGAGATGCTTGACGTGGCCGGGCTCGATGTCCGCCTGGCTGTACCAGTTCTCGTGCATGTAGGGCTCGAAGCCGTTGTAGACGATGACCTGACCCGGCCGGCAAGCGGGCGTGACCTTGGTAGCGATGATCATCTCGCCAACATCGTTCACCAGCTTCACTTTCTCGCCGTTGCCGAGGCCGAGGCTGGCGGCGTCCTGGTCGTTGATGAACACGAACGGCTCACCGCGGTGTGTGTTGAGGATGATGTTGTTGGTCATGTTCATCGAGTGAATGCTCCAGCGGTTGTGCCCGCTGGTCATCTCGAATCGACGGTTGCGGCCGCCCTGCGGCGGCGGTTCCTTGTGGGTGGGAAGCCCTTCTCCCGCCTCCAGGAACCACTCATGGTCGATATAGTACTGCGCCCGCCGCACCAGGGTGTCGTACGGCACCTTGTCTTCGGTGTGCCAGCGCAAGGGATTGTGTACCTCGTCCTGCCGGAGGGTCGACCCCTGCGAGACGCCGTGACCGATCATCCCCCAGCCGGTGAAGCGGATCGCGCCCTTCTCGCGCAGCGTCTGGAGCGTGGTGCCTTTTGGCAGGACACCGTAGACGCTGAGGTCGCGCACCGACTCGTCAAAGCGTGCGTCTTCGTCGCGGACGGCGCCATTCAGCGTTGCGCGGGCAACGATATCGATGAGGCTTCGCGGGTTGCCCTTGCGATCGACGTATTCGGTGAACTTGCGGGCTTTGGCGCGCTCCTCGAGCTTCTCCATCAACCGTAAGCCGATCTCGGCATCGGGCAGCGCGTCACCGATGGGTTTGGCGGCGCGATCACAGAGCACGTAGTTCAGGTGGTGCACGGAGGGCATGCTGTTGGCGAGCTTTTCGTAGTGCTGCGCGGCGGGCAGGACGTAGTCGGAGTACAGCCCGGTTGTGGTCATGCGATAGTCGATGGAGACGATCATCTTGAGCTTGGGCCACAGATGTTCGAGGAGCAGCTTCTGGCCGCCACGTTGCCGCCGCAGCAGGTTGCCGCCGGCCTCGATGATCACGCGCGGCTCGGCTTCCTGGTAGGCTGTCGTATAGCTCGGGTCCCACCAGCCCTTGTCAACCGCCTCGGTAATGTACTCGTCAAAGGTACGCTTCATCGAGGCGTCGTTGTTCTCGGGATTGTTCCAACGTTCTTTGTAACCGTACTGGTAGTACCAAAGGAACGCCGGCGGAATCATGTTACCCAAGCCGCCCAGCTCCGAGGCCATCTGCGCACCCCGGTTCTGCATCATCTCCGGCGTCAGCGTCGGGTCGTCCTGCGCCAACATGCGGCGCATGGCGATCATGTTGGCGATGAGTTTCTGTGCCGCGGCCTGCCCGGCGCCCTCCTTGCGATGCATCAACGCGAAGCCGTCCATGGCCATGATGGCCCACGAACGCGTGCCGGTTCCCTTTTTTCCCCAGTTGCCGGTGAGGCCAAGGAGCAAGGCCATGGCGCGTTCCATCAGGTCGCCGTGGTAATATTTCCCCGAGTTCCAGCCGATGAAGATCTTGGTTTTGCGCGTAGCCACCTTGCGCGCCAGCGTACGGATGTTGTCCGGGTGCAGCTGGCAGATCGCGCCGGCTTTTTCGGGCGTATAGTTCTCGAGGTGCCGCTTCAGCAGTTCGAACACCGGTTCGACGGCGACCTCGTTTCCATTCGCCAGTGTGACCTTGAAACTTCCCTCGAGAGCGGGATCGACTCCGGTGGTTGCCAGCGTGCCCCGCGGAGCGGGCGCCAGGGTGTTGGTCAACGTGTCCCACCAGAAGAATTGGTCTTCCCGGTCCATGTCGTTGATGTCGTTGCCGCGCAGGAAGCGGCCGGTGTCCTTGCGGACCAGCAGCGGCATATCGGTCTGCTCCTGCACGAACTGCTTGTTGTAGAGACCGGCGTCGACGATCACCTTGCACATGCCCAACGCCAACGCGGCATCGGTACCGATACGCACCGGCATGTGGTAGTCGGCGTGGATGGCGGAGGGGCTGTAGTCCGGCGCGATGGTGACGATCTCGCCGCCATTGTACCGCGACTCCGCGACGTAGTGGTACCAGTGGATGTTGGTGTAGACGGGATTGGAGTGCCAGATGAGCGTGAGCTCCGCCAGGAACCAGTCGTCCATCGAAGCGGTCGGGTTAAACAGCCCCCACGTGATGTGGTAACCGGGGCTGAAATCCTGGAACTCGGCGTTTCCGTCTGTCATGGGTGTACCGAGGAGCTGGCTGAACAAACGCGCCGGCGCCGCGCCCGGCTCCGGCGTGAGCAAAGTGAGCACGGACTCCGCGCCCTGATCCTGGATTGCGTCGAGGACCGCGTCAGCGACGTCAGTGAGCGCTTCGTCCCAGGACACGGGCTTGAACTTGCCCTCACCGCGTTTCCCGACGCGCTTGAGCGGCTGGGTGACGCGATCGGGCGAGTAGTGACAATGGCTCCAACTCGCGCCCTTCTGGCATCCCATAGGGTTCATGTCGGGGATGCCGGACTCGATCGGCGTGAGCATCGCGGCTTGCTCCTCGCGGACGATCTTGCCGTCCTTGCTGTACACGCGCCACGGGCATCCACCGGGGTAACAATCGACCGAATGGCTTCCCCAAGTGACCTTGTCCCAGGTCCATTTCTGCCGATAGGCATCGGCCCATTTTCCTTGGATCTGCTTTGTCTTGTGTCCCACGTTACCCTCCTTGGCTCCGCCCTCGCACCTCGCGCCCTGACCTGGCATCGGCACCCGGCGGCGGCCAACTCATACCTGCTCCGCACCAAACTAATATGACCAGTGTCATCAAAGCGCCAAGCAATTGCCTACCTACTGGTCGGACGGGACCCGACGTGTCTGACGCAGCTCGCCAGGGTTCTCTGGCACCGGTCTACTCCACCCCTCGAAATTCATACCTTCGTGGGCTTGCTCGCCGCGATCAGCACACGTAGAAGGTGGCCTCGCCCACATGGACGCCACCCACCACGTTGTCGCCTTTTGCGATTCGCCCGCGCTGCGCGAAACATTGAGCGTGCTTCTGGAACACGAGTGTGAGCTCCGCTTCCTCGCTCCGGACGACGTCGTGGTCAACAACACGATATGTGCGGATCTCGCAGTAGTTGCGATGCACCGCCCCACCGATGTGCTGCACGACCTGACGCGGCGCTGGCCGTCGCTGCCGATCATCGCCGTAGCAGGGGCCGCCCCGCGCGCCGCGACAGAGCCAGGGGTCGCAAGCGTTCCACTCGATCCGAGGGCGATTCGGACAGCGGTGCTGCAACGGTTACCGGACGAGCGGCACACCTTCCTGCGCGCTTCCGCGGGCTTGGTGGCCGAAACGCTGCACACCGAACTCCACTATTCGTTTACCGCGCTACGCTCTTTCTCAGCTCTCGATGCAGGCAGCACGGCTGCCGACACGTTCGCGGTATTCGCTGCGATCATGCGCGAGCAGAGCTATGTGATCGGCGAAGCCGGCGACCAATTGTACCGCTTTCAGAGGCGCCCGCGCGCGGTGGAAACCGCTCCGCAGTTCGCTGCCGCGCTCTGCCGTGCCCTTGAACAGTCCGACTGTCTCGTGGCGGAGCGGGGCCTGTTGTGCGAATGCACCGTCGATCGAACCGCTCTCACCGCAGCCGGCCCCGTAACGCTCGCACCAGAGATTGCCGCTTTCCTGCGCTTCCACCTGCGACGCCGGTCCGACTCGCCGATCGCCAAAGCCAAGGCCACGGCGCGCGGCGTGGTCCTGACTTACACTCCACGAACCCTGGCCGATCCGCCTACCGCTTCGTGGCCGCTACTCCTCGCGGCGCTGGCATTGCGACCATGGTCGTGGCATGTCTTGAGTACAACCGACGGCCCCGAAGAAAGAGTTGTTGTCTGCCCGCTGTGAGCTGCCTCTACAGAGGAGAGAAGCGTGATCGGACTTTGGACTTCGTTGATGCTGGGCGCGGCGCTGTTCGCTGGTGCTGAATGTCTGCTGCTTCAGCGCTACCGGCGTCTGCTCACCCTAGACCCACAGCGACGCCGCATCTTCGTGCAGTACGCCTTGGGCGACGTCGGAAAACACACACAACCCCGGATGGCTCAGACACCGGCGCAACCCGCGTCACCGGCACACACGGGGGACGCCATTCTGTGTCTTGATTCGGAGGGCCGTTGCACCGCCGCAAATCCGGCGGCTCGGGAACTCTTGGAACGAGCGTCCGGAGAAATCGCACTCAGTGATTTTCTCCCCGGCGGCAGCGTGGAAGCTTCCACGCTGCTGGGATCGCTAGCGCGCCAGGGAGTAATCGAGCAGTACGCGTCAGCTCCCGCCGGTTTTCCCCCTGCCCCTTTCCACATCAAGGCAATCGCCTTGCGCGATCGCGACAACAACTTCTGGGGGGCAGCACTCTTCATCCACCGGGCGGGTGCGAGCCGGCAGGAATCTCCGTCAAGACCGTTTCCGCAGTGATCTTCCAACGCTCGCCTTCGCGTTGCCATCGGACAGCCTTGGCCTCGTGCGACGCCGTTGTCTGCGAGCCGTACCGCTGTTCGAACGTCGTGATGACCGTTGTACCGTCGATGACGAAGATACTTGGCCCCTCGAACTGCACGGTGATGTTACCACTCTGTTCAAACAGATTCCGCTTGCGCTCGCGCCAATGCGTCCGATCGGGCCCGGCGAATGAATCGCTGTAGTACCCGACATAGTCGTCAAGCGCCTTCTGCTCCCACGCCGAACGCCAGCCCTGAAGTGCCTCCTTGACCGCAGCAGCCGTACCCTCGTCTGCTGCGGCATCCTTCTTGGCGGTACTCACCACGATCCAGCTCGTCCGCCATGACGCGACCTTCTTCCTGAGCGAAGCGAAGTCCTCTTGGCTCAACCACACGACATCGCCTGGGGCGGCAACACGCCCCGGAGCTATCTTGAGCCGTCGCTGCCCCGTTTCATCCACCAGGCGAATTCTCTCCCGCTCATTGGCAGCCACCATCAGCCACCGCGGCCACGCCCTCACGCGCTCCGCCGTGATGGGATAGCATTCGCCGGCAACTATCGCCTCCGCGGTTCGGGTGTAAACGCAGACACGCCGCGCCACGGTGTCGACGGTGCACGCGGTCGCCCCCTGTGGCTCCAAAGCCGCAATGCCGAAAGCCACCGCCATTCCTTCTGCCTTCAGTTTCAGTTGCGGAGTGGCGGCGCTTACCGCCTTCGTGGCAGCCCCCTTCTCACTCGCTGGAGTCGCGGTCTTCTCAGTGGCGGCTCGCTCCGGCATCGACGTCGGTTGTACCGCGGGCACCGGCATCTCTGCGCGTTCCAACGTCGACGTCGGTTGTACCGGAGGTGCCGGCGTCTCTATCCGTTCGGCCAAGAGCGCTTCGACGCGCTGCAAATTCATCTTGGCGCGTGCATACTCGGGCCGCAATTGTGTAGCCCGTCGTAGTTCCTCCGCAGCTTCGCGGAGCCGCCCCTGTTCGACCTCGACCACGGCCAGGTTGTTACGGGCTTCCGCGCAGTCCGGCTGCGACTCGACGAGTTTTGTAAACGCGGCGCCGGCGGCAGCCATGTCCCCGCGCGCCAATGCCTCCAGCCCTGCGGTGAATGTACCACGACCTTCCGGACGACATTGGGCCGCCGCGCCGGACGTCGCCCAGAGGAGCGCGATGCCGAGCCAGATGCGAATCATGAGTGCCTCACCGAGCCGTGCCCGCTGACAATTGCCACCGCAACCGCCTCCCTCGCCTTCCGGGCACGCAAGAGAGTCACACCGGTGCCGACGCAAACGGCGAACAAAGCAGCCGCGAGTGCGGGCATGAACAATTCGGACGTGGAAGTCACGGCGGGAACGCCCGCAAACTGAGGTTCTACGCTCAAAGTCGTAGGCAGCGGTGGCGCTGACAGCCCGACTGCTGGAACACCGGCGAAAAGAAGTTCAACGTCCAGAACGGTACGAGGAAGCCACACAGTCGGCGACCGCGTCAAAAGCCCGGTGACTCCTCCCAGCATCGCCCCGCTAGTCCCGAAGCCGACAGCGATCACACCGTCCAATACCGCCAGCCATCCTCCGACCATCATGTTCATCAGCAACACGACGAACGCCATCACCAGCACGGGTGACCGGGGCTGCAAATCCGCCCCTAGCAGGATTCCGGCGCCGAGCGCGTCGAGCACCAACACGGCCAAGGCGAGCAACGCTGCCCACTGCCTGCCAGGCTGAGAAACCAGGACCGCCGTGGCCATATGCATCAGCAGCAGCGCCAGGGCCGCCATCCGCACCGCCGGTGCCACCTGAGCGAAGCGCGTCAGCCACGGAGCGGCGCCCAACGTGATCGCTAGCACACTACAAGTCAGCAGCGCCCCGGGAGCCGCCACCGCCGCCCACGAGGCCGACGCCTCTCGGCGCTCGGTACGTGCCGCCGCCGGCATTTCGCCGGCTCGCCGGCGCTCTGCTATCGTGAATTCCTGTGGCTCCATCGGACTCATACCCATACCGTGTCGGCACCGCTTCGTGGACGGATCCAACACTCTTGCGGTCGGGATTCTACCCGCCCAACCTTAAGAACGCCGAGTCTCGGTTGCGATTTTACGCTGAGCAATTCAACACCGTCGAAGTCGATTCGACATACTACGCCCTGCCTAGCACACGCAATGCCGTTCTGTGGGCCTCGCGCACACCGCACAACTTCCATTTTAGTGTCAAAGCCTTTGCATTGCTGACACAGCACCATGCGGAAACCAGGGCATTGCCCCAACCCGTAAAGGCCCTGATCCCAAAGGAGGCGCTGCGTGAGCCCCGACTCGGCCATCCTTCGCCGGAAGTCGTTGAGCTGTGTTTCGAGATGTTCCGGCAAGCCCTTGACCCCCTTCGTGCGGCGGGGAAGCTCGGCTGCATTCTGTTCCAGTTCCCTCCGTGGTTCACGGCGCAGGACAGCAACGAGGCCTATATCGACTTCTGCCGTGCCCAGATGCCGGACGATCGTCTGGCCATCGAGTTCCGCCACCCCAGCTGGTTCAACGGCCATACCGACCGGACGCTGGACTTCCTCGCCCAGCGGGAGTTGTCCCTCGTCTACATCGACGCGCCGGTGGCACCCGGCATCGCTCAAGCGCCGTGCACAACGACGGCGGACGTGGCGTACGTACGCTTCCACGGTCACAACCGGCAGGCGTGGTTCCGGCGCACAACGACCGCGGCGGAGCGTTTCAGGTATCTCTACTCTGAGGAGGAGCTGCGCGAGGCTTCGCACAAGCTTCGCCGGTTGCGGAATGCGAAGGTCATCTACGTCATTTTCAACAACTGCTACGGCGATTACGGCGTGCGCAACGCCGCTACCATGCGGCGGTTGCTCGAAAAAGATGCCTGAAGTGTTTGCGGCCTCGCGCACTTTGTGCAAGCCTTCCCCGCTGGTAGATTCGGTCGTATGCTGCGCCTACGCTTCCTCCCCGGACTCATTCTCGGCGTGATTCTCGGACTGCCGGCCGGAGTCGTGATCGCACTATTGATACTCCCGAGCCGTGGTGCGGACGTGCCCGTTTCACTTCAGTCACAGGTACCGGAGCTCACCCGCCGGCTCGAGGCAGCGAACGAAGCGCGGGAACGGGCCGACCATCAATTCGAGCAGTTCCAGAAGCTCGCGGAGCAGATGACCTCCACCTTCAACAGCTTAGAGATGCGCTTCAAGCTGCTGGAAGAAGAGCAACACGTGCGAGACGCGCAAGGGGTTCCGGCCGCGGCACGGCAGGCAGCCGCACCTGCGCCCCCGCAGGCTCCAACTGCCTCCAAGCCCGAGGCCGCAGCGCGCCCAGCCGGAGACGCACCACCTCCAGCTCCTGAGCAAGACCCTTCGGCGCCGGATCAGCCATCCCCTCCGTCCGCCGACGATTCTCCAACATAGCTCCTCGCTCCCCTGCGGCACCCGGCGAGAGTGCGCGCTCTGGTCTTGGGTGCACGTCATCTCCGGCGACGCCGACCGGCTCATCCCGCCTCGGACATGCTCCGACGTTACGCCTGGGGCCTCGACAGCAAAAATGCCCCGATCCGCATTCCAGTTTGTCTCGTGGAGGGCACCTGATAGAGTCGCGCTCTGGCAGAGGAGCGAGTCATGGATGCGGATTTGAAGCTGCAGGGTGGACACGTCATCGACGGAACCGGTGCGCCGCGTGGTCAGGCAGACGTTGCGGTCAGCCACGGTGTCATCACTGCGGTGGGCAATCTCGGCGCAATGCCGGCGGCGCAGGTGATCGACTGCGCCGGGAAAACGATCGCCCCCGGTTTCATTGATATTCATTCCCACACCGACTGGCTGCTCCCTGACTCCGACCACGGCTCACTGATCGAACCGTTCATCCGCCAGGGAATGACGACGCTCGTCGGTGGCAATTGTGGCTTCAGCCCCGCGCCCATCACGCCGGTCAATCGAGATGCCGCTCACGACGCCAGCCGTCTCATCATCGATGGGGCCATCGATATTCGCTGGCAGTCGATGGCCGAATTCCTCACCGCGCTCGAGCGCGGCGGCGTGGCGCTGAACGTCGCACAACTCGTGGGGCATGGGTCGGTACGCGCTGCCGTAACCGGGCCCCTGAACCCCGCCGCGCCGAGCGCCGGCGAACTCCAGCGCATGGAAACGCTGACGCGGGAAGCACTCGACGCCGGTTGCGTCGGCGTCAGCAGCGGGCTCGGGTACCCGCCTGGCATCTTCGCCGAGGAAGCCGAGCTGGCGCATTTCGCCGGCTGGGCCGCCCGTGACGACAAGCTCTTCACTTCGCACCTCAAGGCCTACAGTTGGATCAGCGGCGCGTACACCACGGACCCGACGCACGAGTTCCACAATATTTCCGCTCTCAAGGAGATCCTGCGGGTCGGCCAGGCCGCCAGCGCTCGTGTCCAGATCAGTCATCTCATCTTCGTCGGGCGCAGCACGTGGCCAAGTCACACCGCTGCCATCCGCCTCGTCGAAGACGCGCGCCGCGGCGGCCTGGACGTCGCGTTCGATGCGTTCCCGTACACTGCCGGCAACACCACGGCCAGCGTGCTCTTTCCGGCGTGGATCCTGCCTCGCCTGGAAGAGGTCTTGGAAAACCCCGAGGAACGGGCCAACCTGCGGGACTTCGCCACCACCGCATTCGCCAGCGTCGGCTTCGGCCTGGCCGACGTGCAGATCATGAAGGCGAATGCAGCCCGCTTCGACGAATACAACGGCCTGCGCGTCACCGACGCGGCCGAGCGCGCCGGCATGGATCCTTTCGACTTCTATTGCCGGCTGGTCATCGAAAGTAACCGGAACGCCCGGGTGCTCAACCACACTTACAGCGGTGACCGCGGTGAGGAAGAGCCGCTGCGAGCCGTGCTGCGCCATCCGCTGTGCACCATCGAAACCGACACCTTCGTCACCCACGACGGGCACCAGAATCCCGCCAGCTACGGCACCTTCCCGCGCGTGCTCAGCACTTACGTCAAGGCAGGGCTCTTCTCATTGGAGGAAGCGGTGCACAAAATGACGGGCGCAGCGGCCGAGCGACTCAACTGGAAGGACCGGGGCTGGGTACGCGCCGGCTGCGCCGCTGACCTGGTCATCCTCGACCTCGCCCGCCTCCAGGACACCGCGACCTTCGACCAGCCCACCCTCTTTCCGGCGGGCATCGAACACGTCTTCATCAACGGCCAACACGTCTTGAACGGCGACCGTTACGATGCACACGCACGGGCGGGACGGGTGCTCCGGAATTAGCCTTGATGTGACAATAATTACGCCAGTTTCAGCAGGCGGTCGAGCCGTTTGAAGCGCTCGGCAACGGTCGGGGAGCACCCAACGTCGAGGGTAGCGTACCCATTGGGGCGTAACATCACGCCAGCGCGGTGGAGGTA
>JBIOJG010000032.1:0-68084 GCA_044450645.1 Binatia bacterium
ATCAGCTTTTCTTAACCTCATTGGGAGTGGCCTTTCGTTGTGCGTGGTATTCGCTGCTCGCAACAACGAATCTACCACCACGGAAGGCCTTCTCAGTCCCTGCGCGCCTTTGGTCCTGAGAGAATTTCTGTCACATCAAGGCTAAATCGCGAGGGATTGCTTGAAGGTCAAAAACCACCCCGGTGGCGGTACTACGTGATTTAGCGGCCGGTCGATGCGGTACTTGACCCCAAGTGTGAGTTGCTCCACCCCAGTTCGTGGTTGTTATCGACGCCGGTCCCTCGCGGCGGTTCTGCCAATTCTGGGTAGAGAACCACCGCGCCACCGCTAACACAGATTGATCCTGTCGAGCGATCTTGCCATGCTCGTACGCCGAATCGCGCATATTGCAGATCCCATTGCGACTGTCCCGGGCCTGGTGTCCTACGTGCGCTCATTTACGACAGCACCTGATAGATCGACGGTTTGAAACAACATCCCGACTTGAACGGCGGGGAGAAACCGAGGTAGAAACCACGCGTCTGGCAGTCCCTCGACTGGCCGGTCTTGAGGCCTCGATTGGGGCCGTTATGCAACAGTTTGACTTCCATACTCTGGTATGGTTTGCGCATAACACTATATGGTGACATGAGGTGACTATGCGCGTAATGCAACGCAGTTCACGCGGCGGTCCCACTGTGCGCTGGCGTCGCGTGGTGCTCTGCATCTTTGTGGTTGTAGTGTCATCTGTCGCTGCGGGCGGTGTACATGGCGCGCGCGGCGCTACGACCGACAAGATGAACGTAGTCCTGGTTCTCGACAGCTCCGGCAGCATGAGGTGGAACGATCAAGGCCGCATTCGTGAGAGCGCCGCGCAGCTGTTTATAGACCTTGCGCGGCCTTTTGACCGCATAGGCCTGGTCGAGTTTGCCGATACGGGGGTAGTAGTTGAGCCGCTGGGCTCGCTCGACACACCGGGGAAGCGTGAGCGTCTCAAGCAGGCGGTCACCAAGATAGCTGACCGCGTGCAGCGCAAGGAGGGGGGAAAATTCGAGGAGTACACCGACATCAACGCGGGCCTTGAGGTCGCCCTCGGAGAACTACGCCGCGGCGCAGACCCAGAGGACGCGCACGCGGTCATTCTGTTGACGGACGGATTCATGGATCCCAATGAGACGAACACTCGCTATCAGGACGACGCATATCGGAGCGCGGTTGCGGCCAAGGAGAAGGGGCTGGCGAAGGAAGCGCTCCGTCAAGTGGCCAAAAGCACGCTGGCAGCGGAGGTGTTGCCACAATACGTTGCTGGTCATTGGCCGGTCTACGCGATTGGACTACAGGGGACCAAACGGGAAGTCGACATCCCGTTGCTGCAAGAGATCGCCGTGGTGACGGGTGGTGCAGCCTTTCAGGCTATCGAGGGCGTTGACCTACTCCGAGTTTACTCGCAGATCCTTTCCGAGCTTGGGAAGAAGTCGCTCGAGTTTTTGCCCGTAACGCCGACCAAGGCGGGTGAGGTGGTGACCCAACCGATAGCGGTCGACACGCATGTGCGGGGATTGGAGATCGCAGTGTCGAGCCCGCGTGGTGCCGAGACGCCGCAAGTCGCAATATCCGATCCGAGTGGCCGAGATGTGACCCGGGCCGCCGACAAGCGTGAAGGGGCGGGATATCAGGTCTTTTCTGTGCCTCAACCGGCTTTGCACGACAATTCATTCCTGATCGCCAATTCGGAAGCCTGCCCGGCAATTCGATTAGCGGGGCGCATTGGTTCCCCGGCTCAGGTAGGCGAGTATAGCCTCCCGCGCTGCTTGTGCAGCGGCGGGATAAGGATTGTGCCAAGCGATCAAGTCAAGGCCAGCGAGCTTGCTCACGGTCGCCGGGGACGACCCTTGCGTGGCTCGCGCCAACGCTCCAAGTTTCTCAGCCAAATCGGCCGCCGATGGGCCGGTTGTCAACCGGACAGTGCTCGCCACAAATTCATCCAGATGAGTTCGCAGTGGTTCTAGGGGTGAATAAGAACGGAGCAGCGACGGCACTTGGAGGTCTAGGTTGTGGCCTATTTCCGACAAGATCCCATTGAGTACCGACCTCACTTCGGATTCTGACGCGCTCGCTGCTGACGTTGCTGTAGCGGGAGGCTGGGCGACGGGACTCACCGGCATCGGGAGCACCGGTGCTCGCCAATGCCTGAACCGAGCCGAAGCCAGCATGACAAGGACCGACAGCAGAAACCACGCAACCATCCACGGCCACATAGAACCGCCATGTAGGAGAAGGTTTAATATCCCACCTACGAGCGCCAAAATCGCACCAACGATACTGACGAGCCTGATGACGGTGATGACGGCATGGATGTGTTCCGCGAGCCAGACGGCGGTATGGACGTGCTCCGCCCAACCCCATATCCGTCGCAGAAACGATCTAGGCATCGGACACTCTCAGGGGCTGCCCCATGGTCTCGGCCGCAGTAATGATGCTCAGGCAGACTTTGCGACGCGCCGTGGTCGGTTCCAATAGGCGCTCTTGCACTTCGGACACACGCGGGGCTCTTCGTCGCTGTCACCGCGCGGTTGCCATTCGTGCTCGCACCGTAAGCAGCGCCATCCCCATACCGTGAGTTTGACCTTTGCGAGTTTCGGCTTTGCCATGTTGGTATCCTACTAACTAATAGCCAAAAGTCAAGTAACTCCCTTGCTGGGGCTTGACTTTCCCGGAGGCCGGTGTTACTAACTAAGTAGTTATTAACTACGGAGGATGCACCATGGACGCACGGCAGCAACGGGGATTGGAAATCGCGGCAATGAGCAAAATCACGAAACGTGGCAACGAGACGTGGATTGTCCCGAGCCAATCGCTGAACGGCAAGTATGCCGTGACCGTCAGCGAAGAGGGCAGGCAATGCACCTGCCCCGATTTCGAGCTGCGACAGCAGCCCTGCAAACACGTGTTCGCCGTGGAATACGTCATCAAACGCGAGAGCGTTACCGAGACCAAGCCCGACGGTACGGTTAGCACGACCACAACCGAGACGACCGGCGTGCGGGTGACGTACTCGCAAAACTGGCCCGCTTACAACGCGGCACAGACCACGGAGAAGGATGAGTTCTGCCGCTTGCTGAAGGATTTGGTTGCCGGTGTTCCGACCCCGGCGCAAGCAGGCGCGGGCCGTCGTCGCACACCGCTGCCTGATTTGATCTTCGCTTCTGCATACAAGGTCTATAGCGGCTTCAGTTCGCGCCGTTTCATGAGCGATCTGCGCGCCGCTCGCGACGACGGGCTGGTGGGGCACGCGGCGGCGTTCAATTCCATTTACGACGTCATGCAAGAAGAATCGTTGACTCCGATCCTCCACGACCTGATTGCGATCACCGCCAAGCCGCTCGCGACCGTCGAGAGCCAGTTTGCGGTCGATAGCACCGGACTCGGCACGGAGTGCTTCTATCGCCACTACAGCGCGAAGTACGGACACGACCAGATGAATCGCGATTACGTGAAAGTGCATGCGATGATCGGGACCAAAACGAACGTCATCACCGCGGTGGCAATCACCGACAGGGACGCACACGACGCCCCGCAGTTCCCCGCGCTCGTGAATCAGACCGCCGAGGATTTCTTTGTGTGCGAGGTCAGCGGTGATAAGGCCTACGCGAGCGTGAAGAATCTGACCACGGTCAGCGATCTTGGCGCGACGCCGTTCGTCCCGTTCAAGTCCAATTCGGTCGGCAACAGCGACAGCCCGCTGTGGAACAAGCTGTGGCACTACTTCCAGTTCAACAAGGACGAATTCTTGCCGCATTACCATCGCCGTTCGAACGTCGAGTCCACCTTCTCGATGATCAAGCGCGTGATCGGGGACACGCTGCGCAGCAAGACGCGTGTCGCGCAAATCAACGAAGCGCTGCTGATGATTCTCTGTCACAATATCCGGTGCCTGATTCATGAAATGTTTGAGCTGGGAATCAATCCCGCTTTCTGACCCGATGCTAGGTTGTCGGCTTCCAATCTACGTCGTACTGAACGCATTCTCCGTGCAGCGTTTCAACTTCCAGCCGGAGGAAGTTGGAGGAACCCAGCCAGCGCTCGTACGCGCGGTCTGCTGAACCCGTTGCGTGTAGGTGGTACCAGCCAGAACTTGCGTGGGGCTCAAGCGCGATTCCGGCATTGGAAATATCCACGCTCGGCAACGCGTTGGGTACAGGTCTGTCAAGATCTATTGGTGGTAAAGGATGGTACGGGTTCAAGTCCCGAAGTGAACCGATAACAAACGCCAATCGGGGCCTCTCCTTAACGGGCACACTCCAGTTGAACCATCCCCCAATCGCGTATTTCCTCATGAGCACCCTGAGCTTGCATATCTTTGTTCGTCGATCGCCGGTGTTCGTGAAGCGGACCGTGCATTCCCATTCAATGTCAAAACCAGTCGCCAAATCGGGGGCCGATCGCCTGATTCCCATATACTGGTTCATCGGATGGACCTCGATTTCTACGGAGCTTTCAAGCAGTCTCTCTTGCTCAGCACCAGCAAGTAGAAAAAAGATCGCAAGCACCGACCCGACCGCTGCCCACTTGGCGGTTAGCGTTGGTAGGTACGGGTCAACGTGGTCACGATAAAACCACCCCGCGCCAATCACACCGACGAACGCAAGCGTTGCTATTACCAGACCAACTTTGCGATTCGCCGCGATCAGCATGTTGAAGCCCCGGCCAGCAAACCGGATGGCGCGACGCACTGAAGTCGATTTACGAGGCATGGCTGCCCTTTACCACGGTGCCCGGCCTGTCCAGAAACCGCTGCCCGACAATTCCGGCGCTTGATCGCCAATGAATTGTCGTGCAGGTAATGTCGTGCAAAGCCGCCTCAACCTGTCTCTGGAGAGTGGAAACTACGCATCGCGGGGGCCGCTCCCGGTGTCTCGGCAGGCGTCTACCGGGATCTCAGCTTCGCGCTTTTCGTTGAACCCTTCGGTCAGACGTACCGCGTCGGCGAGCCGATTCCAATCCGTGCATCCATTGTGAGCAAAGATACGGGAACCCCAGTCGATGACCAAAGCATTCTGGCGCGTACAACGCTCGAGGCAGAGTTCACCCTCCCAGATCAGTCCAAGGCACGCCTGGTGCTGTTCAATGACGGAACCCACGGCGACGGTGGCTACCTCGATGCCGTGTGGGGCAATAGCTTTCGCGACGCGCGCCAGGAGGGCATCTACGAAGTGGCGCTGTTGGGCGAGGTCACCTTCGATAGCGGCCTTGTGCGCCTTGGGCCAATCACGCGGGCACTCAAGGTGGTCGCGCCAATAAACATCCGGCTGGGCATCGATGACTCCCAGTTGCACAGCCAGCACCGCGCCCGCCTTACTGTTGCGCGGCTGCGGAGCGACGATTCCGTTGAGGCCGACCCTCACTTGTTGAACAAGGCCCGCTTCTACATAGAAGTCACCGGCCCTGGTGGCATTCGGGAGAGCCTTTCGGCGTTTGACGACGGTAAACCAGAGCACGCCGACCGTATGGCGGACGACGGTGAGTACAGCGCCTTTCTCGAGCCTCGCCAGGAGGGTGAATACCGACTCGTTGGCGTGTTCGAGACGGTCACAGCCGAACCTGGCCAAGCGTTACGTCAGACAGCGCGGAGCGCTGTGGCCTCCTTGCAGGTAACGGGGCTCGACGCGCCTGGGTGGATCCATGTTCCAAGCGGAGGGTACGACGCATTTCGAGCGGCCTGGGTAATGGTTATCGGCACTGGGAAAGAGATCATTGAGTCTGTGTGGGTTCACATTGGATGGGTGGTTGCACTCGTTGCGTTGGGTGTCTTCGTGGTGCTCGTACAACGGTACGCAGGCGGTCTGCGCGAGGGGTTGCGAGCCTTCCGCACGCAGGCGACACTACGATACCAGCCCCCACCAGTCCCAGAACTGCGGCGCGAATTGGTGTTTGAAAAGACCCCGGACGGCAAGGCGCGGCCACCGATCCAATTGGACGAAGGCGGCGACTCCGAGGTCGTCGATCTGTTGCCAGGACGACCCATGGAGATCTTCGTTCGGCGGCGCTCCACCTGTGTTCGGCTGCGCGAGGGCGCTACCGCAATTGTGAATGGGGAGCCCATGAACGCGCAAGATGGAGAGAAACAGCTTGCACCGGAAACTGTGGTGGAGATTGGTGACTACGTCCTGCGGTACCGAGAGGAACGCGTCGAAAATGAACTGTGACGGGTCGGAGTGGCGGAAGCCGGAAGCGAAGTCTACGGCGCCGGGAGGGCATCGATGATCCCAAAACCAGTGGTGCTGATTGGCCTTGGCGGATTTGGCACCAAAGTGCTCCGCATGTACAAGCAACTACTCATCGACACGTTCGGTGGGGAGCAAGAGATCCCGCCGATCGTGAAGATCCTCGCCATTGACATCCAAGATCAGCGTACTGAGGCGTCGGCGACCGAAGCAGCGCTCGCAAGCTCGCAATTTCTCCATCTGGAGGGGATTAATCCACGCGATTTTTTCGACGATTCGAGTGCGTATCCCGGTCTGCAGCAATGGATGGATCCGCGGGTGAGCGATATCGGCGTGCTTATCGATGGTGCGAAGCAGATTCGAATGCTGGGCCGCTTCGCGCTTCACATGCGAATTGCCGAAGTGGTGGGGAAGCTAGAGACGGCACTCTTCAACGTCGGAACGCTCGACGCGCACGCTCGCACGCGCCGACTCGATTCCTACAAGGGTACGCGGGGCGCCGCGGTATCTGTTTATGTGATTAGCTCGCTGTGTGGCGGGACGGGTTCGGGGATGCTGCTCGACGTACTCACGCTGTGCAACCGCCTCGCCGAGAAACAAAAGTTGGAGGCGTATGTCGACGGCGTCTTTGTATTGCCCGAGGTTCTCGATCGGTCACTGCGCAGCGAACTGGGCGCGAACACGTTCGCGACCCTGGCCGAGCTTGACGGATGGATGAGCGGCAAGGTCTTGCCATGGCCCATCGAGCTGCCAGGCCACGTTGTCGAATCGTGGGGCGGCAAACCGCTGCGCACCTGTTATCTGGTCGAGCTGGCCAACAATAGGGGCAAGACACTCGAGAGCACGGACGACGCGGGGCTAATGATTGCGCAGGCCCTTTTGCACCAGAGTGTGTCGCCCCTCGCCGGTAGTTATCAGGACGCGATGGACGATATAGTCTCCCTGGTCAACGAACGAGTGCAGGACGAGCGAGCCATGTACAGCTCCCTCGGGTACGCGGCGTTGGTTGTCGACCCATCTCGGCTGGTTCGGTCGCTTTCAGCACACCGAGTCGTCGCTGTGATCGACGCATACCTGGCCACACCAGCACAGTTTGCAAGGGTCGCTGCTGATACGCCCCTGGCAAGGATCAACTGGCTCGTGTCGCCCACCCTGATTGCATTGCAGCAAAAGCTATCCTCAGCCATCGATCCTATCTTCTTCCAACTAAAGGCGGGCAACGTGAAGAGTGCGCCGCCCCACAAGTGGGCGCAACGCATCGCCTCAGTTGGCGGGAATAGGCTCAGCTCGATTCGTGAGCATATGCTGGAAAAACTCCCGAAGGCCGTGGCGAGCATGGCTGCGGAGTTCAAGCACGATCTGAGCGTGCAGGTGGCGCACCGCATGTCCCGAGCGGAAGGAGGAATTCCGGAAGCAAGAGAGCTCTGCCGTGTCGTCAGGGAAAGCCTGATCGTGGCGTTGCGTCAGGCGGATAAGACTGTACAGTTCCAACGGCTGGATGAACGCCTCAAGGGTGTGCAAGCTGACCGCTACCGCTACGAGGGCCAATTGGCGATGGCCGCCCGGTGGTGGGTGTGGAGACGTCGAGCGGCAGATCTTGCTGACTTTCTGATCGGGAAGTGGAACGAGGAAATCCAAATTACGTATCAGCAGGAACTCTGGCGCGCGTGGCGAGAAGCAGTCGAGGCAGCGCTGCAGGTCTGTGACGCGGTTGTGGAGGATTTGGGTCTCATCGAGGCGCGGCTCGTCGACGTACTCACAGAGGTGCGCCGAGTCGCCGCAGAGTATCAGCCCGGGCCGAACACGTGTCATCCGCCCGGCTATGGTACGACCGCGTTGGATGTGGTAGACGCGGACTTCTTCGACCAACTTTACAAGTCGTGCGGGCTTGCTAGCTCGCTGGCTGAAATCCAAGACTGGTTGAACCACTACCTCGCGCGCGATTCTCTCGGGTTGTGGGCAGTGGCACTGCAGCAGTCGGTTGAACAGCTTCGTGACTCTGCCCTGGCAGCACAGGAAGTCCGATTCGCGGCTATCGGTGGCATGAATGTGGTTGCAGCGGTTACAGCCAAGTACGTTGGGAACGCTACCGCGGCGCAAGTTGAGTACGAAGGGGTGGTCGAGTCAGCCACTCCATTCCTGCGCCACGTAGATACGCCACGCCACAATTGGAGGCCGCGGCACGTCATGGTGTGCGGTGGTGGAGGCGTGACCGGCGGGAACACAACTCCACTGCGAACCGTCGGAACGGTCTCCGATATGCGACGGGAGATTACGCGTTGGGAGGACAACCAACTCGAACTCGTAGTCCAGCGAAGCGTTCACGGCGTGCCATTTAGCTACCTGACACGCCTGGGAGAATATGCGGCGGCCTTTAATCATCGCCAGGCTGTCGTAAGCTATCCACTCGTTTCGGACAGCCGATTTGCGCCGATAGTTGCAGAGCGAGGGCGGCGCGCCGTGAGATCGCATGTGGATGTTGAAACGCAAACCTAACGGGGCAAGCTTGGTTCGGCTCACGGGAGTGGAGCGACTAACGTACCCCGCTGGCCACAGATCGACCCCCAGCAGATTGGGGGGGAACTCGCTTGCGGCGGTACGGGCCGTACGGGGCCATGAGTGGGAGATCAACGGCCGGTCTCATGGTCTGCCTATGCTCGGCCAGGCTCTGGGAGCGCGTACAAATGCCGTAGTTCGCCTGGTGCAGCGATGCATAGCAAGACCTTTTGGGTGAACGTGGGCGCGGGTCTCGTGGCTGCTGCGATCGTCACGACCGTTGGGTACCTATATCACGAGGCGACGGAACCAGCGCCTCTTCAGCATCTTCGCCCTGCGCCAGTGGCGCAGCACGTCGATCCGCCGCTCCCGCCCGCCGGTACAAACGAAAAACACGTAACAATCGATGCAGTTGAGCAGGGCGGGATCATGGGATCCGTCACCGGGCTCGGGCCGGGCGAACACGTCAGTTTCAAAGTGATCGTTTACGTCAGAACGGATCGCTGGCGGATCCATCCCTTTGATCGAGGCGGTCCTGGTCGCTCGTTTGCCCAGATCGACGAGGATGGCAGGTGGCGAATCGGGACAATAGGGTCGATCAATTCGTCGAACGTGGTCGCACTATTGGTTGATGGCACATGCAACCCGCCGACCGAGGTCGACGACATCGACAGCGTTCCGGCCATTTCGAGTGGACGGCCACAATTCGCTGTCGGTACGAATCAACCATGATTCCTGCCTCGCCTTCTTCCATTTGGGCACCCAAGTGCTGAACGCCGACCCAACTGACCCGACCCAGCTCCGCAAGGCGGAGGACCAATCGCAACTCTGGCCGACCATCAATCGGGTTGGCGCTATTTTGGCCATCACGGCAGCAGTTGGCACCCTGATCGGTCTGTGGGTTCAACTACCACGCATTCCTGAGGTCCACGTCCTTGTGCTGGGGGCGGAGCGGCTTTGGCCCACACTCACCGTGCCCGGCCTCGAGTATCAAGTCGCGTACAATGGCGAGCGCGTCGACCACCCATGGAAATTGCGCATACGTCTGGTCAACACGGGTCAGCAAACGATCGTTGCCGCGGGACCGCATACCAACTTGATCCACGACAAGATGATCATCGGCCTGACCTCGGGCACCAGGGTGCTCAATATCACTCAAGAGACAGCATCGTTTCCTCACGCGCTCGTGGTGAACGAACTCGGGCAACTTGAACTGCGATTCGCTCAGTGGCGCCAGCGAGAAGACGCGGTTTACTCCCTGTATGTCAGCACGTCAGAAGTCGATCGCGTACCAGGATTAGTGATTTCAGAACGAGACATCATCGACGGTGAAGTGCGGGTCATTGGTACCTCTGCGCAGGCCGTGCGAGCGGCCGCACCACTGCTGGACCGTACGCCAAAGGTCGTGGCAACGGTCGGCCGGTTCACTGGCCTGTTGCTGTCAGCCGGGGTCGCCGGCCTTGCGATTGTCCTTACCGTGGTTGAACTCCGCGAGTGGATACGGGTAGCTCGGTGGGCTGCCCAGCATCGCACAGCGATTAGTGAGTCCATTGAACGCGATGCATTACTCGACGAGGAGGAGCGGCGGCGATACCAGGTGCACCCGTGGAAGTACCCCGGGACGCTCGCGGACAACATTCCAGCGCCGCCAGATCGATTCCCCATGGTGTCCTCATGGTTGGGTGCGATCGCCTTCACGGTGTCGGCAATGATCGTGCTGCTGGGCGCCTTCGCACAGATGGCCGGAATCGTGGTGTGGTAAGGTCGGACCTCCGGACTGGGTTGCCCGACGACGTCCCCCGCAGGTATGTTGCCGTCATGACAGAGCGCCAAGAACTGTGGTGATACGCACCTATGCGGGCCACACCAACCCGCGGGCGGCGAATGAGCTGTTTCGGAAGAATCTCGCCAAGCCCCGAGCCGGTTTGAGCGTTGCCTTCGATCTGTCGACGCAGAGGGGTACGTTCTTGACGATCCATCGCCGTCGGCGAGGTCGGCAAGGTTGGTGTGCTATATCACGGACACGCAGGCACCTTCAGATCGCAGGTCACTCCACCTCTCAGCGATGCTCAAGCGGCGCTTCCGCGCCGGTCTCTTCAGTAGTGGCATTCAGTTGCGCCACCACCCGCTCCGCATAACGGTTCTGTGAACGGCGCAGAAGCTCGAAGTAGATGTGCAAGTCGCCCTTGGCTTCGGCTTCGAGCCTCCGACTTGCCGCGCGCACGTCTTCGACAACGGGATCCTTCCACCCCTTCACGTGACCTCCTCCCCCAGAAATTATTCCGGGGTGCAAATCGTCGGGGTGCGCGAGAGCCACGATGTCGCGGGTTGGGCGTGCGACGAGCTCGGCACAGTCGTCTCCAGGCAGAGCGTCGGCCGCGGTATGGGCGTAGTGTAGCGCGTTTTCGCGGTGGAGAGAAAAGCCGGCAGTAGTGTCGCTCGGTAGTCCAGCCGTCGGCCGAGGGAGACACGAAGGCGGTCGCGCACGCGCAGTAGCTCTGCACGAGGATCTGCCCGGCTGCGGTTGCGCGAGCGCACGCCCGAGGACTATTCTTTTTCAGGATGGCACAGCGCGAAGAACCCTGGCTGATGCGCACCTACGCGGGTCACACCAACCCGCAAGCCGCCAACGCGCTGTTCCGAACCAATCTGGCGAAGGGTCAAACCGGCCTCAGCGTCGCTTTCGACTTGCCGACGCAGACGGGTTACGACTCCGATGACCCGATGGCGGCTGGCGAGGTGGGGAAGGTCGGCGTGCCGATCTGCCACATCGCCGACATGGAGGCGCTGTTTACCGACATCCCGCTGGCGAAGATGAACACCTCGATGACCATCAATGCCACTGCCGCCTGGCTGCTGGCGTTGTATGTGGCCGTGGCCGAGCGCCAGGGCGCTAACGTGCGTGAGTTACGCGGGACGACGCAGAACGACATCCTCAAAGAGTTCCTGGCTCGTGGCACGTACATTTTCCCGCCGGAGCCGTCGCTGCGGCTGACGGCGGACACGATCGAGTACACCGTCGAGCACATGCCGAAGTGGAACCCGGTCAACATCTGTAGTTACCACCTGCAGGAAGCCGGAGCGACGCCGATTCAGGAGGTGGCGTTCACGCTGGCGAACGCCTTTGCGCTGCTGGATCGTGTCCAGGCGCGTCCCGGTGTGGCCATGCCCAATGTGGTCGGACAAATTTCCTTCTTCGTGAACGCCGGCATCCGTTTCATCGAGGAGATGTGCAAACTGAAGGTGTTCGTGCGTCTGTGGGATCGCTACACGCGCGAGCGCTACGGCATTGAGGATCCGATCAAGCGGCGGTTCCGCTATGGCGTGCAGGTCAACTCGCTCGGGCTCACGGCGCAGCAGCCGGAGAACAACGTCCAGCGCATTGTGCTGGAGATGCTGGCGGTGGTGTTGTCGAAGGAGGCGCGTGCCCGCTCGGTACAGCTCCCGGCTTGGAACGAAGCCCTGGGGTTGCCGCGGCCATGGGATCAGCAATGGTCGCTGCGCATTCAGCAAGTGATGGCGTATGAGACCGACCTCCTAGAGTACGGGGGCGACATTTTCGAAGGGTCGGCCGTCATCGAGGCTAAGGTCAAGGAACTCATGGAGGAGGCCGAAGCGGAGCTGCAGCGCATCCAGCAGATCGTCGGTGCGGCCGGAAGCGACGTTTCCGAAGCCATCGAGGTCATGAAGCGGGCGCTGGTGGCCAGCCATGCGGAGCGGCAGCGCCGTATCGAGAGCGGTGATCTCAGCGTTGTCGGCGTGAACACGTTCACCGAGCACGAACCGTCGCCACTCGTGACCGGAGAGGCGGAGACCATCCTGGTGGTCGATCCCGAGGCGGAGCGGCGACAGATAGAGCGGTTACACGCCTTTCGCGCCAGCCGGAACAATGCGGAAGTCCGTGCGGCCCTCGGGGCGCTGGCGGACGCAGCCAAGACTCGAACCAACATCATGCCGGCGTCAATTCGTGCGGCGTATGCCGGTGTCACAAGCGGTGAGTGGGCGGCGACGTTGCGCCAGGTCTTTGGCGAATACCGGGCGCCGACCGGTTTGCAAGGCATGACATTCGCCGGCGATGGCGGAACTTTGGCGGCATTGCGAGCGCGCGTCGCGGCGGTGTCCAAGGAGATCGGCCATCCGATTCGCCTACTGGTTGCAAAGCCTGGTTTGGACGGCCACTCGAACGGGGCAGAGCAGGTGGCGGTGCGCGCCAAGGAAGCCGGGTTGGAGGTGATCTACGAAGGCATTCGGCTCACCCCGGAACAGATCGTTGCCTCCGCGGCCGACGAAGACGTGGATGCCGTCGGGATCTCGATCCATTCGGGCTCCCACATGACCCTGGTGCCGCGCATTACCGAGTTGCTGCGCCAACGGGGCCTGGGCGATGTGCCCGTGTGTGTGGGCGGGATCATTCCGGAGAGCGACCACGACCGGCTCCGGCGCTGCGGTGTGGCACGCGTCTACACACCGGGGCAGGCGACACTGACGCAGATCATCGGTGACATCGTCGAGGTGGTCGCCGAGCAGCGGGGTGGTGCCGCTGCAGGTGCGGCGTAAGCAACCGCTAAACGGAGTCCCGGCCATAGGAGCCGGGCACGCTCAAGCGAGATTGATCTCCCGGAGTCAAAGGCATAGCTTTGCCTGCCGAGAGAGATCCGGTGCGCGCAGCACTCTGTGCCTGCGCATGAGAGCTGCGGGCACGGAGTCCCGCAGCCACCATTCTGAAGAAGATGCAAGGGCCAAGACCTTTGAATGCTTCCGCATCCGAACGCGTGCTGATCCTCGGTGCGGCCGGGCGGGATTTCCATGTGTTCAACACCTACTTCCGTGATCGCTCCGACTACCAGGTGGTGGGCTTCACCGCGACTCAGATTCCCGGGATCGCTGGGCGCTGCTATCCACCTTCGCTCGCCGGGCCGCGGTATCCCGAGGGCATCCCCGTGTATGCAGAGGACGATCTCGAAGCCCTGGTCCGCAAGCATCGCATCGATCAGGTCATCTTCGCGTACAGTGACCTGTCGCATCTCAACGTCATGCACTTGGCCTCGCGTGCGCTGGCGGCGGGCGCGGATTTTCGTCTGCTGGGGCCGGAGCACACATTTCTGGACGCGCGCTGCCCGGTCATCTCGATCTGCGCTGTCCGTACCGGCTGCGGGAAGGGCGAGGTGGCGGAGCGGCTGGTTGTCCACCTGCGCGGCCGAGGACGTCGTGCCGTCGTCATTCGTCACCCGATGCCGTACGGCGACCTGGAGCAGCAGGCTATGCAACGCTTTGCCACGCCCGAGGACTGCGACCGATACGCTTGCACGATCGAGGAGCGCGAGGAGTACGATCATCATCTGGCGCACGGGGCGGTGGTCTACGCTGGTGTGGATTACGAGCGGATCGTGCGCGCCGCGGAGGCCGAAGCGGACGTCATCATTTGGGATGGTGGCAATAACGACCTGCCGTTCATCCGTCCGGGCCTCGAGATCGTGGTTGTGGATCCACACCGGGCCGGACACGAATTGGCGTACCATCCCGGTGAGGTCAACTTCCGGCGCGCCCACGTCCTGGTGATCAACAAGATCGACTCCGCACCCATGGAAGGGATCCGCCGTGTGCTAGATAACGCCGCCGCGATCAATCCAGGCGCCACGGTGGTGCAGGCACGCTCGGACATCCAACTCGATCATCCCGAGATGGTACGCGGACGGCGCGTCCTGGTGGTGGAGGACGGACCCACGCTGACGCACGGTGAGATGAGCTACGGCGCCGGCGTCATCGCGGCGCAGTCGTACGGTGCAGCCGAGCTGATCGATCCGCGCCCGTACGCGGCCGGCTCGCTCAGGGAGTGCTTCGCGCGCTATCCGTGGATCGGAAGGGCGTTGCCGGCCGAGGGCTATTCCGCCGCCCAAGTTGCCGAGCTGCAGGAGACCATCGCGCGGACACCCTGTGATGTCGTGCTCATCGCAACGCCGGTGAACCTCGGGCGCCTCATCAACATCCGCCAGCCATGCGTCCGAGTGACCTACAGGCTCGTCGAAGTGACACACCCGGACCTGACTGAGCTTGCCGACGCTTTCCTGGAGCGCGGCCGGTGACGGCGCCGATTGTCGTTGCGCTCGGCGGAAACGCCTTGCTGCGTCAAGGCGACGCAGGCACGGTCTTCGATCAATCGCGGCGTGCCATCGAAGCCGCGAGACCCGTTGCACAACTGATTGCTCGCGGCGTGCCAGTGGTCATCACGCACGGCAATGGGCCGGTGGTGGGGAACATCTTTTTGCGTCATGAGAACAGCGCACGGACGATTCCGCCGATGCCGCTCGATGTCTGCGGTGCCGAATCCCAGGGCAACATCGGATATCTCCTGAGCGTGGCCTTGGACAACGCGCTGGTGCAGGCCGGTGTCTCGGCCACGACAACCACGATCCTCACCCGTGTGTTGGTGTCGTCTGAAGATCCAGCCTTTGCCCAGCCGACAAAACCCATCGGCGGCTTCTTTACCGAAGAAGAGGCGCGCCGGTTCCCGTACCCGGTCGCCCGCGACGCCGACCGCGGCTACCGCCGGGTCGTCGCTTCGCCGCGGCCGCAGCATATCGTTGAGATCGCTGCCATCCGGGCACTGCTTGCGGATGGTGTCATCCCGATTGCGGTTGGTGGCGGCGGTGTGCCGGTTGTCCGCCGGGCCGACGGCAGCCTCTTCGGCATCGAAGCAGTGATCGACAAGGACCTCGCGAGCAGCTTGCTGGCACGCGAGCTGAAGGCCGAGTCGCTCCTCATCCTCACCGATATCGACTGCGTGTATCTCGACTTCCTGAGTTCCAAACGGCGGCCCATTGCACGAATGACGACGGCAGAGGCGGAACGACATTTGGCCGCGGGTGAGTTCCTTCCCGGCAGCATGGGTCCGAAGATCGAAGCCGCGATCGAGTTCCTGCACGCCGGCGGCAACCGCGTCGTAATTTGCTTACCGGAGCAACTCGACGCGGCACTGCGTGGCGAAGCGGGGACGACGATCACCAACGCCGGGGCCGTTGACTGTTGCAAGCCGCGTTCCACATGAGATACTCTGCGCGCCAACGTTGCTGGTGAAGGTGCCTGGGGGTTGAGATGGAGCCAAAGGGCGAAGTTCTCAAGCGGCTCTTGCTGAGCCGCCGTCAACTGTTGGGTTACGCCGCGGCCGGCGCTGCGGTTGCCGTGACGCGCCCGCTCCTGCGCTCCGCAACGGCAGGTGCAGCGGCAGCTCCTTCCGCGTCGCCGGGCGGGTTCCTTACCAGCAGTGAGTTGGCGATAGTGGATGCCGCCACGGCGAGTATCATCCCGACGGATTCCAGCCCGGGTGCGCGCGAGTGTGGCGTGGTGAATTACATTCAGAGCATGCTCAGCTACATGCCGGGGAGTGATGCCAACTGCGATCACCAAGTGAGCGCGGCTGACCTCGTGGCCACGGTGATGGGGGCGGGAGGCCAGCCGGGATCGTGCCGCGACGCCGGCGACGTGGACGGCAACGGCGCGGTCGATCAGAGCGATGTCGTTGCGGCAGAAGCCGCAGTGTTCGATGCGCGGCCGGTGTTTGCGGGCGGGCCGTTCAGTGGCCGGCAACCGCAGCCGCACGCTCCCACGGCAGGCCTGTCCTGCGGTACGTGCCACGGCATTCCATTTGAAAACTCAGGACCTGCGACACTGGCCTTCGCCGCCGGCGCCACTGTCGACAATTATCCGCCGAAGTTCTTTACCGAGTTTTTGCCGCTCTCTCGCTTGCACGCCTTGAGCTGGAAAATTCATATTCTCGGTGCATCCGCGGTGCCGGCGGTTGCCGGCAATCCGCTGGCGACCAGCTCGATCGATGTCGATCTGCGCAACAAGTATCGTACCGGCCTGGCGCAGCTCGATACGCTCAGCCAGACCACGTACGGTTCCAACTTCGTTCAACTCACGGCCGCGCAGCAAACCAACGTCCTGAATAAGGCCGATCAAAGCTTCGTGACGTTGCTCACCTACCACACCGTCGAGGGCATGTTCTCCGCCCCGGAATACGGCGGCAACCGCGACCGGCTGGGCTCGCAACTCATTGGCGTCGACGGCGATAGCCAACCCCTGGGGTACACGATCTACGACGAATCGATCGGTGGCTACCGTGAACGGCCGGACAAGCCGAACTCAGGCCCAAACCCCGATGAAACCTGTCAGGGCTTCAGCGATAAGGTCCGCGGCTTCTTGACGACTCTGGTCACCCTCGGCCCAGTGAACGATCCCACGATGAAGCCCGCCAAGGTCTTCCTTTCCCCGTATTGCTTCGACGTGCAGTCATGAGTTTCCCGTCGACTGTCCCCGGTGTCCTCGGCAATGACAGCCTCAGTACCTTTGACGTGCTGATCATCGGCAGCGGAGCGGGTGGCTCCGCCGCGGCGTACAAGTTGACCGCGGAAAAGACGAGTTGGAACGTGTTGATCCTGGAAGCTGGCGTGAATCCTTTTCCCGGCCTGGATCGGGTGGACGGACACGTGGTAGCTGGGGTCGGTGGAATTCCCTGGCCGCTCTTCAGCAACGACGAGCTGAAGATATCGATCCGGGGTTTTGTCCGCCAGGATCCGCTGCTCGAGCCGCGCACGTTCCGGCAGACGGATGATCAAACGGCCAAGGCCGATCCTGACGTGAACGTGTTGACCCGCAACGTCGGTGGAGCGGCGGTCATCTCGGGTGTCGGTTATCCGCGATTCACCGAGGTGGACTTTCGACTGGCCTCGGCGCTCGCGGCCGCAGGCCGCACGTACTCCAATGCCAGTTTTGCCGATTGGCCTATGACGTACGGCGACTTGGTGCCGTTTTACGAAGAGGCCGAGAGCCTGTCCGGCGTTGCCGGGACCGCCGAGGGCACTGATGCCGATCCGTTTTCTTCGCGTGGCGTTGCGCCATTCCCCATGCCGCCACAGCCACCGATGTATGTGGGTCGTGTGCTTGCGAATGGTGCGAAGACGCTGGGCTACGCTCCGTTCAACATCCCCTCCGCGGTGAACACGCAGCCGCGCGATGGCCGCTCACCGTGCGTCAGTTGCGGGTACTGTTCGGGTTACGGTTGCCCACGCAACGCCAAAGGCTCACCGGCGGTGACGACCTTACGCAAGGCGTTGCTCACGGGAAGATGCCAGCTGCGCTACAACGCGCACGTGACGCGGTTGCTCCTCGACGGCACCCGCACCCGGGTCACCGGCGTCGAGTACGTTGATGACAACGGACAGACGCAAACGGCGAAGGCGGATCGGGTCATCCTGGCCGCCAGCCCGATCGAAAGCGCGCGCCTCTGCTTGCTGTCCGATCCCGGCGGTCCCGGCATCGGCAATTCGAAGGGACACCTCGGGCGCCACATGATGTTCCATTATCAAACGATCGGTGTCGGCATCTTCAAGCAACGTCTACACGGAGATCGGGGCCGATCCGTCACTCATGGCATCAGCGACTTTCGCGGCATCATGCCGGGCGGTGCGGATCTGGCCGCCGACCCGTACCTTGGCGGCGTCGTCGAGTTCGGCACTTCGTCCGAACCGATCACGGCGGCGCGGGAGAGCTTGCGGCCGGAGGCGCTGGCGTTCGCTGCACTCCGGCAGGTTTCCTTCAAGCAACTCCTGGTCGAGAGCCCGTTCAACGCCCACATCGCGGTCATGATCATGCAAGGCGAGGACGCGCCGCAGCCGACTAACCGAGTCGATCTGGATCCGACCGTCACTGATGTCTTTGGACAACCTGTGCCACGGCTGACGTACAAGAATCACGCGGATTTCGAGCTGGCCGCGGCGGCGTTCTACAAGCCGAAGATGCTCAGCGTTCTCGGGGCGGCGGGAGCAGAGTTCGGCTTCTTCAGCCCGTTCGACCCGGCCGTTCCGCCACAGTCACGCCATGTCCTCGGCGGCCTGCGCATGGGCACGGACCCGACCGCCTCGGTATGTGATCCGTACGGGAAGTTTCACGACATCGACAACCTCTACTGCGCCGATGGCAGTGTGTTCGTGACCAGCTCCGGATATAATCCGACCTTGACGATCATTGCAGTGGCGTTGCGAACGGCAGCGGCGATGGCCTAGGGCTGCGCCCAGCATCTTTTCGGTTAGCCCGGATTATTCACAAACATCGAGACGACTTTGCGGGAACGTGCCTCGATACGCCGCCGAAAGAGGGCGGCTACTCGGCATGAACGGAAACACTCTGCATGTTCAAAGACAACCCGTTTGGCCCGAGTAGGAGCCCATCTTCTGGGCTCCGTATCGAGGGCGCCTCTGTGGTTCATGAGTAATCCGCGCTAGCCGTTCTCCGTTCGGTTGCCTTCTTCTGCGGGGTACGGAACGCTATCCTGAGAGTGTGGAAATGCGCTGGTGGTGCTGCATATGCGTGAGTGGCTTGACCTTTTGGGGCGCCAGCGTGTCAGCCTTCGGGTCGCAGAACCAGGTGGCGCGCGACTCAGCCCATCCGGTCGTGGCGGTTCCGGAAGATCAAGTAAAGGCGTTGCCGCCGCTGGAAGAAAACGGTCCCGCTGCTGCACTGCGCCAGCTGATCGAATGCCAGCGCCGCGCGAGAAATGAAGAAGCCCGACGGCGCTGGCAGATAGTGGCAGACTTCTACCGTCGGCGCTCCTACGCCTTGGCATGGAGCAACGAGGGTGGGTTGTTGCCCGACGCCGCCGAGCTTCTCAGCGCGGTTACTCAAGCGGAGCAGAATGGATTGGAGCCGAAGGACTACGTTCTTTCGGCTGGGCTGGAGTTGCATCGGGTCGGAAATGGTACGGATGAGCAGGCCCGTGCCGAGCGCGACGTGGAGCTTACCCAACTGTTCGTCAATTACGCCCGGGATGTGACGCGCGGCCGCGTGGTTCACCCGGCGTTTTACCCGCCGAAACACGTCGATATCGGGGCGCTCCTGGATGGGGCGCTGGCACAGCACGGCGTGGCTGACGCCGTGCAGCAGCTTGGCCCACGCCATCCGGGCTACGAACGCTTGCGGACGGCACTGATCGAGTATCGTCGCCTCGCTCAGAATGGCGGCTGGCCTGCTGTGCCGCCGGGACCGAAATTGAAGAGAGGTGACAGCGAGCCGCGGGTCGCGGCGCTGCGTGCCCGTCTTGCGGCTACGGGCGACTTTGCCGGCGTCGAGGCTGGCGCTGCTCGAGGCAAGCGGTCGTCGCGCCCGATCGCCATGTTCGATCGCGCATTGGAAGCCGCGGTGCGAGGATTTCAGCGACGTCATGGCTTGGCGCCCGATGGGCGGGTGGGTGAAGCGACGCTGGCTGCCCTGAACGTTCCAGTGGCTGAGCGCATCCGGCAACTCGAGCTGAACCTCGAGCGATGGCGCTGGCTGCCGGCGGATTTGGGAAACCGCTACATTGTCGTGAATCTCCCCGGCTATGATCTGCGTGTAGTCGAACGGCAACGTGACGCGAACGGCGATGGCGAGACGACTGTCATGGACATGCGTGCCGTCGTTGGTCGCACAGAGCTCCCGACGCCAGCCATGAGCGCGACGATTACGCAGATCGTCCTCAATCCGTTCTGGAACATTCCCGCCGATATCGCCGAGAAGGAAATGATCCCGGAATTGGCGAAGGATCCGGCCTATCTAGCGAAGCGGCAGATCAAGGTGCTGAGCAGAGAGAAAGGAAGGCGCGCGGTTGATCCGCGCAAGATCGATTGGGAGAGCGAAGGCTGGCGGTTCGAGTATCGCCTGCGCCAGGAGCCGGGTCCGAGAAATTCGCTCGGCCAGCTGAAGTTTGTTGTGCGGAACCCGTTCGGCATCTACCTGCACGACACCCCCAAACGCTCCCTGTTCAGGCAACTCAAGCGCGCGATCAGCCACGGGTGCATTCGCGTCGAGCATCCGCATGAGCTGGCCGCGTACCTGCTCGCGGGAACGCCGTGGTCGCGTGATACCATCGTCACCGTTGCGGCCAGCGGCAGGAGAAAATTCATCGACCTGCCGGAGCCGGTCCCCGTGCATCTGGTGTACTTCACCGCCTGGGTCGACGAAGACGGGGGCGTACAGTTCCGCAATGATGTGTACGGGGACGACACCGAGTTGGACGCGGCATTGCGTACGGAGATCGGATCCGTCCCCTTGCCCGCTTGTTCCCAAACAGCCCGCCAGGTGACGCCGTAACGCGGCCCAACCGGATAGTCCGCTGCCACCCACGCCGGCTTGCGTGTGAGCCGCGCTCCTGACACGCTCAGGGCACGGAGCAAAAGGATAAGAGGGGGACGCATGAGGAGTTGGTTTCGCGAGCAGCTCGGCCGTCGGCCGTGGTGGATGAACCTGTTGATGGTCTTTTGCGCGTACCTCGCGTTCGTGTACGTGCCGTGGGACTTCTTCTGCAAGCCGCTGGCGCGCGACGCCGAAGTATGGTTCGGGATCACCTTGCACGGGTGGGCGGCCAAGGCGACCGAGCCGCTGCACTGGGCGATCTACATGGCCGGGGCATACGGATTCTGGCGGATGCGAGCGTGGATGTGGCCGTGGGCCGCCCTGTACGCGGCGCAGGTGGCGTTTGCCGTGTTGGTCTGGGAGATCGTGGCAGGGCATTGGTTCGTCGGTATCCTGGGCGGCGCTGCCCTGGGCGCCGTTGCCCGAGCGCTGTGGCAGGCGCGCGAGGAATTCGGTGGACGGCGCGTGTCATTACGCCAGCGCTACGGAGAGTGGGCACTGATTACCGGGGCGTCAGCCGGCATCGGGGCCGAGTTCGCTCGGGCTTTGGCGCGCGAGGGGTTTTCGTGCGTGCTTGCTGCCAGGCGCGAAGATCGGCTGAAGGTGCTGGCGGCCGAGATCGAGCAAACCTACAACGTGGCCTCGCGGATCGTGCCTGTGGATCTTGGCGACGCCGGAGGAGTGGAGCGTCTCATCGGTGCCGTCACGGACATCGAGATCGGCATGCTCGTGAACAATGCCGGCTTCGGGTGCGCGGGCCGATTTGAGAAGCAAGATGCCGATCGCCTGCGGTCCATGGTCGAGCTCAACTGCGTAACGCCGCTTTTGCTCACCCGGCAGCTGCTGCCGGGCATGCAGAGCCGCGGCCGCGGTGCGGTGATCATCGTCGGATCCATCGCCGGTGCGCAGCCCGTGCCCTTGAATTGCCTGTATAGCGCAACCAAGGCGTTTGACCGTTTCCTCGGCGAAGGGTTGTGGGCCGAGCTGCAGGGCACCGGTGTCGACGTCCTCGTGCTGGAGCCCGGCCCGACGGAGACCGAGTTCCAAGTCGTGGCGGGCGAGGCGGCACACGCCGGAGAGCCGCCTGCTGACGTCGTCAAGGTGGCGCTGGAAGCCTTGGGCCGGCAGCCTTCGGTGATCTCCGGCTGGTTCAACTGGCTGCGGGCGAATACGCCTCGCTTGGCGCCGCGTTCCGTGACGGCACTCATCGCCGGGGAAGTCATGGCGAAGTGGACGCCCCCGGAGATGCGGTAGGCGTCGCTTTCCGCTTCTCCTTCGGGGAGACGGACCAGAAATGCATCATGGAGGTTGCAGCGCCGGCGACACCGGCTTATAGAATCCGCCCATGTGCAGACCCGACGACGGAGGGCGACGGTCATGACGGCTGGGCGCGGGGTCGATCCGACCCACCGGACCTTCGTGAGCTATATCGACAAGAGCCGCGAATACTATCTGGCGCGAGGCTACGGCAACCCGTACCGCTGGGCGTGCTTTAATGATGTCCCCTTTGCCCCGTTGAGGCGGCCGCTGTCGCAAAGCGTGGTGACGCTGATCACTACCGCGCATCAGGGTTTTGAAACGCCGTCGTTCCGCGCCGTCTATTCGATGCCAAGCGACAGTCCCCCAGCCGACTTCAGCACCGACGGTCTGTTCTGGGACAGGGAGGCGACGCACACCGAAGACCTGGACTCCTACTTTCCCGTACACCGGTTGCAGGAATTCGCGGGGGCGGGACGGATCGGGCAGGTCGCGCGCCGTCTGCACGGTGTTCCCACCGAGTACAGTCAGCGTCACACGATCGAGCGCGATGCTCCGGAACTGCTGCGCCGCTGTCAGGAAGACACCGTCGACGCGGCCTTCCTGGTGCCGCTCTGACCGGTGTGCCACCAGACCGTGAGTCTGGTCGCCCGCCATCTGGAGGCCCACGGGATTGCGACCGTGATTCTCGGCTCCGCCCGCGACATCGTCGAGCACTGCGGTGTCCCGCGCTTCGTCTTCACCGATTTTCCGCTCGGCAATCCCTGCGGTAAGCCGTACGATGCTGAGATGCAGCGGCGCATCGTCGGCTTCGGCCTCGACCTATTGGAGAGCGCCCGCGCCCCCCGCACGACGGTGCAGACCCCGTTCGTCTGGAGCGAAGACCAGTCCTGGCGCGACAACTACATGCGCATCGAGTCCACCTAAACGACGTCCCCAACGCCACGGCGTGCTTGCCGTCAGCTAGCGCCGCCGTATGCGCTCGTCGGCGCCTTGAAGCCTTTTTCTACAGTAGTCATGAACTCCGTTCACTCTTGCACTATGAAAATGACGCCCGGCGCCCGTTTGGGTCCCTTCCCCTGTTGCCAATTCCGGCAACGGGGGAAGGTCAGGCTGGAGGCGATCTTCTGAGCAGCCTCAACGCTGGCCTTCACACGCGCGCGTCTCTCCGTCGCGTGCAAGGGAAAGTTAGACGTGTCCGCGCTTCTCATGGTTCCTGCAGCAACTTTGAGCCAAGCGTGAAGGCCACGTTGTACTGGACGCCCTCCGGGCCCATCCCGATCCCCATCCGGACACTTCCCGGATCAATGGTGATGAACTCTTTCGCACCAATCTCCTTTGCCATCGTTTGAAGTCTGTTGAACTGCGAGGAAGTGATACCGCCCTCGAATCCAGTCTGACCGGCTTTGAGAGCGGGAATGATCTTCGGGTCGATCTCCTCGAGAAGCCCTCGAAGCCTAGTAGCCAAAGGGACTGGCCTGGCCGCTTTCTCTGCGGCTGCAACCCTCGCTGTCAATGCCTCTGTCTCTCTGAAAGAAGCGACGTCATCGATGATACTCAGGGCTAGCACAGCAAAAGCGCCAATCATGCAAAACTTCGATATCCGCTTCTCAAGGTAGTGGAATCGCCTTGGGGCAAACGCTGGGAGCGCCGATGCAACAAGCAGAGCGCTCTCGAAAAGATACTTGATTATTTTGATCATGAGATGAAGGAGCATCCAGGCTGAGAGAGTTTAACGTCTTGGCGATGAGCCGCGCGTTCCTTTCGCGTCGGTCTCCATCGCCGGGTTAGACCGCATGCTCCTTCGCCAATGCCAGAAGACCGGCATCGGCTTTGATCCTTTTCTCCACAATGCGGTCGTTTTTGTCACGGGCTGCCGCAAAGTACTTCATTGCCAGATCACGGTCACCCGCGGAGATGGATAGCCTCGAGAGATTGAGCATGACTATTCGTCGGGAATCGTCAGAGATGCTCACATAGTCCAGCAGAAGGTCTAGCGCCTCGATGCCATTCCGAACTTGCCCCGGGTCACCTGCTCGAATCCACTTGTTGCACAGCGCATCGGAGGCGGCCCAGTAGGTTAGGTCTCGCGGCCAACTTCTGATGTCCTTGGCATCCTCGGGCAAGCCCTTTGCCTCGAGGGCAAAGGCGACGGTGTCACGTTGATCAGCGGAGTGGCGACTAGGATTGATGAGTGTCTGTAGCGGACCGCGTCGGATGATGCGGGTGGTCAGCGTCGTGAGGGCAGTGAGCAATGTCGCAGTGACCGCGATGGCCAGAGACAAAAATTGCGGAAGCGACCCGCGGGAGCTCTTCTCGGGCTGGGCTTCCGTGCCCAGAACACCTTTACCTCTCACTTCGATCGACGGGCGCCCGAGAGGTTGTTTCACCTCGCCAAGCAAGGCCTGAATGGAAAACTGCTCGCCGGGGTTGAGGAAAGGGACGACAACCTCAATTTCGTTCCCCGAACCACCGAGGACCCGGGCGGACTCCGGTATGCCAGCAATCCTGCGTTCCGTGATCTTGCCCTCTGGAAATCGCAGGTGGCAAAGGACTTGCTCAATCTCTCGTTTGCCGTCATTCCCGATCCGTAGAGCAAAGATGCCTATGTTATTCTGCTCTCCAGGGAAGACTTCCTGCGTTGTAACATCGTACGTTAACTTGGCCCGTTTCTCGGTCAGGAAATTGATGAGCAGGCCTGATCCGACGCCAACGATCAAGCTGACCACGCCGGTCAGAAGGATGGTTCGGATATTCGACCTCGGTGTGCTCGGTTCGTCGCTCATTGTTTGTCCCACAGCCGAAGCGTCGGTCTAACTTTGAATTCGGCGTATCAATGAAACCGCGAACCCACGCCAGCCCTGGCGGGTTAACGCCGCGGTGGTCATGGGCCGCTCATACACCAGACTCCACCATGGATTCAAGCAGTTGAGCATTCCTTCTTTATGTGGTTCGACGTTGTGTTAACCCGGTGCGCTCGGTCGGGTCAACACCTTAACTGCACCCCCGCCATCAGAGTCGTCCATTGACAACTACAGTGACGTATCCAGCAAGACGGAACGGCCGACGGCCCTGCTAGCAGGCCGCAGCCAAACGCGCCAGCGCGCGCTTGCGATCGGCAGAAACCGCTTCCGCGTTGGGAGATCGCCGAGCGGCCTGCCACCACGGTGGCTGTTCCACGCTGTCCTCGGTGAGGAAAAGTCTGCGTGCGTTGCGCGCGAAGGGTTCGACGTAGTCGACGGGGCGGATGTCCTGGCCGAGTGCTGCGACCATGGGATCGTATGAGCCGGTGCGCTGGGCGGCGTTGGCGAAATCGATGAAGCCGGCGCGCGGGGCATCGAAGTCAGGTTGCGCACCACCGCCGCTGAGGCCGGCGCCGGGCAACAGCAAGGCGGCCGGGACCAAGTCAGGCCGCGCCCCAGCCAACAGGAGCGCGACGTATGCGCCGAGTCCGCTCCCGGCGAGCGCGGCACAGCCGATGCGCGCCAGGGCGCAGTCGGCATCCCCGGCAAGCAACTCGGGCGTGTAGCCGGCGGCCGCCAGCCGATCCGAATCGCCGTGGCCGCAGAAGTCGAGCGCGTAGACCGGCCCGGGCCAGCTGCGCGGCAGCTCGCCCCAATCAGCGCTGGAACGGAAGAGCGCATGCAGCAGAAGCAGGGCAGGGCCGTCGCGTTGCGTCAGTTCGTGCAGTTCGAGAGAGATGCGTGCGTGCTGAATGCGCATCAGGAATCCAGAAAGTCGAGGATCACCTCCGCCGTTTCCATCGGGCGCTCGATGTGAACGAAGTGACCAGCCCCATGAATCGTGCGGCGTTCCAGTTTCTTCACCCGGGAGAGGCGCTCGGAAAGAATGTGCTCAGGCAGCGGTCCCCACGTGTCCGGTACGGAACCCACCAGAGCAAGCATCGGCGTTTGTAAGGCGCCATAGGTGCGGCCGATCCACTCCGGATGCCACGGACCGAATCCGTGCGCCATGTGTGGGTCGGATTTCCAGCACCAGCCTTCCGGCGTTTCAGAGGCTCCGTGAAAGGCGAAGTAGCGTAGCCACTCGCGCGTGAGGCGCGGGTTCTGGGCGCGGCGCCGTTCGACCAAGTCGTCGAGCTGCGCGTACGGGCGCCAGCCGTTGCGCTCGGCCAGTTGACGGCGGCGGTCGAGGAACTCGGCAAAACGTTTTGGCAAGGTCTCCGGGCCGTCGGGTAACGCAACCGGTCCGAAGCCGTCGATGTTCACCAGCTTCGTGACCAGCTCCGGAGCCAAGATCGCTGCCTCCGTCGCCTGCCCGCCGCCCTTGCTGTGGCCGATGAGATGCACGGGCCGGCCGAGCGAGCGTAACACGGTGATCAGGTCCGCGATGTCGGCAGCCCAGGTGTAGCCGTCGGCCCAGTCGGAGTCGCCGTGGCCGCGGGCATCGACGGCGATGACGCGGAAGCGGCGCGCCAGCAACGGCGCCAACACCGCAAAGCTCCGCGCGTGGTCCCACATGCCGTGACACAGCACCAGCGGCTGCGCCGTGGGATCGCCCCACTCCAACGTATTGATGCGGATACCGAGCGATTGCACGGTTCGGCTGCGCTCGGGCGGCACGGCGCCGGGATACCGGATCTCGCTCATGGGCTTTCGAGAATATCACGCGCGCTCATCCAGAGTCACGGCATCCGCATCAACGATCGTGCACCGCAGACGTTTCCTTGAAGTCGATGCGGTAGCGCCGCAGCTTGGGCAGCGTCGCCACGACGATCGCCAGTACGATCAGGCAGCCGACGCCGCCGCTCACGACCGAGAAGGTGGCGTTGGTGAGCGCGGCGACAAAGCCCGATTCCACCGCGCCGAGCTGGTTGGAAGCGCCGATGAAGACCATGTTGACCGAACTGACGCGGCCGCGCAGGTCATCCGGCGTGGAGAGTTGAATGGCCGTGGCGCGCATCACCACGCTCACCTGATCGCCGACGCCCACGATCATGTATGCGATCACCGATAACGGGAACGAACGAGAGAACCCGAAGACGATCGTGGCGACACCGTAAACCGCCACCCCGATCAGCAACGCGTGCCCGGCCTGGGTGATGCGCGGTGCGGCGATGAGCAGTAGCGACGTGATGAGCGCGCCGACTTCGAGCGACGAGGTCAGCATCCCGTATCCGGAAGCGCCGACGTGGAGGATGTCGTTGGCGTAGATGGGAAGGAGCGCACTGGCGCCGCCGAAGATCACGGCGAACATGTCCAGGGTCATGCAGCCGAGGATCACCTGTTGCCGCCGGACGTAAGCGAGCCCTTCACGGATCGCTTGCACGGTGACCGCACGGCCGGGCGCCTGCGGCGGGCGCGCGCGAATCAAGATGAGCATGCCGAGCGACACGGTGAGCAGGACGACGTACGTGGCATAGACACTCGCGATGCCGGCTTCGGCGATGATCACGCCGCACAGCGCTGGCCCGGTGACGAAGGCCAGCGCCTGATTCGTCGAGGCGATCGCCACGACTTGCGGAAAGACTTCGCGTGCGACCAGGGCCGGCAACAGCGCTGCGCGCGCCGGATTATCGAACGCTCCTGCGATCGCGATCAGAAAGATCACGGCGTAGAGTACCAGCAGCGTAATTCCCCCGCTCCAGGTTTCCAGAAATAGGACGGACGAACAGGCGAGGGCCAGGATCTCCGCGGCCATCATCACCTTGCGGCGGTCGTACGTATCGGCCACCGCCCCGGCGACCAGCGACAATCCCAGTGCCGGGGCGAATTGCGCCAGGCCGATGAGGCCGAGGTGAAAGGCGGAATGGGACAAAGCGAACACGTGCCACAAGACGCCGGCACGCAGCATGGTCATCGCCGTGGCGGTGCAGAAGCGGCTCGCCAGGTAGAAGCGCACATCGCGCGGCAGCAGCGCCCGCAGGCTCCGCTGAGCTGGCGGTGGCTGCAGATGCTCCTGCGTAGCTTTCACGATCCTCAGGGGCCTAGCTTCGGTCCGGCAGCTCGCGCAGCACGAAGCGGCCACCGTAGGGAATCTCGAGCGAGAAGGTGTCGCTGCGGGCGTCCTCGATGGCGTCGATGACGAAGCGGTCGCGCAGCAGGTACCGCGCGTGCTCGGGATGTGCGTACACGGAGATTCCGTCGGCTTCGCCGAGACAGACGTCGAATCCCCCGATGATGTTCGACTGGCGGCACAGGACCGGACTGGTGCCGCCGCAGCAACCGCCGCTGATCATGAACGCGAGCGGATCAGCGGCGGGGACATCACCTCGGACGCGATCCAACAAACGGTGGGCCCGAGGCGTGAGACCTTCACATGCGGCCATGGCTGAGAGCGGACAGCTGACCGCTGACTTCACGTCGCGAACAGATCCATGGTGAAGTCGTTCAGGTCGACCCAGACCTGCTTGAGCCGGGTGAGGTGCTCGACCATGGCGAAGCCGTTCTCGCGGCCGTACCCCGAGAGCTTGTAGCCCCCGAACGGCGAGTTGGGCTCGACCATGTGCCAGGTATTGATCCACACCGTGCCGGCCTGCAGCCGCTTGGCCAAGCGGTGGGCGCGCTTGATGTCTTTCGTCTCGATACCGGCGGCGAGGCCGTAGATGACATCGTTGCCGATGCGCAACGCATCCTCCTCGTCGTGGAACTTGATCACCGAACCGACCGGCCCGAAGATCTCCTCTTGCGCGATCTGCATCTTGTTGTCGACCTCGGTGAACACCGTGGGTTCGAAGTAGAAACCTTTGGCGAGGCCGGGATTCGTGGGCTGACCGCCGCCGCAACGCAGCGTGGCCCCTTCCTTCTTGCCGATGCCGACGTACCGCTGCACCTTGCGTAGCTGCTCTTCCGACGCCAGCGGACCCATCCGGGTGGAGAAGTCGAGCGGATCACCGATAGTGATCTGCTGCGCCCGTTCGACGAACCGCTCGACGAAGCGATCGTAGATCGTGTCTTGCACCAGTAAGCGCGTGCCCGCCGCGCAGATCTGGCCGGTGAAGGTGAACAGCCCGAAGAGAGCGTTGGCCACGGCCGTTTCGAGATCCACGTCGTGGAAGATGATGTGCGGCGACTTGCCGCCCAGCTCGAGTGTGACCGTCTTCAGGTTGGTGACCGATGCCTGGACGACCAGGCGGCCGGTGACGTGCTCTCCGGTGAAGGCGATCTTGTCGATGCCGGGGTGTTGCGCCAGCGCCGCGCCGGCGGTGGGACCAAAGCCGGGCACGATGTTCAAGACGCCGTCCGGCATGCCGGCCTCGGCGGCGATGCGTGCCAGCTCCATTGCCGTCATCGGCGTGTGCTCAGCGGGTTTGAGCACGACCGCATTGCCGCACGCCAGCGCCGGAGCGGATTTCCACGTCGCCATGATGAACGGTCCGTTCCACGGCGTGATGCCGCCGACCACACCGAGCGGCTCGCGCAGCGTGTAGCCAAGAAACTGGCCCGGCCGCATGGCCTCGGTGGTCAAGCCGTGGATCTTGGTCGCCATGCCGGCCCAGTAGCGAAAGATCGAAGCGCATTCGCCGATGATGTTGGTGCTCAGCATGATGGGGATGCCAGCGTCCAGCGACTCGAGCCGAGCGAGCTCAGGCACGTTCGCTTCGATCAGATCGGCCATTTTGAGCAGGATGCGTGCCCGCTCGCCCGGCGGTGTCGACGACCACGTTCCTTCGTATGCTGCACGCGCGGCCTTGACCGCGGCATCAATGTCCGCCTTGTCACCCTCTGCGACGACACCGACCACGGTCTGGTCGTGCGGGTTGATGGTCGTGAACGTCTTACCGGACTGGCTATCGACGAACTTGCCGTTGATGAAGAGCTGGTACCGTTGCACGGACTGGCCGGCGCCGTGCGCTTGCGCCGTCTCTGGCATGAGTGATTCCCTCCCGAACCTTGTGTAGAGCGGAGCACCTCGAAGGTCAATCTGGAGATGAGAGCTAAAACGGCATGCCAGCTGTTGACTTGCGTCGCGGCTTCAGGCACCGCACTGCCACGTCGGCGGGAGCGGTAAAATGAGCAACGGGCCGGAGCTGGAGGATCGGAAGATTGGCAGTGTGACCGTCCTGTTCGGCGCGTACGGGGGCAGGTACCCCTACGGGAACTCGCTCTTGGTTAAGGGCGCGGAGGAAACCGTGCTCATCGATCCTTCGCTCTCCGTCATCCCGCGTCGTGACGCACTGCCACGCGTCGACCGGGTGCTGAACAGCCACTCCCACGAGGACCACATCGCGGGCAACCATTTGTTTCCGGATGTGTCCTGGTATCTGCACGAGCTGGATCTGACGAACATCCATTCGCTCGACAACATGATGGCCATGTACGGCTACGGAGGCGATCTGGATGCCGGCTTCCGTGCAATTCTGCTTGACGAATTCCATTTCACTCCCCGCCCCGACGCGCTCGGGTACCGCGACGGCGACGTTTTCGACCTCGGCGGTAGCCGCGTGCGCGTGATTCACACACCGGGGCATACGCGCGGGCACTGCGCTTTGTATATCGAGCCGGATGACGTCCTGTATCTTGCCGACATCGATCTCTCGAGCTTCGGTCCGTACTATGGTGATGCCTGGTCCTCGCTGGAAGACTTCGAGCGCTCGCTGCGGCAGGTGGGGCTGATCGAAGCGCGCTGGTACGCCACCTTTCATCACGTCGGCGTCCTCGAAGGCCCCGCCGCGTTCTTGGAGCGACTGGATCGTTTCGCCGGCGTCATTCGTACGCGCGAGCGACGCCTGCTCGCGTTCTTGGGCGAGCCGAAAACGTTGGACGAGATTGTCGAGCACCGCTTCATCTACCGGAAGGAAGATATGGTGTCATTTGCCGATATGGTCGAGCGTAGGAGCATGGAGCAGCATGTCGAAATGTTGCGACGTACGGGACGCGTGCGGGAGGTGGAGCCCGGGCGTTACGTCGCGTCGGCGGGGTAGGGGGCGCTGTGTCTGGGGCGATACCTCAGCCCGGATCGGGCGTTGATGACGAGTTGGCGATCGAGCGGCGCTTCCCCGCGCTGCGTGGGGGTCTGCCGCGGGTTCGACTGACCTCCTTGCCGACGCGAGTGCACCGGCTGATGCGGTTGGAACGCGAACTCGGGGCCGAGCAGCTCTGGATCAAACGCGACGATGAAAGTGGCGTACTGTACGGTGGGAACAAGCCGCGCAAGTTGGAGTTTGTGCTCGGGGATGCGCTCAAGCGCGGCCGGCGGACGCTGCTGACCTTCGGCGGCATCGGCACGCATCATGGGTTGGCAACGGCGTTGTGTGCGCGCAGTGTTGGGCTGAGAACAATCTTGTTGCTGCTGCCGCAACCCGTGACCGACCACGTGCGCCGCTCTCTGCTTCTCGACTACGCGGCCGGGGCGGAGATGCACTACGCGCCGACGGTGCCGCTGCTGACGTTGCAGGCGCTGCGGTTGTGGGCGCGTGAATTCCTGCGCGGCAACTGGCCGTACGTTGTTCCCGTCGGGGGCTCGTCAGCGCTCGGCACGCTAGGCCATGTCAACGCCGCGATTGAGTTGCAGGAGCAAATCAGCGCTGGGGAACTGCCGGAGCCGGAGTGGATCTTCGTTCCGTTGGGGACCGGCGGCACGGTCGCAGGTCTGGCACTTGGTGCCAAGCTTGCTGGTCTGCGGGCACGTATCGTTGCGGTGCAGGTTACCGACATCCTGCCGCGGTCGCCGGCGCAGCTTGCCAAGCAGGCGGAAAGCAGCCTCACGCTGCTGCGGCGGCATCTGCCGGATGTGCATGGCCCATTGGTTACCGCCGCTGACTTCAGGATCCTGTCGGGCTACCTCGGTCCCACCTACGGCGCCCCGACCGCCGCGGGCTGTCGGGCCCGCGATCTCTTGTCGCAACTGGAAGGAATTGATCTCGACACGACCTACAGCGCGAAGTGCCTGGCCGCCATGATCGACGCCGTGCGTATGCCGGAGTATCGCGGTGGCCCCGTGCTGTTCTGGAACACCTACAGCAGCATCGATCCGGCGGACCGCCTCGGGCCGTTGCCCGACTACCAGCAGTTGCCGGGCGCTTTCCATCGCTTCTTCACGGAAGCGGTCGTGCCGGCATGAGTGGCCCGCGAAGCACCCCCCTGCTTCTGGCCTTGGTGTTGGGAGCGACGGTGAGTCGGCTGCCAGTCGCCTTGCCGGCCGATGCGGTTGAGACAGTGTCGCTGCAGCCACGAACCTTTGCCGCATCGTCGCCGGCCGCTCCGTTCCAGAATGTGTTTTCGGAGGGTCGACGGATCGCGGCGTCCACGACGCCAGTGTGGAACCGTGTGGACGCTGACCTCAGCGCCTGGGGGCCGGCTCTCATCTTTCCGCTGCTGGACCGCAGCGTGCCGGCGGAGAGCGTGTTGGGGTTGGCTGGACCGCTGGAGGAATTTGCCCCCGCACCGGCTCTGCTGTTCCGCACTCTCGGACTGTACGCTGCCAAGAGCCGGCTCGCATTCACCGACACGCCAAGCTTGATGGAGGCGATCAGCCGGAACCTCGGGTTGATCGAGCGTGCTGCGCGGGATGTCGACGCCCTTGCGGCGGGACCGGAGTTGAAGGAATGGGGACGTCTCGGTGTGGCGGCGTGGATTGCGTATTTGGAGCTCACCTATCACGACTACGGGGACCTCGGTGACGCCGGGGGCACGCGCTGGAGCGCCGAGGGATTGCGTATCGTCGATGAGTTGCTCGTGCGGGGCCGGTTTGCGGATAGCAAAGGCCTCGGTCGCGAACCACGGGAGGAGCGCCTGAATTTATGGCCGACTACGCTGATGATGTACGCCCTGATCAAAGCCTACGAAAATGAAGAGGCGGTGAAGTACGAGTCGGCGGCCATCGCGGCGGCGGCTGCCGTCGATGCGCTGCGCAGCGAAGACGGCAGCTACTTTTCTGATCCTGCGAGAGCCCGCACGGATGCGCGTGCGAACGCCTACCTCGGCGGGGCACTGCTGCTGCTATCCAAGGACACGGGCGATTCCATGTATCGCGAGCGGGCGGTCGGCATCCTGCGGTGGCTGACGAGCAAGCACGGCGCCGAGGCCCTGGCACAAGACGCGGCCCTGCGCGCACATGTCGCGTACCTCGTGCTGCTGCTCGACAGCCTAGCGACGCAGCCGTACGAGAACGTGCTGGGCCGGCGCCCCATGCGTGTGACGGCAGAGGACGGTGCCCCGGTCGGAAAATCAGTCGACGACATGGCGGTGCGGTTGCGGCCTCCGGATTTCCGCCACCGCGAGATGTTCGACGCCGTCTTGCACACGCTGGTGGAGCGCGTGCCCCGCGTGGCGGGAGATTTTGCCTACGATTACGGCGACTCGCCCGGCTATGCAGCTTCGGTGCTGTTGAGCGCGGGAGACACGGATATCGCGCCGCACATCGTGAAGCGAGAAGAACAGCTGTTGTTCTGGCCGCGGCCGCGCGATTTCGACGAAATTGCGTTCGGGACCGGTGCGCTGGTGGCCGCGCTCGACCACCCGGACGTGGGTGATGCCGCCGGGGCCGGAGCGGCGTTGCGGCGCTACCTGATGCTGTCCGACGGGATTGCGCTTGTTGACCGTTACTATCTCGACTGGCTTGACCGACTGACGAACGGTGGGGGTTACGAGTATGGTCCGACGGTCATGGGCGCTCAGATCGCGGCGACGCACCTGGACTACGCCGAACGCTTTCCCGATCAGAAGGTCGGTTGGTGGTTGCGGCCGCTGGAGGTAGCCCGGGCGTTGGTCGCGGGTGCCGACGCTGCGGCCTGGGATCCGGAACATCACGTCTATCGGGCGCGGTCCGAAAGCGATGAGATCTGGCTGTTACCCAACGCGATGATGATCGTCGACTTGCTGCGGCTGTACCGGTTCACGGGGCAACGCGAGTACCTCGATCGTGCGGAAGAGGTGGCGGCCGGCCTTGAGCCATTGTGGGACAATGGCCGGAACGCATACTTCGCCAGCTCTGGACAGATGGGGGAGAATGGATACGAATCGCTCTCCACCAACAGCTATGCGGCGCTGGCGTTTCTGCGACTATATGAGATGACGCAGAAGCCGCCGTACCACGGGCGCGCCTTGGCGGTGTTCGATTTCATCAGCCACGATCTCTATGCCAACGGCATCATCTACCATCACCTCTATCGCGGCCGGCGTGCTGCGGGCGATGTCTGGTGTGTCGGCTGTAACTGGCGTGTGCTGGCCGAGCTGATGGAACTCGCCAAGGTGAACTGACCGTCGCGGGACGGCAAACGACGGGCCAGGTCGACTCCGGGGGAGAATGGCGTATCCTGGAGCCATGAAACCCCGCGTCTTCGGCGCATCGCTTGTGTGCTTTGTCGCTTCGTGTGCCGTACCTCCTGCCGAGATTCGCTCCGGTCCTTTCAATGACATAACGATTACTCAAGCACAGCAACAAAACCTCGTCGGGCAACGTGTGCGCTGGGGAGGCGACGTCGCTAGGGTGACACCGGGCAGGGAGCAAACGTGCTTCGAGGTCGTCGGCCGGCCTTTGACCCGGGAAGCACGGCCGCGTGCCGGCGATGAGACAGACGGCCGTTTCATCACTTGTGCGCCGGGCTTCTATGACCCGACGGTGTATGAGCACGGACGGCAGTTGACGGTGATCGGAACCCTCGAGGAGCCGGTGGTCGGCAAGATCGGCGACTTCGAGTACCGCTATCCGCGAGTTGCTTGCGAAAAGCTGTATTTGTGGCCACAGCGCGAACCGGCGATGGCCGCTTACGCGCCGTGGGCCAACCCGTACGGGGAGCCGTACCAGGGCTCATGGACGTTCGGTCCGTGGGGCTATTGGTGGTGAGAGCACTGACACTGAGTACGCAGCGTTGATGGCTCAGACCGGATCGCGACGAGCGCGGAGGCCATCAGCACTGGGCCTCGCTTTACAGGTCGTGCAGCTGGCTGTCCAGCGACAGCGGCAGCCGCCCGGCCAACGCCGTGTCAACGGCGGCGAAAAGAAACGATAGCAGCAGGAGCAGAGCCAGCGGGCGTCCCGTGAAGGCGCTCCGGTCAAGCCAACCACAAGAGAGCGGAACGACGATCGCCGCCACGGACAGGACAATTGCACCAGCGGTCAGCGCGTTGATCGAAACCTTCAGACGCAAGATGCGCGCGACAAGGATCAAGAAGGGAAGGACCGCCAGTGGCCCGATGAAGTAGTATGGCAACAGGATTAGCCAGTGCATTATTACGCGCGTCTCCTTCGTGATTGCGTTTATTACTTGGACGAGCGGGCAACGCAAACAAAATCGTCCGCCGGATCCCGTACCGGTGGGTGCGGGGCTTGGCGCGAATCTGTGCTAGATTTTATAGATAAGGCGTGAGGAGTGTCGAAGAGCAATGCTTGTGCCCAATGGACTTAACTGAGCCAGTGACTGCGGCAGGTGCCGAGGAGGAGTTGCCGGAGGGCTTCGGCGAGCTGCTGCGCCAGTGCAGACCGGCAGCGCTGCGGCTTGGAATTCATCAGCTCTACCCCGAGCAGGAACGTACAGTTGCCGCCTCGCTGGCAGGCCACGACGCTCTCGTTGTGCTGCCGACCGGGTATGGGAAGTCGGCTTGCTATCAGGTGCCATCCATGGTCCTGCCACGTCCGGTGGTGCTGGTGTCGCCGCTGCTGGCGCTCTTGCGCGACCAGCACGGGAAATTGCTGGCGCGGAACATTCCCGTCGAGCGGATCGATGGGACCATCCGCGGCGTGGCGCGGCGCGAGGCCCTGAAACGTGTCGCCGCCGGTGGATCCCTGCTGGTCATGACCACGCCCGAAACGCTCGCCGGTGCTGAACTCGGAGATGCCTTGGGTGTGGCAGGCATTTCACTTGCCGCGGTCGATGAAGCGCACTGCATTTCCGAGTGGGGTCACGATTTCCGGCCGGCCTATTTGCGTTTGGGTGAGCGTCTGCGCGAGTTGGGCGCCCCACCGATTCTGGCCTTGACGGCAACCGCTACGCAGGCCGTGCGTGACGATATCATACGCTACCTCGGCATGCGGGAGCCGGAAGTGGTTGCCAGCTCGCCGCACCGCGCCAACCTGGCCTTCGAAGTGATGGAAATCTCCGGCACGGAGCGCGTCCGCGGCTTGACGCGTTTCGTGAAGCGGCTGCGGCGGCCGGGCATCATTTACTGCGCTACCACGAAGGCGGTGGACGACCTGTACGGGGCGCTGCGGCTCATGCGCATGCCGGTGCATCACTACCACGGACGCATGGCCGCGAAGGAGCGCAACGCGGAGCAGGAGCTGTACATGCGGTCGGGGCGGCGCACGATTATGGTGGCCACCAGTGCCTTTGGGCTGGGGATCGACAAGCCGGACATCCGCTACATCGTGCACTATCAGGCACCTGCCTCACTCGAGCAGTACGTCCAGGAGGCGGGACGCGCCGGCCGCGACGGACGCCGGGCGAACTGTATCTTGCTCTTTGATCCGAAAGATCGGGAGATCCACGAGGCACTGCTCCAGACCAGTCGCATCAGACCGGATCAGCTCTACCGTCTGGCCGCGGCACTGGCGGCGTGGGCCGCGGAGGAACGCGCCCCCAGCCGGGAAGCGCTGACCCTTGCCGCTCAACTGGCGGATCGTCAGACCAAGGCGCTACTGGTTGTCCTTGAGGAGGCAGGATTGGTGGAAATCGATGGCGATGCCATCCGCATCACCGTTCCATCTTCGGAGTTCGTGGAACAGGCGCGTAGTCTGGCGGGCAGGTTCGTTACCCTGCGCACCCAGGATGGCCGGCGACTCGATCAACTGTCGGAGTATGCCCACACCGCCGAATGCCGAGCGATCTTCCTGCGCAAGTACTTCGGTGAGGAGGCTGGCGAGCCCTGCGGCTTGTGCGACATCTGCCGCGGCGCTCCGGAGCGGCCGCCGAGCTTCTGGCAGCCGATCGCACGACCGCCGCAACCGAAACGTCGTAAACGGAGACGCCGGCGACGTCGTGGACGAGGCGGCGGAGCACCGGTTCAGAGCCAAGGGCCAGCTGGGCCTGACCGGGAGCCTGTGTGACGTCGGCGCTCAGGCGGGGGTGATGCCGGCGTGTTCCGCCACCCGGATCACGTCGGTGGGATCGATGCCAGGAGCGATTGTCGCTACCCAAAGGCAAAAGTCGAGCAGATCGCGGTCGATCTCTTCCTCTGGGGGCCGCGGCTCCCAGCGCGGCCAAAAGCCGTAAACCGTTGCCATTGACGGGCGACCGCGGCCGACGTCGGCGAGTTCGAGCGCATACAGGTAGCCGCGTGCGGAGCGCCAGTAAATCCGGCCAGCTCGAAGGCCGGTGGCACGCTCCAGGGCGTCGGCGACATCGGGCCGCACGTCGAGTTCTTGCTCGATGAGAAGCGGATCGGGGCGAAGCGCCTCGGTTTCGCCGCGCCCAGGTGTGAAAAACTCAAGGGTCCACCGCTCAACAGGCCTGGCGTGCATCGGCTTCCCTGATCTTCGAGCAGCTGGTGACACGGCCGGGCCGAGCGTGCGCTGGAGGAAGGGTACGATCGTTGCCGCGACCTCCGGCCCACGATCGTCCTGCAGAAAGTGGTCGGCACCTTCTATCGGAAGCGGCCCTTCGGCATGGGGTAAGAGCTGTTTCAGCCGATCGGCATAGGGCTTGCCGAAGACGCTGTCCTGCGTGGCATATAGGAGAAGCGTCGGGGTGCTGGCGAGTTCGGGAAGCTGCTGCTGGATCGCAACCATGTCAGCCCAGCCGCGATCGCCTTCGCGCATCGGGATGGTACGCGGCCAGGTGAGGACGACATGGTCGGAGTCCGGTTCGTCGAAAACGTGGTGATAGGCGCGGGCTTCCGGCTCGGTCATCTTGCGTTTGCTAATGACGGGCGGTCCACCGTGAGACAGCACCTTGTGTCGCTTCATGAAGTACTGGCCGATGAGCGGGGCATGCCATGTCGTCCAGGGGCGCGGAGAAGAATGGAAACGGCCAACCTGCCCGGTGAAGAGCCAGGTGCTCATGAGCACCAATGCGGAAAGCCGATCCCGCCGCTGGAGCGCGGCCCCAGCGCCCTGAGGCCCACCCCAGTCCTGACCGACAATGACGAATCCGCTCAGATCGAGCTGGTCGATCAACGACACTAGATCGGCAATATGATGCGCAAAAGTGAGCCCGGCATCGACACGCGGGTGGTCAGAATAGCCACACCCGATCCAATCGGGAGCGATGGCGCGGTAGCCGAGGGTGGTGAGTGGTGCGACGAAGTCGCGATAGAGGAAGCCCCACGTCGGGTTGCCGGAGAGCAACAGGACGGGCCGGCCGGTGCGCGAGCCCTCGTCGATGTATGCCATCCGCCGGCCATTGACCGTGATCAAGTGCTGCTCCCAGGGGAAGAGCGTTGTGAGCCAATCGGGCTTCTGCATGCGAGCCTCCTCTCGTCCGGAGCAGAGTGCGGAATTCGCTGGCTGCGGTCAACGGATGGCATGCCCGCCGCTTCAAATGCGTGACCAGGTGGCTGCGGCATGCTTGGGCGCCGGGATACTATTCCGTTCTCTTCGCCGACTACGTTCCGGGCAAAGGCAAGCTCGAACCTGCGGTCACGCTGCCGTTGCCGCAAGTCGTGCAGATGCGCTTGGGCCTGCGGTAGCCGGGAGAAGGCGAGGACGCCGAAACGGGCGGCGCCGCACAGCCGCTCTTTTCAGCCGCTACGGCAAAGCGCTATAGCTGCGTCCAGCGAAGTACGCAGGCAAGGCCTCCGGGGAGCGAAAGGAGAACGCAAGAATGGCCATGGTTGATCTCGACGTCGAGCTGTCCGACGAGGAGCGGAAGGTCCGCGAAACGGTGCACAAGTTCGCCGCCGAGGTGATGCGGCCTGCCGGCATCACCCTGGATCGGTTACCCAATCCCGAAGACGTCATCGCCCCGCGGTCGATCCTGTGGAACGTGTTCAAGAAATACCGTGCCCTGGGCCTCGAGGCGTACACCGATCCGACCAACGACCTCCCGCCTGTGCAACGCGCCCGGCTCCGGTACATCATCGCCGAGGAGTTGGGCTGGGGTGACTCCGGCCTGGCGATCAGCTTCGGTGTCGCGGCGTTTCCGCGCATGATGGCGCAGCTCTCGGGCAAGCCGGAGCTCATCGAACGTTTCGGCGCCGAGGACAGCATCGGTTGCTGGGGCGGCACCGAGCCGCATCACGGCAGCGATTTCATCATCTTCGCTGACAAGATAGGTACTCCCGCGTACGGCCGGCCGGACTGCATCGCGCGCAAGGACGGCGACTTCTTCGTCATTGACGGGCAGAAGTCGGCATGGGTCTCCAACGGGACTATCGCCTCGGCGAGCGCGCTCTTCTGCGCGGTCGACATGGGCGATGGGCCGGAAGGAAATGGCGGTTTCGTGGTGCCGCTCGATGTGCCGGGCGTGTCGCGCGGTAAACCGCTCAACAAGATCGGACAGCGGGCGTTGAATCAGGGAGAGATCTTCTTCGACGGCGTCCGGGTTCCCGCCGACTACATGGTGATGGCGCCCGAGATGTTCGCCTTTGCTGCCGATACCATTCTCTCCATGGCGAACAGCGGCATGGGGACAACGTTCGTCGGGGTGGCGCAGGCGGCGCTCGACCTGGCGGTGGATTATGCCAAGGAGCGGGTGCAGGGCGGGGTGCCGATCTTCGAGCACCAGAGCGTCAAGGCGCGTTTGTTCGACATGTTCCGGAAGGTGGAGGCTGCCCGCTCCCTGGCCCGTCGCGTGATCCTGTACAACATGACCAGCACCCCGCCGCTGCTGCAATATGCCATCGCGTCGAAGGTGACCGCCACCAGCACCGCCTTCGAGGTCGCGAGCGCGGCCCTGCAGATCTTCGGGGGAAACGGATTGAGCCGGGAATACCCGATCGAAAAACTACTGCGTGACGCGCGCGCCTCCATGATCGAGGACGGCTGCAACGACGTGCTCGGCTTGGTTGCGGCGGAACGCCTGTGAGGCGGTAGCAGGCGTCCCGTAATCAGTGGCTCACCATCCCGCCAAGTCGGCGGCGCGTGCACGGTGGAACAGTGCATCGCCGAGGAAGCTGCGGTCGAAGATGGCGCGCCGGAACCACAAGTGCAGATCGAATTCCCAGGTAAAACCGATGCCGCCGTGCAGCTCAGTGGCGTCGCGGGTGGCGCGATCATACATGTCGGTCAGATGCGCTTTCGCCAGAGCGGCTTGCCGCTCCGACTGGTCACGAATGCGGTCGAAGGCGTGGGCGGCGTACCAGTAGAGGGAGAGCGAGGGCTCCAACTCGGCGGCGAGATTGGCGAGTTGGTGTTTGACCGCTTGGAAGGCACCGATGACCTGACCGAACTGTTGGCGCTGCAGCGCGTACTGGGTGGTCATCTCCAGGCAGCGCCGCGCACCGCCGTAGGCGTCGGCGGCGATCAGGACGCAACCGGCATCGAGGGTGCGTTGGATGGCCTGTATCCCTCCGCCGAGTTTGGTCACCGGCGTGTCGGTGAAGGAGACCACGTCGGCATGCCGTGTCATGTCGACGACCTTGAGCGGGCTGATGCTGACACCGGGGGCGCCGCGTTTCACGAGGAAGAGATCGGCCCCCGCGTCAGTGGCCGCAGCGACGAGGAGTGCATCGGCGACGCCAGCGTAGGGGACGAGCGGCTTCGAGCCGTTGAGACGCCCGTTGGTTACACGTGCCGTGTAGCGCGCCGGGTCCCATTCACTCTCCGCTTCGCCGAAGGCAACCGTGGCGAGCGCTGCACCGGCGGCGATGCGCGGCAGCCAGGTAGCCTGCTGTGTGGTGTCGGCGGCGTGCAGCAAGGCCACCGTTGCCATGGCGGAGGCGAGAAAGGGCCCCGGCGTCGCAGCGTATCCCAATTCCTCCGCTGTGAGCGCCAGATCCAGGAGTTCAAGCTCCGATCCGCCGTAGGCTGAGGGAATGATCAAGCCGGTGATGCCCAGGTCGGCCAACCCTTGCCACAGAGCGGGATCGTGTCCGCTGTCGCTTTCCATGACCGCTCGCACGCGGGTGGTGGGACACTGCTCCTCGAGAAAGCGCTTGATGGTGGACTTCAGAAGAACCTGCTCTTCAGACAAACCGAAATTCATAGCTTACCTTTCGTTGGCGTCGACGGTGTGAATTGAAATCACCGCCGGCTGGCCCCCGCGTCACGGGGCATGCCGAGGCCACGTTCGGCGATGATGTTGCGCTGAATGTTGGCCGTGCCGCCCGCGATCAGGATGCCGAGAGACCACATGTAGGCGGTAATGAACATGCCCATGGCCGGGGCGGTATCCTCACCCGGCGCGAGCATGCCGCGGTCGGCCAGGACGTCCATGGCGAGCCTGGCGATGTCGTAGCCGAGCGTCGTGCCGTAGAGCTTGGTCACCATGCTGGCCAGGCCCGTTTCCTCCTTGCGCGCTTCCATGGTCAGGAGCCGATAGCCGTGGTACTCGCTGGCGAGAATCTTGGCTTCCAATTCCACCAGTCGGGTACGGATGACCAGGTCCTGGATGGCCGGTTTGCCGCGCAAGTTGACGCCCTGTGCGAGCATGATGACGCCGTCGAGGATACGGCGATTGATGAGTGACCCGCCGATGAGCGCACGCTCATGCTTCAGGGTCGAGCGGCTGACAGTCCAACCCAGGCCCCGCTTGCCGACCAGGTTCTTCACCGGTACCCGCGCGTCATCGAGAAAGACCTCGTTGAAATCGACATCGCCGGTCATCTGGCGCAGGGGTCGAATGTCGATGCCGGGCGTCTTCATGTCGATGAGCAAATAGCTGATGCCTTCGTGCTTCGGCGCGTCGGGCTCGGTGCGCACCAGGCAGAACATCCAGTCGGAGGTGTCGGCGTTGGACGTCCAGATTTTCTGGCCGTTGACCACCCAGAAGTCGCCTTCAAGTACGGCGCGGGTGCGCAGCGAGGCGAGGTCGCTGCCGGACCCAGGCTCGCTATATCCTTGGCACCAACTGATCTTGCCCAACAACGTGTCGCGGATGAACTGCTGCTTCTGTTCCTCGGTTCCGTGCTCCACGAGAGTCGGCACCAGCATGCTGGGGCCTTGGCCGACGACCTCGCCCGGCGCCCGGGCCTTCCGAAGTTCCTCGGCGATGATCACCGACTTCAGGGGATCCGGGGGCTGCTCTCCACCACCGTAGCGTTTCGGTACGTGACGATAGAGGTACCCGCGTTCGATCGCCCTGAGGCGGAAGCGCGTCGCGGCCTGGTCGGTGCGCACGACTGCACCCATGAGCGAGGCACGGCCGTCCGGTGGCGGCGTGCTATTGGCGTCTTCCTCGCTCCAGTTCTCTTTAAGGAACTGGCGCAACTCGGCGCGAAAAGCTTCGTATTCTTGGCTGTAACTCAGATCCATGGAAGTACCCCTCTTCAGCCTCGCCGCGGGCCGCGGCGCATGCAGTTGCGCAAGGCATTACCCTAGTGGCGAATCCGCATCAAGGGCCGGGTGCCGGAGGGATGTTACGGCAAGCTGCGGTGACAGAAGGATGACGATCATGAATGGCTGAAATTGGCCCGTTCCGAGCGCGGCGGAATTGTGACACGACCGGTACAACACTTGCATCTGTCTATGCCGAAATGACCACCTTGATGGGCAAACTCTCTGACGCGACTCCTCCTTCTGGCGTGTCCGGGTACTCTCTCCCAGAGATGATGGTGACGTTGTCGATTATCGGCATTGTGACTGCCATCGCCGTACCGCGATGGAACGCCGGCAGAATGAACATCCTTGCGGCGCGACGGATGGTCATAGCCAACCTTCGCCTCGCGCGGGCCAACGCGATCACGAAATCTCTTCATTACCGGGTCTCGTTTCCGGATGCGGGTCACGTCAGCCTTTCGGGCATGCTTCAAAGCCCGGCCGGCTCCGGGACCTGGGTGGTGGACACTACGAAAGTGCAAACCAGCGCCTTGCCGGCTTGCACACAGGTACCAGCGGCGGCCCTGAGCATCACGGTGGAATTCAATACCCGCGGCATGGTGGTGAGCGCCAGCACGATGACGCAGATCAGCTTGACCGACTCCTTTAGCAGCACGAAGTCCTTGCAGGTGTGGCCATCGGGGCAGGTCGATGAACTCTGACGGGCGTGCGGGTGAACGTGGGTTCACCCTGATCGAAACGGTGGTTTCGCTGGGTCTGTTCGCCGTGGCTACGGCTGCGATCGGCGGATTGCTCCTCTCGCAAATCCGCATGGAGACCAGCAATACGGCCAAAACGACAGCGATCAGCTTGGCTGCAAAGGAACTGGAAGACCTCCGTGCGCTGGACTACCCCTCGATCCCGGCCTCCCGAGCAAGCACGGCAACGGTCGGTGGGTTGACCTATACGGTGAGCAGCGCGGCGGTCTTCGATACTCCCGCGGCTGGGATGGCGAGTATCACCACGACCGTCAGTTGGACGGAGCCGCTTGGCTCACAGACCTATGTGCTCAATGCGGTCTACACCGATGTCACACGCTGAACGCGGCTTTTCTCTGACGGAGATGATGGTGGCCATCGTCATCACGGGCTTGGGACTTGGCCTCGCCGGCAGTTTCTTTGTGGCCAGCCGCAAAGCGTTGACAGATGAAATGGCGCGCCAGGAAACGCTCCAGGGCCTACGCGCTTCGCTCGACACCCTGGAGCGCGATCTCCGGATCGGCGGTGCCTGCCTGCCCGCAACGAGCAGTAACTTCCCGGCTCTGTCGGGCACCAACGCCGGCACCCTTGACGGCTTCACCACCCGTACCGCTTTGGTCCGATCCAACCTCACGTGTATACAGAACACAATCCAAGCGGCGAGTCCAGCCACGGGTACCGTCGTGGGTGCCACAACGCTCCCACTGAATCCCGCGCTGGGTGTCAACGGCTTCGCTGTGGGGCAGCGAGGGTACATCAGCAGCGCCAGCACCGGCGAATACTTCAACATAACGGCGGTGAACGCCACCACCGCTCAGTTGACGATCGCTGCCGGGCTACAAAATGCATATTTGAACGGCAGCGGCGTCTGGGCTATCGACGAGCGTGTGTACAACATCGATGCGACGACATATGCCCCTGTGACGGTGCTCACCATCGCTGCCAACGGCGCCGCCCCGGTCCCGTTCGCATACGGTATTCGGACAGTGAACGTCCAGTACCAACTGATCAGTAACTGTCCTCCGTGCGACGTGGTCGATCTGCCGAGCGCGGCACAGTGGCCGCTGGTTAACCAGCTTTACGTTACCGTGACGATGACATCGCGGAATCCGCTGTCGAATGGGCAGTACTACACGGCGAGCGGCAGCATCGGCGCCAAGCCGCGCAATCTCCTGCCCGGCACGCAAATATTGGGACCGACCCCGAGTTGAGAGCGTTGCATGGATCGAAACTCCCGTACATCCGCAGGCCGATCACCGCGCGAGCGCGAGTCGGGCATTGCTTTGATTGCGACGCTGCTGATTCTGGCGCTGCTGCTGGGCTTGGCTGTCGCCATGACGACATCGATCATCAGCGATATCAACCTGCGCGCCGCCTACCACCGCGCTACGGCCGGCTTCTACGCCGCCGAGTCTGGACTCGACGTCGGCATGGGCGGGTATCGCGACCTTTTCTTGGCGTTCAACGTGCCCGGCAGCGCCGATTTTCAACCGCACACGGTCACCGTAGGTAACCGCACCGTTACCTACAGCCTCGCCGACAGGAATCCCACCCCCGGGATGCCATCGACCGCCCAAATCCCCTACGGGCAGGTGTTCGGCGGCCTCAACGCGGAACAGTACGTCTACACCGTGACCTCGTCCTCGACGAACCAGCTGGGTGACACGGAAGCCAGCGTCGGTGCAGAATTCCAAGTTGGCTACATCCCCCTCTTCCAGTTCGTTGCGTTCTACTCCAACGACCTCGAGATCGACCCGGGCGCGACGATGAACCTCAACGGTCGCGTTCACACCAACAGTAACCTGTACCTGGGCCCGGATGGCAACCTGACAATTTCCACCAACGCCGCCATCGGCGTCAACTACGTGCAAGTGACCGCCGGAGGCAGCATCGAGCGTGGCCGCAAGGATACGGGCGCGTGCAACACCTCTCCTACCCTGCAGGTCAGCACCGCTTCAAACGTGCTGAAAACGCTCAGCTGCATCGGCAGCAGCACGCAGGTGGTGCCGCCGGCCACCCTGGCCACGTGGGGCGGCACGATGCAGAGCGGCGTCACCCACATCAACGTGCCGCCGCCCAGCATCACCGCCCGCGGAGGGGGAGCGGGGACGTACTGGGGCAATGCCGACCTGCGCATTGCGCTGTTGCTGAATACCAAGTGGACTTCAGGTCACTTTCCCGGTTCGTACCCGCACAAGATTGCGGTGCTCGACAGCAGCGGCAACATCGACACCACGAAACAGACGGCGCTGGAGAATTTCATCTTTCAGACGCCGGCGACAAGCAGTCCTTCCTTCGTCAATCCCACCCTCGGTACCACCAGCACACGTCCGATCTTCTACACTGACGCGCCGCTGTACGACTCCGATTATTGTGCGGGTTGGACTTGCACGTGTACCAATGCGCGTCCGGACCTCTGCGCGAGTGCGCTGAGCGGCAACGCAGCCCCCTACCCTAATTGCTACTGCCCGAATTTTCAACAGGTATACAACGGGAGTAGCGTGGCCCTGACAAATGTCCAGCGCGTCTATGCATCAACGATGACGTACCCGGGCAAGACAACTGCGCCAACCCAGCCAGCGGACACGGATCCGCGCCGGGGCGGCTTCTACAACTGGCGCGAGGGCCGATGGACATACCTGCTGAACATCAACGTCCACGATCTCTTGCAATGGAACATGGACCAGGGTGGGCCGTTTTTCAGCCCCTCGATCACTACGGATGGCGGCGTCGTGCTGTACGCGACGGTGTATGACCCCGCCAACCCGACGGCTAACCTGTACCCCAACAACAGTACCGGCTTCGGCTTCGGCGTGCGCCTGTTCGGCTCGCAAACCTTACCATTTCCATCGCTGAGCTCGTTCGGTGGCGACCCGACCGGGATCTCGATCGCCAGCGACCGTGCGATGTATGTGCAGGGCGACTACAATGCGCCGCCGGGCGCGGGCGGAGTGTACAACCCGACAACAGGGTGGCAACCGTCGTCGATCGTCGGCGACGCCATGAGCATCATGTCGAACAACTACCTTTGGCCCAATGCCGCGGCGAGTTTGTGCACCAACGATTGCCAGAGCAACCGCGACTTGAGTGATGTCGCTCGCAACGCTTCAACGACGACGGTGAATGCGGCACTTCTTGCTGGCGTGGACACCACGACCTCCGGCCACTACAACGGTGGTTTGGAGAACTATCCGCGCTTCCACGAGGCTTGGGGTGGCCAAACCCTCAACTACCTGGGTTCGTTCGTCAGCTTGGGAACACCGCAGACGGTGACGGGCCCGTGGTGCGGAACTGGCGGCTCGTACACCGGCAGCCCGCCTTCCAAGAGCGGCTGCAATATCTACAACCCGCCGGCCCGCGTGTGGAACTTCGATCCGAACTTCCAGAACGCGGCCTATATCCCCCCGCTGACACCGCGCTTCGTTTACGTGCAGCAGATCCGCTTCACCGAGAACTTCCAGTAACTCCGCCATCACTGCGCTCCACCGGTTGCGCGGCCTAGTGCGGCGGAGTTACAAGGGCGCGCACCATGTCAGTTCCACGAGCGATGGCACCGGTCGCACCGTTGGCGGCCGAGAGAACGGCGCCAACCCGGGCGCGATACGGCGTGCTGGGGTTCACCCTGGCGCTGACCGCCGTTGCTTACCTCGATCGCGTGTGTATCGCCACGGCGGCGCCGGCGATGAAGGTAGATCTGCATCTGACCGATGCGGAGATGGGCTACGTCTTCAGCGCCTTCACCTTCGCCTACGCCCTGTTCGAGGTGCCGAGCGGCTGGTTGGCGGACCGCTTCGGTGCGCGGCTGATGCTGGCCCGTATCGTCATCTGGTGGTCGGTGATGACCGCAGCGACCGGTCTGGCCTGGGGATTCGCGTCGCTGTTCGCTGTGCGCCTGCTGTTCGGTCTGGGCGAAGCGGGAACGTTCCCGAGCATCGCCCGCGCCTATGCGCGCTGGTTGCCGGCACGGGAGAGGGGCCGCTCGTTTGGTTTGGCCGTCATGACGGGGGCGCTCGGCGGGGCGCTCACGCAGCCGCTGGTGGTGGCGCTTTTGAGCGCGATGCACTGGCGACACACTTTCCCGATATTCGGCCTCGTAGGCATGGCGTGGGCGCTGGCCTGGTTCTGGTGGTTCCGTGACGACCCGCATCAGCATGTGGGCGTGAATCAGAGCGAGTTGAGCCTCATTGGCGCCGATCCGCCGCAGGCGCATGGCGCCGTGCCCTGGCGTGATATCGCCCGCAACCGCGGCCTGTTGCCCCTCTGCGTCATGTACGGCGGCGCGATTTACGGCTGGTATTTCTATCTGACCTGGATGCCGATGTATCTGCTGCGCGCCCGAGGCTTCGATCTGCATCAGGTGGGCTGGCTGGCGGCCCTGCCGTATCTGAGCATCGCCGCAGGCGTTCTTACCGGCGGTTGGATGAGCGATGTGTTGGTGCGCCGTTGGGGGGCGCGCATCGGGCGACGCACACCGGGCCTCATCGGCTTGCCGCTGGCGGCACTCGCGGTGCTCGCCGCGGTGGCAACACCGGTAGCCACTGCGGCGGCGCTGCTGCTGGCACTGGCGGCGGGGCTCGCCGCCCTCGGCGTGGCACCGGCCTGGGCGGTGTGTCTGGAAATCGGCGGCCGGCATGCCGGCGTGGTGAGCGGCGCCATGAATACGTTCGGCAACCTGGGCGGATCGCTGAGCCCGGTGGTGGTCGGACTCTGCCTGCAACGCTGGAACTCCTGGAACGCCCCTCTGATCACGGTAGCCGGGTTTTATCTGCTTGCCGCAGCCTGCTGGCTCCGTATCGATCCGACCGAGCCTATCCCCAACACGTAAAGGCAAGGGAGGGGGAATGGATCCGTCGGAATCTTATTGTCGGGCAACAAGGTGTTTCTTCAACGGGCGGGCGAGGCGCCAGAGGACACTGCCTCCGAGTGCGCCTGCCAGTGTGCCCATCAGGGCGGCGATGGCGAGTTGCGGAAAACCCGGAGTCGCCGGCGACGACACCCGAAAGATCGCGATGCCAACGAACGCCGCGACTGTCATGGTCGTCATCAGGCCGTCATTTGCACCCTTGGGTCGCCAGGCGTCGATGACGATCGCTCCGGCAACTGCCAACAGGCCGAGCACAATCAGTGCCCATTGCGGTACACTTTCGCTGTAGACGCGGATGATGACGCTATCGCGGACGCCTGGCGACAGCTCGGTAAGTTGGAGCGTGAGATCGCGAGCCTCTGGATTGTCGATCGTCTCACGAACCTGAATCGCTTGATGCATAATGGGAACAAGGGAGGAGCGGCGGCCCGCGCCAATTCGCTCGGTGCCCCACGTTTGGCTGAAAGTTCCCTGGATGACGCGATCCGTCGTGCTGTCATGTCCGAGGGCGATACTGTAGGCCGCTGTGCGATTCGTGCGGCCTTCGGCCGGTAGAAAGCGGCCTTCAACGATCATGCTGTATCGGCCGGAACGACCGTGCAGCGGCACAGTAACGAAAGGGCCGTTGCGGCCAAGCTCGGCGCTGAAAACCGGTGTCCCGGGATTAACGGCGCGATAGAACGGATAGAATGCGGCGGCGGCCCAAAGAACGGCGAAGCCCACGAGCATCGGAAGGATCGCGCTTTCAAGCTCCTGCGCCAGAAAACTGCGCAGACCGAAAAAGAGCACGGTGACCAAGACTGCAATCCCGACTGTGGTTACAGCAAAGGCGTCCTCCACCAAGCCCACATTGTAGATTACGAAAACGACAAAGCTCAGACCGATCGTTACGGTGGGGAGCACCCAGGTCCGGAGGGCATCGAGCACAACGAGGCGCGTGAGCGGGGCAGTCTGTTTTGCTCTGCGTGCCGTCCGCCCCTGCGGGCGTGTCTTGGTTGCCTGACTCTTCATTCGAAAGCCTTCAGCTTACCTACCGAGCATCGTGTGTGACGCAGCAAGGGCCGCCGGCCCGTGCTGCAAGTTGATCCATAAGGCCGCGGATGCTAGCACCGGGCCGTTCGCATTTCCACTGCGCTGCGACCCGTGCGGATGAAGCGGCTTCTCCTTGTACTCCTACTCCTGGTGCTATGCGCAGCGGTGGGTGCGTGGATCGCATGGCCATCGCTGACGAACATGGCGCGACGGCAGCTCGAGAGCATGCTTGCCGAGGTGTTCGACCGGCCCACCCGAATCGATGAGCTGGCCATATCCGTATTGCCACCGCAGGTCCACGTGGGCGGTGTGGCCGTTGGAACGGAACCGACGGTCCTGGCCCGGATCGGGAGCATCGATGCCCGCCTCTGGGTAATCGAGAGCCTCAAGGAAGGACGACCCGTACTGTCCGGTCAAGTCGGATCAGTGGCGCTCGATCTCAGGCAGTTGCCGCCACGCAAAACCGATGCCCATGAGCAACAAGGAAAACCCGGCAGATTTCCTTTGCTGCGCGTGCGGGAGGTTGAACTCACGCAGGGGCGGGTTCTGTTCCGTTTTCAGAACGCCGATGCGGCACTGAGCCTGGCGCAGGTGAGAGGAGAGCTCAAGAGCAGTTGGCGCACCCGGCAGCTCGCGGCGACCCTCGACGTTGCCGCGGTACAAATCGAGCGCCGGGCGGTCAAGCTCAACCTGGCACAAGCACATGTCGAAGGTGGTGCGAGTGCCCACGGTCTGTTCCTCAAGACCGGTAACGTTACGGGAGACGGGATCAGCATCGCCATGACTCCGGCCTCACACGCGCGCGAGTACAACCTCTCGGCAGCAGTGGACCTCGGAGGTATCAGCGGGTTGGTGGATCAATCGATACAGGGGGAGGCCAAGATTGATGGACGGGTCACCGGGGATCTCGCGAACCCGGACCTCAACGTTCAGGTCAGTATTCGCAACCTCGCAATCGACCAACACGGCTTTGGCGACGTGAAGACGCGGGTTGTTCGCCAGGCCCGGCTGTTGCGGATGACCGACCTCGACTTGACCGGTCCCCTGGGTCACGTGACCGCCGTGGCGGACCTGAATACTACGGAGAAGTTGCCGATCGAAGGCACCGTCAGTCTGGGAGAAATCAACCTCGACACTGTGTTGGCGGCGTTTGGGCAGCATGTCGAAATCGGTGACGAGGTAAGTGGCACGTTGGCCGTATCCGGCACACTCCATCCTCTCGACCTCAACATCAAAGCGACGGGCGAAGTGCTGGCCGGCGCGTCGGAGCCATCGCGCACCGGTCCCGAAACGGTCGGACCAGCAGCGGGTTCCGCCGGCAGTGTATTGACGGCGATGGTGAAGGATCCGGAGAGCGCACAGGCGGGCCGCGAAAGGGCCGCCATCGGACTCGATGCTCACGTCGAGGGTGGCGGGGGGACAGTCCAACTGGAGGTGGAACAATCGGAAAAGAACCACCTGACAGCAATGCTTGCATGGAAGGACACACAGATTGCAGGGCCGGTCCAGCTGCACGTGCGTGACCTGCAGGCACTAAGCGCCCTCTTGCCTAAGCCGGTGCGTGACCTGGGTTTGACCGGTCAATCGGAAGTTACGGCAACCCTTTCGGGTTCCCTAATGGAGCCCAAGCTCCAGGCAAGCATTATGGGGAAGGACCTGACGGTGATGGGCGTTGCCGTGCCGCGGCTTGTCGGTGACATCAGTATCGAGCATTCCACACTGAACACGTCAAGCGTGAGGATCGACACGGCAGGTGGTGACGCCGAGCTGACCGGTACGATCGCACTCGGCCGAACGGCAGAGAATGACTGGCGACTGGAGGTCCGAAGTCTGGAGACCGATCTCGTGACTGGAATCGTGCAGACCCTCATCAGAAGCACTCTCCCTGTGAGCGGAGGGAAGCTCAACGGTGCTGTGCGAGCACGAGGCGCGTGGGGGCGAGCGGTATTGGAAGCCAACGTCACGGCACAAGGAGTCTACCTTGCACAGGAGCCGGTCGAGCAGATCGACATCAAGGCGACGACAGAGCTGCCCCGCTGGACGGCGCATGTAAGCTTAGTGCATGCTGCGACCGAAACAGTGACCATTGACGGTTCCGGCGGCGATGCGACAGGCGTGCAAGTGGCCATCAATTCGACGCCGTTCCAGCTTGAGAACCTGCGCGGTGCGGGTCGGCGCGACCTCACCGGGACGGTCGCGGTCCATGGGGAGATCTCCGGGAAACCGCCTGAACTCAGCGGGTCGCTGCGCGTCATCGCTTCCCATGTCGGTGTCAGCAGTCGTCAGCTGGGTGACATGACGATCCAAGCGGCTGGACGGCAGGGGGAGTGGACCTTGACCGGGTTTGCGTTGGAGAACGCAGTCGAAATCGAGGCGACCCTGCGCACGACGAACGGATACCCCTACACCTTGGGCGCGCATCTGCGTGCTCTGGAGTTTGGCCGGCTCCTTTCTAATGATCAGTCACTGGTGGCGGTCGTCACTGGAGATATCGATCTCAAGGGTGCCATGAAGGACTGGGCGACGCCGAACGGCACGGTGCATATTCCGCAACTCGACATCAGGCGTGATCAATACGAGGTTGCAGCGCAGCAACCCATTCGCATCGACGTCATCGAGGGGCGCTTCCTCATCCGCTCGATGGTCTTGGCGGCACCCAGCAGTCAGCTGAGCATCAGCGGCGAGCTGGGGCTGTCAGGACAGGTAGACCTGCAGGCACGGGGCGAAGGGAATTTAGTGTTGCTCGAACTGATCGGCCGGCCCGTCAATTCGGCTCGCGGACAGTTCACAGTTTCGGTGCAGGCGCGACGCCAACCGATGAGCGGCTGGGACTTGAGCGGTGAGGCACAATTCCGTGACACCGCCTTGGATCTGGGCCTGCTGGTTGCGTTCACCGACGTCAACGGCGACTTTGCGCTCGCGGGCAGCAGCGTCCGGATCGTGAATCTCGATGGAAAAGCAGGTGGTGGGCAGTTCCATGTCGGTGGCACGCTGAGCTTAGATGAGGGACCCAACGTTTCCTGGGAAATTCAGGAGGTGGCGCTGAGCACCAGTCAGGGCCTGGAAGCGCAGGTGTCGGGAGTGGGCCAGATCCAGGGCACATGGCGGGAGATTGCAGTAGGCGGCAATGTCGAGGTGCTGAGCGCATTGTACGACCGGAACATCGAGCTAACGGACTTCCTTCCGTTCTTCAGAGAGCAAATCACCCCCGCACCACGGACGAAGCCACCGAGCACAAGAGTGCACCTCAACGTTCGGATCCATGCTCCTGGCGGTGTGCACATCGACAACAACGTCGCCGAGGTGGAACTCGGCGCCGACTTGCGTCTCGTTGGGACGATCGACCAGCCGCAACTGACGGGCACCATCGAGTTCTTGAGCGGCCAAGTGAAGTTCAAGCAGCGGATGTTTACTATTACCGGCGGGTCGATCGACTTTCGCGACCGTGGCCGCATCAATCCGATCCTGAACATCTCCGCGGAATCGCAGATTTCGACGGCGGAAGCGGATTACACGGTGAGCGTGTCAATTGCGGGTACGGCTGAAAACCCACGTGTCCAGCTCAGCGCTGACGATCCGATGCTGTCGGAGACCGATATCGTCAGCCTGATCACCCTCGGGCAAACCGCTGCCCAGTTGCAGCGTCAGGGTGGAGGCATAAGCGCGATCGACGCGGTCGCGCTGTTACCGACCGGTACGGTTACCGGACCAGTCGCAAAGATCATCGGCGTGAACCGCCTAGAGATCGAGACCGTACAGTCGCCTATTGCCGGCTCGGCTGGGTCGATCGAGCCGCGGGTGACCATCGGTAAAGACCTTACGGAAAGACTCCGGGCCGCGGTGTCGACGACCTTCGGTATCGGGACGGAACGGATGGTGCAACTCGAGTACCGCCTGACACGACAGATGTCACTGCTGGGGACGTGGGAGGGACAAACGTCCCAGCAGTCGGGCGCCTTCGGGGGCGATATCAAGTTCCACTACGAATTCCGCAAGGTGCCGTTCTCGCTGCTTCCGCGCGGCTTGGAGACGACTGCTGGTGGCGATGTGCAGTAACGGCGGCGGCGTCCTGCTGCGCATCGTGCTGCTTGGGGCGATCCTGGCACGGGGCCAAGGGCGCGCGCAGGAGCACGCGACGGATCCGCTGGGGCAACCTATCGTCGCCATCGAGTTTACGTGCACGGCTCCGATCGACGTTCCCGGCCTCACTCAGTTGATGCCTATGAAGATGGGAGATCCGCTGCGCTCCGATGATATCAAGGAAGCGAGGTGGCGGTTGAAGCAAAGTCACCTATTTACAAAGGTTGCGATCGATCCGCAGCCGCGAGGGAGCGGCGTCGCCGTGGTGATCCATCTGGTGCGTAAACCCATCGTCAATCGGATCCGTTTTGAAGGGAACCACGCGCTCAGCGACAGGGAACTCCAGCGGATCGTACGCCTGCGTGAGAGTATGGCGCTGACAGGCAAGCTGCGTGACTACTCGGTCGAGCGCATTCAGAAACGATACGTCGCGGAGGGATTCGATGCGTCGCGCGTCGAGGCGGAGGTGCGAACACGTTCTCCGGGAGAGGTTGATGTCATCTTCCATATCGATGAGGGCGAGCCTCTTCGTGTCGGTGTTGTCGAGGTCGAAGGCACGCTCCCGCTGCCCGAAGGCGAAGTCCGCAAGCTGATCGGGATTCGCGTCGGCGATCGCTACGCACGCGACCGGCAACGCGCGGCGGACAAAGCGGTTGTGCGGCGGTTGCGGGACAAGGGCTATTATGAAGCCGAGGTGGAGAGCAAATGGCAGCGCGGACTAGGCGAAGCCGGGACGTTGCATGTGCGCGTGGATCCCGGCCCTTCATTCCGAATCGAGTTCAGCGGCACTCACCACTTCAGCGACCATAAACTGCTCGATCTCATCGAGTTGCCAAAGCGGCCGATCATTACGGACGGCACGTGGCGCGAGCTTGCCCGCCGTGCCCAACATGCCTATCAGGAAAAGGGCTACTACTTCGCAAAGGTTGACGTCAAGATTGACGCGGGGCCGCCGAAGGGCGTCCGCTTCACGATCGACGAAGGGCGGACGTTTCACGTTACGCGGGTCGACTTCGAAGGTAACCGCAGCGTGTCCACCGGGGAGTTGCGCGCGATCATGGCCACACGGCCTCCAAGCTGGATCCCCTGGCGTCGCGGTACTCTGCTGGATGACGTTCTCGACGACGATCTGAAACGTCTGTGGTACTTGTACCGGCGGCACGGGTTTGAATCGGCTGAAATCGTCGACGAGCGACGGCGCTTTGACCAAGAGAAAGGAGAAGTCTTCATTAGCATCATCGTTGACGAGGGTCGACAAACGATCGTCCGGCGTGTCGAGCGCAATGGCGTTGAGCCGATTGCTGAGAGCCTGCCGAAGTTCGCCCTTGAGGTGGGCCAGCCGTTCGATGCGGAGAAGGTTGACAGCGACCGACGGGCGCTGCTGACGGCGTTGGCAAAGGCCGGTTACACGCATGCCAAAGTGGAGACTCGTGTGGGAAAGGAGGTGGCCGGGGAGATCCAGGCGGCGACCGTGTACTTCGAGGCTACGCCGATGGAACAGCAACGCGTAGGGACGATGATTGTTCAGAACAACTTCGACACGCGTGCCAGCGTCATGCTGCGTGAGCTGCCGTTTCAAGAGAACAATCCGCTCAATCCGGAGGCGCTGCTGCAGGGCCAGACGAACATTTACAAGCTTGGAATCTTCCGTAGTGTGACGGTGCGGCCGTTACGCGTGGAATCAGAGCCGGAGCCAGTCCCGGACTCCGAGAGGCCGGTTGTCCCCGAGCCGGGCATGTCCGGCGGCGTTCCAGGTGCGCCGCCTCAATCCGGAGCAACCGCAGCGAAGCCGAATTACCAAGACATCGTGGTCAGCGTCGCCGGTAAGCCGCCCGGTAGCCTGCAGTGGGGTGCGGGCTACAATACCCGCGATGGCTTCCGCGGGTTCGTCGAAGTGAGCCATGACAACCTGCAGGGCTTGGCGCGCCGGCTGAGCCTACGAGGGGACTTCAACCTCCAGCCCGGTGATCTCACGCCGAATGAGTACCTGGGCAATCTCGGCTTTCGGGAGCCGCAGCTCAACGGGACGAAATGGATCTTTCGCTCCAATCTGATTGGGCAGCGTTCGACGCGCAGCGTGGACCAATTCAGCTTGGAGCGGTTTGCGCTGATCTCGGCCTTGGAACGGACTGTGCTGCCCGGTCTACAGGTGGGTGTGGAGACACAGATCGAGCAGGCGCAGGTGTTCAACCTGGCACCCGATGTCGTCCACTTCAATGGGCGTGATCAAGGACGGTTGCGGACCATGAGTGTCGGTCCGTTCGCGATCTACGACGGGCGCGACGATCCGTTCGTGCCGCGCCGTGGTGTTTTCGATTCGTTGCGCGTGCGAGTCGCACCAAGGCAGTTCGGTACCGACATCCCGTTGGTCAAGGTGTCGGCACAGCATGCCCAGTACGTTCCATTGGGCGACGAAATGACATTCGTGTACGTCGCCCGTACCGGCTGGGCGCGGGCGTACGACGACGGCGACACGGTGCCGATTCGCGAACGCTTCTTTTTGGGCGGCAGAACGACGGTGCGCGGCTTCAGCGAGAATCAGATTGGCCCCAAGGGGAACGCCTTCACCGACGACAAGGGGAGCTTTGTGCCAGGCGGTGATCCGCTCGGTGGCAGCCTGGCGTTGAACCTGAATACGGAACTGCGGTTTCCGCTCCTGTACGGGTTCGGGGGCGTGGTGTTCGCGGACGGCGGTGGCGTGTACCTGGAGAACCGAACCGGAGCGACGGCAAGTTGCAGCGGCTGCGGGTCCGTCAGCATTCACGACTTTCGGCGTTCGAGTGGACTCGGACTGCGCTACATTACGCCCGTGGGGCCGATCAGTCTGGATTACGGATTCAAGCTCGATCGCCGTGCCGACGAATCGATCGGGGAGGTGCACTTCAGCGTCGGCACCACCTTCTGATTGCTGCTTTGGGCAATCAAGCGGGTGAAGAGTGCTGTTGGCTGCTGAGCGGACCCTCGATACGAATCTTGCTTACACGGCGGCCGTCGAGCACGACGACGGTCATCTTATAGCCGGACGCGTTGATTGCCTCGCCCCCCTTTGGGATGCGCTTGAGCTGCGCCAAGACGAAGCCAGCGACTGTCCTGTAGTTGGGGGTCTCCTCGAAGGGGGTTCCGTATCGTTCCTTGAGTGCGTCGAGCGGGAAGGAGCCATCAACGAGCAGCGAACCATCGGATAGTTCCTGCACCGGCTGTTCCTCATCTACATCGAACTCGTCACGAATCTCTCCGACGATTTCCTCGAGCAGATCTTCGATGGTGACGAGTCCGATGACGGTGCCGAACTCGTTGACGACGATCGCCATATGCGTCCGCCGGCTCTGTAGCTCGCGCAGTAAATCACTGATCTGCATCGAATCGGGCACGAAAAACGCCGGATGCATGACACGGGCGAGCGTTGTCGGCTGCGGCTTCTCGACCTCACGCAAAAGATCCTTGATATGGACGATGCCGATGACGTGGTCGAGGTCCCCTTGGAAAACGGGCATACGCGAGAACCCGGTGTCGACGAGTTGCTTGAGAATATCCGGCAACGAGACGGACGCTTCTACCGCGTGCACTTCTGAGCGCGGCACCATGACTTCCCGTACCGAGGTGTCGGTGAACTCGAAGACGCTGTGGATGAGCTGCCGTTCCGCTTCGTCGAAGATGCCATGCTGGGCGCCTTCGTGCACCATCTGCTTGACTTCCTCTTCGGAGATGAAGGCTTCCTGGCCCGTAACGTGGTGGCCGAACAGCCAGAGAACAGCATCGGTCGAGAGCGTGAGCGTCTTCACCAGCGGCGCCACGAGAACCGATACGCGCTGAATTGGCCGGGCGGAGAAGCGCGCCAGTCGCTCGCTGTGCCGCAGCGCCAGCGATTTAGGCACCAACTCGCCGAGGACGAGGGTGAAGTACGAGATCACAATCACCGTCACTGCAAGTGCGAGAGCCTCTATCCACTCGCTGAAGACCGCCGGCAGGGTGTTACGTAGCAAGGGTTCGAGGTAGCGTACCGCTGCCGCACCACCGATGACCGATGCCATCGATCCGACGACGGTGATGCCGATTTGCGCCGTGGCGAGAAACCGTCCGGGTTCGGCCTTGAGGGTGGCAAGCGTGCTCGCTACCGGTTCACCTTCGCTGATGAGCTGTGCCAAGCGACTCTTGCGCACAGCGATAATCGAAATCTCCGCAGCGGAGAAGAACCCGTTGGCGAGAATCAGTGCCACAATCGCTGCGACATCGAGCCAACCGGTATCGACGTACATGCTTCTCGGTCCTCCCTCAGGCCAAGCATAGCCCCCGGGGGCGCAGCGAACCAGGCGAGGCCGCATCGCGCCGCTTCGGCGTGCCTGCGGCTAGTGAGCCCCGTCTACATCAGGCGGCGCCCCGCGCAGAACATGCCGATCGAAGAATCTCGTGAAGTTTTTTCCGCTCACCTGGTTCACCGTGTGCAGGAAGCGAGTGGTATTCACCTCTCCACCTTCCTGCGCCAGTTCAGTTACGACATCGTCCAAGCGCTTTTTTCCGGCGGTCGCCCGTTGGATGCGCTGGTCGAGCGCATGCATCACCAGCGGGGCACTGTTATTCGTGGCGGCGTTGTCTTGCTGCTGGGTGAGGTCGACGTTCCACAGACCGAAGCGCTCGAAATAGCCGAGCGCCCGCGCGTATGCCGCCGCGTCGATCAACCCGGCGCGACGCTGCAGTTCGAGAGAGTAGAACTCGGCCAGCCCTTCCTCGATCCAGTCGGCATCGGCGGCGGGCTTGTACGGCTGCAAGACGTGAAACAACTCGTGCAGGTAAGGGGACGTCTTGTCGGGCGTGCGCAGGGGGCGGCCGGTGTGCATGAAGAACGAATGCTCCCCGCTGATGCCACCGTGCCACATGGGATCGGGTGCGCTCACCACTAGAAGGGTCTCGGGTCCGGCGAGAAGGAGTTTTTTCAAGGTGGGCAGAGTCCGATCCAGGAAGTGAAACAGTTCCGTCGGAGGCAAGGTCGAGCCGGGCATCCGCACCAACTCAATCATGATCTGTGCGATCTCTTGCCGATCCAAGTTGAACTTGCCTAGCGCAAACCAGCCGCGCGGCCGGTCAAGAATCTTCCCTGGCTCGCTCAAGTGGTAGGTGCCGGGACCTAAAGCGGGCAGCGGTGCCGCGCTCCGCCAGCCACGCGGCAGGCGGAAAATCAAGCGCGCCCGTGACTTGGGAGTGCCTTTGGTGTCGGGATGGCAATCGATGTCAATTCGAGGAAATAGGTTGCGCGCTCGGGTGACGATCCAGTCGTGACCTGCGTAACTGTCGTAGCGCTGGCGCTGACCCCGAATGTGGTCGATCTTGACCCGGTAAGTGAGGTGAGCATACGGTCCCCCAGGCTCCCATACCAGCCCGCCTTCGACCGGCCGCAACTTGCCGGTCCCGTGGAAGCTGTCGAACCGTGCGGACGGGAAACGAAGCCGCAGATGTTTGACCTCCTCAATGCCGGTCAGTTCCCACCGGACCTGTGCAGTGTGTGGGTTGGTCGCAGAGACGGTGACGATGTAATCGATGGAAAAGGTCTCTTTGGCCTCGGCCCCGCGGGAAGCCAGAGCCAGCAGGAGGCAAGTCGAGAGTGTGGCCGCACAAACGGAGGCGAGACGTGGATTGCGCTTCGCCGGCACGAGATCGACGCGCTTCTGCCGGTCCCTAGCTGCCGGTTTGCGCGTTTTCACCAGCGGCCTGCGTTGTCCCTGGCCCCGCTTGCAGCAAGCGAGCGAAATATGCGTAAGCTTGTTCGCTCTCCCAATCCTCGGGCCCGATGGTGTGCTGGATGACCCGACCTTCCCGATCGATGACAAATGTTTCGGGATAACCCGTCACACCATAGCGGCCGGGAACGACGCCGTCCGGGTCCATGAGAACTGGAAACGTGAGGCCGATCTGATTGACGAAGCTTTGAACCGTTGACCTTCCATCTTCATCTTCGCTCACTGCAAGCATGACAAACTCTTTGTCCTTTAGGCGTCGATAGAGATGCTCCATCGAAGGCATTTCCATCCTGCAGGGAGGGCACCAGGTTGCCCACACGTTCAGGAAGACGATTTTTCCTCTGGAGTCAGCGAGACGATAGGGGTGCCCCTGAAGGTCCTTCAAGGTGAAGTCCGGCGCTGGAAAGCCTGCCCGCCCGCTAGCCTGTAACTGCTGGAAGTAAAGCGCGGCTCCCAGGGCAACCAGAAGAAAGCCTACCGGTAAACCCCAGCGCCTCATTGCTTCGACGTAATGAATGATGGGGCGGCTTGAACCGACGGGCTGCGTGTCGCCACGAGCCGCCAGGCGCCAACTGCCATGAGCGCCAAGCTGATCGCCTGTGCTTCGGTGAGGCCAAACACTGTACGAGGATTGATACGGACGAACTCAACCATGAAACGCGCCGCTGGTGCAAGAACGAGATACCACCAAAAGAGTGTCCCGCTTGCATGCTGACGCGTCCGAATAGACCACAGGAAGAGGAAGATTAGTGTGTATGCGAGCAGCTCGTACAGCGGGGTGGGGTGCACGCGCACACCTGGCGCATAATGCCAACCGATAATTGCGTTCGGGTAGGCCATGCCCCAAGGGAGTACCGTTTCCCGGCCCCAGTCGCCGTCGCCGGCAAGCTGGCACCCGATGCGGCCGATGCCGTGGGCCAACGCTAAGCCCGGAGCGATGCAGTCGACCGTCATCAGCCAGGGAAGCTGGAGACGCCGCATGCTCCAGCTTACGGCCAGCACTCCCCCAAAAAAGCCACCATACCACACGAAACCGGCGCCGCTGAAGATGGAGTGGATCGGATCCTCAAGGAACCCGCGCCAGTCGCCGAGAATGGCGAAAATGCGGGCACCGACCAGGCCGCCGATCGCGGCCCAGAAGACCAGGGTCGACGCCAAATCGCCATCAAAACCCTTCCGAGTAAGCTCCCTGCCTGTCAGATAGGCAGCGGTCAGGAAGGCAATCGCCATCATGAGGCCGTAGCCATAGATCGTCAGCGGTCCAATGCGGAACAAGACGGGATACATGCGCGCCAGATAATAGCGGACGCCCCAGCTGCAATCTAGTGCTGAGATCTCTCGGCGAAATCGCGTAAAAGGTGAAGGTGATCAACGGAGTCAGTAAGTTCGCCAACAGGCTCGTGCCGACTTCAATAATGGCGCATAAACGATTAATAACACGAATGAAAGTGCGCGTCTGAACGTGACGATATGGCCTCAATGTTGTTACATTGACTTTCTGTAGGGCGCCCACTATATCTCAGCGCACGATAGCCTCCGGAGTACCTCCATGCGGATGATTTTGCCGCCGCTGAAAGAACGGCGGGTAATTCAAAAGTATCTGACTGCCTTTTTCCGGGACCACCGGACGCCCGACTTTAATCGAGCGATAAGCGGCTTGTGTCGTTTCTACCATCTCAAGCGTCCGCGTATTGAATGGTTCGAGTATATCGACTGGGGACGTACTGTCGGCAAAACGTACGAGGACGGCAAAATCCATCTGGTGCATCCCGAGAACTGGAAGAATGGTCGGAAGTACAACTCGGAGCGGCAGTGGGTGAACGCCGTCTACCACGAGATGGGGCACTATGTCTTCTGGGCTGACGCCGAGCGCAAGGCTGATAGCTTTGCCCTGCGTATGGTTAAAGGATTGAGCAACGGCAACCTTCGCCATAACGGTAACGGACGGCGCTGAGCTTGGAATGGCGAAGAAAACCAACGAGGAGAAAACGGCCCAGAAGCCAACCGTCACCAATCGCTGGTGGGTGGACCTCGGCGGCAGTGAAAAAGGGCGAGTGAAGCGCCCAGCGGGTCCCGCTGGCAGCCAATTCTTTCAGGTGGCACGCGGCTTTGAACAAGAGAAGGCGAAGGATCGTCTCACCGATCACAATCTGAAACTGTTGGCGGCTGCTGACCCACCCGAGGGAGGCTGGGGGTATGTTCAACTCGCTGAAACCGCGTACCCGGAACGGGAATTGGAGCGAGTGAAGAAATTGGTTGCCCTGCCGCGATACGCGCGAGGAGTGATCGTCGATTGTGGCCGGTCGCTGCGCATCTTGGTAACCGGAACGCCGCTCGGCGAACGGCTGCTCGAACTGAGCCTTGGGGAAGCCCCGTCGTTCGATTGCTGGGTGCACAGCGAGTGGGTGCGTGAGGCGCTTTTTGACGATGCGGACAAAGCACTCAGGGCGCTCCAGCGCTTCATGCACGAGTATCTGTCACCCGAGGGTGTCGCCCACGCCGAAGCGATCGCTGCCCGGGCATAGGTCGGGGCACGCGCTCGAGTTGCGGGTTCTGGTGCCGCTCGCTCAGGAACCGAGCCGCCGGCGCACCGCACGGCGGGCTGACGCGATCGATTCAAAATCGAACTGGCGACACCTGCGAACCCCGAAGTAGTAACAGCACAGTTCGTTGTCCATGTCGTTGTTGAACGTGCGCTGGCGTCCGTCGTCGAAGCGGATCCGTACCAAACAAGTTCCTCCGGGCACCGACGAGGTCATTTCCTCCACAACGACCCCCTCACCCCACTGTTCGTAGTTGCGGTGAGTTACCTTGTCGCCGAGCCGAAGATAGATGCGCTTGTCCGTCATCGAGCCGCTGAATCCCAGCCGAGCATTAGCACAATCAGCGAGGGATCGGGAGAGGAGTTGCGCGCCATTTGCTTGTCGCGGCGGGGGCAGTCACCTGGCCGAGGCTCATCCAAATCCCGAGTTTCCGGGCGAGCGATGTCTTACGCCGCAGCCGGGTATTCTTGACTCTCTATTGGGGCGTTCCTATTCTTCGGTGCTGAATAGCCGAGCCCGACGGATCCGGCCGGCTCGAAGGTGCAGAGGAAGATGGCCCCGGCACAAGGGAATGTAGAAACACGGTGGCTCAGTGATGCGGTTGCGGGTGTGATCCTTGCCGGTGGCAAGAACAGCCGCATGGGAGGAGCAGACAAGGCCTTTCTGACGGTGGACGGGCAGACGATATTTCAGCGCACGCTCGGGCTTCTACAGCGCTGTTTTCCGCAAGTTGTGGTCGTCAGCAATCGGCCGGAGAAGTACGCCCAGTTTGACGTCGAGGTGACGCGGGACGAGTTCCTCGGGCACGGCCCTCTCGCCGGGATCCACGCGGGTTTGCGCTTGGTTCGATACCCGTATGTCTTCGTGGTTGCGTGCGACATGCCGTTCTTGCGCGTGGAGCCCATCGGGTTCTTGATCGACCGTATCGAGGGGCAAGACGCAGTCGTCCCCTGGTGGGATGGAGACATCGAACCCTTGCATGCGGTGTACGCTACCGCCTTACGCGACTGGATGGGAGCGGCCCTGCGTGGGGGGGCGCGTGCCATCAGGGAGTTCTTGCCGACGATCGAGGTCAACTACATTCCCGAGGCCGTCATGCGGAGAGTGCAGGGCGCGGATGAATCGTTCCGCAATGTCAATACGCCAGAGGAAGCGGCGCGGTTTGCCGTGCACGTGCAGACCTGAAGATCTACGGCGCCAGTAGGCCGCAGTGATTGACGCCGGCACCTTCCGACAGTACAGTGCGATGCCTCTCGATGAGACAATCGCGAGTGTCCAGGTGATCCTGGACCCACGCCTTGGACCGAGACGAAACTCTTAGAAAAGCTCAAACACGACTTACTTTCCAGCCGTTGCCATGGGAAACGAGATTATCCTTGAAACCTTCCGCGCGTGGACGCAGGGTTGTGATGCCCTGGGGTCGCGCATCAAGCTGTTCCAGAACGTTCGTGACATTCCCTATTGCTATCCGGCGAGTCGAGATCCTGCTGAGGTGCTCAGGCAGCGCCGCAGTTCCTGTTCGGGCAAGCATTACTTGCTTGGTGAGCTGTTTCGGATGCTAGGGCTGCGCGTGCGGCACATGATCTGCACCCACCGCTTTAACGAGTCGCTTCTGGTCTTCCCTCCACCGATGCAAGAAATGCTACGCAAGAATGAGATCGTGGATCTGCATGATTATTTGCAGATCGCTGTCGATGACAGTTGGGTCGACGTTGACGCGACTTGGGAACGTGGCCTGCGCGAGTTCGGTTTTCCGGTGAATGATGAGTGGGATGGAAAGAGCACCATGCTGTTGAGCGTCGTGCCGGAGGATTTCGCCGAAGCGGAGCACGATCCGGAACGCTTGAAAGAGGAATTGCTTTCCAAATTGACTCCCCGTCAACGCGCTTTGCGCAAGCAGTTTCTTGAGGCGTTGAGTACGTGGGTGCAAGAGCTGACGGCGGAAATACAGCGTGACTCCGATAAGAAATGAACGTTGACGAACTCGTGGACGTCGTGGATGAGAACGACCACGTCGTCGCGCAGGCAACGCGGCGTGAAGTCCGGACCCGCAACCTCCGTCATCGCGCCGTTTATGTCCTGGTTTTCAACACCACCGGACAGCTCTTTGTGCACCGCCGGACGCTCAGCAAGGATATCTTCCCGGGGTACTGGGATGTGGCCGTCGGCGGAGTCGTGGCAGCTGGCGAGGGCTATGACGCTGGCGCGCGCCGCGAACTGCGCGAGGAGTTAGGCGTCAGTGAGGCGCGGCTGAGGCGCTTGTTCTCCGTGCGTTACGAAGACAAGAGAAATCGCGTGGCCGGGATGGTCTACAGCTGCATGTGTGACGGTCCGTTCGTTCTGCAGGCGTCGGAGATCGCCAACGGCGAATGGATGGACTTCGACGTCGTGCTTGAGAAGACGCAGCGGCTTCGCTTCTGCCCGGACGGCCTTGAGGTGCTCCGGCGGTATCTGGCAAAGCTCGAGGCGGTGCGCAAGCAAGCACAGCCTCGCTGAGTTACTTTACTCGCTCCAAGGGCTTGCGCTTGGGATCCGGTCGGCCGCCGTGGTAGTGGCTCCAGAAATGCTTGATACGCTCGGGGTTGTAGCCCTGGATCGACCTTGTGCCACCTCCGCTCCCAGCTCCCCGTCTGTGGGGTGCTGCGGACAGAGCCCCGCCTGCGCCGAGGCTGCCGTCCCTCCCTGAGCTTCGCGACGATCCCACTGGCACTGAGCGGTGGAATCCGGCATGCACCGGCACCGTCCAGCACGGGACGAAGATGATGGTGAGCGTCATCGCGAAGAATGCGGTTACTCTGAAAACGGCAGGCCGAGAGTGAGACGACGACACGGCAAGGTCTCCTTTGGGTCACTTCGAAGTCTAGCCGCGCTTGTCAACCGTACGCACGTTCTGCTCGAGAACCGTCTTGCGCAGACCTTCCGCATTCTCGATGGTTACGACCGAGTCGTCAATCGCCACGACCTTGAAGCGACCGGGTGCACTCATGACGACAACTTCGTCTCCGACTTGCATCATATGAACCCTCCGGGCGACGGTCGGATACTACCTTGTGACGGGACCTGGAGCAAAGGCATCCATCGCGCTGAGCGTGGCTTCGTTGTCGGGCGTGCAACCGTATGGTAGCGTCTGCTGGGATGCAGCCTGACGTGATAAACGACCCACAGTCGGAAACGGATTACGCCTTCATGCAGCAGGCGCTGGCGGTCGCCAGGCAGGCCGCTGCGGTGGGTGAGGTTCCAGTCGGAGCGGTGTTGGTTCGGGGCGAGAAAATTATCGGCATGGCCCACAACGCGCCGATCGCACTCAGCGACCCGACAGCGCATGCCGAGGTGCTGGCGTTGCGCGAGGCGGCGCGTTACGAGGCGAACTATCGGCTTCCCGGCACGACGATCTATGTAACGGCCGAACCGTGCGCGATGTGCGTTGGCGCACTCATTCAGGCACGGGTGGCTCGGCTCGTTTTTGGATGTGCCGACCGAAAAGCAGGTGCGTTGGGTTCGGTGTATGACTTGAGTCTGCGGCAAGCCAATCACCACTTCATAATCGTCGATGGCGTCTGTGCTGCGGAGGCAAGAGCATTGTTACAAGACTTTTTTCGCGTGCGGAGAGGTGCGTGAGCCCGGTTGAAACGGCACGACTCGAAATCGTGTGACCCCTTGCGGGTCCGGGGGTTCGAATCCCCCCCTCTCCGCCATCAATTCCCTGAATTCGGGGCGTCTGGCCGCAGCGAATTAGAGCCGGGCTCAAGACGCCCTTCGAACGTACACGCGGCCCGGAATCCGTACGTTATTGCGTGCCCGGGGAATCGCCTTCCGCGGTGGAACGTTCTGGCTCTTCATGAGCCTCAGGGTTTTTCGGACAGCGCCGGGGTCTAAGCCGAGCATTTCACAAACCACGGTGAAGGAAAACGGCGAGTGGCGCCGATGGGAATAAATCCAAAACTCAGCCTCACTGGCGAGGAGCCGCGAGCGACTAAGGAAACTGCGGATACCATCTTCCAACACGGCCAGCATGAGGGCTTTCGTACCGGTCAACTGGCCAGCCCGCGGTTCGCCTCCGGTGACTGGCTGCAGTCGCAAAAGATGGAGATCGTCGTCTTCAGCGAAGATCTGGGCTGCTGCTAGTGCATGTTTGTGTGGCATACGCTTCGACCGCCAATCTCCCACGGTATGTGGGAAGAGTCATGGAACACGTACGGGGACGCAGCAAGCGGTATGCCGGAGCTGAAGCGGCAGCGGTTGGCAGTGATGCTCGGTGCTCGGCCATTGCAGAACCGCAAGGTCTTGCGCGACTGCCAGACTATTGGGTGCAATAAACATGCGTGTTCCACTGCGTCTTGCACAGCATCTCGCTTGCCGTATGCCGCTTCCGACACGACTTGGTGCCGTCAGGCTCGGGATCCCAGCCCAAGCGCCTGCAACTCCTTGCGTGCATGCTCATGGTGCGTTGCGGGCCAGTAGATCCGGTCGCAGCGTGGACAACGAACGAAGTGCGTCTGGGTGACAAGTACGTACGGGGGTACGCGATCAGTGATCTCTTCCCTTGGGACGGTGGTCAGGGGCTCGTTACAACGGGCACATCGCGTGAAGGCCTCGGCGAAAGGATCGATGCCGAAGGCGGAAACAACCTGTTGTAGCTGCTCGCGGAAATGGTCGTGCTGAATGAACAGTACGGGAACTTCGGTTCGTCGCCGAAGAAAACGACGGTCGCGGCTCAAGAGGATCCGCCCTTCCGAACGCGCGCGGCGCAACAGCGTCTCGCCGGACAGGTGGGCGCCGTACACGGCATCCTGTCCAATGATACGCAACCACGTGGCTAGCCGGCCAAGCATCTTGTCGACGGCGAATCGGTGCACCATGGCGTGGACTCGGCTAAGAATAGTCGGGAGTGGGTAGCCGGAGCAAGGTGTGCGCAAGACTGCATCGATAGTGATCGTGTGTTTCTGGCTTGCCATGGTTGCGGTGCTGGTGCGCCGGACCTGGGTGCCGGTGCCCACCAACCCGGTTGCTGTAGAGAAGGCCGCAGGCGCGGATCGTGATGAGTGGATGAGCGTGTACCACGAGGGGCTGAAGATCGGCTACACTCACTCGCGACTCTCGGCCGACGCTGCTTCTGGGGGCTTCGCCTTCGCAGAGGAGTCGCTCTTGCGGCTCGTCGTGATGGCGACTCCGCAGACGGTCCACACGAGGCTTCACGGTCATGCCGCGGGCGATTTCAGTTTGCGTGACGTGGAGTTCGAGCTGAGCAGCGGGGCTGGAGATCTACGGGCGACGGGGGTGGTGGATTCCGACGGGCTGCGGGTGACGATTCACACGGGGGAAGACACGTCCGAACAGGTACTCCCATTGCGCGAGCCCTTGTACTTGCCGTCGACGCTGCGCGCGTCGCTTGACGCGGGGGCGCTGGAACCAGGCCGCCGGTTTGAGGCGGTAGTCTTCGACCCGATTACGCTCAAGAACGATCGCATGTCGATAACCGTCGAACGCCGAGAGCCGTTACCGGGCGACAAAGGTGGAACGCAGGCGTGGCGTGTACGCGAGGAGTTCCACGGCTTCCAGACCACCGCGTGGATCGATGCGGCAGGAACGGTCCTGCGGGAAGAAGGTCCCTTGGGGATGGTTCTGGTGAGGACTTCCCGCGAACAGGCTCTGAATGCTGAGTGGACAAAGGACACAGTACGGGATCTCGTCGCCAGTGCCGCCGTTCCTGTGGACCGCCCCATTGAAGACGCGCGGCAGCGGATGTCGCTACGCCTGCGGTTGGCGGGTGTCCCCTTGGACAAAGTTCCGAGCGACGAGGAGCAGGTGCGCAACGGATCGGTCCTAACCATCGTCCGGCGGAGCCTAGCCGATCTGCAATCGTACCCACTGCCATACAGGGGAGACGCCCACGCGGAGGATCTGAAGGCGACCGCCTTCCTGCAAAGCGGGCACCCCCGGCTCCTGGGGGTGGTGCACGACGCGGTCGGTGCCGAGCGGGACGCGGTGCGTGCCGCGATGCGCCTGAACGAATGGGTGTACAATCACCTTCGCAAGGTCCCAACGATCAGCATACCGAATGCGCTGCAAGTGCTCGACATGGGTGAAGGTGATTGCAACGAACATGCGGTGCTGCTGGCGGCGCTCGGTCGAGCTGCCGGAATGCCGACGCGCACGGTTGCTGGTGCGGTGTACATGGACGGGGCGTTCTTCTACCACGCCTGGTGCGAAGTATGGCTGGGACGTTGGGTCTCCATTGATCCGGCGTTGCACCAGTTCCCGGCCGATGCCACGCACATCAAATTCGTCGTCGGGGGACTGGAGGAACAGCTCGGGATGATCGAAATCATCGGGCGACTTCGACTGGAGGTTCTGGATGACGCGGGCGAGCCGCAGGGCTCACCGCACTGAATGCGCCGAGACCGGGTTTGCTTCAGAGGGGTGCCTTGCCGCCAGAGCCAGTGAACTGCTAGAAGCGGCTCGCTCGGCCGCGAGAGTGGCGGAATTGGCAGACGCGCTAGACTTAGGATCTAGTGGGTAACCGTGGGGGTTCGAGTCCCCCCTCTCGCATTTTCGCATACTTAGCCTTGATGTGACAATAATTACGCCAGTTTCAGCAGGCGGTCGAGCCGTTTGAAGCGCTCGGCAACGGTCGGGGAGCACCCAACGTCGAGGGTAGCGTACCCATTGGGGCGTAACATCACGCCAGCGCGGTGGAGGTA
>JBIOJG010000033.1:0-67894 GCA_044450645.1 Binatia bacterium
CGCGCTATTGCCGGAGAAAGTGCTGTTGGTGACCGTCAGCGTGCCGCTGTTGCCGATGCCACCGCCGCCACCGGTGGTGCTGGCCGCGATATTGCCGGAGAAGGCGCTATTGGTGACCGTCACCGTGCCGGTGTGGTTGTAGATGCCGCCGCCGCCGAGGCCGCCGCTGTTGGTGGAGAAAGTGCTGTTGGTGACCGTCAGCGTGCTGCCCTCGTTGTCGATGCCGCCGCCTTTGTGGCTCGCGCTATTGCCGTTGGCGATGGTCAGGTTCTGGACCGTGAAGTTGACGCCAGAGTTGACGACGAACACGCCCACACTGTTCCCGCCGCTGATCGTGATCAGACTCCCGCCATCGATGGTGGTGTCGGCGCTGATCGTCTTGGTGCTGGTGACGGTAATCGTGGCGGAACCGCCGCAGTTGAACGTTACCTCACTGTTAAAACCCGCACCGCCGGGGAGGCAGGCAGTCAGCGCGGACTCGGTACAGCTCGCGCTATTGCCGGTGCCCACGACGCACGCCAGGGCACGCGAGGGCAGCGTGAGACATGGCAGGAGCAGAACCAACCCTAAGCCGCTGCATTGCAATGCTCTCTTCCTCACTGGCGCCTCCCTCTCTTGCCGCCTCGGCGTATATCACGAGTTGGGCCGTCAGCCCCAAACGGTCGGGCGGAGGTGAGCTGGCAGGTTCCACGAAGGTGGGTATCCCAGTCGGGTGGGTCTTCGCACCCGCACACAGAGCGACTTCCCGGCTCTAGAATCGACGATCTGAGACGGGAACGGGTCTGGGCTCCGATCGAGCGCTCAGGCCGCTTCCTAGTCGCCGTGAGCTACCGGCATTCCGAGTGCAACAGGCGGGTTCGCGTGGGCTTCGGGGTAGGCTCCGAGTTGTGCTAGGCATGGCGACGCTGTTGGCCGATTCGACGAGATTTACCTTGGCACGGGAGCGGGCAGTGAAAAACGAAGGAGCGTAACCGATGCCGAAACGGAAGAAGGCCGCTGAGAAGGCCAACGGAGCGACGGTTGGCTATGAAGCTCAGCTCTGGCAAATGGCCGACGCGCTGCGGGGCAGCATGGATGCCGCCGAGTACAAGCACGTCGTCCTCGGCCTGATCTTCCTCAAGTACATCTCCGATGCGTTCGAGGAACAACACGCGAAGCTCGAAGCCGAACGAGGGCAGGGCGCTGACCCCGAGGACCCGGACGAGTACCGCGCGCTGAGTATCTTTTGGGTGCCGCCCGAGGCGCGCTGGCCGCATCTGAAGGCACAGGCCAAGCAACCCACCATCGGCCAGCTCGTTGACGACGCGATGGCCGGCATCGAGCGCGACAACCCGTCGCTGAAAGGTGTGCTTCCAAAAGACTACGCCCGGCCCGCGCTCGACAAGCAGCGGCTCGGCCAGCTCATCGACCTGGTCAGCAACATCAAGGTCGGTGACGCGGAGAGCCGCTCCAAGGACGTCATCGGCCGCGTGTACGAGTACTTCCTCTCCCAGTTCGCCAGCGCCGAGGGCAAGAAGGGGGGAGAGTTCTACACGCCGCGCTGCGTGGTCAAGCTGCTGGTCGAGATGCTCGAACCCTACAACGGCCGTGTGTACGACCCCTGCTGCGGTTCGTCGGGCATGTTCGTGCAGTCGGTCGAGTTCATCCGCGCCCACGCCACCACCAACGGCAACGGTGGCAAGGCGAAGGGCGACATCAGCATCTACGGCCAGGAGTCGAACTACACCACGTGGCGGTTGGCGCGCATGAACCTGGCCATCCGCGGCATCGACGGCCAGATCGCCCACGGCGATACGTTCCACAACGATCACCACCCTGACCTCAAAGCCGACTACATCCTTGCCAACCCGCCCTTCAACGTCAGCGACTGGCGCGGCGAGCTGCTGAAGGATGACAAGCGCTGGCACTACGGTGTGCCGCCCGCGAGCAATGCCAACTTCGCCTGGGTGCAGCACATCATTCATCATCTCGCGCCGGCGGGGCTCGCCGGCTTCGTGCTCGCGAACGGCTCGATGTCGTCCGGCCAGTCCGGCGAGGGCGATATCCGCAAGAACATCATCGAGGCGGACCTGGTGGACTGCATGGTGGCACTGCCGGGCCAGCTCTTCTACTCGACGCAGATCCCGGCCTGCTTGTGGTTTCTGGCGCGCGACAAATTCAAACTCCCTCTCCCCCTGGGAGAGGGTCGGGGTGAGGGCCGCAATCGCCGCGGCGAAATGCTCTTCATCGACGCCCGCAAGCTCGGGCAGTTGGTGGACCGCACGCACCGCGAGCTGACTGGCGACGATGTCACCCGCATCGCTCGCACCTACCACGCCTGGCGCGGCGAGAAGGACGCGGGCGCATACGCCGACGTGCCCGGCTTCTGCAAGAGCGCCACGCTCGAAGAGATCCGCAAGCACGGCCACGTCCTGACGCCCGGCCGCTACGTCGGCGCGGAGGCGCAGGAGGATGATGGCGAGCCCTTCGAGGCGAAGATGCAGCGGCTCGGCGCAACGTTGCGGGATCAGATGACCGAGGCCCGCAAACTCGACGCTGCGATCCAGACCAACCTGAAAGAACTCGGGTATGAAAGGTGAGTGGGAAACGGTCCCTCTCGAGCGTCTGATCGAACCGGGTCGAGCCATCTCTTACGGGATCGTGCAGCCGGGTTCATCAGTGCGGGGCGGCGTACCGATCGTACGCGTAGGCGATGTGCGTGATGGACGAATCTCCACAACCGATCCGCTGCGGGTTTCACCCGATATTGAGGCAGCCTACGGCCGCACCCGCTTGAAGGGAGGCGAGTTGCTTCTGACGCTGGTCGGAACCGTAGGTGAAGTTGCCGTCGTGCCGGAGTCTCTCGCGGGATGGAACGTGGCGAGGGCGGTCGCTGTGATCCCGGTACGCAAACAGATCGGCGCCTACTGGGTGCAGACGGCGCTTCACTCGCCCCAAGTTCGAGAGATCATTGACTCGCGGCTCAACACAACTGTCCAGGCGACTCTGAACCTTCGCGATGTCGGGCAGCTGCCTATCGTTCTTCCTACACAGGAAGAGCGAGACGCCATCGCCCACATCCTCGGCACGCTGGACGATAAGATCGAGCTGAACCGGCGGATGAACGAGACGCTGGAAGCGATGGTGCGGGCGCTCTTCCAGTCGTGGTTCGTGGACTTCGATCCCGTTCGTGCCAAAGCTGAAGGCCGCGCCCTCGGCTTGCCCAAGGAGATCGCTGACCTCTTCCCCGATCGCTTCGAGGACTCCGAGCTGGGCGAGATCCCGGCGGGATGGCGGGTCACAGCTCTGAAGAACCTCACCACGAAGATCGGCAGCGGCGCGACCCCGTTCGGAGGGAGTGCGGTGTATGTCGAAGAAGGAGTCGCCCTTATCCGCAGCCAAAATGTTCACGATCACCAGTTTCGATGGGGTGGTCTAGCGAGACTGACGGAGCGAAGCGCGACCGAGCTTCAGGGTGTGGAAGTGAAGGCGGAGGACATCCTGTTCAACATTACCGGGGATTCGATTCTGCGGACCTGCGTGGTTGATCCGCATGTTTTGCCTGCAAGAGTAAATCAGCACGTCGCAATCATCCGTGCGACGCCTGGAATCCCGCCGCGCTATCTTCACTCGCTTTTGGTTGAGCCGCGTATGAAGACCTTCCTGGGTGGTTTGGATGCCGGGGGAACAAGAAAAGCCGTTACCAAGGGACAGCTAGAATCTGTGAGTGTTCTCCAGCCGCCACGCGAAGTGCTGGCCCGCTTTGCGGAGACAACCACACCGCTCTTCCAACGGGTCGACTGCAGCCGCTCGGAATCCCGCGCCCTCGCCGCCCTGCGCGACATGCTGCTTCCAAAACTCATCTCCGGCGAGCTGCGGGTGCGGGACGCGCAGCGGTTTGTTGGCGGAGTGGACAGCATGGACGAGGTGGACGGTGGCAGAGCGTGAAGCGCTGATCCCCAAGCATGGCGGCTACCGCAAGCTCAAGAGCTTCCAGGTGGCGCAGCTGGTCTACGACGTCACGGTACGCTTTTGCGATCGCTACATCTCTCCCCGCAGCCGTACCCACGACCAGATGGTGCAAGCGGCGCGTTCCGGCGTGCAGAACATCGCCGAGGGCAGCCAAGCGAGCGGCACCTCCAAGAAGATGGAGCTCAAGCTGACCAACGTGGCGCGCGCCAGCCTGGAAGAGCTGCGCCTCGACTATGAAGATTTCCTCCGGCAGCACGGCCAGCCGATCTGGCCTCGCGACGACCCCCGCCGCGCCGATCTGATCAGGCGGCGGCCGGCCACGGCTGACGCCGTGGCGGAATGGGTGCGGGAGGTTCGGGGTGAACGGGATGGACTGCATGGACAGCATGGACGGTCCGGAGGCCTTGCAAGGTCCGCGGTGTCCACTACGTCCACTTCGTCCTTCCCCGAGATCGCGGCGAACGCCGCCCTGGCCTTGATCGCGGTGGCCTGCAGCCTGCTCGACCGCCAGCTGGCGGCGCAGGCTACAGCCTTCGAACAGGAAGGCGGTTTCACGGAGCGCCTCTACCAGCGACGGCAAAGCCAGAGACGAGGCACATGAGCCGGTTCACAGAATCCATCGTCGAGGACGCCGCGCTCGGCTGGCTGAAGGGCCTCGGCTTTGCGGTCAAGCACGGCCCACAAATCGCGCCGGGCGAGCTCGCCGCCGAGCGCAGCGACTTCGGGCAGGTCGTCCTAGAGCAGCGCTTGCGCGACGCGTTGGCGCGCTTGAACCCTACGCTTCCCGCCGAGGCCCTCGCCGACGCCTTCCGCAAACTCATCCACCCCGACGGGCCGACGCTGGAAGTCCGCAATCGTGCCGTTCACCACCTGCTCGTGGATGGCGTGACAGTCGAGTATCGCACGCCGGACAGCTCCATCCGCGGCGCCCAAGCGCGCGTGCTCGATTTCGACGATGCGGACAACAACGACTGGCTGGCCGTCAACCAATTCACCGTCAGCGAAAACAAGCATACGCGGCGGCCTGATATCGTGCTGTTCATCAACGGCCTGCCGCTCGGGCTCGTCGAGCTCAAGAACGCCGCCGATGAGAACGCGCGCATTTGGTCCGCCTTCCGGCAGCTCCAAACTTACAGGGCGGAGCTACCGACTCTGTTCGCCTTCAACGTGTTGCTCGTCGTCTCTGACGGCGTCGAGGCGCGCATCGGCACGCTCACCGCCGGGCGGGAGTGGTTCAAGCCTTGGCGCACAATCGGCGGCGAGACGCTCGCCCCAGCAACGATGCCGGAGCTGCAAGTGATGATCGACGGCGTGTGTGACAAACGTCGCCTGCTCGACCTGATCGGGCATTTCATCGTGTTCGAGGACGCGGGCGGCGGCTCACTGGCGAAGAAGATGGCCGGTTATCACCAGTTCCACGCGGTGCGCGTCGCTGTTGGAGAGACCCTACGGGCGGCGCAGATACGGGCGCTCGCCGAACCTGCCGAAGGGTATGAGTCGGGACGGCGCCCCGGAGGCGATCCCGGCGACCGGCGCATCGGTGTGGTGTGGCACACGCAAGGTTCTGGAAAGAGCCTGACCATGGCCTTCTACGCCGGGCGCGTGATTCGCGAGCCGGCGATGGCGAACCCAACCATCGTTGTTCTCACTGACCGCAATGATCTCGACGACCAGCTCTTTGGCACCTTCTCACGGTGCCAGGATCTGCTCCGACAGCCACCGGTGCAGGCCGAGAACCGCGCCGATCTACGCGCCAAGCTCTCAGTGGATGCCGGCGGCGTGGTTTTCACCACCATCCAGAAGTTTCTGCCCGAAGAGAAGGGTGACCGGCATCCGGTACTCTCGCAGCGACGCAACATCGTGGTCATCGCCGATGAAGCGCACCGCAGCCAATACGACTTCATCGACGGCTTCGCGCGGCACATGCGCGATGCGCTGCCCCACGCATCGTTCATCGGCTTCACCGGCACGCCGATCGAGCTGACCGACAAGAATACCCGCGCCGTGTTCGGCGACTACATCAGCGTCTACGACATCCAGCGTGCGGTCGAGGACAAGGCGACCGTGCCGATCTACTACGAGAGCCGCCTAGCCAAGCTGGAACTCAACGAAGCCCAGAGGCCCCACATCGATCCTGATTTCGAGGAAGTCACCGAGGGCGAGGAGGTCGAGCGCAAGGAGAAGCTCAAGAGCAAGTGGGCGCAGCTGGAAGCCATCGTCGGCTCGGAGAAGCGCTTGAAGCTCGTTGCCAAGGACATCGTCGAGCACTTCGAGTGGCGCCTGGACGCGATGGACGGCAAGGCCATGGTTGTGTGCATGAGCCGGCGCATCTGCGTCGATCTGCATCGCGAGATCGTAGCACTACGGCCAGCGTGGCGAGCGGACGAAGACGACCAGGGCGCAATCAAGGTGGTGATGACAGGCTCGGCGTCTGACCCGCTCGACTGGCAGCCCCACATCCGCAACAAGCCGCGTCGTGAGGCACTCGCCAACCGCTTCCGCGACGTGAACGATCCGCTCCGGCTGGTGCTGGTGCGCGACATGTGGCTCACGGGCTTCGACGCGCCGTCGCTGCACACCATGTACGTCGACAAGCCGATGCGCGGGCACGGGCTGATGCAAGCGATCGCGCGGGTGAACCGCGTCTTCCGCGACAAGCCGGGCGGCTTGGTCGTCGATTACCTGGGTCTCGCGCACGAGTTGAAAGCCGCGTTGGCCACGTACACCGAAAGCGGCGGCACGGGAAAGACGGCGATCGACCAGCAGGAAGCAGTCGCGGTGATGCTGGAGAAGTACGAGATCTGTTGCGGGCTCTTCCACGGCTTCAGCTGGTCGAAATGGGTGACCGGAACGCCGGCCGAGCGGTTGGGTCTCCTGCCGCCGGCGCAAGAGCACATCCTCGCGCGGGAGGACGGCAAGAACCGGTTGCTCGGCGCCGTCCAGGCGCTGTCGCAGGCATTCGCGCTTGCGGTGCCACACGATGACGCGCTCCGCATCCGGGACGACGTGGCCTTTTTTCAGGCCGTGCGCGCGAGCCTGGCGAAGCGTGCGCCGGGTGAGGCAAAGACGGAAGAGGAACTCGATCACGCCGTTCGGCAGATTGTCTCGCGCGCGGTCGCATCCGAGGGCGTGGTGGACATCTTTGCAGCGGCGGGCCTCAAAAAACCCGACATCTCGATTTTGTCAGAGCAGTTCTTGGCCGAGGTCAAGGGAATGCCTCAGCGCAATCTCGCCGTCGAGCTGCTTCGGAAACTCCTCGCCGGCGAGATCCGCAGCCGCGGACGGAAAAACGTCGTGCAGGCCCGTTCGTTTGCTGAAATGCTGGAGCAGTCGCTACGCCGCTACCAGAACCGCGGCATCGAGGCGGCGCAGGTTATCGAGGAGCTGATTGGACTCGCCAAGCAGATGCGCGAGGCGAGCGCACGCGGCGAGGCGCTGGGTCTAACCGACGACGAGGTTGCGTTCTACGATGCCCTAGAGGCCAACGACAGCGCGGTGAAACTGCTCGGCGATGAGACGCTCCGAGCGATCGCGCGGGAGCTGGTCGCGACGGTTCGCGCGAACGTGACCATCGACTGGACGGTGCGTGAGAACGTCCGTGCGCAACTACGCGTGCTCGTGAAGCGCATCCTCCGCAAGCACGGCTATCCGCCGGATAAGCAGGAGAAGGCGACGCAGACTGTGCTGGAGCAAGCAGAGGCGCTGTCGGAGTATTGGACCGGAGAGGCGGCGTGAGCGACGCCGCATCACGGCATCTCGGCCTTAAGGCGCTTCCCTGGACGAACCGAGCGCCGTAAGTTATTGAATTCCCGCTACGCCCCCGTAGCTCAGGTGGATAGAGCACAGGATTCCTAATCCTGGGGTCCCGCGTTCGAATCGCGGCGGGGGCAGTCTTTTCCCGTGCTAGATTTCAGGCACTTAGGACATCGGCGCCGGAAGGCGAGAATGCGGTTTCCGCCGATTGACAGCCACGAGAAGCCTAAGCCCGCATGTCCCAGATGAGCGTGTGCGTCGATGACGGCGACGATGGATTCGGCCTGGTCGCTGACGAGCCCCCAGGGGCGTGCGGTTAGGAGGACAGCATGAGCCTATCAACGAAAAGGCTCGCACGTCCGGCACCGCAGTTCCTCTTCGTGGACGTCAATCGGCGGTGCAACCTCCGTTGCCAACACTGCATGTATTGGAAGGCGAAGCAGGACGACCCGTCGACACACATCTCGATCGAACGCCGGAACGAGATCATTCAGGAGTTTGCCGGGATGAACGACAAAGGGGCAGTCGTCATCTGCGGCGGGGAGACTATGCTGAACCCCGACCGGTATTTTGCCGTGACGGCCAAGTGCGCGGAAAGCGGCCTGCGCTGCTTTTCGGTCATCAACGGGACGAGGCTCACAACGACGGAGATGGCCGACCGCATGATCGAGGAGGGGCCTACGGAGATTACGGTAAGCTTGAACAGTCATCACCCGGAGGTCCACGACGAAACGCGCGGCGTTGTGGGTTCTTTCGACAAGGCCGTGGGTGCCCTGAGATTGCTCTTGGAATCGCGAAGCCGGAACGGTCGTGGCCCCAAGATACTTGCCATGGCTGTCATCTGTGAACGCAACTACCGGGATCTTAATGCGTTCTACGACTTTGTATTGAACGATATCGGTGCGGACAAGCTGAAGCTGAACTTCCTCCAGCCAACCTTCGGGCCGCCGACCGCGTGGTATCAGGATCGGTTTTTCGCTCAAAACGTTATACGAAACGAGGAGGAGCTTGCGCGGATCCTTCGCGTATGCGACGAGAAATATGGTCTGCGCATCAACCCCGTGTGGCTGGAGCAGGTCAAGATGTATCATCGCTCGATCCAAAAAAACGGGTGGCTACACTTGGGGTGGCGAAGAGGGAAGGGAACAGAAGAGCATATCTGCAATTCCTATGAGCGAAACATTATGGTGGACTTATGGGGACGTACGCGGCTGTGTTTCTATCCTGGATTCCCTTCCTTTCAACTCGTGCAGCCGGGAGACTTGAGGCGTTTCTGGGAAAGTTATGACCGGGTGCGACAGCGGATGAGTCGCTGCAACCGCTACTGCGCCATCAGTCACAGCGTGAGGAAAGAGAACGCGACGCTCAAGGAATAGGGAGGCTAAGGGGACGAGGCGATCCTTTCTCCCTCCTCCCCTCCATATCCTCGGACCTACGTCCCTCAATGGCCGCTAATTGTGGAATGCGGTGCACGGGCTGGGGCACGGCGGGAGCGTTTACATGAAGCGCGTCATGGTCGCTGCGGCGATGGTGCTGGGTCTCTGCGTGGCTTGCGCCGCTGCGCACTTGGCCCTGATCGAAGTTGGCCGAGAGGTCGTGGTCCTTCACGAATGGACTCCGGGAGGGGCGGTGAAGAAGACGCGGCTTTGGATCGTGGACGAGGGTGGCTATTCGTGGCTCCACCACTTCTACGCGGACTCGGTATGGTTCCGTCGGCTTGCGACCGACCCAATCGTTACGCTTGAGCGAGGCGGCAGGGTGCGGCAATACCGTGCCTTACCGGATCCGGAGTCACACCAGCGAGTCCACCAACTCCTACGGGAGAAGTATGGGATCGCAGATCGCTGGGTGCGCTTCGTTTCGGGAGAAACGGAGCGGTGCGCAGCAGTCCCCGTGCGCCTAGAACCCGTAGAAGGCCAACCGTAAGATGAGGCCCGCAGGACGTAGGTTGGGCGCAGGCTGCAGAGCGGCAGCGTGCAGTAGTCAAGGATTATAGAGATTGGTGTGTACAGCAGCTCAGAATACTCGGAACTACGTCCCTCAATGGCCGCTGCCATGCCACAAGACGTTGCCGAGCGTATGAACCGGAGTACTTAGGAAGACAGGCTCCAACGCAATGGTGCAGCGGCGCGGCCGGTTGCCGGCTCCGGGGAGGCGCTGGGGGCCACGAGCGGCAGGCGGACCCGAAAAGTCGATCCTTGTTTCGGTTGGCTCTCGACCTCCAGAGCGCCTCCGAGAGCCGCAGTCAGCTCGCGCGCCAATGTCAGACCCAATCCGAGCCCTTGGAAGCGCCGCGTGAGTGAGCCATCGAGCTGGCGGAAGGGCTGAAAGATGTCAGCCAGATCCTTGGGCTCGATTCCGATACCCGAATCACGCACGGCAATCTCGACGTCCCGGCCGCGGCGTTCGGCGCTCAGCTGCACAGCGCCCTCGGCGGTGAACTTGGCGGCGTTGCTCAACAAGGCGTTCACGATCAAGCGCAGCATGCGGGCGTCAGTCAGCAAGGTGGGAACGTCGTCGGCCACGTGCCATTCGAAACGTACGGGCTGGCTCGCCAGCCGCCCGAACATGGCTGCCGCGCACTCTTCGAACAGGACGCGCAGGTCGACGGGCTCGCGCGGCACCGTGGATCTTCCGGAACGCAGTTCGACGAAGCACAACATTTCCTCGATGAGGTCGAGCAGGCGACAGGCGCCGGCCCCGAGGCGATCGAGGGTCTCACGGGCGACTGGATCGGCGGCCGGGCCGACCATGTCACTCAGGATTTCCGCGTTGCCAAGGATCACATGCAACGGGCTGCGCAGTTCGTGCGACAAAGTGGAGAGGAACTCCTCCTTGATGCGCGTGCCATCCTGCGCCGCCATGACTTGTTCGCCCGTGTAGAGCACATTTGCGGCGATCGCCGCCGCCACCTTGCAAAACGTCGCCTCGTTGGGCCACAGGGGCGATCCATCCTTCGTTCCAACCCGCAGCGTTCCGAAACCGCGCCCGTTCGAGCAGAGGGGAAAGAGCGCCCGCTGCTGGCGATCGGTCGTGACGTCGCCTCCCGAGCGGCAATTCAGCCGGGGAAAAGCGGCCTCGACGAGATTTCCAATCTGCCCGATCAGTTCCTCCGCTACCTTCCACTGCGGAAGGGCGTTGCTGAGCTGCAAAAGGAACCGCAGGCGCTCGTTTTCGCGCTCGGCGCGGTGGCGGAAATAGCGTTCGCGCTTGGTCTCCTCGGTGACGAACGCGTAGAACACCGCAACGATGAAGAAGAATGGCAGTCGCAGCCATTCCCCGGCTCCGAGCGTGTGCGTCGAGGTCAGCCACAGCCAGTAGCCGTAGAGGCCGCTGACCATCGCCGCACCGAGGGCGATCTCCGCCAGGCTCGAGGTCGCGGTCGTCAGGAAGATCGTGAAGAAATAGATGATCAAGAAATCCTGTGAAAAGCAGCCGACAGTGAGGTACAGTCCCATCAGTACCAGGGCTGTGTCGCCGAGGAGCAGTACCGCTGAAAAGCGCGGCTGCCGAAACCAATGACCGGGAGTAAGCGCAAGGGCGGCGTTGGTGAGCAGCAGGGCGAGGATATATGCGATGCTAATGCCGGCCTGCGGGGCTTGCCCAAAGAGAATGAGGTAGCTCGTGCAAACGACCACCACGGAGCGGAGCAAGATGATCGCGTGCTTCTTGTCCAACTGTGGTGACCGCGAAGCCTCGTCCATAGCACCAGCCACCCTCTTTTTCGAGCAACCGAGGTGCCAGAACCAACAGCCCGAGAATCCGCCCTGTTGAGCCGAAACTGCAGTCATCTCAGCACAAAGCTGGACTGGCCCCGTCAAAAGCGCAACACCAAGTCTTTACAGCAAGTTGCGAGGCTGATGAGCACACTTTTCCAGCGGTGTGTCGCGCTGCGGCCGGCAAGAGTGGTGGCAGAATGGCAGAACAGGCGGTCACGAACGTCGACTGGCGCCGGAGGAGCGGAAAGCACACGGGTTCGTGGAAGGGTGGAAGGGCCGCAAGGTCGATAACTCCAAGATACGTCGGACGCCAAGACACCAGCTCGATCTTTCAATCCCGTCATAACCATAAGGACCAATTTCCGCTGATCAGCACGTAGACTGCGAGTAGGGCGTTGGTTGTAGCATGTGCGACGACGGCATCGCTCAACTCACCCCGGCGCAGAAGTACTAACGCGTAAACCCCACCGGCAAGGGTGCCCGCCACCAGTCGCTGGTGCATGGCGCCGAAGACCAGCGAGGAGGCACAGAGCGCGAGCCAGGAGAACTGGCGGAACGGGACGCTCTCGAAATCCGCCGCTATGAGTCGGCGCATCAAATAACCACGGAAGGCTAACTCCTCCGCAATTGGAACCGTGACCACCGAGCCAAACACGCGGAACGCCAGCCACATCCCAGCGATGCCTGCCGGCAGCCGCGCCAACCCTGCTTCCAGGGCAGGCCCAGAGTCGACACCGCTCCGAGTCAGGTCGAGCGCGATCCATAACACGAAGACGGCGACGCCCGCTGCAACGGCCTCCGAGGAACCGGTCCACCGCAGGGCACGGTACTCGTGCCGAAAAACCCACAGCGCCCCGCCTACCGCCACAACTCTGAGCGGATACAACAGATCGAATCCGCCAGCGGAGAAGGCGCCGGTCACCATGGCCGCGGCTACCAGTACTACCAGTGGCGCCAGGTAGGCGGCCGTGGGATTCGTCGGCTCGATTCCCTTCTGCGCAACATCTTGAAGATGGAAAAAACGCGAGTGGCGTGTCGCCGCGACGAGTCCCAGGGTCGCACCACAGAACAGCAACCAACCACTGTACGAATGGAATCCGCCGAGAGCGATGTCGGGCGACACCCAAGTGCCAACCGCGATGAGAGCGGCGATGCGCAGCACGTTGAGGACCCACATGAGCAGCGTGCCGACGGGAAACAACAGGAGGATCTGAGGGAACCGCAGCGAACGTCGAAACAGCCATAGGTACGCCGCGAGAAAGACCCAGAGCATGCCGATCCCCTCGTAGCCGGAACATTGGGGGGAAATTTCGACCGAGAACTGCCGGGTACCGAGCACCATGTGCACCGGATCGCTCACCAGATCCGTGCCGCTCGCGGTGATCATGCGGTCGACGGCCCAGAACGTGAGCTGACCAAGCGGGCGCCAGGCATGACTCGTGAGCCGCCCGGCTGCGAATGCCGTTGCACCCACAGCCGCACCAAGCAGCAACGGCCCAAGCGCAACGCGGCCTAACGGCCACCACGTCTTGGGGGACAAGGCAATCGCGAGCCACAGAGCGATGGTCACGAGTCCGGTCATCAACCAGAGCGCGACCCAGAGCCCTGGCTGGGCAGAGGCTCGCAAGTCCCCCTCCACGACGCGGGCGGTTACGAAAAAGAGTGCGATGAACGCTCCGAGATGTGCGGCCAGCAACGGTCCCACACCGCGCGGCTGAGAGAACTCCGCCGCAAGACGCAGCCGACGCCGCACGGCTTCCCGAGAGAGCAGGACGGTTGCGGTAGCGCCTACGATGCTAAACTGTGTAACGGTATGCGCGTACGACAGGACGATCGCCCACCACTCGTCGCCGAGATCGGGCGCCTCGAAGCGCACGCTCAGAATGAGTCCCTCCGCCAGCAACAGGATACCGAGCGAGATCCAGCGAATCACAGGCACACGCCAAAGGGTTTGAACGCGCCAATCGGGGGCAATCCGTCGCTGGACCAAGTTGCGTACAATACCCCTGGCAACTGAGGGTGTCGATCAATCGGAAAGGGCGCCCTTCGATACGCTTTCCACAGCACTATCGAAAGGCGACCAAACGAAGACAGCTGTGCCCATGAACCTGCGGTTCCAACATCGTCATGCCCGCAATCCTTTGGCGGGCATCCAAGGCGTGCAAGGATGGATTCCCGCCTAGAGATTGCGGGAATGACGAAATTCGCTGGTTCATGGACTCTCCAAGCCGGCGTCTTCGCCGGTTGGATCTCAGGACGAACGGTCCTGGTTTGGATGAGCCGATCTCTTTCGCGTCTGTTCGAGTACGTGCGTCTCTAACGAGGGAGGCTCTTGTTCCGCCGTCTCACAGGAGCCGATGGAGTTGTGAAGAACGGGGCAACCTTTACCGATGGATCGCATCCGTACACGATCCGCCCGTGGCGGTCGCGTACGGTGCGACCGGTGCTAACTCACTTGCGGCGCTGCCCCAGCAAAATCAGCACGCCGCCGACCAGCACGGTGAGCCCGCTCTGCACCAGGCTGGGGTCAATCTCCGGTACCGCGGTCGCGAACGCGGGCGTGGCCAGAGTAAGTGCAAGAATCGCTAAACCAAGGGTCCTAAACGACTTCATACGGGTCTCCTTCCTTTCGAAGCAGCCTTCGGTGCTAACTCACTTGCGGCGCTGCCCCAACAAGATCAACACGCCGCCGACCAGCACCGTGAGCGCGCTCTGCACCAGGCTGGGGTCAATCTCCGGAACCGGGTTTGGGATCGCGAACGCGGGCGCGGCCAGAGCAAGCGCGAGAATCGCTAAACCAAGCGTCCAAAAGGACTTCATACGGGTCTCCTTCCTTTCAAAGCACCCTTCGGTGCTAACTCACTTGCGGCGCTGCCCCAACAAGATCAACACGCCGCCGACCAGCACCGTAATCCCGCTCTGCGCAAGGCTGGGGTCAATCTCCGGAGCCGGTGGTACACCTGCGAATGCGGGCACGGCCAGAGCGAGTGTAAGGATTGCGAAACCAAGCGTCCTAAAGGACTTCATACGGGTGCCCCCTTTCTTAAACTCCGTCCTTTGTATTTGCACATTTCGCGCCATGCAGACGGCAAGCGCGCAAGGAGCGATAAACATTCAATATTCCATCATATTTGTCGTGGCGCCCTTCGAATACGTGAGTTTGGGCTGCTCAGCGATCTGTCAAGTATCCCGACGCGATTGAGGCTTCGTTCAGCTGGGTGAGCAGGCAACAAACGCTGCAATTTACTGGTGTTTTCGACGCGTAACGCTTGAGCAGGGGCGGGACAAACAGTGTAAACTATACCGACACGAGGGTGATGCGATTAACCGCCCATTCTAGCCTTGTCGAGCACGGCAGGGGGGCCGGTGATGATCAGTACGGGTCGATCGGCGAATTCGGTGACGCGTTGAGTGACGCTGCCTACCAGAATGCGTCGAGCACCCCGCCGGCCAATCTTGCCCATGACGATCAGATCGACGTCGTGGCGGATCGCGGCGGCGCAGATGACCGCGCACGGGTCGCCGTCTGCGATTTCCTCTTGGTGAACCACGTTGTGCTCGATTGCCAACCGGGCGATGTCACGGACGTACATGTGGCCGTTTTCCCTCAGTTGCTCGCGTACTCGCTGGCCGTTGTCGATGGTACGGTGCCCGAGCGCGTCCACCACGGCCTCGTCCACAACGTGCAAGAAGATCAGTTCTGCACCGCAGGCGGCAGCGATACGGGCCGCGTGTTCCGCGGCGTATCGCGAGCACTCCGATCCATCCACAGGGACCAACACTTTGGCGATACGCAGGACCTCGCTCATGCAGTCTCCTTCCGTCGACCTCTCAGGCGCTTCAGTTGAAACAGTGCCTCACGCTCCTTTTCTTCCAATGCGGCTTCGATGAACTGAATGGTGTCGCGGTGCTCAGGAATGAATATGTGTTCCAAGGCGTTTACTCGCCGCTTGGTCTTCTGCAGCTCGCTCGCCAGTCGAGCGCAGGACACCTCGATTTCCGCCAATCGCACCAGCGCGGGCAGAAGGTGGCGCACCTGATGCTGTGCCCGGGCCGCGGAGGCTACGGTCCAGCCTGGCGCCGCAGTGGGACCGGGCGGATCGGTTACCTCCAGATCCAGTAGCGGCACGATGACGCCCATGATGCTGCGTTCTCGCATCCGGAGCCGTTGGCTTCCCACACGGGCGAGAGCCTCCATTTCCAATGGAGCGCGGCCGCCGGCGAGCAGCGCCTCACGCACCGTAGCGTAGACAGCCGCTAACGCCGCCTCTACATCATGCCGCACCTGCCGTGCCTCGCGGTAGATGGCGATGATCTCCTCCAAGAGGACGTCGCGCTTCTGATCCAACTGCTCGCGGGCTGTACGTACGAACCCGAAATGCTCCTTGAGACGGATCAGGTTGCTCTTGGTGGCCGGGATATCAGTACGACGCATCGTCAAGCCTCGCCTGCCGCCCCGGACGTCGCTGGAGCTGCCGTGAGGCGATAGCGCTCTAGGAGATCACGAGGCAATCGAGTGAGCTCTGCGTCCGGCAGCGGCTGCAGCACCTGCCAGCCTAGTTCCAGCGTTTGCAGAATGCTGCGGTTTTCATGTCGGTCTTGGCCGATGAACTCGCGTTCGAAGCGGTCGCGAAACTGCAGGTAGCGCCGATTGGTTTCCGAGAGCTCCTCCTCCCCGATGATGTTGGCCAGCCGTTCGACTTCCTTGACACGCGCGTAAGCCGAGTACAGCTGGCTGGCGAGCCGTGAGTGGTCCTCGCGCGTGCGGCCAGCGCTGAGGCTGTCCTCCATGAGCCGGGAGAGGGAAGGTAGGGCGTCGAGCGGTGGATAGATGCCCCTCGCGTGCAGGTCGCGGGACAGTACGAGTTGTCCCTCCGTAATGTAGCCGGTGAGATCCGGGATCGGATGCGTAATGTCATCGTTGGGCATAGTGAGGATCGGGATTTGCGTGATCGAACCCTTGCGCTCCTTCAGCCGTCCCGCTCGCTCGTACACCGAAGCGAGGTCGCTGTAGAGATAGCCAGGATACCCCTTGCGGCTCGGCACCTCGCCGCGCGCCGTTGCCACCTCGCGCAGTGCCTCGCAGTAGTTCGTCATGTCGGTCAGCACCACCAACACATGCATGTCCAGATCGAACGCCAGAAACTCCGCCAGCGTGAGGGCAGCCCTCGGCGTCACCAGCCGCTCGATGCTCGGATCGTCGGCGAGGTTGAGGAACAAGGCACAGGTGCGAAAGGCGCCACCTTCCTGGAGGCTCTTGTGAAAAAATTCCGCCACGTCGTGGCCCACGCCGATAGCGGCCAGCACCACGGCGAACTGCTCGTTCTCACCCGGGAGCGTGGCCTGGCGAACGATCTGAGCGGCGATATCATCGTGCGGTAGACCGCTCCCGGAGAAGATGGGCAGCTTCTGGCCGCGCACCAAAGTGTTTAGTCCGTCGACGCTCGAGAGCCCGGTCTGTATGCAGTCCCGCGGATAGTCTCGTCGCACCGGGTTCATGGGCGCGCCGTTCACGTCGCGCAGGACACCCGCCAGAGGCGCTGGACCGCCGTCCAACGGCTGACCAAGGCCATCAAACACGCGACCCAGCATCTCGCGAGCCACCGGGATGCGGAGGGCGTGCCCGAGAAACCGAACCCGGGTGTCCGCCACCGACAACGTGGCGGTGCCCTGCAGCACCTCCACAACCGCAAGATCCTCTTCGACCTCGAGCACGCGCCCTTGCAAGAGCCGCCCCGCAGGCGAGACGATTTCCGCCAACTCGCCGAAGCCCACACCTTCGGTCCCCCGCAAGAAGATGAGCGGACCCTGAATCTGATGGAGACCTCGATATTCGAGCCCCGCCTGGTCACGCGTTGCGGTCACCATTCACTCCTGCTCGAGCGCATCCATTTGACTGTTCACCGCCTCCATGAGGGCGGTGAACTGCTGCAGCCGGTCGTCGGGTATCTCAAAGCGCATTCGCATGAGGTCCGTGCGCACGGGGAGCTCGCGCACCCGATAGACCGGGATCTTCTTCTCGACGATGGCCATACCCCGGTCGATGTAATGAAAGATCGTGCGCAGCATGCTCATCTGTTTTTCCGCCGCGCTATGGCGATCGATGCGGTCGAAGGCGTTCTGTTGGAGGAAGGCGTTGCGGAGCAGCCAGGCTCCTTCCAGCACCATGCGCTCCCGGTCGGGTAACGACTCCTCCCCCAGCAGCCGCACGATTTGCTGTAACTTCGCCTCCTCGTTGAGCAGCTCGATCGTTCGTGCACGCAACGCCCCCCAATCGGGAAAGCCCTTGGCCTCCCACCACGCACTCAGGTCGCCGGCGTACTCGCTGTACGACTCGCGGAAATTAATCGCCGGGAAGAACCTGGCGTTGGCCAGCTCTTTGTCGAGACTCCAAAAGCAGCGGACGAACCGCTTGGTGTGTTGCGTGACCGGCTCGGTGAAATCACCGCCGGGCGGCGACACCGCACCGATGGCACTGACCGAGCCCTCACGTCCACACAGCGCGGTCACAGAGCCGGCGCGCTCGTAAAACTCGGCGAGGCGGGTTGCCAGGTAGGCGGGGAATCCTTCCTCGGCGGGCATCTCGGCGAGGCGTCCGGCGATTTCACGCAGGGCCTCCGCCCAGCGCGACGTCGAGTCGGCCATGAGGGCCACGTTGTAGCCCATGTCACGGTAATACTCGGCGATGGTGATGCCGGTGTAGATGGACGCTTCACGTGCGGCAACCGGCATATTGGAGGTGTTGGCGATAAGCACTGTGCGTTCCATGAGCGGCCTGCCGGTGCGCGGATCTTCGAGGTGTGGTAGCTCGGTGAGCACCCCGGTCATTTCGTTGCCGCGCTCGCCGCAACCGATGTAGACGATCATCTCGGCATCCGCCCACTTGGCGAGAGTCTGCTGGGTGACGGTCTTGCCCGTACCGAAGCCCCCTGGCATTCCTGCCGTTCCGCCGCGTGCGAGCGGGAAAAATGCGTCGATGATCCGCTGGCCCGTAAGGAAGGGCACCGTTGGCACATGGCGTTGGCGGTATGGGCGGGGCCGCCGCACGGGCCAACGGTGGTACAGGTGTAACTCGCGCACCGACCCGGCATGACCAACCAAGGCTACTGGATCTTCGAGCAGGTAGGTTCCAGGGTCAACGATCCACGTGATCGTGCCGGACACGTCCGGTGGGACCAAGACGCGGTGCTCCATGGATGCCGTCTCGCGCACCGTACCGAGAATCTCACCGCCTCGCACCTCGGCGCCGATCCTCAAGACGGGCTGAAAATTCCATTGCCTGGCCCGGTCCAGCGGGCGGGTGGCGGCACCCCGTAGGATGAAGTCGCCGTATTGAGCTGCCAAGGCTTCAAGCGGCCTTTGGATGCCATCGAAGATGCCGCCCATGAGTCCGGGCCCCAGCTCCACATACAACGGCAGCGTCGAGGTGTGGACAAGGTCACCGGCCTTGACCCCGGTGGTGTCCTCATAGACTTGGACGGTGGCCCGGTTTTCCGTGATCCCAATGACCTCACCAATGAGGCGCTGCGTGCCCACCCACACCAGCTCCGACATACCGACCGTCCGCGCCGTCAGCGCGTGGACCACCGGGCCGTTTACGCCGATCACTGTTCCGGAACGAGTGTCCGTCTGGGCGGTCATCACGGCCCTCCGCTGTGCGTACCTTCTTCGCCGAGCAGCATGTCCGCAGCCAGGCGGCGGAGCCGGTACATCCGGCGGCGGATGCGGCCATCGAAGGAATTATCAAACCGCAACCGGCCGTCGTCGACCTCCACAACGACTCCCCCCGCGAGCTCTGGGTCCGTGGCGAACGCCACGGCGCGATGATCCGTGTTCAGACTGCTGCGGATCGCCTCGTCGAGCAGCGGCTCGTATTCGCGCGGTGTGCGCACGCGCACGGGCCCGGGCGGCAGCGCTTGCAGGCCCTCTCGAATGAGATTGGTAAGTCGCTCAGTGGCCTGCGGGATGGTGGGAAAGCGGGCAAGTAATGCCCGGGCGCGCGCAATCACCCTTTCGATCAGCGCCTCACGTGCCGAAAGTAACTCGAGATGACTCTGCGTCTCTACGACCGCCAGCAGTGTGGCGGCTCGGAGATTCCCGCGCGACTCACCCGCGCTTCGAGCCCCGGCACGAATGGCCTCCGCCTCCGCATCGGCGGTCGCACGCAGTCGCGCCGCACGCTCATGCGCACGCGCTCTCATGTCGGCGATTTCAGCCGCGGCTTGTTCGCGAATCAGACGCAGCAGCATCGCTACCTCTGCGCCAGCGGCGCCAACTGCCGTGAGGGAGGTCATAGGTGGAGCCCCAACGCACGCTCGACGACGCGTTGCACGGAACCGCCTTCGGATGATTCGCCAAAGCCGGGCACTTCGAGGATCACCGGCCCGCGGGCATCGAGCATCACACGCTGGAGATAGTCCCGAATACGCCCCGCGATGCCGTTCGTTACCACGAGCAGCACCGGACGTTGCTTTGGCCCTCCCGCGGCGTGGACCTGGTTGCGAACTTCCTCGACCGCCGCACACGCCTCATCCGCCGTGTCGGCGATGCGGCCGGGCACGCCGCCTAATGCGAAGGCCAGGACCGTCTCCGCGTCGCCGATCACCTGCAGCGGGCTCATGAAAGGCGGCCGAGTATCATGATCGCGACGATGAGGCCGTAGATGGCGATGCCCTCAGCCAGGCCCACAAAGATCAGGGCCCGGCCCGCAAGTTCCGGCCGCTCGCCCATGGCACCCAACGCCGCCGCACCCACATGGCTGACGGCGTAGGCGGCGCCGAGGGCACCGATCGCCGTCGCCACGGCGGCGGCGGCGAAACCCCACTTCATTACGTCATCAGACACGCCGCCGAGCTGCGCGGCAGCCCCGGCAGCAATGGGCAGGCCGCTCAGAACAGCCGCCAGGGCCACGAGCGACACTGCGGCGAGGCCCACATGTGCCCGCACAAACCAGCGGATGGCCCTGCCGCACCTGTGCCTCGAACCGCGCGGCGGGATGCCGGGAGCTGATGTGGTCTGGCGTGATTCCTGGGTAGTCATGGTTCCTCCTCTCAAGGGTGCGCCGGCGGCGTGCCGGAGGCCATGCGCAACGGTCGGTACTCCTCCCCAGCGCCGCTGTAGAATCGACTGAAGAACTCGTAGTACTCGAGACGGATGGTCTGGATCGACACGACCAGTCCTTCCAGTGCGATAATGACCGCATTGCCGATCACCATGACGATGGCCGCGCCGATAGTGCCACCATGGCTTTCGGCGACGGCATCGGCGACACTGAAGGTGGCAAGCAAGAGGCCCGCATGGCTGAGCGCAAAGGCCGCCAACCGAATGAAGGTGGCGGTGTTTGAAACGGTGCTGACCACCGTGTCGAGCACGTCGACGATCGACTCAACGAGCAACGCCAACAGTTCTGCAGGCGTCGGCCACTTGTGCTCGTGCAGGCCAACCCAGAGCATGCGAGCCGGTTCCTTCAGAAAGACCAGGGTCAACGCCAGCACCAGCCACATCACTGCTGTTCCGAGCGTCACCGCACCCGGCCCGGCGGTGAGCCAGCGCATCAAAACACCCACGGCTATCCAGTACGCCAAGGCGGCCAGAAGCCCGTTGCGCGCCCAGAGCACCGTGATGTCTCGTCGACGCACCGCGTTCGCCAGATTGAGACCCAAGGCGACGCTGAGAAAGACAGCGCCGAAGGCCACGGCTGTTTTCATCAGGGTGGGCATGTCATCCATCGGTCGCAGCCACAGTGCGGGCAACCAATGCTCCACCCCAAACACGCTTCCATAGAGAAACCCGAAGGCGATGGCGAAGACACCGCACTCCATCAAGATCACTGCATAGTCCCGGTAGCGGAACATCCGCCGGTACATGAAGTAGCCGATGGCGAAGAGCACCGCCCCGTGACCGACGTCGCCGAACATGAATCCGAACATGGCGAGAAACGCGACCGCGACCACCGCCGTCGGCTCCAGTTCGCCGTAGCGTGGTAAGCCGTACGCCCGGAGCAAGCGCTCGAACGGGCGAATGAGCACCGGATTGCGCAGCAGAATGGGTACTGACACCAGGCCGCGTCGTACACCTTCTAGCGCAGCCGGCTCCTGCCACTGCACCACGCAGCGGCCTCCCGTCGCGTCCTGCACTGCAGCTTTCAGCTGCGCCGCGAGTACAGCGGGGACCCAGCCGGTAATCAGGGAGATACGGTCTGAACGTCCCATCAACCCGCGCGCCTCCGTAAGCAGCCGTTCGCGATCCACGCGGGCACGCAGTGTACAGGCCTCTGGTCCGAGCCGCTTCGCCAACGCGTTACGCTGAGTCTCGGCGGCGGCCACTGCCTGGCGACTGGCCTCGAGTTCGCGGCTCAGTTGCCGGACCGCTTCTTCAGGAGGCCCGGTCAGGTGAGGTGGCAACTCCAGGCGCTCGAATTGTGCGCTCCGCAACGCTCGCTCCAACACCTCGTGGTCGGCAGAGAGACAGAGGGTCGTGATCAGTAGTCGGCCGTTCGCGCCCGGCGTGCCCTGCGGGACGATGATGTGCGGTGTGCGCGTCAGGGCCTCACCCAGCCGTGCCAGATTCCGTTGCGGAAGCAGACCTGAAGTGAGGAAGACGTAGCGTAGATTGCGAAGCTGTTCGAGCGGTATCCCGATGGGAACGAGCGCCCGCAGGTTACACACGAGATCTTGGAGCCGCTCCGTTTCTGCGGCCGTGCGGTCCGCGAGTTGGCGAAATTCGTCTACCTCCGTCCGAATGGCCTGACTACGGGATTCCAGGCCGTGGAGATCCAACGTCTCGCCGTTTGCCGACAGCACTTCATCGCGCCAATCGATACGCAGGAAGGTTAGGACCGCGTCGAGGCTTTCGGCCAGGGTGCCGAGCTGTCGGAGACGTTCACTGACGTCGTACGGACGAATCGCGCCCAGCACCTCCACGGAGTGACGTACGTCCAGCAGGTGCAGGACACCGACCCGGGCGATAGCTCGCGCGGCCGCCTCGAGGTCTGTCGCCAGGACGACCAAGGAGAGATGGCGTATAGGCTCTGGGGTCAACACGAGGGATTTTCCTTCAGTGCCGGATGGTCGCAACGTGTTCGAAGGCCGCTGCGGTTGGCAGGCCGATCATCTTGGCAGCCAGCAAAATTTGGAGATCGCGGATCTCGAGTTCCTGCGTCAGGAGAAATGCAAGCGGCACACCGATGTGGAACGGGTAGCCACGGAATTGTCGGTGGGCTTCCGCTGCGAGCACACGCCAGAGGGCAGGGGAGCAGGCGTCGAAACCACGGGTGTCTGCTTCTGCCAGAGGCCGGGTGTACGGTGTGCGTTCGAGCACTACACCCCAGGACAGTTCGGGCCCCTCAGCCAGGGCACGCCGCAACGCGAACGTGACCCAGCGTCCTTGTCGCAGTGTGTAGTTCAAGATCTCCTCGGGCGACATACCGAGGGCGTCGCGGTAGCGGGCGATCCAGACGAGATTCAGGATGTCGAACAGGATGCCCAACAGCCCGTGCGCCCGCTTGGCGTCGGAGGACTCAAGGGCACCGGCGGCTTGCCACAAGCGCTCGTAATAGTCGATCTCCAGCGCGACTTCGAGAGCGAACGGCCCCGCGTCCTCGATGCGGTGCAGCGCCGTTGCCATGGGAGCAGCGTACGCCGTCGTTTCCAAGCGATCGGTCAGCTCCTGGAGGTCGCGTGCATCGACCAGCCGTTGCATGTCCAGGGTGGAGATGTCGCCGAGGACGAGCAGGTACGGGCGGACCGTTTCGAGAGGCAAGCGGCGGCACACCGCCCGCACGACGATCTTGAGGTTCTCGAGTTCGTGTCGCAGCAGATACTGCTTCACCAGCGCAGCTTCGGTGCTTCCGAGTAGGTGAAGGAGCGTGCGACCGATCTCGATCAGTCTCCCCCGCAGACTGCTTTCACTGGGGGGTTTACCGAGCGTCCCGCCATATGGCGTACGGAGCAGAATGTCGAGCATCGCATCCCGTGAAGGGTACCCGTACAGCGCTTCGAGTCCAACGCGACCGAGGAGCTTGGGAATCAACGTGCGCACGCGTGCGTTGGCGGCAGCGTAGCGGTGCAGATCACGCTTCATGAGTCACCGCTGGCGTCCTGGTCGGTAGCCAGAATGCATTGGACGATGGCTTCAACCGCCGCTTCCAGACGGGCCTCTGCGTGCGCCTGCATGGCCGCCACCTGTACGCGCGTACCTTCCGTGATGCGCCGAGCCTTCTCCTCCGCTGCGGCTACGAGCTGGTCTTCGACCGATCGCGCCAGCGCGGCGCGTGTGTCTCGGGCTTCACCGACGCGGCGCCGGCTCTCCTCCTCGGCTTCGCGCAAGAGGAGCCGGCCGTCCTGCTCTGCGGCATCCACCGCTTGGCGAGCCTCGGCTTCAGCTGCCAAGATGATATGAAGAGTGTCCTGCACCGTGCCTTTCGCGTTGCAAGCGGCTTGCCACCCAGCGTTGGCTATCACCATGGAAGGCCAGGCGTTGCACTGCCAGCAAACGCCTCGTGCCGTCCTTTGCAGCCGCGCGAAAAGGGCCGCCTTTGTCCTGGCCTTTGAGAAAACATGGCGATTGCGTTGCTCGCGCAACTGGTCTTCGCCCGCAAAGGTGGCCAACGGTACGATGGCTTGATCTGGCGGCAATCGGGCCTTTGGGATATCGTCGTCGTGCATGGGCCTGTGCGGGAAGACGGTTCTGGTCACCGGAGGCGCCAAGCGCGTGGGGCGGGCCATTGTGGTCGAACTCGCCAAGGCCGGGGCGAACGTCGTTATCCATTGTCGCACGTCCCGCGCCGAGGCCGCTGACACGTGCACCGCAGCGAATGCTTTCGGTGTCCAGGCAACTGTCGTGGCCGGGGATATGGGCAGCAGTGCCGATGTGGAACGCGTGGCCCGGGAAGCGTGGGCTGCATTTGGAGGCGTCGACGCGCTGGTGAACAGTGCTTCGGTCTTCGCCCCAACCCCGATTAAGGCATTGACGGACGAACAGTGGGATCAGACGCTGGCGATCAACCTCAAAGGTCCGTTCATGCTGGCAGTGCAGCTCGGCCGATTGATGCGAGAAGGAAGCGGCGGCGTCATCATCAATATCGCAGACTGGGCGGCGATGCGGCCCTATCGCGGGTACCTGCCGTACTGCGTGTCGAAGGCGGGCATGATAGCGATGACGGTGGGCCTCGCTAAGGCACTGGCACCGCAGGTGCGGGTGAACTGCGTGGCACCGGGTCCCGTCATGCCTCCAGAGGACTACACGGCCGAGGAGCGCGCGCATCTGGTCGAGCTGACGCCGCTGAAGCGCGTGGGAACAGCAGACGATGTGGCCCGCATGGTGCGCTTCCTGATCGCCGAAGCCGAGTTCTCGACCGGCGGCGTTTACCTGGTGGACGGTGGCCGCTTGAACGCATCGACGGCGAGCGACCAGTGACCTCCGCCATTTGAGTTGAACGGTCGGTAATGATCACCCTGTTCCAGCGGCTCGCCTGGAGCGTCGTCATCTTGATCGGCGTGACCTTTCTCACTTTTGTCATCGCCTTCGTCATCCCCAGCGATCCGGCGCGCACGGTGGCTGGGCCGAAGGCGGATCCGGAAACGCTGGCAACCATCCGGAAGGAGATGGGGCTGGATCAGCCCGTGCCAGTCCAGTACGCGCGGTATCTCGAACGTTTGGTTCACGGCGACTTCGGGCGATCATACCTGACGCGGCAAAGTGTTCTGCAGGCCATCATCGAGCGTCTCCCGGCCACCGCCTATCTCGCCCTCACCAGCCTCGGCGCGGCGGCGCTGATCGGAGTTGCCCTGGGGTGTGTAACGGCGCGGCGTCAGGGGTCGTCCGTGGATCTGGCGGTATTGGTCGGTTCGTTGATCGCACTCTCGCTGCCGGTGTTCTGGGTGGGGATGATGCTTCTCTATTTCGTGGCGTACCGCGCCCGTCTCTTGCCGCTGGGCGGGTTTGGCGCCACCAATGTCGTGTTGCCGGCATGCACGCTGGCGTTGGGTGGCGCCGCGTACTACACGCGCCTCCTGCACACCAACATGCGCGCGGTCCTCGATCAGGACTATATCCGGGCGGCGCATGCCAAGGGGTTGTCGCCCTTCCGCGTCTACGGCAAACATGCGTTACGCAACGCCATCATTCCATTGGTCACGCTGCTGGGGCTTGATTTTGCCGGCCTCATGAGCGGCGTCGTGCTGACCGAAACGGTCTTCAATTGGCCCGGCCTGGGCCGCCTCGCAGTGGACGCGGTGTTCAATCAGGACATCCCGATGATCATGGGTACGGTGTTGTTCAGCGCCCTGCTGGTGGTGGGAGCCAATATCGTCGTGGACCTTTTGTATCTCGTCGTCGACCCACGCATTCGCTACCGCGGGCAATAATGACAGCGAAGTTGCGACAACGAGCGAACCGGAACGGGGACTGCCGGTGCCAGCGCTAGGGCAGGGGAGTCAGCGATATCTCGCGGTGGCCGGCGGGGCCATGGTCACGCTGCTCATGTTCGTTGCCGTGGCCGCACCCTGGCTTGCGCCCTTCGATCCCTTGAAGGCGATTGCCGACAGTTTTGGGAATCCCTTTCCACCCGGACTGCCCTACCTGCTGGGAACCGACGAACTCGGCCGTGACGTGCTGAGCCGGCTGCTGTATGGTGCTCGCATTTCTGTATTCGTCGCGGCCGTCGCCACCAGCCTCACCCTCATCATCGGTGTTACCGTCGGTGTCTGCTCAGGCTACTTCGGCGGATGGGTGGATACGCTACTGATGCGTGCGACCGACGTCGTCCTGTCTTTTCCAGCGTTGTTGCTGGCCATCGCCTTGGCGGCGCTGTTCGAACCCGGGCTGACATCGATCCTGGTTGTCATCGCCGTGGTGAGCTGGACCGGCGTCGCACGCACGATTCGCGGTGAGGTGCTCTCGCTGCGCGAGCGTGATTTCATCGTCGCGGCACGGGCCCTCGGCGCCACGCCATTCCGTCTCATGCTGCGCCACATCCTCCCCAACGTCTTGCCGACGATCGTTGTCATGGGGGCGCTCAGCACCTCCGGCACGATACTGCTCGATGCCGGGCTGAGCTACCTGGGCCTAGGGGTTCCGGTCCCCACACCAAGCTGGGGCCGGATGATCAGCGACAGTCAAACCTACTATCGCCTGGCCCCATGGCTGATGATCAGCCCCGGCGTCGCGATCGTGTATGCGGTGGTGGGCTTCAATTTCCTGGGCTACGGACTGCTCGCCATCGTCGGCGGCCGTGAGCGTCGATGAATTGCGCCGGCGAGGCGCGGCCACACCGAGGGCGGCGATGGGGAGCCGCCCCGGCTGGAGGCGCGGTCCGAGGTCTGTTTCGTGTGCTCTGGGCGCTGTCGTCGGCACTCTCCCTGACGGGTTGCACATCATCTTCCGGTAGTGGCACAGAGTCGCCATCGCTGTACCTGCGGCTAGCGGGTTCGGACGAGGTCCCCACACTCGATCCTGCGCGTGGTTACGATACCTCGTCCTGGCAGTTCGAGCAGGCGCTGTTCACTACCCTGGTCGACTACGATGCGGACACCGACCTCGTCCCCCGGCTGGCGACGGACTGGGCGGTATCCGCCGATCGCCGCACGTACACGTTTCACTTGCGGGCGGACGTTCGCTTTACCAACGGGCGCACAGTCACTGCCGGCGATGTGAAGTACTCGATCGAGCGTGTGCTCAACCCCCACACGCGTTCCCAGGGCGCGGAATTCTTTCGCGTGATCAGTGGCGCGGAGGCATGCACCGAGGCAAGTTGCACCGTCGCCGGCATTGAGGCGCCCGATGCGCAGACGCTGCGCTTTACCCTGCGCGCTTTCGACCCGCTGTTTCTGCACAAGCTGGCCATGCCCTTCGCCGCCGCCGTGCCGGCCGAGGAAGTGGCACGCTGGGGAGAGGATTTCGCGCGCCATCCCGTGGGCAGTGGCCCCTTCATGCTGCAAGAGTGGATCAGCGGACAGCGCCTGATGCTGGTGCGCAATCCGGACTACTTCATTCCCGGGCTACCGCGTCTCGAAGGCCTGCAGCGCTTCGTGGGTGTCAACGACGATCTCGCCTGGCTCAAGTACGAGTCCGGTCAGTTGGATATCTCCAGTATTCCGCCTGCCGAGTTTCCGCGCGTCATCCGGGAACCGCGTTATCAGACACTGCTACATCACGTCACGACGATGACCACGAACTACCTGGGAATGAACTGCCGCATGGCCCCGTTTACCGACCGCCGCGTGCGTCAGGCGATGAACTACGCCGTCAACAAGGAAAAACTGCTGCGGCTGATCAACAACCGCGGCGTCGTCGCCAAGAGCTTCTTGCCGCCCAACATGCCGGGACACGATCCGGACCTCACCGGCTACCCGTTCGATGCGCGGCGCGCGCGCCAGCTGCTGGAGGCCGCGGGCTACGCCGCCGGCTTTCGTACCACCCTTTGGGTGCGTTCCGACGAAACCACCTTGCGCATGGCGGAGTCGGTGCAGCAAGATCTTGCTGACGTGAACGTGCAGATCCAGATCAAGGCGCTCGCATGGGGTCCCTTCCTCGAGGCCGTGCGTTCGCCGGATCTGGCACCTTTCTTCTTGCTCGGATGGGAAGCCGACTTCCCCGATCCCAGCAACTTCCTCGAGGTGTTGCTCCACTCGAAGAATATCGGCTCGAACAACAACACCAACTACAGTAATACGGAAGTTGATGCGCTGCTGGATCAGGCCGCGCACACGGTCGATTCGCAAGCCAGGGTGAAACTTCTACAGGAAGTCGAACGGCTTGCCACTACCGATGCGCCGTGGGTCTTCCTGTTCCATCCGGTGACCTACGACATCGTCCTGCCACGCGTGCAGGGCTTCCGCCTCCATCCCCTCCGCCCACCGCGACTCGACGAGGTACGGCTGGCGGATGAACGAAGTCCTGCGTCCTGAGTGCTGAGTCCGGAACGGAGTGGCGAGCATTTACCTCAGGATTCGCTAGTCAGCACTACCGTTGTGGCTGGGCCTGCTGCGCCTGCATCTTGAAGATCAAGTCCGTGACGCGTAGCGCGACCCTGAGCTTGGCTCCCAGCTCCTCGGTGCGACGATGCTCTTCATCCAACCGGCTGCGTAGCGCCGTGTTCTCGGCGCGGACAGAAGCCGCGTCGCCATCGCGTGCGCTGGCACTCGGGGCGCTGCGGGCCAGTGCCAGTTGACCTTCCAGCTCCGCCGCCCGCTGTTGGCTCTCCGCCAAACTGCGATTGAAGCTCTGTGTGAGGTTCTGCTTTTCCTCTTCGAGCTCTTGCAGGCGGGTGCGTACCTCGGGCGCATCCCCACTCACTGCTGCGGTTGCGGTGCGCTCGGTGCTAACCCGTTCCTGCAGGGCATGGAAATCCTGCGCCAGCCGTTCGCGTGCGGCGCGCTCGTCCTCCAGTGCCGTACGCAGTTGGACGACCTCTTGTTTGGCCGCGGCGAGGTCGGCCTCGGTGGCGCTGTTTTGCGCGTACGGTGGCGTCGAGGTTTCTTCCTTCAAGCGCGCCAGCTCGGTCTCGGTCTGTTCGCGCCGCTGCTGTTCATCGGCCAGCGCGGCGCGCAGGCCGGCCATGGCACCAGCGCTCTGCGCGTCGGCGTCGCGCTGGTGACGCTCGGCTGCCGCCGCAACCGCCGCGGTGGTGGCCTCAGCGGCTTCGCCTCGCGGCTCGGAGCCTGTGCTGCCGCGGCTAGCGACAACCTCGTCAAGTTTGGCTTGCAACTCACTTTCGTGCTGCCGCAGCTGGGTCACTTCGGCCTGCAGGCGCTCGACGTCTTGCGAGCGCTGATCAAGTTGTTCCTGCAGGGCTCCGCTCCGTTCGTGCTCCCGCGCCAGAACCTGGCCCAACACGTACATGCGGCCGGGAATCATGGCGGCGGAACGATACTCCATCTCGCTCGAACTGGCACCGGGGACCGGCACGGGCGCGTTAATCGCCTGCGGCGTGCAGGACCAGAGAACGGAGAACAGGACAACGGGGCAGGGGACAAGGGCACAACGTTTCAGCAACAGCGTGCCGCTCCGTATCATCGGGGGAACGCTATCGAGTTCCGTCAGCTTTGTCCAGTATTCCTCTTCAAGTCGCTGGCGCCGGCAATGCGATCTCGACGTATCCGGTCTGGCACGGTGCTCCGGCGGCATGCCACATCCGAAAGCGGCCCTCGCGGGCGGAATACAGTAACACACTCGACGAACGCGTCCCAAAGCGCTCCGTGTGTACGCAGAGATTGTTGGGAGGACCGTCGGCGCGCGGATCGAGCGGGGTAGAATGGTCCGACAGAATCGTGCGCAGTCCTCTCAGAAATCGGTCAAGCGTGTCGTACGCCAGAGCACTGCGGAGCGCGTCGAACAGGCCGTAGGACTTGGCGATGCGTGGGCACTCCGGGTCGTTCAGCTCCAGATTGGTGAGCAGGTGCAGTCCCGGCTCGAGTGTGGTTTGAACCATAGCGCCACTGCTGTTCCCAATGACGCAGGACGCGTCGGTCGAAGCGATGAGGAGATTGAATGGGTTGTACAGGTTTCCAGGATCGCGAAGCACCCGGGCGCATGCGGCCACGACCGACGGCTCTTGAAGCGCCTCCAGGCAGAGCAGGCCGCGTGAGCGCCGATCCGGGTCGGGTGGCCTGCTGGTGCGTCGGTTCAGGATCCCGGCCACCACGTCATGCGCGTTCACCCCGAGCCACGTGCCGCCGGCCCGCACGTCGTGGCCGGCAACGATCCAGGGATCATCGACAAGCCGCGTCGGTGGAGTGGCGGGACGATCGTAGAACTCGTCACGGTTGGCCGCCACCACGACGGGAAAGTCCGGACTCGTGTGGAAGTAGATCGCCAGCGTGCACACGCGGCAATTATTCGCGCATCACATCCGTGGAAGCAAGGTGAAGCGCTGTTGGCCGATCTGAATTGTCTTCACATAGGTGCTATGTTACCGTTTCATTCTATGTCATCGGCAGACGGACATTTCGCATCCATCGAGGATGTGATGGAGCGCTTTGGAAAGCAGAAGTATATCTGCAGCCGCCGCATCGCCACGGTAGTGTACCTCGCCAGCCGCTTGGAGAAGCCGATCCTGGTGGAAGGTCCCGCCGGCGTGGGCAAGACCGAGCTGGCGAAGGTGCTGGCGCAAGCGCTCGGGCACGACCTCATCCGCTTGCAGTGCTACGAAGGTCTGGATGAAGCGAAAGCGTTGTACGAATGGGAGTACGCCAAGCAGCTCCTGTACACGCAGATCCTGAAAGACAAGATCAGCGAAGTCCTGGGCGGAACGACGTCGCTCCAGCAGGCAGTCGACCGCATCGCCAAGGAGGACGACGTCTTCTTCTCCGAGCGCTTCATTCTGCCGCGCCCGCTGCTGCGCGCCATCTCCGCCCCGACGCCGACCGTGCTGCTCATCGACGAGATCGACAAAGCCGACAGCGAGTTCGAAGCGTTCCTACTCGAAGTGCTGAGCGACTTTCAGGTGAGCGTGCCGGAACTCGGCACCCTACGCGCCAAACACATTCCGCTGGTGGTCTTGACGAGCAACAACGCGCGCGAGATGTCCGACGCCCTGAAGCGCCGCTGCCTGCATCTCTACATTGATTTCCCCGCCGCCAGCCAGGAGCTGGAGATCGTGCGTCTCAAAGTCCCGAACATCTCCGCGACCCTGGCGCAGGAGGTCGTCAACGTCGTGCAGCGTATCCGCCAGGTCGATCTCAAGAAGACGCCCAGCATTAGTGAGACACTGGACTGGGCCAAAGCGCTGACCTTGCTGAACGCCGATCGGCTGGATGAGCAAATGGTCAACGACACGCTCAACACCATCCTCAAGTACGAAGGCGACATCCGCAAAGCGCAGGACGAGCTGAAGGACTACCTGCAGAAGCAGAAGGCCAAGCTGCCGCCAGCCGAAAGGGTGGAAAGCGAGAAGGACCTGCTGCATTGAGGGTAGGGGCGCAGCAAGCTGCGCCCCGGCGCCCCGACGGCGGAAGAGCGCCCCCTGATGGACGATAAGATCGTCGCCTTCACCACGCTGCTGCGGCAGAACGGCCTGCGCGTTTCGGTGGCAGAGGACATGGACGGGTTCCATGCTCTGCAGTGCATCGGCCTCCGCGACCGGGTGGCCTTCAAAGACGCCTTGCGTGCCACCATCGTCAAGCGGGCGGTCGACGGCCCGGTGTTCGACGAGCTGTTCGACCTCTACTTCAGCGGCATGAGCGGGATGCTCAAGAGCAGCGCCAACTCGCTGATGTCCGCCCTGGAGCTCAACGAAGCCGACTTCCAGCAGCTCCTGGATTCGCTGGCCGACATCTTGAAAGATCTGGACATCGAGCTGTCCGAGCTGGCACAAGCGCTGCTGAGCAATAACACCGGCCAACTCGAGCGCATGCTGCGTGAGGCCGCGGGCGCCGCGCAGGTGCAGAACATCCAGCGCCCGTTCCAAGAAGGCCGCTACAGCCACAGCATGGCGCAGACGCTCGGCCTCGGGCGGCTCTCGGAGGAACTGGGCGCGCTGAAGGAGCGGCTGGGTGACGCCGCCAACGATCCGGCACTTCTGGAGCAGCTGCGGCGCCTGATCGATCGCCGCCTGCAGGATCTCACCGACATGATCAAGCGGGCCGTACGCATGGAGCTGGAGAAGCAGGACCACACGCTGCGCCAGAACCAGCGCATGCAGAGCCTGGCGGAGAAGAGCTTTTATTATCTGTCGGAGGACGAGATCCGCCGCATGAAGGAGGCGGTGACCAAGCTCGCGCAACGCTTGAAGAACGTGGTGTCGATCCGGCGCCGGCATGCGAAGCGCGGCAAATTCGATCTGCAGGACACGTTGAGAAAGAACCTGCAATATGGCGGCGTGCCGTTCAAAATCCAGTTCGACCACCGCGTGCGCGACAAGCCGCAGGTGATCGTGCTGTGCGACGTGTCGGACTCGGTGCGCAACGTCTCACGCTTCATGCTGCAATTCGTGTACTCGCTGCAGGACCTGTACTCTCGCGTGCGCAGCTTCATCTTCGTCGGCGAGGTCGGTGAAATCACTCAGCTCTTCGAGGAGCAAGACATTCACGAAGCCATCGAGCAAGCGCTCAGCGGCGGCATCATCAACGTCTTCGCGCACTCCGATTTTGGACGTGCCTTCCGCGACTTCCACCGCGACTACATCGCTGCGGTGAACAACAAGACCACCGTGATCGTGCTGGGGGACGCCCGCAACAACTACAACCTGCCGCACGAGTGGGTCTTGAAGGAAATCCAGCAGCGCGCTAAGCAAGTCATCTGGCTCAATCCGGAGAATCGCCTGACGTGGGGATTCGGTGACAGCGAGATGGATCGGTATCTGCCGTTCTGCGACCTCGTCGAAGAGTGCCGCAATCTGAACCAGCTCTATCGTGTCATCGATCGCCTCGTGAGCTAGGCGCAGAAGGGATTGACGGGGTGAAATGTTTCTGCGCAAAATGATCGCGCTGACGGATGAAGGAACACGTCATGAGCTTTGAGGATTCAATACTGATGAGCGTCGGCGGGCTCACGCTCGATCCGGTCACCAAGACGCCCATCGTCATCCTCAAGGACCGCGACAACAAGCTCAACCTGCCCATCTGGATCGGCTTGCTCGAAGCCACGGCGATGGCGACAGAGCTCGAGGGTATCAAGACGGCCCGGCCTATGACGCACGATCTCTTGAGCACCGTCCTTGCGGAAGTCGGTGCGACGGTGGATTGCGTGGAGATCACCGATCTGAAGGACAATACGTACTTCGCGCTGATCCATCTGCGCATCAACGGTACGCAGCGCACGATTGATTCGCGTCCCAGCGACGCGATTTCCCTGGCGTTGCGGACAAAGAGCCCGATTTACGTCAGCAAACGCGTCATCGAGGCGTCGAGCGTGCTGCAACAGGCCGAGGACGCCAACGACACGAACCTCTCCAACGTTTCCCGCGACAAATGGGCGGAGATCCTGGAGAAGATGTCTCCGGACGACTTCAAGTATAAGATGTGACTTTCCCTGCCGATCAAACCGCCGCCGCCTCCCTTCATCCGCCACGACTAAAATATGGCCAGACAACGCTTCCGACGCAAAGATCTGAAACGTCCCGATGAGTTCATCAGCCTTGGCCGGCAAGTGCTGACCTGGGCAACCGAGAACGCCCGCGTCATGTCATGGGGCCTGGCAGCGGGCGCGGCGGTCGTGCTCTTGATCATGGGGGGCTTTTCCATCCGTAACGCCCGCGTTCGGCAAGCCAACGAGGACCTCGGTCGTGCGCTTGCCGACTTCTACGCCGGCAACTACACGCAGGCGGCAACTCAGCTCAACGACGTTGCCAGCCGCTGGCAATCGACGGCAGCCGGCCGCGTCGCCGCATTGTACGCCGCCAACGCCGACTTGAAGTCCGGCAACCTCGAGAACGCCGTGGTGGTACTCCAAGAATTTCTCGGTTCGCAGGACTGGCCCTCATACTTACGGCAAGAGGCGTTGGTCGCCCTTGGCTTCGCCTTCGAGCGCAAGGCGGACATGGTCAATGCCGCCGCACGCTATCAGGAAGCCGGCGGTCTCGACGGGCCGTACAAGGCCGCTGCTGTCCTGGGCGAAGGGCGGTGCCGTGAACAGATGGGGGAGAAGGACAAGGCGCGAGAGCTGTACCAGCGCTTCACGCATGATTTCCCCGATGCTTCAGAGACCGAACTTGTTGCCGCTAAACTGCAGCTACTGCCGGCTGCGTCTTAGTGGCGATCTGTCTGTATCGACACCCACTTGCAGGTCGTTACCAAGGCACCCTAGACCTCGCGCTTTTTGCTCAAGAGGCGAGGGTGGACTGGCTCGGGTGTCAACATCCACCAAATCCCGGTCTTGGTTTACATAACGTATCTTATCAGACGTTACTTCCGGACCGCACACTTCAGGCGCGAACGGCAGCTATCGAGGATGCGTGCGTCGTCTCTTGCTGCTGGCGGGTTTTCTCTTGTATGCCGAGGCGCCCAGGGACTCCTTGCGCCGGCGCTTGCGGCGCTCCGCGCGGCACCAGGCCGAGGCGTCGTCAGCGCCAACCCGCGGGGTCAGGTCACATCGAAGCAATCTCCATCCGTCGACGCTGCCGCCTAGTGGGAACGTTGCAGACGTGGACGCTGTCGTGACCGTCAGTTGCCGATCAGAACCTCTTCATGGTGTCATCGTCGCGTTTTAGAACCGGTCCACAAGTTGCTAAGTTCACAGTCATCACATGACCGCGCAGGCAGCCGTTGGGGTCGCAACGCTCCGGGACGATGATCTCATTCGCTTCAGCTACTGGCTGTGGATCACGCGGCTGCGCTCGATCGCTGGGTTGCTCGGGCTCGCAATCGTTCTGAGCCTCGTTGTTCCGTCGGCAGTGCCCCTCGGTCCCATCACGTTGGTGGCTCTTGCCGATCTGGCGACATCGCCGCTGTACAACTGGTGGATGCGCGCGCGGCGCTTCCTCCGCTTGCTGGTTTACGTGCAGCTAGCGGTGGACACGTTCGCCATCCTAGCGGGGCTGTTCTTCGTACAGCAGTCTCCGGTACTGTTTCACTTCCTCCTGCTGTTGCCGATCGTGCCGGCATGCATGATGGAATGGCAGTATGGCGTCGTCATCGCGACACTAGCCAGTATCGGCCATTTCCTGTTGCTCTGGGTCAACGGCACCGCCGCCTTGGTTTCGGTGGCCGGCTTGCTGCCACCGGCGTGCTTCTTCTTGATCGCGAGCCAGTCACTGTTTTACGCCCGGCACTTGGCTCAGAAGAACAGCGAACTGGCGCTGGCGGCGGAATCCTTGAACCAGATCAACGTCAGCCTGGAAGAAGAGCACGCTATTTCCGCCGCCTTGTTGCGGGCGGCGCAGGCCCTGACCGCCTCGCTCGATCCGGGCGAAATCCTGGGGCGCTTGAACGATGTCGTGCGCAGCGCCCTGCCGTGCGATTGGAGCGTCACGCTGTTGCGTGACGCCCAGCGCAACATCTACCGTGTTGCTGCCGTTTCCGGCACCGAGCCCGACGCCCTCGAGGAGGTCCGCAATTTCGAATTCCCGAGCGACAGTGTCGCGCTGATCAACGCGGTCGTACAACAGGGGCTCGTCATGGTGGAGAACCGGGATTCGCCCCTGTTCCCAGGTGCAATCATGGACCGCTGGCACATGAGATCATTCCTGTGCGCCGATCTGCGACACGCGGGTTCCTCCATCGGTATACTTGCCGCCGGCTTCAACGAACGGACGGGGCCGTGTTCAGCGCGGGAGGTACGTGTGTTTCAGAGCATCGCCCAGCAAGCCGTGGTCGCGCTGGAGAACGCGCGGCTGGTGGAAAGTTTGCGGGCCGCGAGCCGCCTCAAGTCGGAATTCATCGGGACCATGTCGCACGAGCTGCGGTCGCCGCTCAACGTGGTCATCGGGTATGTGGACCTGCTGATCGATGAAGACATGGGCGCCATCTCCGACGAGCAGCGTCACGCTTTGGAACGCGTGCGCCAGCATGCGCTCCAGTTGCTGGAGCTGATTCGGGAAGCCCTCGACATCAACCGATTAGAGGCTGGCCTCCTGCCCCTCGACATCGAGACCTTCGCCGTGCACGAATTCCTCGACGAGGTGAAGGACAGCATTCCTGCGGATTGGACGAAACCCAATGTCGACTTGACGTGGCAGATCGACCACCTCCCTATCCTCATCCGATCAGACCGTGCCAAGCTCAAGAAGGTATTGCGCAACCTGGTGCACAACGCCCTGAAGTTCACCGATCATGGGCAGGTCACGATGAAGGTCTCGGCACTTGACGGCTGGGTGGATTTCACCGTGAGTGACACTGGCATCGGCATGGACGCCGAAGCGTTACCGTTTATTTTCGATATGTTCCGTCAGGTCGACGGTTCCACGACACGCCGTCACGGCGGCGTGGGGTTGGGACTGTACATCGTCAAGCAGTTGGTCCGCGCGCTCGGCGGCGACATCAATGTCAGCAGCACCCCCGGAAGCGGATCCATCTTTCGCGTTCGCCTGCGCCGCAGTGAATGAACAGAAGCCCTGCTCAGGACTCAGGACTCGGAACTCCGGACTCACCTATGGATGCTGTCCCAGGCCGGTGAGACCGGTTTCTTCGGCCAGGCCGAGCATGCAGTTCATGTTCTGAATGGCTGAACCGGCAGCGCCTTTGCCGAGGTTGTCGAGAACCGAGAAGACGACCACCCTGCCCCGCCGCTCATCGACATCCATCCCGATCTGCACGAAGTTGGAGCCCGCCACGGAGGCCACACTCGGGTACGCCAGGTACTGCCAGGTCACCTTTGGATCTTTTTCCGCATCGATGAGGCGCACGAAGTACTCGCCCCGGTAGAAGTCACGATACAGCGCGAGCACATCGGCGCGTGAGACCTTGCGACTCAGAAAACCGTGGCAGCCCGCCAGGATGCCCCGCGGGAAAGGTGCGTAGTACGGGGTGAAGTGAACGGTCACTTTCGCGCGCGCCACACCGCTCAGCTCCTGCTCCATCTCGTACGTGTGCCGGTGATCGACGACGTTGTACGGAAAAATGGCATTACCTATCTCGCTATGGTGGGTGGGAACGCTCGGTTCGGCACCCGCCCCGGACGTACCGGACAATCCATCAACGATGATGCGATCGAAGTCGATCCACCCCTCCCGCACCAGTGGCGCGAGAGCCAGAATAGTGGTGTAGGCAAAACAACCCGGATTGGCGACCAGACGCGCTGAACGGATGGCGGCACGATGCAGCTCCGTGGCGCCGTACGGCGCCTGCCGGACCAACTCCCAACTGGTGTGCTTGGCGCGATACATACGCTCGAACAGCGCGAGGTCCTTGAGCCGGAAATCGGAGCCCAGATCGACCACCTTACTCCCCTGCCCGAGGTAGTGTTCGGCACGCGTCATCGACTCGCACGACGGCATGCAGAGAAACACCACGTCGCACGGAGAAGCCTCCTCCTCCTTGATGAAGCGCAGGCCGCAACCAAGGAGGTTGCGGTGGATGGTTTCGAGCTGCTTGTCACCGCGTGACGTTACCCAGGCGATCTCGGCCTGCGGATGCCCAAGCAACAGCCGCAGTAGTTCACCCCCGGAGTACCCGGAGCCACCGACAACTCCCACTGCGATCTTCTTTCCCGCCACGGAACGTCCTCCTCACTGCGGCGACCTTAGCGGGAACGCGCCCCGCGGGAAAGGCTTTCGGTCGTGCTTCGGTGTGAGAGTTTCCACGCCTTTGGAACGGCCCGCGGTGAGATCCTTTCGCCACGCCGAAGGAAACGCGACCAAACCGAGACACGAGCGGCTTGCGCAGCGTAGCCGCTTAACGTGGTCTCCGTGCGGGTCCCGGGCCGCACGCTCTCGGCCCGACGCACACACAATCGTGGGTGCAGCCGTTCGCTGTGCAGCGGTCGATGGTGCAGGGATTGCCGTCGTCGCAGTCCTTGTCCGACGCGCACGGCGCAAGCGGTACGCAGGCATCGGTCGCTGAGTCGCACTCCTGCCCGAGAAACGTGTCGCATCCCGGCGGACAGATCGGTTGCACTTCGACGAAGGAGAAATCGAAGCACGCCGGGACCCGATCCTTACATTGGCAGCAGATGTGACCATGCGGCAGCGGCGGCGGCGGTTGACAGGGACAGCGCTGGCCGCTCACGTCGCAGAATTGATTTGGTAGCGGACAATGCAGATTGCTATCACACGGCTGCCCGGTACACCGGAACGCGATGGTGTCGAAGCATTCGCCGATGCCACATGGCGTCGGTGCCGCACAGACGGCGGAACATTCGCAGCCGCTGCTTTGATCCGAGGCGCATTGACCCGCCACCGTAGTGCCGTCCGCACATGTCAAAGTGCACGCTCCGCCGCAGGTGGTGAGATTGGCGCATGGCCCTGGCGTCGGCGTGGGCGTCGGACCGCAGCCTGCGCTGCAGTGGCAGCTCGAGTCGGCTTGGCAGATGCCGTTTTGGATGCTGCCATCCGGACATTGAACGGCGCACGGCCCGTCACAGGTGCGTCTCTCGCTGCAGTCACTCGGGGGTGGAGTTGGTCCGCACGGGAGGCAAGCATTGGCAGCACACTGCCCGGTCGACGAATCAAACTGGTCCGGTGGGCACCACGAACTCATTCCCATGACACCCTGCTCCGGGCGGCCGAGCAAACGACAGCAGTTGTCGTGTGATGCCGGGAACGAGGGGCCCGTGCAATTTGCCGCCCTGAAACACTGCCCGCCTGCCCCCGGAGTCGTATTGGGCGTCGGCGTCATCGGTGGCACCGGCGTCGGCGCAGCGGCCGGCAATTCAAAGCCCAACACGGCGAAGGGCTGCCCCTCTGGATCCAACACCGTGATGCCCAAGATCTGCACCCGGAGCGGCACGTCCGGCCGTTGCTCCAAGGGCAACGGCACATCAAGAAATGCCAAACCACCATTGATATCAAACGGGAAGACAAACGGCGGCGGACTGGAGGCGCCGCCGCTGGGCGAGACGGCCGCATCGATCACCAGCTGATTACCGGTGTTGGTGACGATGCTTCCATCTGCATCAACCACTCCACTGAGTAGCAAGCGGGCATGCAGTGCTGCGTTTGGTGGCCAGCTGAATCGCTGCGCACTCCGGCCCCGGCGACGTGGGCTGGGCCGTTCCGCCACGGGCGCCGGTAGCTCACCGATAGCCACTTTCCCTGATTCGAAGGTGAGTTTAGTTGGGCCGCCGCCCGGAACCACTAAATCGCTGGCCAGGCCGCTGCCAAAGGAAACTGGAAATGCAAACGACCGCAGAAGGATGTTCGGCACCGGGCCAGCAAAGGTGGCATCTGCCGCAGTCAGCAAGCAGGCAAGCACGCCTGCGGTCGTCAATAACTTCATGGAACGTCGACCTTCAACGACAGAATTTTACTTCATTATTGCGCAACGATAAAGTGCTAAATCTACGCGCGCGAACAGCGATGCTGGTGGCCGCCGCTGCGTACCCCCTTAGTAAGCCGCTCTCTCCCTCGCCTGCTGCAGGTGCGTTTCCGCGGCAAACCACCACACTCGAAGAAACATACGCACCAGCAACAACAGCTCGCCCCACAACAGCGAGAGCGCTACACCCAACGCCGTGTTGGTCGCCATCACCGAGCCGACGCTCCGGTATACCATCCAGATCACCAAGCTGCTGCTCACGAGTAGCAGCACGAGCGGCAGCGCCCGCCCTTCCCTGCGGCCGACGAAAACCGCGGCCCATCCGAAGGCACGCAGAGCGCCAGCGCCCCGGCGTGCGATATGGATGCGGGCGTGGTCGTGGATGGTGGCCAAGAGCAGGACCACGAGTACGCCAGTCAGCACACACGCGCCAACGATCCAATAGAAAGTCATCTCGGAAGGGCTTTCCGCTTCCCACCGTGTGAGCCCCCGGCCCACCACGAACAGCACGATCACGGTCGCCACGTAGAGGGCGTTCACCAGTGCCCACAGGCACACGTACGTTGGGTATGCGCGAAAGCTTCGAGCCAAGCAATCGGCCAAGGAGGTCTCCTCACCAACCGCCGTAACGGCGATGGCGTTCAACCAGACCCCGAGCAGCGCGAAGAACGTCATCAGAATCGTCCCGGCGACGAGCAACATCTGCAGACCCTCGCCATGATGCACAACCAGGTCGATGAACACCTGCACGTCCAAGTCCGTGAGCAACGACCGGGTTGCCAACGACCGATCGAGCGACAGCGACAACCACGACCACGTGGCGGCGCTAAAGCCCAGCCCGGCGACCAGGCCTGCCAGAAAGAGGATCAGCACCACCGGCCAACGGCGCAGAGCGGCGCGGAAGCCCGACAGATACGCCTGGCCCATCGCCTATAGTCCCGTGAGAAGGTACATCAGATTCTGGAACCAAAATCCCCAGCGTCCGGCGATCCGCACAATGCCACGGGTGCCCGCGGCACGCATGCGGCTGTTGTTCAGAACATTCACGTCCAGCGGCAGCACGTCCACCACCGCCCACTCAACCCGCTGTTTGCCCGTGTACTCGAAGCGCTTCCAGCGACCTTGTCCATCCCAATGCTCCTTGGTTACGCCGCCATCGTCAAAGGTGATGTGCACGTCAACGGGCAGAGACACCGACCCCAGGCGTTCCACCACGACCTCGTTGTGATACTGTTGTTCCTGTGGCGTCTGCGGCAGCGCTTCCTCGCCAACGACTGCGCCCGACAGCGTGTAGCCGGCGGATCCGTGCAACTTGTCGGCGTTGACCTGCGTCACGGCATAGTCCACCACACCGGTACCGGGCAGCACCTGATCGAAATACCAGCTGAGATCCTGGCCGACGCTCTCGTTCATACTCGCAAGGAAATCTTCGGCCCGGGGATGTCGAAACCGCCAGCGCTCGAAGTAGGCCGCCAGCGCCTGGCGCAGCGTTTCCTCGCCGACATACGCCTCCAGCGTGTCGAGCATCAGGGCCGTCTTGCTGTAAGAAATGGCTCCGTAGCTGGACCGATCAAGAAACTCCCATGCTCGCCGCGTGATCGCGTCGTGCTGCGGTGCGCGCACGTATTGCAGCCGACGTATGGCCGCACTGTCGAAGCGCAATCCGAAGAGATCGATGTAGCTCCCCGGACCGACGGCATCCATGATGCGCCCTTCGACGTACGAATTGATCCCTTCGTCCAGCCAAGCCTCCTCGGCCTCGTTGTTCGCCACCATGCCGTACCAGTATTGGTGGCCGAACTCGTGTACGGTGACGAACTCCGGAAGGCGGACCTTTGGCGGCATCCACCACGCCGTACCCGTGGTGATCAGTGTCGGGTACTCCATCCCTCCCGCGCCGCCACCTCCCGGCCCGGGATCGACGACTGTCAGTTGCGGGTACGGATACCGTCCGATCGATCGTTGGTACCAATCGAGCGCAGACTGCGCTGCCTGTAGGTAACGATCCGTCTGGGCCAGGTGCCTCGGCTGCACGAGCACGCGAATCGCCGTACCGCCCGCCGCCCTTTCCACCACCTGAAAGCGCGGATCGACGGCCCAGGCAAAGTCGTGCACGTCCTCCGCAACGAAGTGCAGCGTCTTGGTGGCGCCGTCCTCGTGCGAGTCCCGCAATACGCCCGTCGCCCCCACTACCCCGTTGCGTGGGACAGTGAGGGTGACGTCATACACACCGAAATCGGCGAAGAATTCGGTGGTGAGATGATACTGATGACAGTTCCAATGACCATCCTCGTACACGCCGATCTTCGGAAACCACTGCGCCACGAAAGCAAACGGCCCCGCATAGCCCGAGCGTGCCACAACCTTCGGCAGCTTGGCGACGAAGTCCACCTCGACCTCCACCGCTTCCCCCGAAGGCACGGGCTGCTCGAGTGGCACCCGAACGACGGTGCGGTCATCGATGTTATCGTCGTCTGGATGCACGAAGCGCATGCGGTCCACCAGATCCGCGCCGCCGATGCGGAGCGCCTTGATCGCCACATATCCCCATCCATGCGGATGGAGTTTCAACCAATCCGCCCACATCTCCCCGGCCTCACGCACGAATGAAGAGCGGTTGTTGGCGAAGGCGTTGAGGTAGAGGTGAAAATACAGGTCCGTTGCCGCTTCCGACGTAGTGTTGTGCCAGGTCAACACTTCGTGGCCGGTGACGGTGTGCGTGTCGGCATCGTAGCTTGCCTGGATTGTGTAGTTGGCGGTGCGCGGGGATGACGCCTCAGCTTGCGCAACGTGGGCCGGGACACCGGCGGCTAGGCTGACGGCGACGCCAACGACCGCGAGTGTCCATCCGGGCCCGCGGCGCAGCCGCACTCTGCGGCTGCAATGATCGCTTCCTGCTGGAGCGGGATCGGGCATCCTTCACCTGTCGAGTTTCGTCCGTAACAGGTCATTGACTTTTTGTGGATTGGCTTTTCCCTGCGTTGCCTTCATCACTTGGCCGACGAAAAAGCCGAACAGTTTGTCCTTGCCGCTGCGGTACTGGGCGACCTTGTCGGCGTTGGCGGCGATGACGTCGTCGATAGCGTTGAGGATGGGACCTTCGTCGGAGATCTGCGTCAGGCCTTGCTCCGCGACGATCTGCACCGGCGTCTTGCCGGTGCTCACCATTTCCTCGAAGACCGCCTTGGCGATCTTGCCGCTGATCTCACCGCTGTCGATGAGCTCCACCATCGCCGCCAAACGCTCGGGCGGCACGGGCCAGTCATGAATGACTAAGGCATTGTCCAGCTTGCGCTCCCTGAGGATACGGAGGAGGTCGCCCATGACCCAGTTGCTCAGCGCCTTTGGATTACGGTACCGGCGCACCGCCGCCTCATAGTAGTCAGCGACGTCCTTGCGCAGCGTCAGCACCAAGGCGTCGTACTCGGGGAGATCGTAGTCGTGCGCGAAGCGTTGGCGCCGCGCGTCCGGAAGCTCGGGCAGATTTCGCCGAACGTCTTCAACCCACTCGTCGCTCACCAGCAGCGGTAACAGATCGGGCTCGGGGAAATAGCGATAGTCGTCAGCGTACTCTTTCGAGCGCATGGACCGGGTCACCTCGCGGTCCGGGTCCCAGAGCCGTGTTTCCTGCACCAGGCGCCCTCCCCCACCGAGCACCTCGGTTTGCCGTTTGATCTCGTATTCAATGGCGCGCTCCACGGCACGGAAGGAGTTCATGTTCTTGATCTCCACTTTCGTCCCCAACGTGGTCGAGCCGTGCGGGCGGATGGAGACGTTGGCGTCGCAACGGAAGCTGCCCTCTTCCATGTTGCCGTCGCAGATCTCCAGGTATTGCAGGATCGCGCGGAGCTTGCGGAGATACGCACTGGCCTCCTGCGGCGAGCGGATGTCGGGCTCGCTGACGATCTCCAGCAGCGGCACGCCGCAGCGGTTGAAGTCAACCAGGCTGGCGTCCCCGTGAGCATCGTGGATGTTCTTCCCGGTGTCCTCTTCCATGTGAATGCGCGTCAGCATCACCCGTTTGGATGCACCGTTGTCCTCGATGTCAATGAAGCCGTTGAGACACAGGGGCAGCTCGTACTGGCTGATCTGGTAGCCCTTAGGGAGGTCGGGATAGAAGTAGTTCTTACGCGCCCAACGGCTGCGCGGCGCGATCTGGCAACCAGCCGCGAGCCCGGCGCGGATGGCAAACTCGACGACGCGGCGATTGAGCACCGGCAGTGCCCCGGGCATGCCCAAGCATACCGGACAGGTATTCTGATTCGGTGGCGCACCGAACTGCGTGGAGCAGGCGCAGAACACCTTCGACTGCGTCAGCAGCTCGGCATGCACCTCCAATCCAATGATCGCTTCGTATGGCGACATAGTACAGCTTATGGCTTATAGGGGCTTTGCACAATAGCTCGCAGCGGGCGCACTTCGATACGCCGCCAAATGAGGGCGGCTACTCAGTGCGAGCGGGTGGGTATGTATTGTCAAGGCATTTTACCGCTCACCCTGAGTAGGTCCCATCGTCTCAGGGACCGTATCGAAGGGTGCCCGCCGGCTACCGGAGTTCTTGTGCAAAGCCGATTGTAGGTAACAATCCCTGCGCGACTCTTCACTATTGACTATCGACCTATTATTCATCGACTCTCTTCACATGCCATTCCGTCGCTTGCTCGTAGGCGTGGGCGGCCTGGAAGACCTTCTCCTCTTCGAACGGCCGTCCCACGATCTGTAGGCCGATGGGCAGGCCGTTGCGGTCGAAACCACACGGCAGCGACAGGCCCGGTAGTCCGGCCAGGTTGATGGAGATAGTGAAGATGTCCGACAGGTACATCTGCAAGGGGTCGCTGGTTTTCTCTCCGATGCGGAATGCGGTGGTCGGCGCCGTTGGAGTCACGATGACGTCTTGCGTGGCGAAAACCTGCTCGAAATCGCGCCGGATCAGCGTCCGTACCTTCTGTGCCTTGAGGTAGTACGCATCGTAGTACCCGGCTGACAGCGCGTACGTCCCCAGCATGATGCGGCGCTTCACCTCGGTGCCGAAGCCACCGGCACGGGTACGCTGATACATCTTGACCAGTGCCTCCTGCTCTCCGAGCCGCAGGCCGTACTTGATGCCGTCGTAGCGCGCCAAGTTTGAGCTCGCCTCGGCGGTGGCGATCAAATAGTACGTGGGCACGGCGTACTCGGTGTGCGGCAGCGACACTTCGCAGACGCGCGCCCCGAGCGTTTCCAGGACACGGATGGCGGTGCGGACAGCCTGGTCGACCTCGGCTTGCATGCCCTCGACGAAGTACTCTCGCGGGATACCGACGCGCAGCCCCTTGATGCCGCCACCCAGGAGGCTGGCATAGTCGGGGACGGGCCGCGGCACCGATGTCGAGTCGTGCGGGTCATGTCCGGCGATGGCGGCGAGAAGCTGCGCGCATCCGGCCACTGTGCGTGCCATCGGTCCCACCTGATCCAGCGACGACGCGTACGCCACAACGCCGTAGCGGCTGACGCGCCCGTACGTCGGCTTGATCCCCACGATCCCGCAGCACGCGGCGGGCTGGCGGATCGAGCCGCCGGTATCCGTGCCCAGCGCTCCCTGACACTGTTCAGCGGCAATCGCCGCCGCCGAGCCACCCGACGAGCCTCCCGGGACCCGACTCCGGTCCCACGGATTGCGGGTGACCACGAAACCGGAGTTCTCGGTCGACGATCCCATGGCGAATTCGTCGCAGTTGGTCTTGCCGACACACACGGCACCGGCATCCAGCAACTTGCGGGTTACGGTGGCGTCATAGGGAGCCACGAAGTTTCCAAGGATCTTCGACCCGGCCGTCGTCCGGATTCCTTTGGTCAAGATCACGTCCTTGATGCCGACCGGGACGCCCAGAAGCGTCCCCGCCTCGCCACGCGCCCGGCGCGCATCGGCGGCCTGCGCCTGCGCCAGCGCGACATCTTCCGTCACGGTGAGGAACGAATGAATCTCGGTGTCCGTGACGCGAATGCGGTCCACGGCCGCGCGCGTCAGCTCCACCGAGCTGATCTCTTTCCTTGCCAGCAACGCTGCCGCTTGTTCGATGGTGAGACGAGTCAGGTCCACGCGCTACCGTCCGATCTCCAAGTCTTCCCGCAGCTTCCGATTACTCGATGATCTTCGGCACCTTGAAGAAGTCTCCGTCGCGTGCCGGTGCATTGGCACGCAGTTCCTCCGGTGCTGGAGGATTGGTGACGACGTCGTCGCGGTACGCCTCCGCCATCGCCACCACATGGGCCGTCGGTTCGACGTTCTGCGTGTCGAGCTCATCCAGCTTCCCGAAATATTGCAGAATGTGGTCGAGATGCTCGGTGAACGCAACTTCGTCGTCCTCGCTCAGTTCCAAGCGAGCCAGCAGCGCGATACGCCGAACGACCTCACGGCTGAGAGCCATTGCGTGCGCTTAACACAAGGGCGCCGCGGCTTCAATTACAGGGAGCTTTGCACAAGAGCTCCCAGCGAGCGCACTTCGATACGCCGCCAAAAACACGGCGGCTACTCAGCGCGAGCGGTTGGGTATGTATCTGTATTGGTCTCGCCTATCACCGCTCACCCTGAGTAGGCCGCATCTTCTCAGCGGCCGTATCGAAGGGTGCCCGCCTGTTGCCGGACTCTAGCCGTTTCACGGGGAGTATTCATAAGCTCTTGACTTGCTACATCCTGAACCATACACACCAGACCGGATGGCGCACGAACGGCAACTGCTCGGCACCGAGGGTGAACGTGTGGCCGAGAAGTACCTGCGGCGCCAGCGCTACACCATCCTGCTGCGCAATTACCGCTGCCGTGCCGGTGAAGTCGACCTCATCGCCCTCGATCGGCGGACCGTCGTCTTCGTGGAAGTGAAGACGCGCACCCAGGTTGGATTCGGCAGCCCGTTGGAAGCCGTCGATCCACGCAAGCAGCGCCAGATCCGGCGCGCCGCGCAGTACTATCTGAGCGAGAACCGCCTCCACAACCGCGATGCCCGCTTCGACGTAGTCGGCGTCTGGCGGGAGGACGGCGAGCTGCGGTGCGAGCTGGTGAAAAACGCGTTCGAGATGGAGTGACACTCGGTGCGGTTGGACCGTTGCGTTGGGGCCTTGCTTCCTAAGCAGGATCGAGCCGAAGGCCGAAGATACCCTTCAGCACCGTCACAGTCCGTGCTCGAGCGCCCGCTGGGTAAACCGGTCATCGCTTTGGGCGGTGTCGTACTTGACCTCGCTGAAGTCCACCACGGTGTGGCTGCCCCCCTGCGCGTTTTGCATTTCCATGTGGAAGGCGGTCGGGATCTCGCCGATCTTGCGGATGTCACTCAATGCCAGCACCTTCTCGATCCGGGCCGACTTGTCGTACATCTCGAACTTCAACGTCACCAGATCGTCGACGGAGACCCAGTCGATGATCTTGCTGTAGTTGAGGTCTTTACCCGTGGGCGTGTACTCGAGGACGTGGCAGGGGTGGCCGTTAACGGCCTCTTCACGCAGCAGGCCAACGCGCGCGTCGGCGTCGGTCCAGTCGGTGATCTCACTGATGATGGCGAGGTCGTCGTAGCTGAAGTCGGTGCCGACAAAGCTCTCGTGTTTCGCACCTGCGCTGATCTGCCGGACACGTTTCAGCTCCGGCAAATAGAGCCACTGCTCGTCCTTGGCGTGCGAGTCGCCCCACTGCAGGAGGCCGACACCCTTCACCTCCGGCGGCGACTCGAAGAAGAGAATGCTGCGATTGCGATCCTCCGGATACTTCTTCATATAGATGACGAGGTCACGCGTCCGCTCGCCCCCGCGCCGATCGACGATGCGCAGCTTCAATCGTTGCTCGCGGTCGCCCCACTTACGCGTCGTCTGTGCGAGCTGACGCACCTGGTTGACGAGTTGACTCGCCGTGATCTCGCCGTATACCGGCGACGTCGTACTCATCAAGGCCACTGCCAGAAGCAGTCTTCTCACCATCAGGCCGTTCCGCTCCCCCTCTGGGCCGTGTCGGTCACACTCGCTGTTCCTTGCCGCTGATACCACAGCAAGCCGCTGTAGACATAGTGCACGCCTGAAATCGTGATGGTGGCTGCGGTGAGGTACCACGTCACCACGTTGACACGCGCCATTGGAATATCGGGACGCGCCAAGGTCAGCAATGCAAACCCGATCACCAGCATCTCCAGAAAGGTGTTCAGCTTACTGACCGGCGTGGGATTGACCTCGATCGGCGTGCTGACGAAGTAAATGGCGAGATAGCCAGTCAGGATGACCACGTCGCGCGTGAGCACCAGAATCATGAGCCACGCGGGAATGACCCCGAGCCACGTCAGGACCACGAAGGAGCTGACCAGCAGCAGCTTATCCGCCAACGGATCCAAGCTGGCACCGAGCGCGCTCTTGCTGTCGGTCAGCCGCGCGATCACCCCATCGATCGTGTCGGTGATGCCCGCCGCGACAAACAGCACCATCCCTGCCGCATAGTGATGGTCGCTGACCAAGATGAGAAAGACCGGGATCGCGATGATCCGGAGCAGCGTCAGGAAGTTCGGCAACGTCAGCATCGCGGGGTCCACCCTCCCATCGCCCGCTGTACCAAACCGGGGGCCAGGCGGACAACCACAAGCCGTGTCATTCCGGCAGGCTTTGACCCTTTTGACGCTCGGCTGTCAACTCCTGTCGGCCGACTGCTTTGCGCACCTGGCCGGCGAGCTTCGACGGGACCAGCGCGGTCACCTCCACCTGGCCGTCCTCATACTCCTCGCGCAACACCGTGCCGGCCTGGTGCAGGCGCGCCACCAAGTCACCACGCGTGGCGGGAATACGAATGTGCAAGCGCTCGCGCCCGACCTGTAGGGCCTGGTCGACAGCCTGCAGCAGCTCGGCGACGCCGTCGCCGGAGCGTGCCGAGATTGGGCAGCAGGCCGGCTCGCTGCCAAACGGCCGGTGTCCTGGAGGCAGCACGTCGATCTTGTTGAGGACCGTGATGCGGGGCGTATTACCCGCGCCGAGTTCACCGAGCACTTGCGCCACGACCCGCGTCTGCTCCACCGCATGAGCGTTGCTGGCATCGACAACGTGCAGTAAGAGGTCCGCGGTGCATACCTCTTCGAGCGTGCTTTTGAAGGCGTCGACGAAACCATGCGGCAGTTTGTTGATGAATCCCACCGTGTCGATCAGCAGGACCGCGCCACCGCTCGGCAAGGCCAGGCGGCGCACGGTGGGATCGAGCGTCGCGAACAGCTTGTCCTCCACCAGTACGCCGGCGGCGGTGAGTCGGTTCATGAGCGTCGATTTGCCCGAGTTGGTGTAGCCGACCAGCGCCACCATGGCATACGGCACCTGGGCGCGGCTTTCCCGGTGCAAGCGTCTTGTACGAGTGACTTCGCCCAGACGGCGCCGCAGCGCCGCGATGCGTTCGCGCACGCGGCGGCGGTCGACCTCCAGCTGCGTCTCACCGGGGCCGCGCGTGCCGACACCCCCGCCTAGACGCGACAGGTGCTGCCACTGCCGCGTCAGGCGCGGCAGGAGGTACTGCAGCTGCGCCAGCTCGACCTGCAGCTTGCCCGCCAAGCTGTGGGCGCGCTGCGCGAAGATGTCGAGGATGAGTTGGCTGCGGTCGACCACCTTGACACGCAGGGCGCTCTCCAGGTTGCGCTGCTGCGCCGGCGACAGGGCATCGTCGAAAATGCTGACGTTGGCGCCGCGCTCCTCGACCAGCTTGCGCACCTCTTCGACCTTGCCCGATCCGATGAAGGTTGCGGGGTGGATGCGGCGCAGCGTCTGCAGCGCCTTTGCCGCCACGGCGACGCCGGCGGTGTCAGCCAGGCGCTCCAGCTCCGCGAGGGATTCCTCGCCGCTGAGCAGGCTGTCGCCCGCGCGCATGGTACCGACTAGGACGGCGCGTTCCGTGTCTACGGTGGCGCCGCGATACGTTGGGGCGGGCTGCTGCGGCTGCGAGCGGCGGCGTCGCGTACCGCGTTCGTTGGACTCTACAGGAATGAGGTCACCCCGTCGCCGAACAAGCGCTCCACGTCTTCCACCATGCGCTCGGTCGGAGCGACTTTCAACTCAGCCGGCAAGGCGATCACGGTTTCAGTCCGGTTGGGCAGCAGCAGATGAAGGAAGGCGCTGCACGGACCGCGGTGCAGTGTCAGCGTCTGGCGCAGCGTGCGCAGGTGCTCGTCGCTGAGACGCTCGGCCTGCAACGCAAAATGCACTTCCTTGGCTGCTTTTTCGCGCGCCTCGAGCAACACCGATACCTCGTCGGCGATCACCTGACAGCGCTCTTCCCCGATCTCGAGCGTGCCGGTCACAAACACCGGCTCGTCGGAATGGATGGCGCTCTCGCACCGCCGGTAGGTCTCGGGCCACGCAATCACCTCCACCGTTCCCCACTGGTCTTCGAGGCTGACAGTGGCATAGCGGTCGCCCTTGCGGCTGTTCTTCAGCTTGCGCGTGAGAATGACGCCACCGAGCTTGACCTTTTCCTGGTGCGCGCGGTTGCGCAGATCGGCGGTGGTGGCGTCGGCGAAGCGCTTCAGGTCGCGGACGTACTTGTCGAGTGGGTGTCCGGTGATGAAGAAGCCGATGGCATCACGCTCGGCGCGCAGGCGCTCTTTCATCTCCCACTCGGGCACGTCCGACAGCGGCGGCGGCTGCGATGCCGTTACCTTGATGGTGCCCGGCGCAAACAGCCCCATCTGGTTCAATTCCTCGACGCGATTCCCCTGCCCCGCCCATTGACAGGTTCGGTCCACCCCTTCCAGCAGACGCCGGCGCGGCTCGCCGCTGAAATCGAAGGCGCCGCATTTGATCAGGCTTTCGATCACCCGCTTGTTCACCTGCTGAGTCTGGACCCGTTTGCAGAAATCGGCCAGGGAGGTGAAGGCCCCGTCATCGCGCGCGGCGATGATGCCTTCGATGGCCTTCGAGCCGACGCCGCGCACGGCGCCCAAGCCGAAACGGATCGGCCGGCGGCCGTCTTCACGCGGCTGCCCCACGGTGAAGTCCTCACGGCTCTCGTTCACGTCCGGAGGCAGAATGGCGATGCCCCGCTCGCGACATTCGGCGATGTTCTTGTAGGTTTTGTCCGTATCGCCCATCTCCAGCGTCATTAGGCCGGCCATGAACTCTTCCGGGAAGTGCGCCTTCAGGTACCCGGTCTGGTACGAGATGAGCGCGTAGGCCGCGGAGTGCGACTTGTTGAAGCCGTAGGCGGCAAAGGTTTCCATTTGCTCGAAGATCTCGCGCGCCAGCCTCTCCGTCACCTTGCGGGCGATGGCGCCCCTGATGAAACGTTCCTTCTCGCGCTCCATCTCGGCCCTTTTCTTCTTTCCCATGGCGCGGCGCAGGTTGTCGGCGTCGCCCAGGGTGTAACCCGCCAGTGCCTGCGCGATCTGCATGACCTGTTCCTGGTAGACGATGACCGCGTAGGTGTCGCGCAGAATCGGTTCGAGCGCTGGGTGCAAGTACTTGATCGGCTCTTTGCCATCCTTGCGCTTGATGAACTGCTCCACCATACCGCTGTCGAGTGGTCCGGGCCGGAACAACGCCAACACGGCGATGAGATCTTCGAAAGTGGCCGGCCGTAGCTGGGTGAGCAGCTTGCGCATGCCGCCGCTCTCCAGCTGAAAGACCCCGACGGTGTCACCTTTCGCGATCAGCTTGTACGTGGCGCGGTCATCGAGTGGCAGGGTGCTGAAATCGATGCTGGTACCACGATTCTCATGTACACGGCGCACCACCTTGTCGATCATGGTGAGCGTCTTGAGCCCGAGGAAGTCGAACTTGATCAATCCGATCGCATCGACGTCGCTGTACGGGTACTGTGTCATCACCGCGCCGTCTTTGTCCATGAACAGCGGCAGGCTTTCGATGAGCGGGCCGGCGCCGATGACGATACCGGCGGCGTGCTTGGAGGCGTGCCGTAGCAGTCCTTCGAGGCGCTCGGCGTAGGCGAACAGTTGCTCCTCGCGCTCGCCCCGATGGCGCAGCTCCTGCAGCCGGGGCTCCATCTTGAAGGCCTCCGCCAGCGGAAAGTCCTTGCCCTGTTTCGGTGCGGGGTAGAGCTTGGCCATGCGGTCGGTTTCGGCGAAGGGAAAATCGAGGACCCGGCCGACATCCTTGATGGCCTGCTTCCCCTTCAGGGTTCCGAAGGTGATGATCTGCGCCACGCGGTCGTCGCCGTACTTCTCGCGCACGTACTGGATGACTTCGTCGCGGCGTTCAAAGCAGAAGTCCATGTCGATGTCGGGCATCGACTTGCGCTCCGGATTCAAGAAGCGCTCGAACAGCAGGTGGTACGGGATCGGATCGATGTCGGTGATGCCGAGTGCGTAGGCCACCAGACTGCCGGCGGCCGAGCCGCGTCCGGGACCGACTGGGATTCCTTTACGTTTGGCGTAGTTGGTGAAGTCAGCCACGATCAGGAAGTAACCGGCAAACCCCATTTTTTTGATGATGTCGAGTTCCAGGTCGAAGCGATCGAGATACATGCGCTCGCGCTCGGCATCCCACCCCTCCTGGGTCCGCAGGCGGCCCAGCCTTTGGGCGAGGCCTGTGCGTGCAACGCTATCGAGGTGGTCCTCGAGACTCTCCGCATTCGGGGTCGCAAACACGGGGAATTGGTACTTGCCGAAGGTCAGCTCGAAGTTGCAGCGATCGGCGATCGCCAGCGTGTTGCTGACCGCTTCCGGACAGTCGGCAAAGGCCGCACACATTTCGTCCGGGGCTTTGACGTAGAGCTGGTCGGTCTCGAAGCGCCAGCGTTTGTCGTCACTGAAGGTCTTGCCCGTTTGGATGCAGAGCAGCACTTCGTGCGCCTTGGCATCGGCGGGTTGCAGATAGTGGCAGTCATTGGTCGCCACGATGGGCAGACTCAGTTCCCGGGCCAGGCGAATGAGTTCGACATTGGCGCGTTCCTGCTGCGGCAAGTGGTTATCCTGCACCTCGATGTAGTAGCGGTCGTCGAACATGGCGCGGTACTCTTCCATCACCGCGCGGGCCCGATCGATGCCGCCCACCGCGATCGCCTGGTTCACTTCGCTGGCCAGGCAGCCGGACAAGGCGATGAGGCCGCCGTTGTATTCGCGCAGCAACTCCTTGTCGATCCGGGGTTTGTAGTAGAAGCCTTCGGTGTAGCCCAGGGTCACCAGGCGGCAGAGATTGCGATAGCCTTCCTGGTTCATGGCCAGCAGGATGAGGTGATGATTGCCGCCGGCTTCAAAGTCGTCGGCGCGGCCGCCCCCCTTGTCCTTGCGGCTCTTCGGAGCGACGTACACTTCACAGCCGAGGATCGGCTTGACCCCTTCGCCGGCGGCCTTCTGGTAGAACTCGACGGCGCCGAACATGTTGCCGTGATCGGTGATAGCCACCGCCGGCATGCCCGCCGCCTTGACGGCGGCGATCAACGCCTCGGTCTTGTTCGCTCCATCGAGCAGCGAGTACTTCGTGTGGACGTGCAGATGAACGAACGACATTGCCCCTCAACCCCTCCCACTCGCCCCCTGCTCACCGGCGCACTCTCTCACTCCCACTCGATGGTCGCCGGGGGCTTCGATGAAATATCATAGACGACGCGATTGACGCCACCGACTTCGTTGGTCAGACGGCTCGACAGGCGGGCCAGCAGGTCGGCCGGCAGACGTGCCCAGTCTGCGGTCATGCCGTCGACGCTTTCCACGGCGCGGATGGCGATGACGTTGTCGTAGGTGCGCGCATCGCCCATGACCCCCACCGTCCGTACCGGCAGCAGCACCGCGAAGGCTTGCCACAGACGATCGTACAAACCGGCGGCGCGGATCTCTTCGTCGACGATGGCTTCGGCCGCTTGCAAGACGGCCACGCGTTCGGCCGTAACCTCGCCGAGCACGCGAATGGCCAGCCCCGGTCCGGGAAAAGGGTGCCGGCCGACGATCGGCGCCGGGATACCGAGCACCTCTCCCAACGTGCGCACCTCATCCTTGAACAGCTCGCGCAGCGGCTCGATCAATTTAAGATGCATACGCTCGGGCAGCCCGCCGACATTGTGATGGCTCTTGATGGTCGCCGACGGTCCTTTGAACGACACCGATTCGATGACGTCTGGATACAGCGTGCCCTGGGCCAGAAACGTGATGTTGGGCAGGGCCCGCGCTTCTTCTTCGAACACTTCGATGAACGTAGCGCCGATGATTCGCCGTTTCCGCTCCGGGTCTTCGACGGTCTTCAGCCGCTCCAAGAAGCGCGGACCTGCAGCCACCATCTTGATGTGGAAATGGAAACTCCGGCGCAGGAACTCCATCACCCGCTGCGCCTCGTCCAGCCGCAACACACCGTTATCCACAAAAATGCAGGTGAGCTGGTCGCCGATGGCGCGGTGCACCAGCGCGGCGGTCACGGTGGAGTCCACGCCACCGCTCAGTGCGCAGACGACGCCGGCGCCACCGACGCGTTCGCGGATGCGCGCCGTCTCGTGCTCGACGAAATTCTCCATTGTCCAATCCGCCCTAACCCGGCACACGCGAAAGAGGAAATTCGCCAAGATCTGCTTGCCACGGGGCGTGTGAACGACCTCCGGGTGAAACTGGACACCAAACAGCCGGCGGTCGGCGTCGGCGAAGGCGGCGATCGGCGAGTTGGTGCTGTGCGCCAACACCTGCCAGCCGTGGGGGATGCGTGCCATCTTGTCGCCGTGGCTCATCCACACCGACGTCGTGCCGCCGTCGAGTCCCGAGAGCAGGTCACGCGTGTCGTCGACGATCAGATCGGCCGGCCCGTATTCGCGCCGCGGCGCGCGTGCCACCTCACCCCCAGCGAACAGGGTCAGTACGCCCATGCCGTAGCAAATCCCGAGCACCGGCACGCCCAACTCGGTGACGCCGGGGTCCGGGAGCGGAGCGGCGTCTTCATACACGCTGGCGGGGCCACCGGAGAGGATGATGCCCTCGGGCTGCAGCGCTTTGATCTTGTCCAGCGGCAAGGAGTACGGATGGATCTCGCAGTACACCCGCGCCTCACGCACGCGCCGGGCGATGAGCTGGGTGTACTGCCCGCCGAAATCGAGGATGAGGATCATGAAATGCAGCAGTCAGAATCCAGAATCCAGAATGCAGAAGTCAGAATCCGGAATCCAGAGTTCACTCCCCGCATACCTCCTCCGTTCGCCGTCTGTCTCTTCATTCTGGCTTCTGACTTCTGGATTCTCACCCCTGGCTCCTACTCACTCTCTTCGATAATTCGGCGGCTCTTTCGTCATGAAGACATCGTGCACGTGGCTTTCCTCCAACGAGGCGGTCGATACGCGCACGAAGCGCGCCTTCTCATGCAACTCGGCGATGGTGCGGCAGCCGCAGTACCCCATGCCGGCCTTGAGGCCGCCCACGAGTTGGGTGGCGATGAAGGAGAGCGGTCCCTTGTGCGGCACGCGGCCTTCGATCCCTTCGGGCACGAGCTTCATCTGTTCCCACTCGTCGTCCTGCATGTAGCGGTTGCGGCTGCCTTCGCGCTCGCGCATGGCTTCGAGCGAACCCATGCCGCGATAGAGCTTGTACGTCCGGCCCTGGTACAGAATGGTCTCGCCCGGGCTCTCCTCGGTACCCGCAAACAAGCCGCCGATCATCACCACGTGTGCGCCGGCCGCCAGCGCCTTGGTGATGTCGCCCGAGTACTTGATGCCGCCGTCGGCGATGACGGGTATGCCGTAGTCGGACGCCACCTTGGCACAGTCCGCAACGGCCGTCAGCTGCGGCACGCCGACGCCGGAGACGACCCGGGTCGTGCAGATCGACGCCGGACCCATGCCGACCTTGATGGCATCGGCCCCGGCACGGGCCAGCGCGCGCGCCCCCTCCTCGGTGGCGACGTTACCGGCGATGACTTCCACGGTGGGGTGGTTGTGTTTGATTTCCTTCAAGGTCGCGATGACGTTGGCCGTATGCCCGTGCGCCGTGTCGATGACCAGCGCATCGGCGCCGGCACGCACCAGAGATGTGACGCGCTCCAGCCGGTCGTCACCGGTGCCCACGGCGGCGGCGACCCGCAGGCGGCCGAGATGATCTTTGCAGGCGTTCGGAAACTGCGCCGCCTTCTGGATGTCCTTGACCGTGATCAGTCCCTTCAGATGACTTTCACTATCGACGATCAGCAGCTTCTCGATGCGGTTGGCGTGCAGGATTTCCTTGGCTTCCTCCAGGCCGATGCCGGGCCGGCCGGTGATGAGGTTGTCGCGTGTCATGACCTCGCGCACCTTGCGATCGAGGCGTTTTTCGAAGCGTAGGTCCCGGTTCGTCAGAATGCCGACCAGCTTCCCGGCCTGGGTGACGGGCAGCCCGGAGATATGGTAGCGGTGCATGATCTCGAGGGCGTCGGCGATGCGCTGATCCGGATCCACGGTCACTGGATCGAGGATCATGCCGCTCTCCGACTTCTTCACCTTTTCGACTTCGCGCGCTTGCTCCTCGATCGACAGATTCCGGTGGATGGCCCCGATGCCGCCCTCCTGTGCCATGGCGATGGCGGTGCGCGACTCCGTCACCGTATCCATGGCAGCACTGATGAGCGGGACGTTCAGCTTGATCTGGCGCGTGAGCTGCGTACTGCAGTCGGCCTCGCGCGGCAGAAAATCGGATTGCGCCGGCAGCAACAACACATCGTCAAAGGTCAGGCCTTCGGGCAGATCATTGGTGAACATCACACCGTCCTCCGGTCCGCAGTGCTTGTCTCCATATGCACGCAAGCCCACCGGCTGAAGCGCGCGTGGGCCTGCGAGAGCGAGCAGAAATAGGGAGTTTCAGAACCATGGATTCTAGTAGCAAAGCGCTACCGGTTTGGCAAGAACGTTGCGCCGCACACTAGATGTTGTGGGGGATGCGAGAGTAAATGGGCTCCAAAGCCGTTGAGGGCCGCCGCGAATTTCGGTACGGTCGCCGCATGCTGATTCCATACAAGGGCCGTCTCCCGCAGGTGGATCCAAGCGCCTACGTCAACCCGAGCGCGCAGGTCATTGGCGATGTCGAGATCGGGGCGCAAGCAAGCGTGTGGTTCAACGTCGTGATTCGCGGCGACGTCTACAACATCCGCATCGGTGCGCGGACGAACATTCAGGACAACTCCACCGTCCACGTCACGCGGGGCCGCTGGGGAACATTTGTTGGCGACGACGTTACCGTCGCCCACGGAGTGATCCTACACGGCTGTCGTATTGCCGACCGCTGCCTCATCGGCATGGGCGCCATCGTGATGGACGGGGTGGAGATCGAAGAGGATTGCTTGGTTGCCGCCGGTTCCCTCGTGGTGCCAGGCACGAAAGTCCCGCGCGGGCGCATGGTCATGGGCAGCCCCGCAAAAGTCGCTCGCTCGCTGCGGCCGGAGGAGCTGGCGCAACTGCAATCGTCGGCGGCGCAATACGTCGAATACGCCGCCAGCTACCGAGCGCAGGAAGAATAGTCCTGAGTCCGGCTCATGCCCGGGCTTTGGACTTCGGGCCTTGGTCTTTGGACCTCGGCCGGCGCCGAAAGTGCAAGCGTAGCGGTGTGCCCTGCAGGTCGAAAGCCGATCGAAAGGCGTTCGCCAGGTAGCGCTCGTATGTCGGCGGCACCAACTCCGGGGCGCTGGTGAATATGGTAATCGTCGGCGGCGCGATGCCGCTTTGCGCGGCGTAGAAGAATCGCGGCCGTTTACCGTGCACGCTCGGCGGCGCCTGGGCACGCGTAACCTCGCCAAGCAATTCGTTTAGATGCACCGTACGCATCTCCCGCCGGTGCGCGGCCACCAGCTTCTTCAGCGCCGGGAAGAGATCGTTGACGCCTGTTCCCGTGAGCGCCGAGAGGAAGACGACAGACACTTCGGCCAGCGTGGGGTACTGGTCTCGTAGCAAGCTGATGACGCGCGTGCGGTCGCGCACGGGGCGCGGCACCGCATCCCACTTGTTCACCGCAAACAGCAGGCCGCGCCCGCGTTCCCACGCGTACCCGGCGATGCGCGCATCCTGCTCGGTCATGCCCTCGATTGCGTCGATGACCACAACCGCGACCTCGGCGCGATCAAGGGCACGCAGCGCGCGCGCCGCGCTGGCTCGTTCCACCTGCTCGTGGACGCGCGGGCGGCGGCGGATCCCGGCGGTATCGACCAATATGTACGGCTGGTCGCCGGCGCAAAAGGCGGTGTCGATGGCATCGCGCGTGGTGCCTGGGGTGGCGTCGACGATGGCTCGTTCGAAGCCGAGGATACGATTGAGCAGCGAGGACTTGCCGACGTTCGGCCGGCCCACGATCGCCAGGGTCACGGCGCCCTGCGCAGTCGGAGCTGCGGCCGCGGCAGGTTCGTGCAACTGCTCCAACACATGATCCATCAGATCCGTGAGGCCGCGTCCGTGTGCCACAGAGACGGGGAATACAAGGGGCAGCCCCAAGGCAAAGAAGTCTGCCGCTTCATCATCGTGCGCCGGCGTGTCGAGCTTGTTGATGGCGTAGAACACGGGCGTGCGCAGCGGGCGCAAGCGCTCGACCAGATCACGGTCCAACGGACTCAACCCGGCGCGCCCGTCGAGCAGAACGATCACGGCGTCGGCTTCTTCCGCCGCCCGCATGCTCTGCGTCCGCACCGCCGCCGCCAGCGATGAGCCTTCCCTCTCTTCGAAGCCGCCGGTGTCCACGAGGAGAAACTTCCTTCCGCCCCAATCCGCGGTGGCGATGTTGCGGTCCCGCGTGACCCCGGGCTGGCTATCGACAATGGCCCGCTGCGTATGCGCCAAACGGTTGAACAACGTCGACTTGCCGGCGTTGGGCGGTCCGACGATGGCGACCACCGGGAGGCGCGGGCTCGTCGCGTCCGACGCTTCGGGACTTAGGGCTTCGGCGTTCATGGGCTCACACCCCGAATTCCTTCAGCAAGGCTTCGCGTTTGGTCCACTCTTCCTGCACGCGGACGAACAGTTCCAGGTACACACGGCGGTCGAGCATCTGCTCCAACTCCAGCCGCGCCGCGCGGCCGATTTCTTTGATGCGCTGACCACCCGCGCCGATCAGTATCCCCTTTTGGGAATTGCGCTCCACGTGGATGGTGGCCGAGATCACGGCGACATTGGGCTTGTCTTCGAACTGATCGATGCTGACCGCCACCGCGTACGGCACCTCGGCCTCCGTCTGCAGGAGCACCTTCTCGCGGATGACTTCCTGCGCCAGCATGCGCTCGGTCTGATCGGTGAACGCTTCCGGGTCGTAATACCGCGGCCCTTCGGGGAGCAAGCGCACTATCAGCGCAATCAGCTCGTCGAAGTTCGTTTTGCGCAGCGCGCTGACCGGGATGACGTCCCGCCCTGGCAGGATCTGATCGATCCCAGCCAGCAGCGGCAACAAAGCATTGCGTGGGAGGCGATCGATCTTGTTCAGCGCCACGCACGTCTGCGCCTTACCCGCCCGTAACTGCTCTGCGATCGTCCGGTCCGCTGATGTGATCCCTTCCGTGGCATCCACCACCCAGAGGCGCAGGTCCGCCTCTTCCGCCGCCCGTTCCGCCGCTTCCACCATGCGGCGGTTGATCAAGTTGCGTGGCCGATGCAGACCGGGGGTGTCGATGAAGATGATCTGGGCCTGCGGCAGGGTCTTGATGCCCGTGATGCGGCCGCGAGTGGTCTGTGGCTTCGGCGTGACGATGGCCACCTTTTGGCCGAGCAACTGATTCAGCAGCGTCGATTTGCCAACGTTCGGGCGACCGATGATGGCGACGAAGCCGGACCGATGACCCGCGGCGGGCATCTCGGCGGTATCGGACCGCGGAGTTTCCATACCCAATGGATAGCAAGGGATATGCAGGTGTCTCAAGGCTGGTCGTACATCGCCCGCTTCTGCAACAGCCCCAGTGTTGACAAGCCGCGACGAGAAAGGCTTAGTAGGCCTCTGAAATACCGCGTGAGAGGGTATCCGATGCGTCGATTCCAGCTCCTCTATGCTATCGCTCTCTTCAGTCTCTCGCTGTACACCAGCGGCTGCTTCCTTCTGGCGGCGGGTGCCGTCGGCGGCGCCGCCGCGGGCACCGCTGTGTCCGCAAAGGAGGGACAGCAAGAGAACCACAGCGCGTTCACCTACGTCGGCACCGTCTTGGCGGATGTCGTCTATGTCCCCGCCAAGGTGGTGTTTGCCGGTCTTGGGGCTATGACCAGTGGCGCTGCCTATCTTCTCACGGTCGGCGACTCCAGCGTCTCAGGCAACATCTGGGACGCCTCCGTCAACGGCAACTACGTGCTGACGCCGAACATGCTTGAAGGCAAGAAGCCGGTGCATTTCGTCGGACCGTAACTTCGCCCGTCTCGCGCCCTCGAATTCTTGCACCTTGACAGGGGACGACGCGTCCGATACCCGAGGTCTCTCCAGATCGGGTCGGTCCACGGGCTTACGAGGGTTTAGCCGGCTGCTGAAAAATGCTGATCGCGAAGAAAATTTGGCTTCCAGGTGATCATCAGACCACGTCAGAGTGGTTCCATAGCTCAGTGGACGGGGCGTGTCGCCCTCTCTATGGCATTGGATGGCTAACGCGCGTGGGACAAACGGTCAGAGACCGAAGTTGTATTCGACTGCGAGGGTTCCGAGCACGTCGGGTTGAAACGCCGTATTGACGACTGGGATGGTTACGGCACCTGCGATGACCGTTGAGTCCGTGAGACGAAGCTTCAGCCCGAGGAGTACATCGACGAAGAGATCACCGGCCGTATTGTCCTCAAGCGCTTGACCTGTGACTCCCGTGCCTGTGATATGCGTTGGCGTCCATTGGACCGGCGCGTTGAACTCTGAGCCGCCAACGCCAAGGTCGAGCTCCGCGCGCTCGGACGTCACTGCACCGCCGATGCTCCACATGAATTGCCGCAACGCCGCGCTGTCGAAGTCGTAATCATAGCCCACGTCACTGTGTAGCCGGATCGCATCCGCCAATTTCAAAGTGGCAATCAGGCGCGGTGCGATGGCGGCACTTGCCGGACCGGCAAACTCCGCTTCGCTCGGGCTCGGAAGAAAACATTCCACCAGCGATGCGATTTGAAATGACTCGCGCGCCAAGAGGACGCCTTTGCCGCTCAGATCGATGCGCCCGACGCCCGCGTTTGTCCCGTCGTTGAAGTTTACCCCGAGGCTGCGGAACGTTTCCTTCCGGAGCGATAGGGGGCCGCCCGGCTGCAACAACATGTTGAGCGCATTGCGCGCATCGGTGACGTTGCCGTTGAGGGGGATCGAAACGCCACTCAAAGGTGCCTGATTCGCGGGGAGGGACAGTGCATTAGTCCGCGTGGAGAAGATTTCAGACCCGTGCGTGTCTACAGCTACAACCGGGAGTGCCACACCGAGGTCGACGTACCGGCTCAGCCCGTAGGTTGCGGAAAGGTTGAACGCCGTGACCCGCGCGCTGGCGCCCAAACCGATCTTTGCGACACCTTGGCCTCTCGATGGCGAATTGAAAGTGAGCAGGTAGTCGATTGGTCCAAATGTCTGCGCCATTTCGAAGTACGAGACCCCTGCCTGCAAGCTCAGCGTTCCCGGTCCCACCGTCTGCGCGCTACGGAGCGCCGTGGGCCCCAGCCGCGTACTACGCTGCAACGCGTCGGTCGCGGGATCGTACTCGTACGTGACCGACTGTCCCGAGCTGGGCGGTAGCGTTGCAAGAGCACGCTGCACGGCGATGACGACGAGACGTGTCGTTGCATCGGCCCGATCTTGGCCGCCGAACTGATTCTGTGTCTGTGCGCCCGCCACACCCGCGAGAAGAATCTGTACGCCGCAAACAGCTAAGACCACCCACCGTGCGGGCGCCAACCCTCGATATCGCTCGTACGCGCCGTCCGCGCAGATTACTGCTCCTTTTGAATGACCCAACCGCCTCGTCCCCCCTTCGTAAAGCGCTTCGTGACCCGCACAGTCACGGACTGCGGCTGACCGGTGCCCCGGTCGGTGAAGCGGTCGTGCCGCGTGAACGACACCGCCGCCTGCTCACCGATGATAGCGACTCGGATATCACCGAACTCGACGTGTAGGTCGGCCGCGTTGTCGAAGTATCGCGTCAGCGCCGCGTTTTGGGTGTCCGTGAAATCTTCGTAGTAGCTTCGTAGGGCATCGAGGCTCTTGCTTTCCAAAGCACGGCGATAGCCTTCGAGAGTCTGTTGCAGAGCACCGTCGGCGTCCTGGGACGACCCGGCAAAAGCAGTACCCACCACACCGATTTCGGCATGCGCCACGCGTTCGAGCGCCAGCGTCTCCCATGGGTGCCAATGGTACGCACCGGGCACTACGGCGGATCGAGCCGTGCCAGGGGCGACCCGAGGTGGCGCCCCGCCGCCGTCAGCCTCGGTCAGCAAGCGGCGCGCCGCCAGGCTCGTTGCCGCCGGATGCCGCAACTCATCCGCAAGCGGACCCGGGACATCGAGCTGAAGACGATCAAGCAGGTCGAGCACCAGCTGCCCGGTCAATTGAGAGAACTGATCGACCGGCCCCTGCGCATGGGCGGAGGCAATCAGCTGCAACGGCCGGACCCCTTTGACCTGCGCGCTGACCCTGAGTTGATTGTTTTGGACCCAGTAGGACCCCTCGACGAGCATGCCCATGCCGGCCCGCTGGGCCGCATCGAGAACGTCGGAGGTGTCGCGCGTCACGAAACGCAGCATGTCCTCGTCATAGACGTCGAGCTGGGGTACCTCGCTGAACGCCGTCAGGACGTCCTCGCTCAGCGCCTTACGCATCCAGTCGTACGTCGCGTCGGATTCCAGATGCTCGAAGGCACGAATTGCCACGCGTGCGCGCACTGGCGCCGGCTCGGCACGTGCCGCGTGCATTGCATTGGGAGGTGGCGTGACTTCGGCAAACCGGCCCGGGTGGGCGGCCAAGGCGAGATCTTCCCCGATCAACTCGATGTAGGGACGCTGCTGGCTCGCCGTCAGTTGCTGTACGATCTGGCTGGCGTGGCTCGCGAGGCCAGAGACAGTGATCAATCCGTCCACATTCGCAGCGGCACCGCCAAGACCGTCGAGCAGCGCGTAGGTGAATGCGCCGTGTTGCTGCGCGGCCAGCTCGAATGAGCGTTGACCGGCACCCGCGGCGGTCAGGATGTAGAGGCCCTCAGCGGGGACCAATGCGGAGGCCAAATCGGCGCCGACTTGCACGGTGACCGTGCCCTGCGTAACGGCACCGGCGTGGCAGGTGTCGAGCACGACGACCATCTGCGGTATGTTGCGGTGCAGGCGCAGCAGTTCACGGTTCAACTCTGCCATGTCGAGTCCGGCGATGTACGGCGCGGCCGGCGACGCCGCTCCCGTGAGAAAGTAGTAGACCGTCGGTTTGTCGGTGTGCATGCCGTGTCCGGCAAGGAAGATCACCGCCACATCGACGGGCGTCGCGTCGCCGAGAAACGTGTCCAGAGCCTGTAAGATCGCTTCGCGGGTTACCGCGCCGTCGGTGAGCACGGTGGTGTGGACGGTGTCGTACAATGGACCGTGCTCCTGTCGCTTCAACATGTCGGCAAAGGCTTCCGCGTCAGTGGCGGCATACTGCAACTGTAGATGTGGTTCGCGATACTGACTGACCCCAATACTCAGGACCCAAAGATGCGAGCGGCGGGGCGCCTTGGCGCGTTCGGCCCCGGCGCTCGCGGTCGGAGTTGGTGTCGAGCTGTATGCTGACGAACGTGATTGTTCCGAACAGCCGCCGAGCACCAGCATGCCGATCAACCACACCGTCGCCGCATTGGTACGTCTAATCAGGTTCTGGCCCATTCACTCGCCCGCGCCCTATATCGCAGCTCCGATATCGTGGCAAACAAGAGCGAGCGTGCAGCAAAATCTGAATTTGCGTACCCCGTCTTTTGACAATGACAGTAACCAGCCAAACATCCGGATGCAGCACAATACCGGTTTGCATCCCCTGTGAATGGCAGAATGGCGCAACCGACGTTGACAACCTGTGGTCACTTACGGTATTGCCCCGCGCACTCCTCGTTGGCAAAGGGCCGCTGTTGGCGGCGATGGCTGGGAGGATGGACACCGCTTTCATACGCGACGGCGACGGCAAACGACTCGTCGACGCGTGCGTCGGAGGGGACGCATCGGCACGCGGGCAGTTCCTCGCCGAGTTCATGCCACTCATCTATCGCTTCGAGGGCGGCGGCAGCCAACACGAATCGGCCAGCCAAAACTTTATTGCCTTTCTGTTCGATGACGACCGCCTCTACCGGCGGCTGCGCAGCTATCGCGGTGTCGCTCACCTGGGTCCGTACCTCGGGAAACGCATCTTGCCGGACCTCATGAAACAATTTCGCACCATCGTCCGCCGCCAGCGTTTCGACACGGTTTCATTGGATGCCCACGAGGCGTCTGCCGCCGCGCCGGCGGACACCTCGGAGCGCGCCGGTGCTGACCCCACCGCGCCGGTCAACGTCACGCTGTTGGTCGAGCAACTGCCGGTCGAGAAGCGCTTGTTGCTCAAGCTGCTCCATATCGAGGACTTTGATTTGGACCCGACCGAAATTCAGCAGTTGGCGGAGCGCACCAGACGCTCGATCCGCGATGTCCTCGCACGCCTCGAAACCGCGCGCCAGACCGTGCGCTCACGCGAGGCGGTACAACACGCGCGCCTGGAAGGCGCGAAGTCGGCGGGCGATTGGATTCGCTTGTACGAGCGCCGCCTGGTGCAGCTCGAGGAAGACATTGCGGCGGCGGCCGACTCCCCGCGCGCCGCCCGGTTGCGCGGCCAGCGCGAGGACCTGTTGCGTAAGCTCGACAAGCGGAAGCGCCAACAGGCGGAGCACCTGCGCAACAGCGGCAACACGGTAGTAACCCTACCGACAGCCATGGTCGCGGATCTCTTGGGGCAAGTTGAATCAACGACGCGCTCGCAGATTACGCGCGTACGGCAAGAGCTGGCCGCCTCGTTGCCGAAAGAGAGCCGGCTGCGCGGAGAGAACCCATGACGGCGATCGGTACACAGGCGGAGTGTCCGCTACGCTCTCAGCTCATCGACTGGTTCGATGGCTTGGTGGCGACGAACGAAGCCGAACGAATCGAGCGGCATCTTGACGGCTGCCAGCGCTGCCGCCGGGCGTTGCTCGACTGGAGTGAGCGCGAAGCGTCGCCCGACAATCCGCCGGCCGCGGACTGCATCGATGAAGAAACCCTTGTCGCCTACGCAACCGCTGCGCCGGCAGCGCCGCCGCCGGCGGCCGCCGAGATTGAACGCCATCTGCAGCACTGCACTCGCTGCGTCGGTGCTCTGCAACACCTGATGCGCTTGCCGCAGCAAGTCGAAGCCGCTGCTCGCCCCGAGACTGAGGTGCGCAGCGTGGTTGCCGCACCCATGGCCGCAGGTGCACGCGCCACCGCGTTGCGCTGGTTCGAGCGCGTACGTGACCTGTTCACGCCTGGAATGTGGCCGCGCGCCGCATGGGCGGCGGCCGCCGTGTTGGTACTGGCGATCGGCGTATCGCGCTTCGTCGGCTCGGGGGTCGACTATTCGCAGCCGCGGCCGCGCAGCGCCGAGCAAGTGGCGCTGGTGGAAGTGACCGCCGACACCGCTGGGCACGCGCGGCCGGCGGCGGATGAGCCCGTCGTGCTGCAGCTCGCGCGCGGAACGCGCGGCCGCTGGCTCGAAACGGCTGGCACGTGGACGCGCATCGAGCTGGCAGACGGACGCCGGGTGTGGCTGGAGAGCAAGATGGTGGTGAATGTTCCCAATGAACAATGACGATCACGTCGATAGTCAACGGTCGGAATGTTGTGAAGCAATCAGTTGACCACGTGAGACGTCATGCGATAGAACCGGCGCACGTCACTCGGTGTTGGCTGAAGGAACAGAAGAGGTAAGCCTCTTCAGAGGAGAAACGATGCATCAGATTCCGCGAACAGGATCCGTAGCTCGTATCGGCTTGCAGGATGGTGCCGGAGGGCGGCTGTGGACATCTGTCGTGAGTGTGGCGATCGGCATGCTGATCGCCCTTGCAGCGTTTCCAATGCGCTCCGCTGCCCAGACCTGCGTCGGGGACTGCAATAATGACGGGGCGGTTGCCGTCGATGACATCCTCACGATGGTGAACATCGCCCTCGGCAACGCGCCGGTCACGACGTGCGAAGCGGGCGACCCCAATGGGGACGGGCAGATTACCATCGACGAGATCTTGGCGGCGGTCAACGTGGCGCTCGGCGACGGCGGCAGCCCCGCGATCGATATGAGCGGCAAGTGTGAGGTTCCTGGGGACACGGGGCTACAGGGCTGCCCGGATGGCACGCTAGTCCACCTCTACCGCTGCGGCGATTCTGGCTGCACGCATGCGAATCGGAAATATATCCCGCCGGACGCCACGGTTGGGCCGCCGAAGAGCGCCAGCGGCAGCGGCAAATTCGCATTCAGCCAGTTCGCGGATTGCAGTCCACACCCCAGTTACGATGTGGAGGCTTCCTTGGGGGACCAAGTATACCACGTCATCGATTTTGGGCCCTTCGCTACGGGTGCGAGTCCTACCGGTGCGAGGGCGGCGGAGAGCGGTACGCAGCAAACCCTCGTTATCAATCCCAATTCGGAAGCCGCGGTGCAGCTGGCGGCGGCGAGCGGCTTGCAAAACTTCGGTGCGACGACGTTCGGGGAACTCTTTGCGGCGGTCCAGCAAGCCAATCCGCCGCCAAGCTTTGCCGGACTGAGCGTCGCCGCTGCGGTGACCACCGCCACCACCACGGCGCAGACAAATCCGGACGTGCAGAACCTATTGGTTGCCGTGCTGCGCAACGATATTGAAGTGCGCGGCGCCATCGCGGTGGGCACCAGCGACGATTACCAGTTCGAGCTGCACGACACGACGAGCGTGATTTTGCAAGTCACGGCGTATACCGGGGCGCTGACTCCATGCGTGCACGTCCGACCATTTGGGTCGGCGACGCCGGTCGAGAACGGTGTCGCGTGCAACAGTACGTCTGAGCGTTTGGATCTCACGCTGCCCGCTGGAACATACTCGGTGGAGATCGACGACCGCGACGCAACCAACATCGGATCGTATGCGGTGCACTACCTCCGTCTCCAGCGTGGAGACGGGCGAAGCATCGAGCCGGAGGTGGCGCTGAGCGAATCACTCGGGCCGTCAATCGGCGATCTCCACGCGTACGAATTCCCGCTCGGCAAGACCTCGGAAACCATCATACAAGCCACACAGGCCGGGAGCAGTGTGTCGCCGTGCCTTGAGCTGTGGCAATTCGGCACCAGCGGTTCAACGATGATCACGGAAACGTGTGATCCGAAGAGCGCACGTGTCGATCTGGTCGAGGATGCCGGCACGTACTTCGCAGTCGTCCGCGATGACGGCAACGATGCCACCGGCTCGTACACCATCGAGCTGCAGGAGTTCACGCCCGGCGGGAGCACTCCGACGCCGACTCCGACCCCAACGTCACTCGCGACGCGCACGCCGACCGGAACGCCTACACCGACAAAGACACCCACGGCCACGCCGACCAACACGCCCACCAATACGTTGACGAACACTCCGACCAGCACGCCGACGGCAACGAGTACGCCGACGCGCACGCCGACCGGAACGCCTACACCGACGAATTCACCCACGGGCACGCCGACGAACGTCCCCACACCAACGGCAACCGGGCCCACCCCGACTCAGGTTCCGACGCGGGTTGTGTTTTTCGAGAACTTCGAAGCCGGGGTGGGGGACTGGTACGCCGACAACGGGATCTGGCAGGTCGGGTTGCCGACGTCCGGACCCGGCGGCTGTTTCAACGGCTCCGCGCTCTGCGCGGCAACGAACCTGACTGGCACCTATCCCGACAACAGCTTCAGCACCCTGATCAGCCCCAATATTCAGTTGCCGGCCATCACCGCCGACCAGCAAATTCTCCTCGGGTTCGAGCAGTGGCTTGGGATCGGGAGTTGGGACAGCGCGAACGTTGAGATTGCCGATCAGACCGCCCCGGGAGTCTGGAGCGCGTGGCAGACCCTCGCATCCTCCGGCACCCCGAACAGTGGGTCGGGATGGGGAATTGGGAGGCTGCTCGACATCTCGTCGCACGCCGGCAAGACGGTGCGGATCGGATTCCTGCTGTCGCAGGGGAACTCGGGGTGGCCGAACTATAGCACGGCGGTGGGCTCGGGTTGGTACATCGACAACGTCGAGGTCAGCGTCAACTCGGCGCTTCCCTTCCAGGTAAGCAGCTCGACTCCATATTCTGCCGGTGATGAAGCTGGGTGGGGGGACTGGTATGCCGACAATGGGGTTTGGCAGGTCGGGTTGCCGTTGTCCGGCCCAGGCAATTGCTTCAACGGCTCGGCGCAATGCGTGGCGACCAACTTGAAAGGCACCTATCCCGACAACGGCTCCAGCACCCTGATCAGCCCCAATATTCAGTTGCCGGCCATCACCGCCGACCAGGTAATTCGCCTCCGGTTCGAGCAGTGGGTCGCGATGGGGAGTTGGGACAGTGCGGTGGTGGAGATTGCCGATGAAACCGCCCCGGGGGTCTGGAGCGCGTCGCAGACCCTCGCATCCTACACCACCTCGTCGGGAGCTTGGGCATACCCACTGCTGGACATCTCGTCGCACGCCGGCAAGACGGTGCGGATCGGATTCCTGCTGTCGCAGGGGAACTCGGGGTGGCCGAACTATAGCACGGCGGTGGGCCCGGGGTGGTACATCGACAACGTCGGGATCAGC
>JBIOJG010000034.1:0-66450 GCA_044450645.1 Binatia bacterium
CACATAGAACTCCGCGGCCTTGATCGTGCGCTCTCCCTTCGGCCCCACCGCCCGCAACTGGGCGTCCACAGCCACCGCCAGCGCCGGGTATTCCGCAGCTGGGTCCGCGTGCGCCAGTGAGCCGCCCACCGTACCGCGGTTACGGATCTGCGCGTGGCCGATCAGCCGCGTGGCGGCGTGGAGCAAGGGGTAGCGACTCTTCACCACGGCCGCATCCTCCACCGTGCGCTTGGTGGTCATCGCCCCGATGGCCAGCGCGCCGTTGCTCTCGCGCAGGTACCGCAGCTCGGCCACTTTGCCCAGATCGATCAACAGTCCCGGCCGCGTCAGCCGCATGTTCAACAACGGCATCAGGCTCTGCCCCCCGGCCAGGATCTTCGCCTCACTCTCGTGCTGCTGCAGCAACGACACCGCCTCCGCCACCGTCGTCGGCGCGGCGTACTCAAACCGTGGTGGCTTCATCTATGCGGGTCTTCTCTCCTGCTGAAACAAACGTTTGTTTCGCTTATAACGCCAGCCCGCCGGGAGCAATAGGGACATACCTCTTACCAAGAAATTCAGAAGCGCCAGCAGGCTGCGCTGGCTGGTGTTATCTGCAAATCGAATCAGTCGTCAATCAGGAAGATGAATCCCGACTCGCACCAGACCGAGTCCCAGCTGTAGCCATCAGGTTTCTTGGTAAGATCGACCATGAGAAACCAACGCCATGGTGGATCGCCGTGATCGAAGTATTCACCGGTCAGTGTTCCAGTAAACTCCTGGCGCGCGGCAAACCGTGTCCCTTCCACCGGCCCTCCGCCGTCGCACTCCGCCCGTTTCCCGGCCATGGCCGCGTCGAAGCCTGGGCTCACATTCAACGAAGGATTCAGCACCTGTTGCAACCTCGTCTGTCGTTTTTCTTACCCGGCGCCGATACGGCCGTCAATCGTCCCATTCACATGGTTTCGGACTCTATGTACTCTATGTAAGGGGACAGCGATGATATGGGACCGTGAGCCATCGCAATCCACGCATCGTCGGTGGACTCTTTCGCGGAGTGACTGAAGTTAGGACACCACGGGGAGCGTGATGTACGAGGCCCGCCGGCGGTCGTGAAAAACCTGCTGCACCGCCTTTTGCACGTCTGCGGCGCTGCCGAGCGCCGGCGTGACGCGGGAGTTCAGGTTGCGGTCGAAGCGCGGGAAGTTGCTGCTGGAAATCTCCAGCCGGATGCGGTGATTCGGTTTGAAGGTGTGGGCCATGTCCCACAGGTCGATGCGGAACTCCGTTACCTTTCCCGGATCGAGGAACTCCTCGTGATCGCAGCCGTTGCGATAGCGTGCCCGGATGATGCCTTCGGCGATGTTGGCGCAATACCCGTCAGGCTCGACATCGACGAGCTTGGCGGTGAAGTCGGTGTCGGGAGCGCTGCTGCTGGCATACAGGGTGACGGACACAGGGCCCGTGATGACTACGGGCTCCGCGAGACGAGGTGTGGTGTAGACCAGCACGTCTTGCCGCTCCTCGACCTGTGCCTGGTTCTCGATTCCCGGCAGAACGTCGATCATGCTGCGTCCACCGGCGGTGGGAACCGGGTCGAACGGATCGTAGATGTAACTGTCGGTGGGCTCGGTGCCCGGAGGTTCCAGGCTCAACACCCCGTCGCCCGCGCGGCTGTTGGCCTGACCCGCGCTGTGAAGGTAGTAGGGCACGAGGGTGTGAGGCGGAGGCCAGGAGTCGGTCTCCTTCCAGACATCGTCCCCCATCTGGAAGTAGCGGACCTTGCTCTCCGGCATGAAGGCGTCGCCCTTGCCCATGAGCCAATAGTCGAACCACTGGAAGGCGAGGGGGGCGAGCGTGTCGGGGCCGGTCATCACGGCGGGACCGAAGTCGCGCTGGCCGGCGCAGGTGGGTCGTTTGTTATAATACGCGCTGTGGTCCCACGGGCCGAGAATCAGCCGGTGCTGATCGCGGACTCGCGCGTCGCCGCGCAGTTGCAGCGCCGAGTAGAGGTCCACGTGCCCCCGCAAACAGGTGTCATACCATGCAGTCACGTGCAGGACGGGTACCTTGATGCGGTCGGCACGTGCCACGGCGTCCACTTGCTTCCAAAAGTCGTCGTAGCCGGGGTGAGACAGCCACTCTCGCCAGTACGGAGCCGCTCCGTTCTGATAGGCAGGGAAATCGATCAGCGGCAGATGGCGGGCCGAGCCTCTGACGTCGCGGGCCGCCTCCACCAGCTTGCGCTCGGCTTCCGCCGCGGCAGACGGCTCGAGACCGAGACGCGAAATCGTGTCCCGTGCCAGGATCGTCCAGACCCAGGACAGCTGGAAGCCCAACTCGAAGGCGCCGCCGGAATATGTCCACCCGTTGTGATAATTGGTGGCAGTCATGTAGGCGAAGACGGCCTTGAGGTGGGGCGGCGCCTCGACGGCCCCCTGGATGGCCGTCCAGCCCAGCGCGCACGCGCCGTACAGGCCGGCGCTTCCATCCGACCACGGCTGAGCCGCGGCCCATTCCACCGTGTCGTAGGCGTCCTCGCCCTCGTTTCCGTAGGGACGCCACGTCCCCTCGGACCCGGCTCTTCCCCGGGCTTCTTGGACAACCACTGCGTAACCGCGTTGGGCGCCGACGAGGGGGCTGAACAGCAACTCGTGCGTGGCGAGAAAGTGGTCGTTGTCGTACGGATGCCCGTTCACCAACACCGGGTGCTTGGCGCCGTCGTCGGGCCGGTACACGTCGGTGGCCAGCCGCACGCCATCGCGCATCGACACCATGACATCCCGTTCGACGATGATGTTGTGCGCCATGCGATCCCCTTACCTTAGATTGATCGAGCCGTCGACGATCTCGAATGGAGCGGAGCCCCTTTCTCGCTGGGAGTCGGGTCTCCGTTGGCCGGCACTACTCCTCACCGAGCGGCGCGCCGAAGAGATCCTCGAAGACGCCGAGCGCTTCTTCCACCATGTCGAAGACAATTTGCCGGCACGGCTTCATCGAGGTGACGAAGTCGACGCCTTGGCCCGCCGCTTCGGTCATGAACGGCTCGATGTTGTGATCCATCACGGCTTGCTTGACCTGGGCAAACAGCAGCAACTGGTAGGGCGCGGCTGCCGGCGGCGGGGCGTCGGGTCGCTCCCACTCCTCGTGCCACTTGCACCTCACCGTGCGCATCGTGAAGCCCGAGATGCAGGCCGAGTAGGCGGTCTTATCGGCCGTCGTCTTGAGGATCAACTCCTTGATCACCATCTCCCTGTCGGACTCGCGCGACGGGAGCCAGAGGGTCCCGCACCACACGCCCGCCGCGCCCAGCGCGATGGCACCGGCCAGGTGTCGGCCGGTGGTGACACCGCCCGCGGCGATGACCGGCCTGTCTCCCGCGATCGCCGCCACTTGCGGCACGATCGAGAACGTCCCAATCGGGCCGGTGTGGCCGCCCGCATCGATGCCCTGCGCGACGATGACGTCCACGCCCGCCTCGAGCTCTTTCTTGGCTTGCCGGACCTTGCCAACGAGCCCCCACACCTGCATGCCACGCGCGTGCGCCGCTTCGACCACAAATGCGGGGTTGCCGAGGCCAGAGGCCAGCACTGGCACTTTCAGGTCGAGCGCCACCTCGAGCTGCTTGCGCGGCATGTCCTGTGTCATCCAGCGCAGGTCGTACAGCTCCGGCCGGTTCTTGGGCGGCGGAATGTTGTTCCGCCGTATGATGTCGTCGGTGAAATCGCGCTGCGCCTTCGGGATCTGGCTGAGCAGCTCCTCGATCGAGCCCGCCGGCGGTACGGAGGCAGGGAAGACCAAGTCGATCCCGTACTTCTTGTCGCCGATCTTCTCCTTGAGCCACCTGAGGTCCTGCTCGATCTCTTCCGGCGAGTGATGCGTCTCGCCCAGCACGGCGAATCCACCGGCGTTGATGACCGCGGCTGCAACATCCTTGCAGTGGGTGAACGCCACAATGGGGTACTCGATACCCAGTGAGTCACACAGCTTCGTGTGGAGTGGATTCTTGCTCACGTTCATTATCCTTTCTCTAGCGCACGGCCAAGTTCTCGCAGCGGCGCATCATTGCCAACTCCAGGTTGCAGGTCAAGGCGGCGGCAGCGCGTAATGCTGATTTGCGTGACCAAAAATGCCTGACGCACGTCAGGCCAGCTGATCAGCGGATCGGCGGTAAACTCGATGCGCAGTTCCTGTCCAAGCCTAAGGCGGAGCGACTCATTTCGGATCTTGAGCAGGTCTTCAAAGACCTGCTCAAGATCACTGCAGAACAGTACCAACAGCGGCTAGAGGTCCGGCGTCGGACAGGCGGCTTGGCGGGGCTGTTCTCTGTTGCGTCCGCTCTCGACAGACGTTGACCGCACCGTCCCCGAGCGTTCCGGGGAATACTTGTATCACCTGAAAATCTCGCTGGATCAGCTCCCACAGATCTGGATGCGATCCTCTAAGACCGATCGGCAACGTATACACCAGCCAGACATGCTGGTGAGAACCCTCGATCGCCTCGAGCTCTTGCCGCGTCTGTGCTACCAGCCACTGCGGCGCGAAGTAGCGTTGAAAAGCGCCCCCCGCCAAGCCAACGGCAACCGTGGCGTCATCCTCCTGCCGCACTCGCTCGACATAATCGCGCGCACCAACGAAGTCCTGTTTCGGAAGCGCGTAGAGGCGAGGCAGAGAGAAGGCAGAGATCGTGATCATCCCCCCGATCACCACAAAGCCGGCAGCGTCGGCGGGAGATGTGCCCGAGCCTTCGCGGAGCAACCGGGCGCCGAGGACACGGGCAACCGTCATAACCCCATGCACAACAACCAGTAGCGCAAAGCCGAACGAGAAGAAGAAGTAACGCGGAAAGAAGCCTTGGCCCAGCAGCACAATCGTTGGAGGGCCGATCAGGGCGGGCAGCACCAGCGACGCCCCCGCCACCTTGTCGCGCCGCATCATGCTCAACCAGCCGACAAGCGCGAACGCGAGTCCGCCGAAAACACCCGCCGTTTGACCGAAGCCAAGTCCCAGTCCGTGCCAGCCCTCGGTCACCAGAAAGGTGGGGGTTGTCCACTCCGACCCGAGGTGAATGGCCTTCTCCGACCGCAAGAATTCCGGCAGCGCAAGCGCGTAGAATTCGAGGATGAGACTGCCTGCCAGTGTCCACGCGGCAAGCAGCTTCCACGGCACAGCCGTGGCCGGTATCCGACCGGCACCTTCGCGTTCCGGCGCCGACAACGAGCGCCCGAGGTACAGCAGAACGTGCGCAGCGGGAATGAACGCCATCGTGACATGTAGCCAGACGCCGAGTGCACAGGCGATGGCGTACGCAATGAACCAAGGCCACGTCTGGCGCCTCAGCGCCTCGAGCCACAACCAAGTGGCCAGGGTCGCGAAGAATAGTAAGCCCGCGTAGGCGCGCGCGTCCTGCGAAAACCAGACATGGTGATAGGACACCGTCATGAGCGCACAGGCAAGCAAGGCTTCGCGCGTCCCGATGAGCCGGCGACCCAACAGGAAAACGGCCCACAGACCGGCGAGACCGAAGAGCACCGAGGGTACCCGCAATGCCCACGCACTCTCGCCAAAGATGCTGATGGAAAGGTGCGCCAGTAGCGAGAACAGCATGTGCTGGTTCATCAGGGAGGAGGTGAGGATCTTCCCAAGCGGCGGACGTACCCAGTCAACCAGCGCAACGACCTCGTCGTACCAAAGATACGAGTCCAAACGCCACACGCGCAGCCAGACGGCAATCACACTGAGTGCCGAAAGTACGAGCCAGGTCCGCAGCCCGACCTCTTCTTCCCCTGGAACCACGCTCGGCGTCGGTTTGGTCTGAAGCGGGAAGCCTCGGCGCGCTGCATGCCAGCCGACAAGAAGCAACGCACTGCCCTGCCCGGCCCAAATGAGACGCAGCAGTGCCGGCCCCCAACTCAACGCGCCGGAAGCCTCGCCGAGCACAGCGCGTTCAGCCGCCGCACTCGAGGTGATGACAGCCAGAGCCACCAGAAGACCGCCGGCGGCGAATGCCGCTCCGGGGAGCAGTCGGCACCTCACACGCACGCGCTCGTTGACCAACGAATCGCTCCGGCAACGCCCGGCATCTGGCTTCATACGCACTGCCGCCTACCCCATGGGTCCAAGGTCGTCAACCGCGGCAACACGCCAGGCGCGGCACTTTTACCAAAAGCGCTCCGGCATGCTATCAGAACAGGACGAGGAGGCACACCACGGAGGTGTTCGCATGCCCACAGACGCATCCTTGAGAGCATTGAAGATCCTGCGCGACAGCAGCCACTTTCAGTGGTACGTCATCCCATTCTTGGTGCTGGTGCTGTACATCTACGCCACGGAAGTTGAACGCAAGAACTGGAATGTTGTCTTTGCCGGGCTCGCGTTCTGGGGGATGGACTGGTTCAACGAGATTTGGAACGGTCTCGTCTTTCACTTCACGCAGTACGCACCGGTCTGGGGTACCCCGGGTGGCTCGGCATATGTGATCTTGATCGGGCTCAACATCGAGATCTGTTTCATGTTCGCCTTCATGGGCATCATCGCCGCCAAGACGCTCCCGGTAGACAAGCGTCAGCGGATATTCGGTCTGCCGAACCGGTTATTCATCGCCATGTGTGGATCGGCTTTCTGCGTCGCCGTGGAGTATCTTCTAAACGCGATCGGCGCGCTGACCTGGGACTACTGGTGGTGGAACGTCCGCGCGCCCTGGCTCATCTTTGTGCTGGGATACCTGACCTTCTTCGTCGTCTCGTTCTGGGTGTACGACATGTCGACCATCCGGAAGAAGGCGCTGACGGTCGGAGCCATCTTCGCATTCGACATTGCCTGCCTCGTCGTGTTCGCCGGCATGTTGAAGTGGATCTGAGCGCGATCGGCAATCGGTTACGCCTTACCCTCAGTTTCCGTGAGAAGCCCCTTCCCGGGGACGTAATTCATCTCCAGTCGGATACCATCCGGATCTTCGAAGAGAAGCGAGTAGTATCCGGGGGCCCATGGCCCCTCTTCGGGCGGGTGGATGATCTTGGCCCCAAGCTGACGCAAGAAGACGTAGAAGGCATCCACATCTTCCCGCCCACGCGCACGAAAGCACAGATGGTGCAGGCCGACGCGCAACTGGGCGAAACGTTCGTCACGATAGCGGTCCTCCGCCTTGACAACGCCGACTGCGGTCCGGCCTCCCACACAGTAGAGCATGGTGTCGGCCTTGATGACTGGCTTGAGCCCGAGATACGTCAACACCTGCTCATAGAACGGAAGACATGCCTCGAAGTTACTCACCGTCAGCATGACGTGCGCAATCCCATTGATCTCCATCGCTTCGCCCCCTCCTGATTCAAGATGGCAGCTTAGTTCGGCTGGGTCGAAAATAAAAGGTGCGCGTCCGGGTTTCACGCACAGCCCGCGCGCTTGGAATCGTCGGTATGCCTAAAGGCCATGGGGAAACTCCTAATTGACGGTACCAACACAACGGCGTACTGTATCGTCAGTCCGCTGATCGAAACTGTCGCCATACATATTCCGCATCCAGATCGCCTGCACATCCACTCCGCGACAGAGAAGCATCGGCTGAAAGGAGTCGCGGCATGGCATCCGTTGCTCATGTGTCTTTCGCCGGAGGCGGCATCTTCCTCCCCGACCATGGGCCGGGCGATCGCCTGACCCTCATCGATTACGTTGCTCGGCTCGTAAGGTCGAAACCAAAGGTGCAGATCTTGCTCGAACACCAACGCTGGCTGGCGCAGTCGGGCAATCACGTTTGCTGTGCCTGCTGCGGCTACGCCAGCAACGTTTCGTGCCGCGAAGCGAGCAACGATACGGACGCCTTCTGTCTCGAGTGCGCCCTGAGCCGGCACTCGGCTCGACGCAAGAACGCCGCCACCGCGTTGGCTCCTCAACACCTGACACTCGCGTCAGCTCGCGCGTGAAGCCCCAGCCAACACCTGACTTGCGCAGGGTCCGCCGTACGGACCCACTTGAGAGAGCCGTTCTTCCCTGAACGCCGGAGGAACTCGTGTGCTCTCTTTCGCACCGGGTTTCCATAGCTCTGCAGCTAAGATACACCGGCTACAACATCGTCATGATCAAGCCGAAAGGAGAATGCATGGAGTTCGGACTGCAACTTGCTGGCCTGGAATGGGCACAGCTGCGTGACGTGGCCCAGGCAGCCGAAGAGCTGGGGTTCAAGGCGCTACTGGTTCCGGATCATATCGTGGCCGAGGGACCCGAACGTCAATTCGATCCGCATCACCTATCATACGATGCCATGGTGGTCGTTGCCGCCCTCAGCGAAGCGACCAAGAAAGCACGTATCGGTCACCTCGTCTTGTGCAACCTGTTTCGCCATCCGGTGATCACGGCGCAGGGCCTGACGTCACTTGACCGTTTGAGCGGCGGCCGACTGATCGCCGGACTCGGCACGGGATGGACGGAACGGGAGTTTCGCATGACGGGCATTCCTTTTCCCGACATCGGCACGCGGCTGCGCATGCTGGACGAAGCTTTGAGCTGTATCCGCTCGCTGTGGACGCGAGAGGAAACGACGTTCCCGGGTGAGTTCTACCAGCTGCGCGATGCGATCCTTTGGCCGAAGCCCGTGCAGCAGCCGCATCCGCCCGTCCTACTCGGAGGCGGCGGCCGTGGCCTTCTGCGCGTGGCCGCCAAGCACGCCGACATCGTCAATATCATCTCCGATGCCGGGAAGCCCGGCTATATCTCGCTCGCCAACGTCGCCAAGCTCACCGACGAGAGCTTCCGCGCCAAGGTCCGTTTCCTGCGTGAAGAAGCGCAGCGGCATGGCCGCGACGGGCGTGCCATCCAGATCAGCAACGTCATCTTCTCCGCCTTCGTCACCGATTCCCCGGCGGCAACGCAATCGATGGCTGAAGGCATGGCGCCGATGTTCAACACCACTCCGGAAGGCTTACTGCACTCGCCCATGGCACTGGTCGGCACCCCGGAACAGTGCATCGCCGAGCTGAAACGCCGCGGCCGCGAGTGGGAGCTGTCGCAGGTGATCTTCTCTTTCGCCGGTGAAGACGCCATGCGGCGCCTGGCCCAAGAGGTGCTGCCGCACGTTTGAAATACCACTCGCGGAGGGACGCCGGAGCGCTACACCGTCACGACGCGCTGGTAGATCTTCGGCAGCTCCCGCGGCAGGGCATTGATGTCGTCGATGACCATGTAGCGTGAGCCGTCGCACATCTCACGCAGGTAGTCGTGGCCGGCTTTATCGACGGTGATACAGAAGGGGGTGATGCCCGACGTCTCGGCTTCGCGCAGGGCGGCGCTGGTGTCGCGCAACCCGTAGACGTTGCTGCGCCGATCTTGGCCGTAGTCGAAATCCTGCGGAAAACCGTCGCTCAGCAGAATGATGTGGCGGGAGCGGGAATTGACCCCGGCCAGCTTCCCGGTCGCATGCCGTAGCGCTGTCCCCATGCGCGTGCTGCGCTTGGGCTCGATGGCTCCGATGCGGCCTTTGACCGCCGTCGACAGAGGCTCGTTGAACGACTTCACCAGATAGAACTCGACGTTGCTCCGCCCATGGCCGGAGAATCCATAGATCGCGTACGCGTCACCAATCTCAGCGAGCGCCTCGGCCATGATGACGAGGGCTTCCTTCGTGATGTCGATGATGCGCCGAGCCCGCACGGTAGCCTTGCCGTGTGGGCCGACGCCGCTCTGCCCTCCGTCGTCACTGCCGGCCGGTGCTGCCGGCTTCTGCACCGGCTCGTCCGTCGAGGCGCTCATATCAATGAGGAACAGGGTGGCGACGTCCCGTTCCTCACGCGTGCGCGCAACATACACCTTCGACGACGGTGCCCGGTTCGCCCGCAAATCGGCGCGCGCGTTCACCACGGCGTTCAGATCGAAATCTTCTCCGTCCTCGAGCCCTCTCACCGTACGGTACATCTCAGGGCGGATGCGCTGAAACTGCCGGCGGACCTCGGGAATCAGCCCAGCGTAGTCGGCCAGCGTGCGGTTGAAGAACTCGCCCGAGTCTCCATCCACCGCAACCTCGCGCAGACAGCACCAGCGCTGGCGGTAGTCACCGATGTGATAGTCCCACTCGTCGTAATAGAAAGACGCGCCCTCGTTCCGGCGTTCCAACCAGCGGCGCGGTAGCGGCCGATCCGCGCGCTGCGTGTCGCTCAACAACTGCCGCAACTCCTCCAATTGCTCGGGCGCCAACTTGCCTAGCAAATCGGTAATGTACAGCCCCAGTCCTTCGATGTCGTCGCTGTACCCTTGCTTCATGCGCAAATCGGCTCCCGCTTCGATGAGCCGTTGGAGTTCCTCCGCCGACAGCGGCACGGTCAGCCCGCCGGTACCGTCTTCCAGCTCGTCGAGCTGGAGGCGCAACTCTTCCGGCGCGTCGTCCACCGGCGGCGCGGCGGGGGTGGTCACCAGCGGCGCATCGCCGGAGGGCAGCGGCGCGTCATCGTCCATGTAGAAATCCATCAGTGCATCGACCGCTTCTCTTTCCCTATCGGTGATCAGATCCGCCAGCGACGCCTCACCCCAGCCTGCGGCCGGCTCGGCGAGCTGCATCGTCAGGAGCTGCGCGATGCGCAGCGAATCATCGGCGCTGGCATCGCGTACCGCCAACGGCGCCAGGCACGGCGCCACGACTGCGGCAAGGGATCTCAACCAAACGGGAAGACACGTCGGCTCGTGGCCCGCCAGCGCGGCCGCGAGCAATGCATCGAAAAGCACCGCATGGGTCGGTACCCCATCCGATTGGTGATGCAGCAAGAACTTCCCGACAATTTCTCTTTGCTCGCGCGCCAGGCCCGGATACGTCCGCGCCAAGGCGGCCGCAACGCGGTATCCTTCAGCCACCAGGAACAATTCCTCCAGCAGCGCTGGATGCTGTGGCGCCCGCAGAAACTGCAGCAGGCCATCGGCGTCGGGTGGCAGGATAACCTCGTACGTGCCAAACTCGCGCCGGCCGGCCAATTGTGCGGCGACGAAACGATAGGCGCGACAGTTCTCTTCATGCGTCGCGAACGTATCGATCCTCAGCGGCAGCGCGATGTCGTTTTCGAGCGGAGATTCCTCGAGAGGAGGCCGGAGCTGGAACGGAACGGCCGCCCGGATTGTGGTCGATCGCCCACTGAGCATCTGGACGTACTTCCGCAACAGGCCTTGCATGTCCTCGAGCGTTGCCGCCGTCGATGACGCCTGCAGAACCTTGACACTGGTACGCGATTGGAGACCAAAATACGCCACACCGGCCTCGGGGTTCTCGGCGGCGATCGCCAACCCACGTGCCACCCACTGCGCAATGGCGGCGTGCCGCGCTTCTTCATACGCCGCCGGTAACGACCGCAACAACGCCGTAGTCCCGGCGGGGAAGGTACGGGCCACCATGAGGACCAGATCGAGCGCCGCATGGCGGTGTTCAGCAGGGAGGTCGCGTACCAACGCACCGACGACCGGGACGATCTCAGGCAGCGAACTCGCCGCCGATGCGCCCACCAGACTGAACGCTTGCAGCACCTTCAAGCGCACTCTGGCCGGCAATCGCCCCAAGGAGGTGGGCAACTTCGTATAGAACACGGCGGCGGCAGCCGGGCTCACGGCAGCCATAGTCAGCGTCGCGTCGAAGAGCACTACGCGTTCGGCAGGCTGCAGTCTTTCCAAGCCCGGAGGCAATTGGCCGAACGATTGATTCTCCCGCAATACCGGTTGCAGAGCTACGCCAATGTCGGCCCAGGGGCCAAACTCACCTGCACGCAGGTGCGGGAGCACCTGGCCAGCCGCGGCAAGATACGCTTGCGCCAGGAACTCCCCGCGCCAACCGGGCAGTCCCTGCAAGCGTATCCCGTTCCCCACCCACTCAGCGAGCACGTCAACGTCGATTTGGCCGATGAACGGCGCAGTGCCTTCGAAGAAGGTAGCGCCGAGCTTGCGCGAGATCGCCGCCACTCTCGCACCTGCCGCACACCAGGCGTCCAAGCGCTCCAGCCCCGCACGCGCCAGAGCCTTCGGAGCGACGGAAAAATAGGCCAGCGCGGCATCCCGTTGCGCCGGCTCGCTGCTCAAAAGCGTCGCACCCAGGTCGACCCAACGCGCGAACTGATCCCCACCAAACGCTCGCCATGCCGCTGCTGCGTGACGGTAAAACTGCTGCGCCACCACCGGTGAAGTCGAGGCCAGCCGGTCGCCAGCCGCCAGGATCACCTCGTGCGCCTGCACCCCCAGCTGCTCGCAGTCGGTGCGGGCACGCCGCCCACGACGATCGGCGAACAGATGCGACTCGAACCACAGGGAGCGGTCAGCCATCAGGGCGCAGCCCTCAGCCCGAACGCTACCAATTCCATCGTCCCTCAAACCCAGGTCTCTGCCCTGCTGATGGCGGACTGCTGATCCCTGAACGCTCACTCGAAGATGGCGTTGACCAACACATCGATGGCGCGTTGCGATTCGACATCATCAGTCAGCGAGGTACTGACCGCCACCCGGCAGGCGCGGCGTGGCGGCAGCTTCCGTTGCATCATCTGGCCGGCGTAGATCAGGAGTCGAGTGCTCACCCCTTCTTCCAGACCGCTCGCCTTCAGATGACGGACCTTCTCCCCCAGCTTGGCCAGCGCGAGGGCCGTCTCCATGTCGACGCCGCTCTCGTGCGCAATGATTTGCGCCTCTTTCTCCCGGGGGGGGTAGTCGAAGTCGATGGTTACGAAGCGTTGCCGCGTAGAATGCTTCAGATCCTTCAACACGCTCTGGTAGCCGGGATTGTACGAAATCACCAAGAGGAAATCCGGGTGGGCCTCGATGATCTCGCCCTTCTTGTCGATGGGAAGAATCCGGCGATGATCAGTGAGCGGATGAATCAGAACGATGGTATCTTTGCGCGCTTCGACGATCTCATCCAGATAGCAAATCGCGCCGGCCTTCACGGCCTGCGTCAGCGGCCCGTCGATCCAAACCGTCTCGTCACCCTTTATCAGATAGCGACCGACCAAATCGCTGCCTGTCAGATCCTCGTGACACGCAACCGTGATCAGATTCCCAGGAATGCCATGTTCCTCTGGCTCTGCGCCATTGGCCGCCCCACGCAGCGTACAGGCCATGTACTCCACAAAACGTGTCTTCCCACACCCGGTAGGACCCTTCAGCAGAATGGGAAGACGGCTGGCGTAGGCTGCCGTGAAGATGTCGACCTCGTCGCCAATGGGCAGGTAGTACGGAGTCTCAGTCACATTTCCTCTTTCTGGCTGCGTCAGCGATGATGGCACACAGACTACGGCCAACGCTGCTGAAAAAACGACCATGAGTCAAGGTGACGGGCGAAAGGTAAGTTCAGTGATTGAGACCGCACAACACTGAGGCTCTGCGGTGTCGTGACAAGGGGATGGGACCTAGAAGGGATTCCTGCCAGTTTGTTGCGAACAGCGAATCAGCCGTCTCGTATTCGAAGAGGCCAGTCATCGGTGTTGCAGCTTCAACGGTCTACTAGGCTTGCCCTTCCGGGCTGATGTTCAGATTCACCAGCGCAAAGAAGAGCTCGTCGATCGACCGGTAGCGAAACCATGCCGGGATCTGGGGGTATAAGTCCCCGGCATCGACGCTCCATCCCAACTTCTCATCGCCATAGACCGGAAACACTTCCACCCCAATCTTGAGAAGCTGAGTTTTTATTGCGACTTCCGACTGAGAACGGGTTGTTTTCATTTTTCCCTTTCCTCTCGCCGCCGGTCAGACTCAAGAGCGAAAATCATGCCAGAGTGGAGAACGGATAGCTTGACAGATCCTCCATCACTCTCAGCGTAGCAGATTGGTGTGGAATCTGACTGTTTCGCGAGCGATGTGCCAAATCATGGCGCCAGCGCGAGTCAAAGTAGCTCGCACCACTGGCCCGGGCCGTCTGATTCTACATTTGATTCACCAGATTCGGCCCGGTATCGTATGGCGAAAGCGAATCATCGTGGTCCTCCGCGGCACGTTCCTCGGTACCCACCGTGACGAAATCATGAATCTGGTCCATAATGACGAAGACCGCGCCAAGGGACTGAATCCCATAGTCCTCTTGGCATAGACCAACCCACTCGTCAGCTGAGAGACATGCGTCTGCTTCCGGGCAAGCTGCCAGTCGCCGTCCTGCAACGACTCCTTCGCTTCCACGGCGCCCCGGACCGCCGCGTCGTGCTCGGACCGACGTTCGGCGAAGATGCCGCGGTCATCGATCTTGGTTCCCAATATCTGATCCTGAAAAGTGATCCCGTGACGTTTACCGCCGACGAAATCGGCTGGTACGCGGTCCATGTGAACGCCAACGACGTCGCCGTGATGGGAGCGCGACCGGCATGGTTCCAGGCCAGCATCATTGTTCCGTCCAATACTCTCCCGCGGATCGTCAAGCAGATCTTTCAAGATATTGACCGCAGCGCCCGCAGCTTAGGCATCGCCGTAACCGGCGGGCACACGGAGGTGTCTACTGCCGTGAACCGGCCGATCGTTGCGGGGGACATGCAAGGCATCGTCCCCCGCGACGGATTGGTAACGTCAGCCGGCGCCCACGTCGGCGATGCCCTGATCATGACCAAGCTTGCCGGGATCGAAGGCACCTCGATCATCGCGCGGACGTTCACGCGCGATGCACGCAAGGTCCTGGGGATCGCCGGCCAGCGGGAAGCGGCGCGTTTCCACCACCGACCCGGGATTTCCGTCGTGACGGAGGCGCTGCTTGCGGCGCGTACCGGCGCAACGGCGATGCACGACCCTACTGAGGGTGGCGTCGCCGCTGCGCTCTTCGAGCTCGCCACGGCCTCCCACAAGCAGTTGATCGTCGACCTCGACCGCATCCCCGTACACGCCCACACGGCGCGGCTGTGTGCGCACTTTGGACTTCGTCCACTTGGCCTAATAGGTTCCGGCGCCCTGTTGCTGACCATATCGCAGCACGATGTGGGCCCGCTCCTGCGCGGGCTGGGGCGCCGGAAGATTCCCGCAACGGTGATCGGCACCGTCGCACGCGGCACCGGCGTCGCCGCTCGGCAGGGAGGGAAACGCGTCCGTTTCGAGTGGTCGCAACGGGATGAGCTGACACGGCTGGCGAGAGGAACGCATAAGACCTAACCCGCAAAACGTAAAACCGTATCCTTTGCGTTTTGGGCTTTCCGCTTTCGACTTTCACCTTTGGCCTGTGTCTTCACTTGTGCAAGAAAGGAATGGCACCATGAAAAAACCTGCAGTGAGTTTGGCGGCCATGCCTGGCCGGCGCCAAGCAACGTTAGAAGTGGCGCAGGAAATCGAGCGCCAGGGCTTTTCCGGGATCTACTGTGCCAGCTTCGGGGACGGAGTCGGCCTGTGTGAAGCCTTAGCGTTGTGCACGAAGGAGATCGAGTTCGGCACCGCCATCGCGAACATCTATGCGCGTCACCCGTTCGATTATGCCCAGACCGCCGCGCTCATTCACGAGCTCAGCCGTGGCCGCTTCCGCTTCGGCATCGGCGTCAGCCACGACGTGATGAACGCACGCTTCGGCGTCAAAACGGGAAAGCCGCTGGCGGATATGCGCCACTTCGTCGACCAACTGCGCAAGGGTGCGCAGCGCTGGGGCGATCTACCGCCGATCATTCTCGCTACCTTGCGCAAGAAGATGGTGGAGTTGTCCGGCGAAATTGCTCAGGGCGCGGTGTGGGCCAACGCCGCCCGCTCGCACATGCGAACCTCGCTCTCGGTTCTCCCGGACACAGCGCGTGCCACCTTCTTTGTCGGCGACATGATTCCCACTTGCATCGCCGACGACCGCGCCGCCGCGGCGGCCGTGATGCGCAAGACGCTCACCATGTATGTGATGCTGCCGAACTATCAGAACTACTGGATCGAAGCGGGGTATGAAGAGGAGATGCGCGCCATCCAGCGCGCGCTGGCAGCCGGCGAGCACGACAAGATCCCCGCCCTCATGAGCGACGCCTGGCTGTCGGATGTCACGCTCTACGGCTCCGTGGCACAGGTGCGCGACGGCATCGAGGCCTGGTACGACGCGGGTGTCAAAATACCAATGCTCGTACCCTCCTCGACCCGTGGCGGCCAGATGCAAGCGTTGCAAGAGCTGTTTGCTGCGTTCAAATGAGAAAGGCAGCAGAAAGCGGCACCCCGAAAGCCCCGAAATGTGGCTCTTAGGTTTTGGGCCTTGGCTTCGTAGCGCCGTACCGTTACTTCAGCCGAGCGCTGCAGTCAGCTTGGCAACCACCGCCTCGACCGTGATCGACTCCATGCACAAGCGCCCAATGGGGCAGCGACGGAGATAGCAGGGGCTGCACGGCGCTGTCCCGAGGATGACGCGATCCTCGCTCCCCCAGGGTGCGGAACGGGCCGGACTGGTGGCACCCCATAAGGAAATGACAGGGGTGCCCACCGCTGCGGCGATGTGCATCGGTCCGGTGTCCGGGCCGAAGGCTGCGCGGGCTCGGCGGAAGATGCCGATCAGATCGCGCAGCGTCGTGCGGCCGGCCAGATCGTGCACCGGCGAACGTACCGTACTCGTCACTGCCGCAGCAAACTCCGCGTCGGCCTTCCCGCCAACGAGCACCACCCCGACACCTCGGGCCGCCAAGGCATCGGCAACGGATGCGGTAGGACCCACGAACCACGGCTTGCTTTCCCAACTCGCACCGACAAAGCCGACGACGAACGGTGACGGCACACCGGAGAGTAGGTCGTCCACACCTTTCTCCTCCGCGTCGGTCAGCCCGAGCCCAAATGAGACCGGCGCATCTTCGACGCCCAGCCAGTCGGCAAAGCGCAGGAACTGCTGCAGCTTTGGACTCAAATGCGGCATGGGCTCCACGGTGTGGGTATTGAACAGCCAGTTTCCTTCACGCGCGTTCCGGCGATGGAACCCCAAGCGCACTGGCGCCCCTGACGCGCGGCTGACGATGCCGCTTTTCAGGTGGCGCTGGAGGTCGAGCGTCAACTCGGCACGCTGGGCACGGACCTGTCGCAGGAAATGCAGGAAGGCGGAGACTCCGCGAGGTCGATCGAACATTAAGATGTCGTTCAGCGCCGGGTGATGCTGCAGGAGCGGCGCGGCAGCCGGCTCGACCGCCCAGACGATATGCGCGTTCGGATAGCCGCGTCGCAGGCGGCTGAGCAGCGGCAACGCCAGCGTGACGTCGCCAATCGCTCCCAGCAGCACGATCAGGATGCGGTCGGCAGTCACGAGCTTGGCTCGCGATATCCCACCAGCAGATCTCCCAAGTCCGCCGGTGTCACTCGGCTCCCCTGCGGGTCCAGCTTCCGTGCCGAACGCCGCAGACGTGCCAGATCCGCATCCGGCCCACGGAACCCAGACCACTGCGGTCGGTCGAAATCGACCAACAACACCGTCGGGGCTTCGGTCCCCGGGCAGAGGAGGACATTGTGCAGATTGAGGTCGGGATGTCTGGCCCCGGCGTCGTGTAGCCGACGAATCGCCTTACCGACCAGACGCCACACGGCTGGGCGCTGCCACTGGCCAACCCCACCGGACGCCCACTCCCAGAGCGTGCATGCATCAGGAATATATCGTGTCGCGATCCACCCTTTGTAGCAACCCGGCGCCAACCAGCGCACACAAGCCCCCATACCCTCGACGACCGGCACCCCACCCCGCCGCAGGGTCTCGAGCATGCACAATTCCCGGAACGGGCGCGGCGTCCGGCCAAAGTACGTGTCGCGCAGCACCCGGGCAGGCACGCCCCCACGTCGGCAGGACCGCAGCACCACCTCGTGCGCGTCGATGCGCACTACCACCGCGCCGCCCCGACCACCGGGGAGAATACGCATGTCATATCCCGCCCCGCCGCAGCCTACCTTCATCAAAAGCGGCACGAGCCACTCGCGGGCATCCGAACGCACCAACACCCACGTGCGATCCTCTCGCACGCGCTCAAACCCGTCCGGAATGAACACACCACTCCACGCCGTCAGTGCACCGCCGAAGACTGCCCCACCGTTGTGGCGCCGGCACATTGGCGCAAGAGATCGATCACGGCTCGTTGAACATCCCGGGCGCTGATCTCCTGCATACACGCATGCGTCCCGAGCGGGCAGCGACGACCGCCGTGGCGTCCACAGGGACGGCACGGCAGATCCCGCTCCACGACACGGGCGCGATCCGTGTATGGACCAAACCCCTGCCGGGGCACAGTGGGGCCGAAAATTGCCACCACCGGGGTCTCGCGGGCTACTGCAATGTGCACCGGCGCGCTGTCGTTCGCGACCAGTACGAGGCACTGGTCAATCGCCGCGACCAGCATGCCGAGATCGGTCTGGCCGACGAGGTTGACGCCAACTCGCCCGGCAGTGAGATGAATCGCTTCGGCACACGCCGCGTCGGCGGCTGAGCCGAGCAGCACAGGGGTGGCGCCGAGCTCGCGTTGCAGTCCGCTGAGCAGCGCACCATAGCCTTCCACCGTCCAGCGTTTCGTCGCCCAGACCGATCCGGGCGCGATGCCAACGAGGGGCGCGTCTGGATCGACACCCCGCGCGTGCAGGGCGGAGTGGAAACGGGCCACCGCTTCACGCCGGCACGCCACATACGGGCGCACCTCACCCTGATAAGGGTCGAAACCGAGGCCGCTAAGGATCGACAAATTCCGTTCGACATCATGCCGCGTCGCATCGCGTTGCACCCGACGATGGTACAAAAACCAGCCGGCGCTTTGTCGAAAACCGATACGCCAGCCGATACCCGCCGCAGCCAACAACCAGGCCGTGCGCAACGACTTGTGCAGCGCCAACGCCACATCGAAGTCGCCGTCGCGGATCTTTCGCACGACGCGGAGGCTGGCAATTCCGCCCTCACGACCCCGCTTATCGTCGGTTAGGACCGCATCCACGTCCGGGTGGCCGTCGAGCACGCCGGCCACCTCGGGCCGTACCAGTGCCGTGATGTGAGCTCCGACGTAGTGCCGGCGCAAGGCCGCAAACACCGGCGTGCTCAGGACCACATCACCGAGAAAACTCGTTTGCGCGACGAGAAAACGCATATCGAAGCCGTCAGCAATCAGCGTTCAGCTCAAAGGTGATCCAGCAAGCGGACAGCTGGCGGCTGACCGCGCTGAATGCTGCCTCAGACGGGAATCGCCTCATCGATCAGCATCACCGGGATGTCGTCCTTGATTGGGTACATCAGCTTGCAGCGGCCGCAAATCAGACCGTCCTGCGCGTCGGTCAGACGCACATCGCCTTTGCATTTCGGGCAAGCGAGAATCTCCAATAACTCCTGACTGATTGCCATCGACTCCTCCTATATTAACGCCGCCCTCGGTAGCCGGGCACGCTCCAGCACCGACCGGATCAGCGTCTCGGCGTCCTCCACTTGCGGCGCGATACGGAGCGCCACCAGTTTACCCCTCGGGAACGGGAACTGCTCGAGCTTCACCAAATCTTTTTCCGTCGTCACGATCAATTCGACGTCCCGCGCGCCGCGCGTAATGTGCTGCCAATCGACCCGCGTATACGCATGGTGATCCGGAAACTCGAAAATCTCTTCGACCTGAGCCTCCCACATCCGCAGCGTGGTGTAGAATGGAGCCGGGTCTGCGACGCCAGCCACCGCCGCGATACGCCGTCCGGACAACAAGCCGATGGGTAGTTCACGCCAGCGGCCCGCATCCGATTCGACCAATGCCTGAGGTACGAGCCGGACGACAAACGACGGCTTGGCGATCAGCGGCATAGCGATCGGCGGGTCGTCGTTCTTGAGGACGACAGCCACGGCGTCGGCGCGCCGGAGGGCCGCGATGCGCTCGCGCATCGGACCGGCGGGCAACAGGCCGGCTGAGCGGCCACCAAGCAGCACGAGATCGAAATCGCGCGCCAACGCCCGGTGCTGGAAACCGTCGTCGAGCACCACCACCTGACAGCCCATTTGCTCGGCCGCCGCGACCCCTTCGATACGCCGGCGCGCCGTCAGCACCACACCGTCAAAGGACTTCCCCAGCATCACCGCCTCATCCCCAACGGCATCGACACCGGCTTCCGGGCCATTGCCCGTGGACACCACGGTCACCCCGCTCGCCCGGCCGCTGTACCCGCGCAAGAGAATCCCCACGCGCAACCCGGCTGCGGCTAACCGCCGCGCCAGCCACAGCGTAACCGGCGTCTTCCCGGTCCCGCCGACCGAAAGGTTGCCGACGCTGACGACGGCGATCCCGGCGCGATGAACCGGTAACACGCCGACACGATAGGCGAGATTGCGCAGCGCCACCCCGGTGGCAAACAGGCCGCTGGCCGGCTGCAGCGCCAGCCACGCCGCCCAACCGCCCACCCCGCGGCGATTCCACACTACATCGCGAAGACTCTGCGCTACGCTCGACATGTCACTTCACGCTAGGCCACCGCCGCAGACGATTACGTCCTCTCCTCCACACACTTGCGTACCATTTCGAAGGTGCGTTGCGCCACTGCCGCTCGGGCCGCCACCATGGCACGACCACGTGCCCCCATCTGTTCGGCGACTTCCGGACACCGCAACAGCCGGCTCCACACCGCTCGTAACTCCTCCGCGCCGTGCACCCTGGTGCCGGCAGCGCCATCGAGTAACGCGTCAGCGGCAAGGGCGACGTTTTCGGTGAACGGACCAAAAGCGACGGGCTTGCCGAACAGTGCTGGCTCCAACACGTTGTGTCCTCCTACCGGCACCATGGTTCCGCCGACGAAAACGGCTCGGGCAGTGGAGAGAAGATTCGGCAACTCTCCCAGCGTATCAAGTAGCAGCACCTGTGTTGAGCGAGCAACCGCTTGGCGTACCGCGCTACGCCGCTCCGACACTACGCCCGCGCCTGCCAGCAGCAGGCTCACCTCATCGAAGCGCTCGGGTCGCCGCGGAGCAATCAACAGGAGCATCTCGGGATGTTCGCTCCAGAGGGGCATACACGCATCAAGAACCATCTGTTCCTCGCCGGCGTGCGTGCTCGCCGCAACCAGTAACGGCCGCCCGGAGACCAGCACCTGCGAAGTGACCGCATGCGCCGAGCCGGAATCAGCGGCACCTGCGCGCGCGAATTTCAGGCTGCCGACGACCTGCACGCGCTCTGGAGGAGCACCGAGGGCGATGATGCGCGCGGCGTCGGCGTCGGTTTGCATGGCGAAGGCGCTGACGTGCGCCACGGCCGCACGCGTCAACCACCGCACCCACGCATAACGAATTGCGGCACGCGCCGAGATGCGGCCACTCACCATCACACACGGGACGCGGTGCCGCGCCGCCGCCCGGATCAACGCCGGCCAGATTTCCGTCTCCACCAGCACGAGACAGCGGGGCTGCACCGCACGCATGACGCGTTCGACGACGGGACCGATGTCGAGCGGCAAAAGCATCACCGCATCCGCACCGAGGCGCGTGCGTGCGGTTTCGCGGCCACCGAGAGACGTGGTCGACACCAGCACGTGCCGGTCGGGCCAGTGTTGCCGCAGTTGCTCGACCAGCGCTGCCGCCGCCAACACTTCACCGACCGACGCCGCATGGACCCAGACGGGATTTCGCAGGCCACGTGCCGCAGGTGGGACACGGCCCAGCCGCTCAGCCAAGCCGTGGCCGTAGCGTGTGCGCCGCAGCAGCGGCAAGAACGGTGCAGCGGCCAACCCCAGGACAAGACCGGCGGCATCGTAGGCTGCGTAGGCAGCCGCCCCGGTCATGCCGGGGCCCCCCGACGCCTCAACGCTCGTGTTCCCGCTCAACGCGCGACCTCTGCTTCCGCCATTTCCGTAATGTCGTTGAGTCGGGCTTCGAGCGTGAGTCGCTTGGCTTCAATTTCGTCATCGTCGGCATGACGAGAGACTTCTATTGGCTCACCCGCAACGTACAGCACGCGGGCAAACGGGAGCGGGATGATCAGGCGGTCCCAACTCCGCAACTGTCGTTGGCGCGTGGCCGCGTAGGTCACGGGAAAGATCGGCGCGCCGGTCGCCCGTGCGAGGTGAATGATGCCGGGCTTGACCACGTGTCGCGGCCCGCGCGGCCCATCCGGAACCACCGCCAGATCATAATGGTCCCGGTACGCGCGCAGAAGTTGCAGGAATCCAGCCACACCCCCGCGGGTGGCCGAGCCCCGCACCGCGCGGATGCCCCACCGCGCCGCCGCACGTGTGGCGATCTCGCCGTCACGATGCTGACTGTTCATGATGCACATCTTCCGGCCCCGATAGGCGACCGGCATCATCACGGCGCGGTCGTGCCAAAACGCGATGATGACCCGCTCGCCCCGCCGCCAGCGCCCGAAGAGATCCTCGGCACCGGCGAAACGGATGCGGAGCGTCTTCGCAATCACCCACAACGCACCGCTGAGGAGAATGGGCGCGACCGCGGTGAGCAGGCGCAGGGACATCTCGCGGAACCGATGCCGCCGGCGGGGACCGCCAGTGACCGGATACGGCATCTGTGGTGCGGTGTTCTGCACACCACTCCTATTCCGCCTTTTCGGCTCGGGCGCCGCTGATCTCATCGCCATCGCTGCTGGCGGCGGTCCCTCAATGCAGGACCTTCGGCGCCGAGTCGTCGGTGTCGCGGAACTGTAGATCGTAGAGCTTGCGGTACTCGGCGTTGAGCGTCAGCAGTTCTTCGTGGGTTCCTTGCTCGACAACCTGCCCGCTCACAATCACCACGATGCGGTCGGCACGGCGGATGGTGGACAGGCGGTGCGCGATCACCAGCGTGGTACGGTTGCGCATCAACACCTCCAGGGCGCCTTGCACCTGGCGCTCCGACTCGTTGTCCAAGGCGGACGTGGCCTCATCGAGCACCAGGATGGGAGCATCCTTCAGCAACGCCCGCGCGATCGCCAAGCGTTGGCGCTGGCCACCGGACAGTTTGATCCCCAGCTCGCCGATCACGGTGTCATAACCGTCGGGCATTTCCATGATGAAGTCGTGAGCATTGGCGGCACGCGCCGCGGCGATGATGGCCTCCATGTTCTGCGCGATGTCGCCGTAAGCGATGTTGTTGCGGATCGTATCGTTGAAGAGAAAGGTGTGCTGCGTCACAATTGAGACCTGCGCCCGCAGGCTGGCAAGCGCGAACTCGCGGATGTCGATGCCATCGATGGCGATGCGCCCCTCGGCAACATCGTAAAAGCGTAGGATGAGGTCGGCGAGCGTGCTCTTCCCGCCGCCGCTCATGCCAACGAGCGCCACCACCTCTCCCCGTCGGATCTCCAGGTCCACGTCGCGCAGCACGAGGTCATGATCATAGCGGAAGCGCACACCCTCGAAGCGGATGCCGTGGCGCACGCGATCGAGGCGGCGCGTACCACTGTCGACCACGTCGGTCCCCGTATCGAGCAGTTCCATGACGCGCTCCGCGCCGCCCATGGCCTGCTGGATGGCGTTGTTTGTCTTCGCCAGTCCCTTGAACGGCTCGTACAGCAGGAAGAGCGCCGTCAGAAACGCCAAGAACGCTCCTTGGGTGCGGCCACCGACGATGACGCTGTAGCCGCCGTACCACACCACACCGGCAATGCCGAAGGCGGCAAGGATTTCCATCATCGGGTTGGTGAAGGCGCGGATGCGCGTGGCCTTCATGTAGAGCCGGAACAAGCGATCGTTTTCGTCGGCGAAGCGCTGCTTCTCGTACCCCTCCATACCGAAGGCTTTCACGACGCGGTTGCCCTGGATCGTCTCCTGCAGCAGCATAGTCATGTTCCCCATCGATACCTGACCCTTCCTGGAGAAACCCCGCAGCCGTTTGGAAAGGCGGATGATGGGCAAGACCGATATGGGGAACACCACGAAGGCGATCAGCGAGAGCAACCAATCCTGGTAGAACGCCACCGCCACCAGGATGATCAGAGACGAGGAATCCTTCAGTACCGAAGCCACGGCATCAGTGAGTGCCGAGCGGACCAGCGAGACGTCGTTGGTAATACGCGAGACAATGGTGCCGGTCGGGGTGCGATTGAAGAACGATAGCGACAAGTGCTGAATGTGGTCGTTCAGCGCGTTGCGCATGTCAGCCACGACGCGTTGGCCAACATACTCGGTCAGGTACGTACTGCCGAAGCCAACGATCCCGCGGAACAGAAACGTCGCCACGATGATCCCCGGGAGGACCTTCAAGGCGAACAGGTTCTTGTTGGTGAACACATCATCGAAGATGTGTCGGATCAAAAACGGCATCACGCCATTGGTGGCGCTGAACAGGACCATGCACACAACGGCCAGGCTGAAATGCGGCCACCAGTATGGCCGCGCGTAGGCCAGCAACCTCCGATAGAGATGGGCCTGCTTCATGCCATCAGCTCCAACGCCATGCGTGCGGCACGGCCGGCAGCGCCGGGTTCGCCCAATTTGCCGCGCAGCTCACGCAGCGCCTCACCCAGCTCGCCCCGCCGGGCGAATACGTCCTGCACCGCCGCCACCAGCCTCTCGGGGGTCACATCGCCCTGGATCAACTCCGGAAACACCGCGCGGCCCAGAATCAAGTTCGGCATACCGATGTGATCGACATGCACCAGCAGACGCGCCAACGCAAACGTCAGCGGCGCAACGCGGTACATGATCACCATCGGCCGACCCAGCAACGCCGTCTCGAGGGTTGCCGTCCCCGACGCCACCAAGACGGTATCGGCGGCGTGGATCAGGTTGTACGTGTCGTTTTCCACGATCGGCACCCCCGGTAACTTCCCGCCCAGCGCCGCCGCTATGTCGTCCCTGGTCAACGTATGCGCCAACGCGATGACCACTTGCCAACCGCGACGGCGGAGCTGCTCAGCCGCCTCCATTGCGGGCCGTATCAACTGGTGCAGCTCCTTCTTACGGCTACCCGGGAGCAGCGCCAGGATCGGGCGCGCCGGATCGAGATCATACTGGACCAGGGTGGCTTCACGCGTGCGGGTGGGGTGCGCCGCATCGAGCAGTGGATGGCCGACGAACTCTGCCAGACCATGGCCGTTGCCATACAGCTCCGGCTCGAACGGAAAGACCAGGCCGAGGCGGTCGACGCGGCGCGCGATCTTGCGCACCCGCCCGCGCCGCCACGCCCACACTTGCGGGCCGATATAATAGAAGACGGGGATGCCCATGGCCTTGGCGCGCTTGGCAAGGAAGAGGTTGAACTCGGGGAAATCGATCAGCACCACGAGCCTTGGCCGCTCTTCCACCAGAAAACGCCGCAGGCGCCGGTATGTCGAGAGCAACCGGCCGAGTGTGCCGAAGGTCTCGACAAACCCCATGGTCGAGACCGCCGCCGTGTCGACCAGGATGTGCATGCCGGCCGCGCGCAAGCGGTCACCGCCGACACCCCACACTTCGAGATCAGGATCGCTGCACCGCAACGCCGCCACCAAGGAGGCGCCGTGGAGATCTCCGGAGGCCTCGCCGGCGACCAGCAGCACCTTGCGAGCTGTGCCACTCATGCCGTCTCCAGGCTGACGCGAATGCGCTCGGCGACCTCCAGTGCGCGCAAGGCCGTACGCCCATCCACCAGCGGACGCTGCCGGGTCCGCACGGCGTGGACGAAGTGCTCGATTTCATCGAATAGCGCATCCCCTTCGCCCAGCGCGTGCTCTTCGACCGTGATGGAGGGCGCGCCGTCGGTGATCACGCGGCGACAGACGCGCACGTGTTTTTCGCCGTAATCCACCGACACATAGGTGTCCGCTTGAAAGATGCGGATCTTACGCTCGCGCTTGAGCGCAACGCGGCTGGCGGTGATGTTGGCGATGCAGCCGCTGGTGAACCGCAGGCGGGCGTTGGCGATGTCCGCGGTTTCCGACAACACCGGCACCCCGACCGCCTCCACCGATTGTACGTCGGCACGCACCAAGCTCAGAATGACGTCGAGGTCGTGGATCATGAGATCCAAGATCACGTCGACATCGGTGCCGCGTTCGACGAATGGCGCCAGGCGATGACATTCGATGAAGCGTGGCTGGGTGACCACGCCGGCAAGCGCACGAATGGCGGGATTGAAGCGTTCCAAATGCCCGACCTGCAAGATCCGCTGGCGTTGCTCGGCCGCGTCGACCAGGGCGCGGCCCTCCGCCACCGTGGTCGTCAGTGGTTTCTCCACCAGCACGTCGACATCGTGTGTCAGGAAGTCGTGCGCCAGCGGGTAGTGCAATGGCGATGGCACCGCCAGGCTGACGCAGTCGATGCGGCCGAACAGCTGGCGGTAGTCCGTCAGGCCTTCCGTCCGACAACGGGCGGACACAGTCTGTGCGCGGTCCGCATCGGCATCGACGACCGCAACCAAATCGACGTCACGCATGCTGGCGTATTTCTCGGCATGGAATCCCCCGAGGTGTCCCACGCCAACGACGGCGGCCCGTAGCGGTGTGCTCATCGCAACCCCGCCGGCACAGCGCCGATCTCCACGCCCACGATGCTCAGGCCGTTTGCATCCGCTTCACGCAGCAGTTCTTCCTTTTCCAGAAGCAGCGTCTTCCCGGTCTCGACCGCAAGTACGGCGATGCCGGCCGCGATGCACACGTGCACCGTCTCCGGTCCCACGGCGGGAACATCGAAGCGAAGATCCTGTTGCGGTTTGCTCACCTTGACCACGACGGCGCCGGGGCTCCCTCCACGCCGAACAGTCGCGTCGGTACCTTCGATGGCCTCCACGGCCAGCACCATGCCGGACTTGATGACCACGCTTTGTCCGATGTCCCAGCGGCCGATCGCCTGCGCCACCTCGATACCATGACGAACGTCGCGCCACTGCGCTTCGCTCGGGACGTGCTGTGTCAATGTTCCGGACGGTGCCAGCAAGGCCTCGAGAAACAGCGTCGACGGCGCGATCTCAATGCCTTCAGCCTCCAATTCCGCCGCGACCCCGCGGAGGAGGGCATCGTCACCCAAGTGCACCAGACGGGCGAGAAAGCTCAGTCCGCGGTCGTCGGGAGCGAAGTGCTCGAGCAGCGCCGCTTTCCGAATCCCGCCGGCCATCACCGCACGCCGCACGCCTGCCAGCTGCAAACTGTGGATGATACGCCCCAACTCGCCAACGTTCACCCAGGTAATGGCATGCACCAGCTCCGCCAGCTCGGGCAGCGTCTCCCCTTGGTGCGCGATGGCGATCACCTCGAAGCCCTGCGCCCGAGCGCTGCGGGCGAATATCAGCGGGAAGCGGCCGTTCCCAGCAATGAGTCCAACGCGCTGCATTCAGTCAGTTAACGAGCGTCGAGCGTTTCGCAACCACGGGTCATCGCCGTCGGTCACGGGTGATCGACCGTCGATTGCTTCCTACCGGCACACCCCCCGTTCGGACGTCTGAACGAACGAGAGGAGCCGTTCCACCTCGCGTGATGCCGGAATCTCCTGGCGTACTTTGGTCACCGCTTCGGCGACCTTGAGGCCGGATTTGAAGAGAATGCGATACGCCCGTTTGATGTCACGCACCAGTTCGGGGCCGAACCCGCGGCGCTTGAGACCCACGAGGTTGAGCCCATGCAGCCGCGCCCGGTCGCCCGTGGCATTGCAAAACGGCGGAACATCCTGCGTCACCATGGCACCGGCACCCAGGATAGCCGATTCACCGATCTTTACAAATTGATGGATCCCCACCAATGCGCCGACGATGACGTAGTCCTCCACCGCCACGTGCCCCGCAAACTGCGCGCCGTTGGCGACGACATTATGGCTACCGATCTGGCAATCGTGGGCGGTATGGCTGTAATTCATCAACAAGTTATGGTCGCCGACGCGAGTGACCATGCCGCCACCGCTGGTACCGACATGCAGCGTGGCAAACTCGCGAATGAGGTTGTGATCACCGATGATCAGTTCGCTGTCCTCGCCGCGGTACTTGAGATCCTGCGGGATCGCGCCGATCGAAACATGGTGAAAGATACGGTTCTCGCAACCGATGGTCGTGCGGCCGTCAATGACGGCGTGCGCCCCGACGGCCGTACCGCGTCCGATGCGCACCTTGGGACCAATGATGGCATACGCATCAACCTGGACGTCGCTGTCGAGTTGCGCACCCGCCGCGACGATGGCGGTCGGATGGATGCGCGGACCGTTCACGGTCGGCGCGTCCTTTCGACTTCCATGGCCGAGAGGTCCGCCTCAGCTGCCATCTCTCCATCCACGCGAGCTACGCCGTGCATCTTCCATAGCGGCCGATGGCGCTTGAGCAGCACCACCTCCAGGTGCAGTTGATCGCCCGGCACCACCGGGCGCCGGAAGCGGACCCGGTCGAGGCCGGCCAACACCACGACGCGCCCCTCCTGCACCCCGTCATGCGACCGGTGCGCCAGCAGCGCTCCCGCTTGCGCCAGCGCCTCGCAGATGAGCACTCCCGGCATCAACGGCTGTTCGGGAAAATGCCCGCGGAAAAACGGCTCGTTGATGGAAACATTCTTCAACGCCACGATCCGCCGGCCGTCTTCAAACTCGAGAACCCGATCGACGAACTGAAACGGGAATCGATGCGGCAACAGCGACGCAATCTCGTGGTAATCGAACACCCGCTGGTTGACGGTCATACGCGGTCCTCACGAACAAGGCGTTCGCGCTCATTTTTCCTTTTTCTTCTTACCGGGATGCGCGCTGTTGTACTCTTGCATGATGGCGTCGGTCAGGTCGGCACTCTTGGCCCCGTACAGCATCGCGTTGCTGCTGGCTTCGAGGATGGCCGTGTAGTTCTCGCGCTCGCCGTATGCGCGGATGACCTCCTGGAGCTCCCGGATGATGACGCCGGTCAGCTCGTTGTCCTTCTTCTGGAGGTCGGCCTGTGAATCTTTGTAGTTGCGTTCGAAGTCGCGAAGCTTCTTGCGGTAATCTTCCTCGAGGCTGCCGCGCTCATCCTCCTTCATGACCAGCGACTTCTTGTCGAGCTGATCTTTCAAGCCTTCGATCTCGTCTTTCTGCTTTTTCAACTGCGCTTGCAGCTTATCCACTTGGACCTTGAACTCCTCTTTGGCCTTCTTGCCGGCCTCGGATTCATTGAGCGCACGCTGCAAGTCGACATAGCCGATCTTCGGCGTACTCTGCGCCCAGGCGACATTCGCGGCGAGCACTCCTGCGACGATCCACCAAACAGCCTTCATGAACAATAGCCTCCTGCGTATTTCACGTATCGCTTACCGCCTATCGCTGGTCGCAGCAAGGAGAACGGTTCCCTGACGATCGGCGAGGCGCCAGATGCCGTGAGCCGGTCATCCATCACGGTGGGCCGCCGAACGAGAACATCACGGTCTGTTTGTCGTCACCCACGTGCGGGTTGAGCGGGAAGCCGATCTCGATCCGCAGGGGGCCGATGGGCGACAGCCAGCGCAAACCGCCGCCGGTCGCCATCCGCATCTCACCGAGATCAATTCCCTGCGCGGCGGAGAAGGCGTTGCCGGCGTCGAAGAAGACTACGCCTTTCAACCCCAGGGCTTCGACGATCGGAAAGATGACTTCCTCGTTGAAAATGAGTTGCTGGCTGCCACCGACTGGGTTCGTGTTCAGCAGACGGGGATAGTTGTCCCACACCGCGTTGCGCGGCCCCAGCGAGAGAATTCGGAACCCGCGGACGGAGTTGATTCCGCCGGGGAAGTAGCGCTCGAAGAGCGGCAACTCGCGCTCGGTGCCGTAGCCGAGACCGTAGCCCAGAGTCCCGCCGGTCGAGAATGTGAACGTGCCCAAGGAGGGACTCTTCCAGAACGGAAAGTACCACCGCCCGCGGGCTTCGGCCTTGATGAATTGGCTCTGGCCGCCGAGACCGGCCACTTCCACGGACAGATCCTGCGACGAGCCTGAGGTCGGATCAAACGGGTGATTGCGCGTATCCCGGAACAAGCGGGGGATGATGGCGCTGGTGAGGCTGGTTCCCTGCTCGGTACGAATCTGCGTAGGCGCCGCCTGGCTGACGTCCTTGATTTCTGCATCTTCGATGCGGTATTCGAGACCGAACCGCGTGTCCAGCAGCGGAAGCGGCCCCAACGCATCCCAGCCCAGGGCGCTGAACGGGTACAGGGTGCGTACGCTGGCGCCGGTACCACCGCGGGTGAACTGATCGAAGATCAACTGCCAGTTGAACAGACTGAAGCCGGCGGTTAGCTCCGTATCGAGAAAGTACGGCTCGGTGAAGTCGAGGCTGAAGTTCCGGCGGATGGCGCCGAAGTCGGCATTGAGGACCAGCCGCTGTCCACGGCCGAAGAGGTTGATCTCGGAGAGCCGGACGTTGAACAGGTAATTCTCACCCGAGGAGATGCCGGCGCCCGCCGAAAATGCGCCGGTCGAAGCTTCCTTGACGTCCACCAGCAGATCGAGCCGGTCCTCGCTTTCGGCCTTGCGCGTCGTGATGTTGACGTCTTCGAAGAAGCCCAGTCGGCGCAGGCGTTCCTGGCTGCGCCGCAGTTTCGATCCGGAAAAACGCTCCTGCTCTCCCAGTTCCAGCTCGCGCCGGATGACTTTGTCGCGTGTCTTGGTGTTGCCGGTAACGTCGATCTTGTCGATGTAGACCTCCGGGCCGCGACTGGCCTTGTAGGTAACATCGACGGTTTTGCCGGCCCGATCGACGTCGGTGTCAGGGGTGACGTTGACGAAAGCGTAGCCTTGGTCGCCATAGACTTCGGTCAAGCTGTTGATATCCTCGCGGAGCTTGCTGGTGCGGAAGATCTCACCGGGCTTGAGGCTCAGCTTCTCACGCGCCTTCTTCATATCCGCCAGCAAGTCTCCACCCACATCCACAGTTCCGACCTTGTACTGATCGCCCTCGTCGATCTTGATGGTGACATTGAGGCCTTTCTCCGTGCGCTGCACCGCCGGCTCATCGATCTTCACGTCGATGTACCCGTGGTCGTAGTAGAAGGCCGTCAACCGCTCGATGTCGGTCTTGAGTGCTTCGTTATCCAGGTTACCTGCGCCCGTCACAAAGGAGAGAAACCACTTCTCTTTCGTTTGCATGACGCGTTTGAGTTCGCGCGGGCTGAAGGCGCGCGCCCCTTCACACACGATCTTCTCGATGCGCACCACCTTGCCTTCGTCGACCTTGTAGGTCAGCGTCACCTGGTTTTCGCCTGTCGGCGTGGTGCCGTAATCGATCTTGGCATCGAGATAGCCCTTCTTCTCATACAGCTTCTTGGCCTCTTCGATACCGCGACGCACCTTCTCCGGATCGAGGATGGTGTTGGGCCGTACTTTCAGCGCGCCTTCGAGATCCTCGCGGCTGAGCTTCCGGTTTCCTTCGAAGACGAGGTCTTTGATCAGCGGCCGTTCCGTCACGTGGAAGGTCAACACCGAGAGGTCGTTTTGCTGCGACAGGTCGGCTTCGACGTTGTCGAAAAAGCCCATGCGGTAGAGAGCACGAATGTCGCTGTCGACCGTGTCCTCATTGAATCGGGTGCCCGGCTGCGACCGCACTTGCACCCGAATGGCTTCTTCCTCCACGCGCTGGTTGCCGGTGACGACGACCCGGTCTAACCGCGGCCCCTGCGGTCGACTCGTCTCGGGCCTGATGCTTTCCTGAGCCGTAGCGATGGCCACCAGATGTAGCAGGAAGCCCAGCCCCATCACCACCGGCAGCGTCCGCATCCATGGCTCCTGCAGAATCGATCGGCGCCTACGCCGCCTACCAAACGGCCCGTCCGCTGTAAACCCCGGCCGATGGCAGCCCAGCGTCGGTGTCATAGGCCGCACGGCCCGATTCATCGAGCGCTCGCGGTCAATGCAGCCTGCCATTCTGCAACCGCAAGGTGCGATGCACCGAGGTGGAAAGGGCGTCGTTATGGGTAACGATAATGAGAGTGATGCGGTGCTCGCGGTTGAGGTCCATCAGGAGGCCTTGCACCTCGGCCCCCGTGACCGGGTCGAGATTACCCGTCGGCTCATCCGCCAGCACCACCCGGGGTGAAAGGGCCACGGCCCGCGCCACCGCCACCCGCTGCTGCTCGCCTCCCGACAACTCGCCCGGCTTGTGCGTCAAACGTGCGCCCAGGCCGACGCGCTCCAACACGGCACGGGCGCGCGGCTCGGCCTCCGCAGGGCTTATGCCTCTGATCAATGCCGGCATCATCACGTTCTCCAACGCCGTGAAATCGGGAAGCAGATGATGAAACTGAAAGATAAAGCCCAGTTCGCGGTTGCGGAGGGTCGCTTGCTCGCGCTCGCGTAGTCCGAAAAGATCGACCCCCTCAAAGAGCACCTTCCCACCCGTCGGCTGGTCGAGGGTCCCAAGCAGGTGCAAGAGCGTGCTCTTCCCGGCACCCGACTGTCCGACGATGGCCACCGCCTCCCCTGCCGCCACCTCGAGATCGAGGCCGACCAGCACGTCGATGTTCCGTCCGTCGCGGTAGCTCTTGCACAGCCCGACGGCCTGAATCAGCGGCTCACTCATAGCGAATGACATCCACGGGGGACAATCGCGCAGCCTGCCGGGCGGGATACACCGTCGCCAGCAAGCAGATCAACAGCGACGCCAGCGTGACGGCAACGAAGTACTCCGGATACATCTTCACCGGAAGTGTGTTGACGTAGAACACGTCCTTTGGAAGCTCGATGAACTGGTAGCGCTTCAGCAGCCAGCAGGCGCAATACCCCCCGGCGTTGCCGATCAGGGTCCCGACGATCCCGATGATCATGCCTTTGAAGATGAAAATGCGACCGACGCCGGCACGAGTCGCCCCCATCGACTTCAGGATCGCGATGTCCTTGCGCTTTTCCATTACCACCATGATCAGCGTGGCCACGATGTTGAACGCCGCCACCAGCACGATGAGCAGCAGGACGATGAAGTACACCGTCTTCTCGAGCTTGAGCGCCGAAAACAGGTTGTGGTTGACCTCCATCCAGTCGCGCACGCGGAACGGGAAGCCCAGCGTCGCGGAGATTCGATCACCGACTTCCTTGGCGCTGTAGAGGTTGGTGACCCGCGCTTCGATGCCGGTAACGGCGTCACCTAGATCGAAGAACTGCTGCGCGTTTGCCAGGTCCATATAGACAAGCGAGCCGTCATACTCGGCCATGCCCGAGTCGAAGAGACCGACGACCACGAACCGCTTCACCCGCGGCACCATGCCCACCGCCGTCGGCTTGGCAATGGGCGAGATGACGTTGACGGGATCGCCGATGACCAACCCGAGCTGGCGCGCCACATCCTTACCAACGATCAGCCCTGGAAGTTCGATAGTGCCCTGCTTGCCGTCGTCGAGTGGAACGTCATGCAGCTTGCCCAGCTCGCCAACGTCGCCCTCTTTGAGGTGCTTCTGCAGCTCGATGACCCCTTCGGAGGCGGGACCCACGCCTCGCACCACGGCCCCGGTGACGTTTTGCTGCGCCGAGAGCATCACTTGGCCGTAGATGAACGGGGCGGCGGCCACCACGCCCGGCACTTTCTGGACGCGGTCCACCACTCCGCTGTAGTCGGTGATCGTACCGTTGAAACTGAGGACGACGATCTGCGGGTTGAACCCGAGGATACGGTCGCGCAGGTCCTCCTCGAAGCCGGTCATGACGGCGAGGACGATATTCAGCGTCATCACCCCGATCATCACCCCCAACATGGAGATCACCGTGATCAGCGAGATGAACGCCTCCGTCCGCTTCGCACGCAGGTAGCGCAGACCGATGAACAGCTCGTAGCGCATGATCGGCTGATCGCTTATGGCTTATGGCCTATCGCACGGAAAACGACAGCATGAACGACACGCGATAGGCGATAAGCGATATGCGAAGGACTATCTCCTCTCTGGTCGCATGTGGGGGAACAGAATCACGTCGCGAATCGACGGCGCGTTGGTGAACAGCATCACCAGCCGATCGATACCGATACCTTCGCCGGCTGCCGGCGGCATGCCGTGCTCCAGCGCCCGCAGGAAGTCCTCGTCCATCACGTGCGCTTCCTCGTCGCCGGCGGCACGCGCTTGTAGCTGCTCTTCGAAGCGCGCCCGCTGATCGTCCGGATCGTTCAGCTCGGAGAAGGCGTTGCCGAGCTCACGCATCGCCACGAAGGGCTCGAAGCGATCGACGAACAGCGGCCGTTCGACGTTGCGACGAGCCAGCGGCGACACCGCCACCGGGTACTGGTAGACGAAGGTCGGCTGAATCAGCTCCAGTTCCGCCGTCGCTTCGAAGATGTCGTTCAACAAATACCCGGCCGCGCCGGGCCCATGGTGCGCCACGTAGTCATGATCGACCGGCACCTCCAGCTTGGTCGCCGCGGTCTTCAGGGTTTCGAGGTCCAGCGCCAGCACCGCGTCGAGCGGCACGCCGGCGCGGGCCGCAACGTACTCCGGCATGCACAAGCGCCGCCAGGGTGGCGTCAGGTCGATGGACCAATCCCCGTACTGCAGTGTGCGCCGCCCCAGCAGCTCGTCGGCCAGCGTCACCACCAGCTCCTCGGTGAACTGCATCAGATCTTCGTAGGAGGCGTAGGCCCAGTAGAACTCCAGCATGGTGAACTCGGGATTGTGCCGCACCGACACCCCTTCATTGCGGAACACGCGCGCCAATTCGAAGACCCGTTCGAAGCCGCCGACCAGCAACCGTTTGAGGTAGAGTTCGGGCGCGATGCGCAGGTACAGATCGATGTCGAGCGCGTTGTGGTGCGTAATGAACGGCCGCGCCGCCGCGCCGCCGGGGAGCGGGTGCATCATCGGCGTCTCGACCTCGATGAAGTCACGGGCGGCGAGAAAGGCGCGGATGCGCTCGATCATGCGCGAGCGCATGACGAAGATGGCGCGCGCCTCCGGATTGGCGATGAGATCGAGGTAGCGCTGGCGGTAGCGAGCTTCGGTGTCGGTGAGTCCGTGCCACTTCTCCGGCAAAGGGCGAAGCGCCTTGCCCAACAGCCGGATCTCGCGGGCGTTGATGGTCAGCTCATTCGTACGGGTTCGGAATGGGCGGCCCACAACGCCGGCGAAGTCGCCAAGGTCCATTGTCTTGAAGGTGGTAAAAGCGTCCTCGCCGACGCCGTCGCGCTTGACGTAGGCTTGGATTCGGCCGCTGCGGTCCTGCAGATGGATGAACGAGGCCCGCCCGAAGTCGCGCACGCCCACGATGCGGCCCGCGACGCTCACCAACTCGGCGCCCGCCTCCAACTGCTCGCGGCTGAGCCCGCCAAACCGTTGCTGCACCGCCGCCGCCGTGTCCGCCGGGCGGAAGTCGTTGGGAAATGGGTTGAGGCCGCGCCCGCGGAACTCTTCCAGCTTGCGGCGTCGCGCCGCGATCAGGTCGGAGGCTTCGCTTTCCACTCACGTGCACCAAGCTGCAGTCGCTTAACCGAGACACCCCAGCGAGTCAAGGAAACGCGAGCCCACCCGCATCGGTAAGGTGTCCACAATCATCTCTCATCAACATTCCGCACTGGGAGCGCTGGTCGCTTGCCCCGATTGCTGACCGCTGCCCCTTTATGCTACGTAGCGCCGACTGCAAACGGGGGTGTTGGTGAAAGGCGCCCGCTACATTGTCGTGGAAGGGCCGCTTGGGGTTGGCAAGACGACGTTGGCCCGTCTGCTCGCCGAGGAGTTTGAGGCCCGTGCCGTCCTCGAGCAGGTTGAGGAGAACCCCTTTCTCCGGAAGTTCTACGAAGACCCCGGCACGTACGCGTTCCAGACCCAGCTCTTCTTCTTGCTCAGCCGTTACCGGCAGCAGCGGGCCCTCGCACAGCAGGATCTTTTCAATCAGCACACGGTGTCGGACTACCTGTTTGCCAAGGATCAGATCTTCGCCCAGGCTACCTTGGAGCCGGACGAACTGGCGCTGTACCGGCAGCTGTTCAACCTGCTCGATTCCCGCTTGCCAAAACCCGATCTGGTCGTGTATTTACAAGCAAGAGGCGATGTCCTCATGGAACGGCTGCGCAAGCGCGACCGCGATTACGAGCGGCGCATTGCGCCAGAGTACGTTGAGCGTATAGCGGAGGCTTATCGAAACTTTTTCTTTTACTATGAGGAAACGCCCCTGTTGGTGGTCAACAGTTCGGACGTCGACTTTATGGCGCGCCCGGATGACTTGGCCGACCTGGTTCGCGAAATCAGGAACATGGGGCATGGAGTGCAACATTATATACCGCTTGGATCCAGATAGACCCTGACGAGAGTCGGGGAAATCGGACCGAGACGGAGCGCCCTTTGTAGGGGCGGGCCACCCCGCTCATGCAGGGTTCGTGATTGCACGATTCGACTTAACCGAGCGACGACACGCGTCGACTCAGCACGATAGCCCGAATCGTCAGTCTCGAAACAGCTACACAGGCCCTCCGGGATTCGGTCCCAGGAGGGCTTTTTTATGGAGCGCAAGGTGACAGTGCCGGACATACTGAAACGGAAGGGCGGCAGCGACCCCATCGTGGCGCTGACTGCGTACGACTTCCCGTTCGGCCGAATCGTCGACCAAGCCGGCGTCGACGTCATCCTCGTGGGCGATTCGCTCGGCATGGTGGTACAGGGCATGGACACGACGCTGCCGGTCACCATGGATGAGATGGTCTACCACTGCCGCATGGTTGCCCGCGCCCGACAACGTGCTTTGCTCGTGGCCGACCTGCCGTTCCTCTCGTATCAGGTCTCGGTAACCGAAGCGATCGCCAATGCCGGCCGGCTCATCAAGGAAGGTGCAGCGGAAGCCGTCAAGTTGGAAGGCGGACTGCCGGTGGCCGACACGATGCGCGCCATCGCCGGCGTCGACATCCCGGTGATGGGCCACGTCGGCCTCACACCCCAGTCGGTGCACCGAATGGGCGGCCACAAAGTGCAGGGGCGGCGCCGTGGTGAGCAGCCGGGCCAACGCGAGCGCCTGGTCGAAGATGCCCTGGCGGTGGAAGAGGCCGGCGCGTTCGCTGTGGTGCTGGAGGGAATGCCACTGGATCTCGCCGCCGAGATCACCAATCAGCTCACCATCCCCACCATCGGTATCGGGGCCGGGCCGCATTGCGACGGGCAGATCCTAGTGCTCCACGATGTGCTCGGTCTGTGCGATCGCCTGTCCCCGAAGTTTGCCAAACGCTACGCCAACCTGTGGCAGGCCGCCGGTGACGCCGTGCGCACCTATGTACGCGACGTGAGCACCGGCGCCTTCCCGAGCGACGAACATTCGTTCCACTCCCTGCTGCCGGTGCAGCGAGAAGAGAAGACGGCGGCAGAAGGATGAGGAATATGGCATATCGCTTATCGCTTATCGCATATGGCCAGAAAATGAATCGGAACTCATGCCATAAGCCATAAGCCATCTGCCATACGCCAGCATGGACACCATCACCGACATCCGCCGCATGCAGCAGTGGGCCGATACGGCGCGCAGCCGCGACCAGCGCATTGGTTTCGTTCCCACCATGGGATATCTGCACGCTGGCCATCTTAGCCTGGTGAGTGAGGCGCAACGGCACAGCGACGTGACCATTGCCTCCATTTTCGTCAACCCGCTCCAGTTCGGCACCAACGAAGACCTCGACCGCTATCCGCGTGATGTACAACGTGACACGCGGTTGCTCGTTGAGGCCGGGACGGACGTCTTATTCCTCCCCGAACCGACCGCGATGTACCCTGAAGGTTTTCAGACCACCGTCACCGTTGACCGTGTAACCCGCGGCCTGTGTGGCGCCTTGCGCCCGACGCACTTCGCCGGGGTCACGACCGTGGTCGCGAAACTCCTTCACATCGTGAAGCCGCACGCCGCCGTGTTCGGCCGCAAGGATTTTCAACAACTCGTGGCGATCCGGCGCATGGTGGCCGATCTGAACCTCGACATCGAGATCATCGGGGCGCCGATCGTGCGGGAGCCAGACGGCGTCGCGATGAGTTCCCGCAACGCCTACCTCTCGACGGTGGAACGGCAAGCAGCACGCTGTCTGTCGAAGGCCCTGGCGGCGGCGGGCGCACAGGTAGACCGGGGCGAGGTCGACGGCCTGCGCATCGTGGCCGCGGCACGCCGGGTGATCGCCGACGCGCCGCTGGCCCGTCTGGAGTACGCCACCTTGGCCGATCCTGAAACACTGGAAGAGGTGTCGACCGTACGTGCCCCGACGCTCCTGGCCCTGGCCGTGCAAATCGGCCAGACACGATTGATCGACAACTGCATTTTGGAGAGATCTAAGGCTGAAGGCTGACAGCTAGGAGGCATTCATGCGCACCATGCTGCGAGGCAAGATTCACCGCGCCACTGTCACCGGCGCCGATCTGCACTACGAAGGCAGCGTCACCATCGACACCGAGTTGCTGGAACGGGCCGACATCATCCCTTACCAGCAGGTGGACATCTGGAACGTCACCAACGGCGAGCGCTTCCAGACCTATGCCTTGGCGGGGCAGCGCGGCTCAGGTGTGGTGTGCATCAACGGCGCCGCGGCGCACAAGGCGCGCGCGGGGGACCTGGTCATCATCGCCAGTTTCAGCACGATGACGGAAGCGGAGGCCCGCACCTGGGTTCCACGCTGTGTGTTTGTGGACGCACGCAACCGTCCTCTCGAAACCCGTTCCGAGCATGCCGGACAGGCCGACGTGTCCAACGTCTGGCAGCAGTGAGGCCTGCGGTCAGAGACCAAGGGTCAAAACGTCAGCCCTAGTCCCCCCTATTTCCCCACAAACTTCGAGCGCGTCAGTGGGCCGAAAAGATCGCGGGCAATGTGGCACTCCTCCGCCACGCGTGTGCCCCGGAGTAGGACTCCAAGTCAACACATTTTCTGGCTATACGCCCAGCAAGGCGCATGCTAAGGTACAGCGACTGATTGTCTGGGCGAGGGCCGCCTCGTATTCGGCGTCTGGGACGCTTTTCGCACGAACATTCAGGTGAACACGGCGATGGCAAGAGGTGTCACTGACCGTGAGTGAGGTGTGACGCGGCCGCTGCGGCGGCCCAAACGTAAGGAGTTCGTGCGATGGGGAAGAAACTGTACGTCGGCAACCTGGGATTCGACGTGACCAGCAAAGATCTTGAAGAGCTGTTCGCTGGCGCCGGCCAGTGCGAGTCGGTGGCTGTCATCACCGATCGCGCTACGGGGCAGTCCCGCGGCTTCGGCTTCGTGGAAATGGCCTCCAATGCCGATGCCCAGAAAGCGATTCAGCAGTTCGACGGTCAGGAGTTCAAAGGCCGCGCCCTCAAGGTAAACGAGGCGCGCGAGCGTGAAGGTGGCGGGGGCCGCGGCCCGGGTGGCGGTGGTGGTGGTGGTAGGCGCGGCGGCTGGGAACGCCGTTACTAGTTCCTGAGATCGGGCTCGCCGAGGCGGGCCAACGCAAGTTTGTTTGAACCCCTCTTCATGAGGAGCATCCTCATGGGGAGGGTTTTGCTATGCCTAGAAGCGGCTTCTGCAACGATACCGGCGCTCAGGGTCGTGGCAGAAATCCTCGCCCCTGGCGGGCCCCCGTTGTGGCCGATACAGCACCAGCCCCACAGCTGAGCACACGGTATCTGACCACTCGAAATAGCAGGGTGAAACCAGCTATGCTTGCACAAACGGTCGCAGTAGAAGGTCGGCAAGAATGCCTGTCAGGCAATGGTCGTTGAGAATGCCCGCGCCCGAAGAGGCGCGACCGGGACGGCCGCAGCGGATGCCGGTTGCCGCGAAACACTTCGTCCTCGGCACGCCGATGGAAGCGCCCTTCGCCGGCATGCAGATGGCCCTCTTCGGCATGGGATGCTTCTGGGGAGCGGAACGGAAGTTCTGGACAACGAAAGGTGTGTACACCACGGCAGTCGGATACGCTGGGGGCTCCACACCGAATCCGACCTACCGCGAAGTCTGCAGCGAGCGCACGGGACACGTAGAGGCGGTACGCGTGGTCTTCGATCCACAGGTGCTGAGCTACGAGGCGCTGCTGAAGGTGTTCTGGGAACAGCACAACCCGACCCAGGGCATGCGCCAGGGGAACGATGTCGGCACACAATATCGTTCTGCGATCTACCCCTACGGCGACGCGCAACGGCGCGCCGCCGAAGCGTCGCGTGACGCCTACCAGACCGTGCTCACCGCGGCGGGCTATGGCCGCATCACGACCGAGATCCGCGAGGCCCCGGAGTTCTACTACGCCGAGGACTACCACCAGCAGTACCTGGCGAAGAACCCCGCCGGTTACTGCGGCCTCGGCGGCACCGGCGTGAGCTGTCCCGTCGGGCTCGCAAGTGCGCCAGACGATCCCACGCGGCGGGGTGCGGATTAGTTCCGCTTGGGCCGGAAACGGCGCCGTGCTACACCTGTCGTCGGGGCATCGGCAGTATGCCGGCGGCAGCGGACAGCAAAGACCCGACGAACGACTACCTGGAAATCAGTCCGTGGGTCGAACGTCCGCTGGACCTGCGAGAGCCTCTGCGCACGGACATCACGGTCGACGTCGCCATCATCGGCGGTGGGTACACCGGCCTCACGACGGCCCTGGCGCTCAAGCAAGCGGGCGTCGACGTCGTCATACTCGAGCGGGACTTTGCCGGAGGCGGCGCCAGTGGACGGAATGCCGGGCATCTCACGCCAACGATCGGGAAGGACCTTCCCACCTTGTTGATGCTGTTCGGCAAGACGCGCGCGGCGCGATTGGTGAAGTTCGCAGACGAGGCCGTACACGTGGTCGAGGAGCTGATCCGGCAGCACCGGATCGACTGCGATTATCAGCCGTCTGGGAACATCATGGCCGCCGTCCACCCCAAGCAGGAGGCCAGACTACGCAAAGCGGCTCAGGTCGCGGCACAACTCGGCGCCCATGTTCGATTTCTCAGCCATGAAGAGATGCGTGCCTGCGGCGTGCCGCCCGCCTTTTTGTCCGGTGCGCTGGAGGAATCCGGGGGCACGCTCCATCCGGGCAAGTACGTGATGGGTCTGCGCCGCACCGTGCTGGATGCCGGAATCAAGCTGCATGAACAGACGGCGGTAGACGAAATCATCGAGGGGCCCAAGCCACGCGTTCGCACCGGCGGGGGTGTCGTTACAGCCGACCGGTTGGTGCTGGCAACGAATGCTTACACCGTCGGATTGGGCCGCTTCCGACACACCATCTATCCACTCTACGACACGTTGTTCGAAACAGAGCCGCTGAGCGTCGCGCAACGCGACGTTCTCGGTTGGAGAGGACGGGAAGGAATCTACACCGCTCACGAGAGCTTGGAGAGCTATCATCTGACCAGCCGTGGTACCATCCTGGGCGGGTCGAAGGGCGTTCGCTACCACTATGGCAGCGCGCTGCTTGGTGGCAGGAATCAATCGACGCTCGGCATATTGAAGCAGGCCTTTCGTGACCGGTTTCCGCAGCTGTCGGACGTGAAGATGGCGCACTTCTGGGGTGGTTGGATTGACATGACGATGCACTTCCTGCCAACGCTCGGGTGCACCGGCCGGCACCGCAACATCTACTACGCGCTCGGTTACAACGGACACGGCGTAGCCGCCGCCAGCGCGATCGGTCCACTGCTCGCGGACTGCATCCTCAAACGAAAAAGCGAGCACGTCGACCTCTTCACGAAATTCGTCCCACCGTTGCCGCCGGAACCTTTTCGCTGGCTGCTGATCAAGGGGGCGCTGAGCACGCTCAACTATCTGGACGGTCGCATCGACCGGCAGATTCGCACGCAGCGGATGTAGGCAGATTACAACTGAGCGCCCCGAACGACGGCGGTCGCCCAGGCTTCCGGTGCCTCCATCTGCGGATAATGGCCGACGCCCTCGAGTACGGTGAGCGGGCCTCCGGAAAGCTCACCCAGTCGCCGGCCGATCTCGATCACCGCGATCGGATCTTGATCACCCCACACCACGTTGATGGGGATCTTTGTCCGTCCGAGGATCGGCCGCCAGCGGTCGGCATACTGCGTGCGCTCGAGATTGTAGCGGGCGATGCGTCCGAGGATGTCGAGACCACCATTGAGTGCGAGCCAGTAGGCGATGGCGCGGATATCGGCCTCGGGCGTTCGTGACGCGTCTCCCCACAGGAAGCGGAAGGCTTGCGCGAACCGCTCCGCGTCGAAACTCTGCGCGAACGCAGCGGCGCCCTCGTCGGTCATGATGACGTGCTGGAACGGCGTGAGTTTCGCCAACTCGACGAGATGGCTGCCGTTGCACAGCACCAGCGCGTCCATACCGAACCCGAGGGTGCCGGCCTCGTGACGGCAGAGCATCTCCACCGCAACCGTGAGACCCATGTCGTGACCTATCACACCTGCACCCTCCACACCCAGCATGCGCACCACTTCACCGGCTCGCCGCCCCTGATCCAGCAACGAATATGACACCGAACCCCCGGGCTTGTCGGAAAACCCGAAACCAAGATGATCGAAGGTGGTGACGCGAAAGCGCGGCGTGAGCAACGGCAGCGCCGCAGCGAAGTCGTGGCTGGTGGACGGAAAGCCGTGCACCAAGACCAGATCCGGCCCCTGTCCTTCTTGCACGCAGAAGATGCGGTGGCCTTCCGGGATCGTCACGACGCGACCACGGCAAGCCCACGCCTCGTGGACCTTGGCGATATCAGCGGGAATGTTCATAAGGCGGCGTGGTCGACCGCTACATCCTGCGCCACACACCGATGCGGTCATCGAAGACCGCACCGAAATAGATGCGTCCATCAAACTCAGCTGCAGACGCGACGCCACCAACGACGCTGCCGTCGTGGTGCAACAGCAACGTCGCCCGTAGGCTCACCGGATCGATCTCGAAGATCGACCAGCCGGTACGGCACGGCAGGCGCCCCAGTGCGCACAGCAAGAAAGCCGCCCCATCGGTGTGTGTGGCAGCGAGGATGGTACCGCGCGGGCTGAGGGAGAGATTGTCAGGGTTACCACCGATCGTGACCTGCTCCGGCGGGTGCCCCGCTGACGCGCCCGCACGCGGCACCCGACTGATCCGACCTGTGCCGGTCTCAGCATAGAAGGCCGTCGTGCCGTCACGCGAGGCGAACACGCCGTTCGGACTCGGCGACTCGGTGCCCGCCAGGTGTCGCCAGGCATGTTCTCGACTCCACGCCATGACGTCGCCCGTGTTCATGCCTAGGCCACCCTTGATCGTGTAGTACAGGCCGATCCAGCCTGCCATTGCAGGCATGTAATTGGAGACGACGATTTCGCCGTCCGGGGCCAGGCTCACGTCATTGCCCACCATGTTTGGCGGCAACGGCACGCATCCGTGCCATGACATGACAGCGCTGTCGCCCGCGCCGGCAAGATCAAACAGCTCAATGGCCTCGCGCACACCATGCCCGACGACCGCGATGCGGACGACGCCGGCTGTCTCTCCTGGCGCCGAGGTCAGACCATGCGGCGCAAACTGATCCGGTGCCGGCGGTTGCATGCAGGACGGGTCGCCGACGAGCCCGCCGGCCGCACCGACATCGCGCGTTCGATCGCCAGTGGGCCACAGGCGGCGTGGGCGTGCACCCCTCTGCGCCGTGGGATCGAGCGGCAGCGCGGCAAGCGACCCGCCACTGGAGCCGCGTCGCATCTGGCTCACCAGCAGCAGCCCCGCACTCGGCACCACCTCAACATCTTCGGGATTGGCGAAGCCGCAGATGGCGCCGACCGTCCCGGGCGGTGGATCGGGGTTGCACGCGCCACGCGGTTCAGTCGCGCACCCTGCCAGAAATAGAGCCACAGCAAGGACAGGCAGCGGCCGCATGAACGCACCTTACCCAACTCGTTCGGTCAAGGTCAAATCTTCAACACCGAGCGATCCACCTCGCTCCCAAGAATTAGATACTCCCGGTTGGGCCTTCCCAGTTACTCAAAAGCCGTGACTCCCCGCCCTGGGCTACCGATGCTCGGGGCTCGCGCCCACGGCCACCTCCGTCGCGGAATGCCGGGCTAGTCGCCCCCTGGTCTTTGTGGCACCATGAGGATTGGCAGTTTTGGCGTTCTGGTGACCCGTGAGGAACACAGGGAGGTTGAAGCATGCCGTCCGAATCCCACGCCCCGTTGATCAATACCGAAGCGGTGCCGCCCGTCGCAGGCACCCGCGAGGTGAAGCGCGCTTGGCCGTCCGCGCGTGTCTCGTCCGCTGACCGTTGGCTTCTGCGCACGCTTCTCCGCGCCATGGGTGACCCGGCTATCCGGGTCGTTCTCTGGAGCGGGGAGAGCATGTGCACCGCGGATGCAGAACCGGTCGCCGCGCTAAAGGTCAAGGACCGCCAGACGCTACTGCGATTGGCGTATCAACCCGAACTCGAGTTCGGCGAAGCCTACACTGATGGCCAGCTCCAAGTCGACGGCGATCTCGTCAGCGTCATCGAGACAGTGTTTCGCGCGCCCGTCAACCCCTGGGCGGAGCGCCTACTGCGCCGATCACGGCGGCCGCGCGCCAACACGCTCAACGGATCGCGCGACAACATCCACCGTCACTATGACCTCGGCAACGACTTCTACCGGCTCTGGCTTGACGAGCGCATGGTCTACACCTGCGCCTATTTCCCTACACCGACCGCATCGCTGGAGGACGCGCAGGTAGCCAAGATGGAACTCGTGTGCCGCAAGCTCGGGCTCCGGCCTGGAGAGCGCGTCATCGAGGCAGGTTGTGGCTGGGGAGCGCTGGCATTGCACATGGCGCGGCAGCACGGTGTCTCAGTCCGGGCTTTCAACATCTCACACGAGCAGATCGCCTACGCGCGCGAGCAGGCCCACAAGGAAGGCCTGAGCAACCGGGTCGAGTTCGTCGAGGACGACTACCGCAACGTCTCCGGGCAATATGACGCCTTCGTATCCGTCGGCATGCTCGAGCACGTGGGTGCGGACCACTACCGCGAACTTGGCGGGGTCATCGACCGCTGCCTGCCGGCGCATGGACGCGGATTCATTCACACGATCGGCCGCAACCGCCCGTTGTCGCTCAATGCGTGGGTGGAGAAACACATCTTCCCAGGCGCCTATCCGCCAACCCTGCGCGAGATGATGGCCATTCTCGAACCGTATGGCTTCTCGGTGCTCGACGTGGAGAACCTCCGCCTCCATTATGCGACGACACTGCGGCACTGGCTGCTGCGTTTCGAGCACGCCGCCGATCGCGTCGCCGCAATGTTCGACGATCGCTTTGTCCGTGCCTGGCGGCTCTACTTGGCCGGATCCGTCGCCTCCTTCGCCACCGGCTCGCTGCAACTCTTTCAAGTGAGCTTCGCGCGGCCGCAGGACAACGCGATCTCTTGGACGAGGGCGCATCTCTACCAGTGATATCGCAGCGGGAGGAACGTTGACTGCCTGCGACGTCTTGATCGTCGGCGGGGGCCCAGCCGGATCCTCTTGCGCGTGGAAGTTGCGCCACGCCGGGCTCGACGTCGTCGTGTGGGACCGGCGGATGTTCCCACGCGACAAGATCTGTGCGGGCTGGATCACGCCGCAAATTCTTGCGGAGCTCCAGCTCGATCCTGAGACCTATGCGAGCGCGGGGCTGACGTTCCAACCCATGCATGGCTTCCGCATCAGCCGGCTGGGCGATGTCGAGGCACGGGTACACTATGGCCGGCCGGTGAGCTACGGCATCCGGCGCTGCGAGTTCGACACCTACTTGCTGCGGCGCTCGGGAGCAGATCTGCATCTGGGACAACCGGTGCACACTCTGCGTCGATCGGATGGTGGGTGGCTGCTCAACGACACGATCCGCGCCAAGGTGCTCGTCGGTGCGGGCGGACATTTCTGCCCGGTGGCACGGCTGCTCGGCGCGCAGCTCGGCACCGGTGAGGCTATCGTTGCCGCGCAGGAGGCGGAGTTCGAGCTAACCCTGAAGCAGCGGTCAGCCTGCCGGGTCGAGCCTGACGTGCCGGAGATTCTCTTCACGCGCGATCTCAAGGGATACGGGTGGGTGGTCCGCAAGGGCTCGTACATCAACATCGGCCTCGGCCGGCAAGACACGCATCAGCTCGGTGAACATGTGGCCGATTTTGTGGCCTTCCTCGAACAGCGCGGCAAGATCCCTGCCGGTCTTCCGGCGAAGTTCCATGGGCACCCGTACCTCCTCTACGGCGAGGCACAGCGGCCGCTGTTCGGCGACGCGGCACTCCTGATCGGCGACGCGGCCGGGCTCGCCCATTCGACCAGCGGCGAAGGCATTCGGCCGGCGATCGAGTCCGGCCTGTTCGCCGCGCAGACGATCCTCGAGGCCGCTGGCCAGTATAGCCACGACCGCTTGGCGGCGTATGAGCGGCGCGTTGTTGCCCGTTTCGGACCGCGCCAGAGGTGGTCAGGGCTCACGGACATCCTGCCACAGTGGGTCACGGGCGCGATTGCGGGGCGACTATTCGGCAGGGCGTGGTTCGCGCGGCACGTCGTCTTGGATCGCTGGTTCCTGCACGCGCAACAGCCGCCGCTTGCGTTCTAAATCGTCAACCGTTGGAAATCGGCCCCATGATGAGCTGTCGGCCTTCCACCCTGGAGGTGCGGCCGAGGCAGACGCGGCACACAATTGCGTTCTTCAAGCGCACACGAAATGACGCGGCACATGCGGCCTATCCCTTCACGTTCTTCGGACTCCAAAACCCGGACAGTTCCCTCTTGAAAGTCTCTGGCCTCATGGTCGATACTGTGGCAGGTGGGCTGCGGTCTCCCAAGAGTCGAAGGTTCTTCATGAGACAGCTTTCATGTGTGGTCACTCTCTTCACGGTGGGGGTGGTCGCGCCGGACCCTGCTGTGCCGCTGCCCGTCATCAACAATCAGCAGGAGGGCGCCGCTCTCCGCCGTGTCAATCCCGGGAATGCCGCTGATGGCGACAGGCTCCGGTGTTGGGTGCGGGGAAACAATTGATCTCACCTGACGCCCCTACTACTCCCCCTGCGCGGGTTCCGCTGCGGGTCCTCCTGGTGGAGGATTCGGAATGCGACGCCGAGCTCGTGCTCCACGAGCTGCAGCACGGCGGCTACGAACCAACATGGGAACGCGTCGATACGGCGGCTGCCCTGACGGCGGCGCTGGAGCGCCGGAGCTGGGATGTCATCCTCTGCGATTACGTCATGCCGCGATTTTCCGCGATGGCGGCTCTCAGTCTGCTCCGCCAACGCAACTGCGACCTGCCCACCATCATCGTCTCCGGCGAGGTGGGTGAAGAGGTTGCCGCCGAGACGATGAGAGCCGGCGCCCACGACTACGTCAGCAAGCACAAGCTGACGCGGCTCGTTCCAGCCGTCGAACGCGAGCTCATGGAAGCCGAGGAACGACGGGCACGCGAGCGCGCAGAGGAGGCGCTGCGGGAAAGCGAGGATCGTTACCGCGATCTCGTCGAAAACAGCCAAGATCTTCTTTGCACGCACGATCTGGAGGGCCGCATCCTGTCCATGAATGCCGCCCCCGCAAGAGCCCTGGGATACGAACCGAAGGAAGTCCTGGGAAGGAACATCCAGAACATTTTGGCGCCCGAGGTCCGTGAGCAGTTCGTCGACTATCTGGCGACGATACGCCGCGACGGCGTCGCCAAGGGGTTAATGCTGGTTCTGACGAGGACCGGCGAGAGGCGGATCTGGGAATATCACAACACCCTCCGCACCGATGGAGTTGCGGCTCCGATCGTCCGGGGCATGGCACGCGACGTCACCGAGCGCGTGCGCGCCGAGGCGGCGCTCCGCCAGGCCGAGGAACGGCTGCGACTGGCGCAGCAGGCGGCGCGCGTAACCACGTGGGACTGGGATATCCCGCGCGGGACGGTTACCTGGCTCGGTATTCTCGAAGCGCAGCCAGGTTCGCGCCCCGGCACATTCAGCAGCACGTTCGAAGCTCTTCTCGAGCTGGTCCATTTGCCGGACCGGCAACTCGTTCGCCGGTCGATGGATCGGACAGTCGCCGATGACGTCGATTTCGACATCGAATTCCGCATGCTGAAATCCGATGGCAGCGTGCGCTGGATCGCATCGCGGGGGCACGTTCTTCGCGATGCGAGCAGGAAGCCGGTGCGCATGCTCGGGGTCGGCATCGAGATCACCGAACGGAAGCGGGCGGAGGCGGCGCTGCGCGACAGCGAGCGGCATTTTCGATCGCTGATCGAAAACGGCATGGACCTGGTTGCAATCCTCAGCGTCGATGGTGTCTTCCGCTACGCCAGCCCCACTCACGAACAGGCGTCGGGATTCAAGCCGGAAGAGCTCGTCGGCAAGAGCGCCTTCGATTTCATCCATCCGGATGATGTAGCGGAAACGCGCCGCAGGTTCGCCGAGGGTGTCCAGCAGGGCCGCACGACGGGAACTGCCGAATACCGGTTTCTGCAGAAAGATGGCTCGTGGCATTACATCGAAGGTATCGCCAGGAATCTGATAGACGACCCCGTGGTCAAAGGAATCCTCGTCAACTCTCGGGATATCACCGAGCGCAAGCGGGCAGAGGAAGCGACCCGGCACCTGAATGCGGAACTGGAACAGCGACTAAGCGAGTGTACCGAGAAGCTCAAAGCCGCCACCAAGGATCGGAAAGCTCTGAGCTAGTCCGTCTGGCTCCAGTGCCGTACGTGGCTGCGCTGAGAACCGGTGGCCATGGTATGGGCGCATTCCGCCGAGATTGAGACTGGCGAGGTAAAACCTACGATTCTGTGACGGCCCTGTCGCCGGCAGGAGCACCCGCCGCGGTGAGTCGAAATCGGGCGGAGCATTGGCACAAGACCTGCAACCATCTCTCACACCAGGTGCTCGGCCATGTTCACCATGCCTGATCCCCCTCCGGCGCGCGTCCCGCTACGAGTCCTCCTCATTGAGGATTCCGAAGCCGACGCCGAGCTGCTGCTCGAAGAGCTACGGCGCGGCGGCTATGAGCCCACGTGGGAGCGCGTCGATACGGCGGCCGCGCTGGTAGCCGCACTCCAGCATCAGACGTGGGAGCTGATTACCTGCGACTGGGTCATGCCGCAATTCGGCGGCTCCGCTGCACTGGACATCGTTCGGGCACACGATGTCGACGTCCCCGTGATTGTCGTGTCGGGCGAGGTAGGTGAGGAGTTCGCGGTCACGGCAATGAAGGCAGGCGCGGACGACCTGGTGAGCAAGCACAGGCTCCCCCGGCTCCTGGCCGCGGTCGAGCACGGGTTGCGGGAGGCCGAGGAGCGGCGCGCCCATCGGCGCACCGAGGCAGCACTCCGCCGCAGCGAGGAACACTTCCGCTCGCTCATCGAGAACGCGTCGGACCTCATTGCCGTCCTCGGTGACGACGGGATCATTCGCTATGTCAGCCCCTCGCACCGGCGCGTGCTGGGCTACGAGGCCGAGGAGATGGTGGGCAAGTCCGCCTTGGCATTCGTTCATCCTGACGACGTCCCAGCGCTGATCGAGAGCTTGGCGCGAGGACGTAGGAATCCCCGGGCGGTCCACTCCCTCACGTTTCGCGAGCGCCATCAGGACGGCTCGTGGCGCCACATGGAAGCGACGGGCACGGGCCTGGCAACGCTACCAGGCACTGCGGTGATCAACGCACGGGACGTGACCGAACGCATGCAGGCCGAAGAGGCGCTCCGTCAGAGCGAGGAACACTTTCGCTCCGTCGTGGAGAATGCGTCGGACATGATCGTTATCCTCGACCGGGACGGGATCATGCGCTACACGAACCCCGCCCACGATCGTGTGCTGGGGTATCAGTCCGAAGATCTGGTTGGCATGAGCGCCTTCGCGCTCATCCATCCCGACGATCTCGCGGCGGTGAGCGAGGTGTTCGCGCAAGGGTTCCGCAATCCTGGCACCACGGTCACCGCCGAATTGCGCGATCGGCATAAAGACGGTTCCTGGCGGTATCTCGAGTCGGCCGGCAAAGTGCCAAGCGCGGATGCAAAGACGGTGGTGGTCACTTCGCGTGACATCACTGACCGCAAGCGCATGGAGGCTGAACTGCAAGAGGCCAAGCAAGCCGCCGAAGCCGCCAACCGGGCCAAGAGCGAGTTCGTGGCCAATATGAGTCACGAAATCCGCACCCCGATGAATGGCATCATCGGCATGACCGAGCTGGCGTTGCAGACCGAACTAACCGCCGAGCAGCGCGAGTACCTGCAAATGGTGGCCGTCTCCGGGGATGCGCTCATGGCGGTGATCAACGATGTGCTCGACTTCTCCAAGATAGAGGCCGGTAAGCTCGCGCTCGATACGGTCGACTTCGACCTGCGCAACACGCTCGGTGACACGATGCGGGCACTGGCGCTACGGGCGCACGCCAAGGGGCTGGAACTGTCCTTTGAGGTGCAGCCGGACGTGCCGGACGTGCTGGTGGCCGACCCGCACCGACTGCGGCAGATTCTCACCAACCTAGTCGGCAATGCGATCAAGTTCACTGAGCAAGGAGAGGTGGTGGTGTCGGTGGAAACCGAGTCGCGCCGCAACAACGAGGTGTACCTGCACTGTGCAGTGCGCGATACGGGCATTGGGATTCCGGCGGAACAGCAACAGACGATTTTCCGGGCCTTCGAGCAGGCCGACAGCTCCACCACGCGCAAGTACGGCGGCACCGGCCTCGGCCTGACCATCTCCCGCCGGCTGGTGGAGATGATGGGCGGGCGCATCTGGGTGGAGAGCGAAGTGGGCCGGGGCAGCACGTTCCACTTCACCATCCGATGCGGGCTCTCCACACAGCCGCTTGCGTGCCGCTGGGTTCTGCCGGCAGACCTGTGGGGCCTGCTGGTGTTGGTCGTCGATGACAACGCCACCAACCGCCGCATCCTCAATGAAATGCTCCTCCATTGGGAGATGCGGCCGACAACGGTGAACGGTGGGGAAGCCGCGCTCGGGTGCATGATGCACGCCGCAGCCGCCGGCACGCCGTTTCCCTTGGTGCTCATCGACGCACACATGCCCGGGATAGACGGGTTCGAGCTGGCCGAGCGAATCAAGCACGCGCCGCAGCTCGCTGGTGCCACCATCATGATGCTGTCGTCAGGCGACCTCGCCGGAGAAGCGGCGCGCTGCCGTGAGTTGGGCGTGGCGGCGTTCGTGACCAAACCGATCCGCCAGTCCGAGCTGCTCGATGCGATCCTGCTCGCGTTGGGCAGCGTCCCGCACGGTGAGTCCTGCGCCGCGGCCCACGCAGAGTCAACCGAGCCGTCGTCTCGGCGCCTGCACGTGCTCTTGGCGGAGGACAACGCCGTCAGCCAACGCCTGGCCGCGCGTCTGCTGGAGAAGCGGGGCCACACCGTCACCGTGGCCAACAACGGCCGCGAGGCAGTGGCCATTCTCGAAAAGGAAGAGTTCGACCTCGTCCTGATGGATGTACAGATGCCGGAGATGGACGGTTTCCAAGCGACGGCGGTGATTCGTGAGCGTGAGGAGGCCACCGGGCGCCACATTCCCATCATCGCGATGACCGCGCTCGCACTGAAGGGCGACGACCAGCGCTGCCTGCAGGCGGGGATGGACGGCTATGTCGCCAAGCCGATTCAGGCGAGAAGCCTGTTCGCCCTCATAGAATCCCTGCTCTCACCGTCGGCGTGCGGCAAGGCCGGCGAGCGGTCGGTGACCGTGTACACATCGCCACACGGTTACTGACGCAAGCCCTCGTCAGCTGCCGCTCCCAACCTGAACAGCTGCTTCCGGACGATTGCGGCCAGCGAAGGTGGAGACTACGCCGCCGCTTTCGACGCCTGGTGGTGGCGCAGCACCGCGTCGGCGACGTGCATCCCCGACTCGATCGCCTGCTGCGTCCCTACCCCGGTGCCGCCGGCATCACAGCCGACGAAGAACAGGCCCCGAACCGGTGCTTGGATGGAAGGCTTGTTCGGGCCGCACTGACCCACCACCTGTCCCAGACCGATGGTTTCGCCACCGTGGCCGGGGAGTGCGGATTCGCGCGTGAGATTGGAGACGTCCTTCGGGGTGTAGAGTTCCTTGTCTTCGATCGCGCCTTCCAATTCGGGAAAAGCTTTGAAGATGATCTCTTCGCCGGCCTTGGCCCATGCCGCGATTTCCTCACTCGTCATCTGCGGGCTGGGCGGGCAAAACGACCCCGTCAGCAGGATGTGCTTGCCCGCAGGCGCAGCCGTGGGATCGTAGTTTGACGGCACCTCGAAATACACCACCCCCTCACGCGACGCCTGGCCTTTGTGCGCTTTGTTGAGCCGTTCGAGACTCCACGGGCTGGTATCCGAGAACACGACGCCGTACGGAGCGTCGGTCACCTTCTTACGCAGGAAATACCGGTACCCCAGCAACGCCCACGAGGGCACCAGACTCTTTGTGCGCTTCAGGTAGTCCTGGCCGAAATGTTCTTCGCCCACCAGCTTCAATACGGTCGGCTGCAGGCCAGCATTGCTGATCACGATCGGCGCCTTGAACGTCCCCTGGTTCGTGACCACGCCGGTGACTGTTCCGTTCTCGACAACGATCTTCTCCGTCTTAGCCTTCATGAGCACGGTGCCACCGTTGCGCCGCACCGCTTCGCAGTAGGCTTCGGCGACGTGGCCGAAACCGCCCAGACAGAACATGCCCCCATGGCGGAGAAACATGTCCTGCAAGCTCTTGATGGCCTCGGCAGCCTCGAGCAGGTCCACCGGAACCATGAACATGCCGTCACAGCAGTTGCTGATCAGGAAGGCGTACAGCGAGCGTGGAATGTTCTGGCGGCTGAGCCACTCCTGAAAGCTGAGGTCGTGGAGTTTGTTGATCTCCTCGAGCGGCATCATCGTCAATTGGGCGAAAAAGTTCAGGGCCGCATCCCGGTCCTCCTGCTTGATCTCCAGCCAGTCGAAGACGACGTTGGGATCCATCTGTCCAGGGTCCATGTGCGGCAACGCGGCGTATTTCCCTGATGGAGTCCTGTAGATGCTGGCGGCATGCCCGGGCGCAACCAGCTTCATCAGGTCTTCCACGCCCAGCTCTTTCGCCACCGCCTCATACAGATTTCCGAACACGGGGGCGCCGATGACCACCCATGCGGTGTAGGTAAAGCCGTTCTTGGAAATGCTCATCGCCTTGCCGCCGGCCCGGGCGTTCTTCTCGACCAGCAAGACCTTGAGACCCCGCTTGGCCAGCAAGCCGGCGCACGCGCTGCCCCCAAAGCCGGCCCCAACCACGATGACGTCGTACGATGCGTCTGCCATGTCACACCCCTCGCTGAAGCGACGGCAACTGAGGTTCCTTGCCGTCTTCCGATTCCAGGTTTCTAACCGACGATGTCGGTTACCTCATTCCGTTCAATATATCCAGACCCAAAAACCCTCGATCAGCCGCTGCGGCGACGGCCCGGCGACACGGTCGAGGCCAGTTCAGTTTGAACAATGCGTGAGTTTGTCATCCTCGCGGCTCTGGCTTCCGAATCTCAGGGCGAGTGCTGAGGCTGTACAGACAAACCGGCCCGCACCCGTTACGACGCTTCGACAAAGGCCGAATGATAAACTAGGCTGCGCGCCGGAGGTGGGGCAATGCCATTTGCAGAGTATGCGGCTTATGACGGGCTCGGGCTGGCGGCGCTGGTCGCCAAGGGTGCGGTGACACCGACGGAACTGGTCGATGAAGCCATCGCCCGCATCGAGAAACACAATCCGAAACTCAACGCCGTCATTTATGAGATATTCGAACAGGCGCGAGCCACCGCTGCACGGCAGACGGCTGCCGGCCGTACCCAAACCACCGCCACGTTTCATGGCGTTCCCTTCCTCCTCAAGGACATCCTCGGCAACTACGAAGGCGTGCCGACGACCGCAGCCTGCCGGTTCATGACCGGGGTGCCGGCGGCACACGATGACACGCTGGTCGCACGCTTCAAGGCCGCCGGCCTCATCGTCCTCGGCAAAACCAACGTACCGGAATGCGGCATCCTGCCGACGACCGAATCCGCCCTCTACGGCCCGTGCCGTAACCCGTGGAATCTGGAGCACTCCACCGGCGGATCGAGTGGCGGCTCGGCAGCGGCCGTGGCCGCGGGCATCGTCCCACTGGCGCACGCCAACGACGGCGGCGGCTCCATCCGGATTCCCGCCGCCTGCTGCGGCCTGGTCGGACTCAAACCGACGCGGGCACGCAACCCGATGGGTCCGGACATCGGCGATTTTGCCAGCGGCCTCGCGGTGGACCATGTCGTCAGCCGCAGCGTGCGCGACTGCGCCGCCGCCCTCGACTGCACGCACGGCCCGGAGCCGGGCGACCCGTATTGTGCGCCGGTGGTCGCGCGCCCGTTTCTCAGTGAGGCGCGCACGCCACCCAAGCGCCTGCGCATCGCATTCACGACGCGGAACCTGGTCGGGGCGCCACTGCACCCGGAGTGTGTGGCCGCAGTGGAGGCCACAGCCAAGCTCGTCGAAGACCTCGGACACATCGTCGAGGAAGCGGCACCCAGCGTCGACATCAACATGTTGACCGGCGCGTTCATGACGGTGTTCATGGCGGGCCACGCGTCGGTCATCGACGGGTTTGCCATGTTGAACGGGCGCACGCCCACCGAGAAGGATTTCGAGGGGCTCACCTGGAGCCTGTACCAGCAGGGCAAGCAGCTCACGGCGTCGCAGTATCTCATTTCCATCGCCATGCTGCAGATGTCGTCTCGGCAGATCGCCCGCTTCCATCAGACCTACGATTGCTGGCTCACCACGACGTTGGGCGCGCCGCCGATCAAATTGGGCACCATCGACATCAACGAGCGCGACGTGATGAAGGCGATGGCGCCGGTGTTGGAGTACGTGCCGTTCACGCCGATACAGAACGCCACGGGTCAGCCGGCAATTTCGTTACCGCTGCATTGGACCAGCGACGGCCTGCCGGTGGGCGTGATGTTCACCGGGCGTTTCGGCGACGAGGCCACGCTCTTCCGCCTTGCCGCCCAGCTCGAAGAAGCCCGTCCATGGCGCAACCGTCGACCGCCGATGTGGGACTGATGCGAGTCTTGGTAAAACGTGAAACGTAAGACGTAAAGAATCGAGAAACGCACACGTCCTGCGTCTGTAAGCTGCACCGCATCCTTCGATTGTGGAAACGATCCGCTTGCCGCCGGGCGACGGACATCGTATCGAAGCAGCAAGCAGACGATGGAATCCAAGCAATCAACAGAACGGACACGGGTCCGGAGGTTACCGAAACGCGCTTCGTATGATCTCGAAACCATCTACGCGATTCTTGATGAAGGTCTTGTCTGTCACGTGGGCTTCGCCATCGACGGCCAGCCGTACGTGATTCCAACGACGTACGCGCGGATTGACGATCGATTGTACGTGCACGGCTCGGCGGCAAGCCGCATGCTGCGCACGCTCGCCGGCGGCGTTCCGGTCTGCGTGACGGTCACGTTGCTCGATGGCCTGGTACTGGCGCGCTCGGCCTTCCACCATTCGATGAACTACCGCTCGGTCGTCGTACTGGGCACGGCCACAGAGGTCGTGGACCAGGGGGAGCACCTCGCGGCGCTCGAAGCCATCGTCGAGCACATACGCCCCGGACGGTGGCGCGACGTGCGCCCACCGCGCGAGCAGGAACTGCGCGCCACCGCCGTGCTCCGCCTGCCACTCGCCGAAGCGTCAGCGAAAATCCGGACCGGGCCGCCGCTCGACGACGATGACGATCTCACCCGTGGCTGCTGGGCGGGAGAGATTCCGCTGCGCCTGACGTCTCAGACGCCGGTGGCCGACCCGCAGCTGCCACCCGAGATCGCGTTACCCGCCTCGGCTTTGCACAAGAAGTCCGGTAGCCGGCGGCCACCCTTCGATACGGTCCCTGAGAAGATGGGACCTACTCAGGGTGAGCGGTAAAATGCCTTGACAATACATGCCCAACCGCTCGCACTGAGTAGCCGCCCTCATTTGGCGGCGTATCGAACTGCGCCTGCTGCGAGCTATTCTGCAAAGCCGCCCGCCTCGATCAACCAAAGGCGCGGCTGACGAACCAGAACACGCCCAGCGTCAAGACCGCCACCGAGCCGTAGTTCAGCACCGCGAGCCGCCACCCGTCATCGCGCCGGCTGAGGAGATGCAGCAACGGCCAGACCGCCGCCACCGCCGCCAGTTGCCCCAGCTCAACCCCGCCATTGAAGCCGAACAGGGCGGCGGCCAGCCGCTCGGTTGGCAGGCCGGCTTCCACCAGTACTGCCGCAAAGGCGAATCCATGCACGAAACCAAAGATGAACGCGATGCTCCAGCGTAACGCCCCGGTCGAAGACACGCGCGCCAGCAATCCAAAGTAGCAGATGGCGAAGAGCGCCAATCCTGCCAGCGTCACCGCTGGTACCCGACCGTATCCGCGGGCGGCCGCAACCGCGAGCACCGCCAACGCGCCGGTAATCACCCACGGAACCAGCCGGTGGCGCGGGCCCGCAAGCCAAACGTTCTCCGCCGCCACCAGCGCGATCGACAGACCGATCAACGCCTCGACGGGCGCCGGCTCCGGCCGGATGTAGCCGAGCACCGTCAGCGCCAGCGTGATGCTGTGCGCCACCGTGAAGCCGGTCACCACTTTGGCGATCGACCCGAGCGAGCCGCCGATCAACAGCAGCGCCAGCAAAAAGGCCAAATGATCGTACCCGGAGAGAATGTGCTCCACACCCAAGACGACGTACCCCGCCAGCGACGTGCCGACCGGCTCACCGGCACGCGTGGGCGACGGGCTGAGCAACACCCACGACCGTTCAGCGTCCGACAAGACGCGCTCCAGCGCCGGTTCGGCGTCTAGACTGACACGCGCGAAGTGCAAGTGCGCCGGCGCAACGTCGAGGAAGACGTTGCTGCGGACTTGCAGCGCTCCGGTCTCCGGACAATTCAGACCCCACTCGTACACCAGCCGTCCGGGTGCGGCGCTCAACGGCCGCGGCCCATCGGTCACCGCACACGGCACATCATCCGCCAGGAGTTGGAGGCCGTTCGTCAGGTACGCACCGAGCGTGCGCTCGAGATTGTCTCCCGCCGTCGCCGACCAGGGAAAGCGAGACACATCGAGTTGCGACAGCCGGATGGTGACGTGTGCGTGGCGGCCGTGAATCTCCCATGTCGAATACGACGTGGTGCGATCGTGCGCGGCGGCACTTGTGCAGAACAGCGTCATCACGGTACAGGTGTACACTGCGAGACGGCTGTGCCACCGCGCTAGTGTGGTCAGTCGCAAGTTCAATGAAAAACCGACCAGCCAAACAAGGTGCTTCGCCGACATTTTATCCCCTCACCCTGGCCCTCTCCCGGAGGGCGAGGGGACCTTCTTGCTCCCTCTCCTTCCAGGAGAGGGTCGGGGTGAGGTGATGGAATATTCAGCGGATTTCCGACTCATGACGCAACCGGGTCATGGGAGAGTGGGCGCCACCTCGATCTGCGCACGGGCACGGAGCTCATCCAGGTATGCGCGCAGAGCGCGCTCACCGGCGCGGCGGCGGAACTCAGCAGCGACCTGCGGCTTGATCTCGTCAAACGGTGGGATCACGTCGGCCTGTCGGTCGACCACCTGGAGCACGTGGAATCCGGTGCCCGACCGAACCGGATCGCTGACGCCGCCGACCTCCAAAGCCAAGGCCGCTCGTGCCGCTGTCGGACCGAGATAATCGACGAGCTTGGCCGGCGGCAGCAAGGTGTCGGGCAATGCCGGAAGCTCCGTGTCGCCGAGTGCGCCGCGCACCACGGCGAACTCCTCTCCCGCGCCTAGACGCCGGCTCGCCAGCTGCGCGCGCTCCAGGACCGCCGGCGCATCGGCGTCGGTCGGGGCGCGGCAGAAGATCTGGCGGACGCGCACGCGCCCGGAGCCGCTGAAGAAGGCGCGATGTTCCTCGTAGAACGTTTGCAGCTCCCGCTCCTTCGGCTGTGTGTCCTGAAACTCCGCCACCACCGAGTCGATGACCGCCGTGGTCAGATCTTTGCGGACCTTGCTGTCGCGTTGCGCAATCCCGAGTTCCAGCGCGCGTTGCACGAGCAGCTCTTCATCGATGAGGCGGTCGAGCACGTGCTGCCGTTGCCCGTCATCAACTCCGCCGCGCCGGTCCTGCGCCAGCATGTTGAGCACGCGCTGATAATCCTCGGTCCGGATCGGCGTACCGTTCACCTGCGCCACCGCGCCGCCCGGCAGCGAGCCGCCCGCGCCGCGCCCGGACGACACCAGCCCGGCGGCCGCGAGCACGACACCGGCGGTGGCACCGAGGGCGAGAAATGTTACTGAATGCCTAGAATGCTGCTGCATTGGGGGCTCTGACTCGTGATGCGTGACGCGTGATCAGGGCGTCTGAGTCTGTCGATCTTCTCTGTAAGACCCTTCGACAGGCTCAGGGTGAGCGGAAAAACCCTTGTTTGATGGACTCTGAGACCGCTCGTGCTGAGGCTCTCGAAGCACGTCTTCGCATTTGTCGACAGGCTCGTCCAGAGCGAATCGCGAGTGATCTCCAGAGGAACCGACTCCCTCCAGCTATCGTAGTCCAATTGTCCCTCCGAACTCTTTCGGCCGGATCACGCATCACGCGTCACGTTTCATCCCCACATAAATCGGCGACGACCACGCCCGTTCTTCATTCGGGCTCAGGCAATCATCGTCAAACGGCGTGCGGTAGTCACCGTAGCAGGGATGCACTTCAACGCACTGTCCCTTCGCGTCGTACTTGCACCGCAAGCCGCCGGCGTTGACCGCCAGCGTCGGTTCCTGCACCGCACGGGCGTAATAGATGACCTCGCGATTGGCGCCGACAAAATCCGGATCGTCGAACTCGACGGCGCACCCGGCGGGATCCGGCGTGCATTCGAAGTGGCGCCACGGATCTTCGATCAGGGAACGCACCGGCTCACCCGCCTGCTGCTGTGGCCTGATTCGGATGATTTCGATGCGCGTGATCAGGTGTCGCTCGTCGCTCGGATTGAAGCACTCGCCGCGGCAGAGATAGTTGAGCCGCGCCGGCGAGAGCGCATTGACCGAGTGTTCGGGACAACCAGGCCTTTGTTTGAACGAGCCGACGGCACGCACGCGGAACCGGGGCGCCTGATCGAGTCGGGTTTGTGAGCCCATCGGCAGGTTGCCGTCGGGGCCGTTCAGCAAATCGAACCACAGCAGGATGCGTTCGCCGCTCGTGCCGTACACTTCGCGCCGCTTGAGTGCCGACCAGACGGCCTCGCGGTCACGACCCGAGGAGTGCACGGCAACCAGACCGCCGGTCATGAAGAAGGAGGCTTGCCGTTCCGTCTCCAGGACCTGAAACGCCTGCAGGGTCGTGATCGCGGGATCGAACGGCACCGACTCGGCTGTCGGCTCCGGGGGGGCCCCGAGAATGCGGCTGCGCCAGTCGGCGCTGCGCGCACCGACGGTCTCGGTCATCCAATGGCGCCCGAACTCTTTGTAGCCGGTGCCCGGCCGAGCCGTGTGATTGTCACTAGAAGCGATGAACCCAAACACGAAGCGCTGCGGCTGCGCCGGATTGTCGAAGTTGGAGATCGCCAGCGCGTATTGCGCCGAAGTGCCGGGACGAAAGTTGAACGCGGGATTGAAGCAGTCGCGGCACTGCCCGCAGTCTTTCCAGTCCTCGACCGTAGCGCCGGGTACCGTGAGGTGCCCCCCGACGCCGGCAGTGAGATAGTTGACGCGTGCCTCGCGCACCCGGCGTTCGCATTCCTGCGATGGCGCATCGCCACAGCGGGCGCGAATCAGCTCACCCGCGCGCCAGCAACACGGCTCGTAATTCGCTGTCGGTTCCGGGCAGACCGGATTACCGTTCGCGTCCCAGTCGATGGCCTTCCAGTCACGGTACTCCTCCGAGTTGCCGTGCCCCGAGTAGACCTCGATCAGCGTCTGCTTCTGCGGATCGTGTTGCTGGACGGTCAGTTGCTTGTCCCAGGTTGATCCGGCCGGCGTGTAGAATCCCCACGTATTGCCGTGGGGGATGACCAGCGTGTCCAAGCCCCACTGCGACAGCTTCTCGTACAGTTCCTGCGGGGTGTTGGCGACCTCGCTGCAATCGGCGGGCAACTGACGCGTATCCACTCCGGCGGGGCAGATCGGCACGTCGCGGAGCTCGCGTTGAAAGACGCCGAAGTCGAGGTAGCGTTGCCGGTTCGAGAAGTCGAGCAGCGGGAAGCGGATGCGTTGCCAGAGCGGCTGCTCGCGGCGCAGCGCGCCCACCAGGCGCGGACTCAACGCGCTGATCGGCCGGGTCGGCACCCGGTCTTCCGCCGTCTCGCGGAAGATGACGTTCTTGTGTCCGTAATGATCCGCCGGCGTCTGGCCAACCTGGGTCCATTCCCAACCGAGGAAGGCCACCACATCGGGATTGCGTGGGTCGCCCGCCACCGCGTTGCATTGGCGGATGGCCTCCTTGGTCTCCTGCCAATGGCGTGGAGAGATCCCCTCGGCGTGATCGTTGATGCTCCAAAAATCGAGCCCGGAGCAAAAGCGCGCGAAGTCACACGCATCCGCCGGCGGATGGGCGCCTTCGCCTTGCAGCATCGGCAGGCTGCGCAAGAACGCATCGGCGGAGAAGGTGGTGTGCACGTGCAAATCGCCGAAGAGGATTTGCTTGTTTGTCTCCACCTCCGCCTCGCCCTTGCCCGCGAGCCGAGTGATCGCATCCTGCTCGCGCTGTTCGCGGGCAGCAACTATGACCGCAGGCAGGCGTTGCGGGGTGATGCTGCCCGGCTCCTCGTGTCGGCCGCCACGCAGCATGATCATCAGGCCGACCGGCACCGCGACGATGAAGGCGACGAGGACCAGCACGACGCGTCGAATCGTCATTGCACGCTTCCCTTCCGCGGCCGCCGATACGCACAGCCGCTCCTCATACGTCCCCCGGCCCGTACAGAGTTCACCGGGGGCACGGTGCAGCGGTCACAGTGATACCACACCGGCTAGCACGAGCACTGACGAGATGGAAGCCCCGTCAGCCACTGACGCCCGATCTCAACGCCGACAGCGTCCACTTGGAAGAAATCGCGAACGACTCCCTGTGCGACTGCCCGAACACTGATATAATCCGCAGCCAGTTGGAGGCCACACTCCACGAGCGTAGCGGTTTTCAGCCAGCGAGAGGCACACATGGCGCGACCACATTACGAACGTCTTTCCGCACTCGACGCGTCGATGGTGTTCATGGAGACGAGCAACACCCACATGCACATCGGCGCGGTGGCAATCCTGGAGGCTGGCCCGCTGGTAAGCAGCCGTGGCGGACTCGATGTCGAGCGTATCCGCGCGCACATTGCGGCCGGCCTCGACGAAGTTCCACGCCATCGGCAGCGGCTCGCCTTCATCCCCATCGAGCACCACCCCGTGTGGGTGGACGACGCCCGTTTCAACCTCAACTATCACGTGCATCACACCGCGCTGCCGCCGCCCGGCACCATCCGGCAGCTCAAGCGCCTGGTGGGCCGCATCATGTCGCAGAAGCTCGACCTGTCGAAGCCGTTGTGGGAGCTGTGGATCGTCGAGGGGCTGGAGGGCGGTCGCTTCGCGGTGGTGGACAAACTGCATCATTGCATGGTCGACGGGATCGCGGCGCTCAACGTCCTCTCGGCGTTCTTCTCCCCGGACCCGAAGGCGCCCGCGCGCCGGTCCTCTGCCTGGTACCCGCGTCCGGCGCCGAGTGCAACCGATCTCGCGCTGGGAGAGCTGCAACGGCGGGCGGGGGCGCCGCGCGTACTGGCACGCAGCGTGGCGGCAGCGCTGGCGAATCCGGCGCACGCCATCGAAGCGATACGGGATGCGGCCGAGGGGGCGGTTGAAACGGTAGTTGGGAAGCTGCAGCCCGCGTCCAAAACACCGCTCAACGTGGATGAGGTTGGCCCGCACCGCCGCTTTGATTGGACCTGCTTCGATCTCGCAGAAGTGAAGGACGTGAAGAACCGCCTCGGTGGCAAAGTGAACGACGTCGTTCTGGCAACCGTAGCCGGAGCGATCCGCCGCTATCTGCAGGCGCACGGAGCATCCGTGGGCGGCCTCGACTTTCGCGTTATCGTTCCGATCAACGTACGACCGCCTTCGGCCGTCGGCGAACTCGGCAACCGCGTCGTTCCGACTTTGGCACGCCTTCCGCTGGAGATCCAAGATCCGCGAGAGCGCTTGCGTGCCGTCACAGAAATCACCCGGTCCCTCAAGGCGTCGAAGGAGATCCACGCCATCGAGTTTTTCGAGGACATTTCCAATTGGGCCGATGCGGCACTGATCTCCGAGTTGGTGCGTCGCGTCACCCGCTGGTGGGCCGGCAACCTGATCGTGACGGACGTACCCGGGCCCCAGGTGCCTCTCTATTTGCTCGGGGCTCGGCTTCTCGAGTGCTACCCATTCGTTCCGATGATGGCCAACCAAGCTCTGAACATCGCGGTCCTCAGCTACGCGGGCGGCGTCCACTGGGGCTTCAACGCCGACTGGGACGCGCTGACCGACTTGCACGATCTGGTCGAGTGCTTCACCGACGAGTTCGCGGAACTCAAGCAGGCCGCCGCCAGAACACGGGCTGCTCACGCCAAGCCGCGCCGCAAGCGCGTGGCGTGAGTCCACGTGCTGTACGCGCTGTCGTCGGATTGCGCAGCGGGCAGAGCGCGGGGCTGCGCCTTCGGCAGATGGGGGGCCGGCTCAACCTGGCAGCGGGTAGCGCGCACCCAGGCTGCGCACGTCGTCGGCGATCTGCCTTCGGCGCGGCACATCGTCAGGACGATGCAGGACGTCGCTGATCCACGCGGCGACCTGCTCCATTTCGGTGCCGCCCATGCCGCGCGTCGATAGCGCCGGCGTTCCCAGGCGGATGCCGCTGCAGATCGCCGGCGGTTCTGGGTCGTAGGGGACGGTGTTCTTGTTCACCACGATGCCGGCTTCCTCGAGCAGGTTGGCGGCAACTTTCCCGGTGAGGTTGAGGGGCCGTAGGTCCACCAGCATGAGATGGTTGTCGGTGCCGCCCGACACCAAGCGCAGGCCCCGGCTGGTCAGCGCCGCGGCCAGCGCGCGGGCGTTGTCCACGGTGCGCCGTTGCAGGGCGTGGAATCCCTCGCTCATCGCTTCCTTGAAGGCCACGGCCTTGGCGAAAATCGTGTGCATGTGCGGCCCGCCTTGGAGGCCGGGGAAGACGGCCTTGTCGATGCGCGCGCCCAACGCCGCGCGGCAGAGGATGAGGCCCGAGCGCGGGCCGCGCAACGTCTTCTGCGTGGTGGTGGTGACGACATCGCAGTGGGGCACCGGATTGGGATGGACGCGGCCGACGATCAGGCCGGCGATGTGGGACACGTCGGCGACCAGGTAGGCGCCGGCGGCGTCGGCGATCTCGCGCCAGGCTGCGAAATCCCACAGGCGCGGATAGGCCGTCGCGCCGGTGACGATCATCTTCGGCCGCACCTCGTGTGCCTGCGCGGCGATGCGATCGAGGTTCAGGTGCTCGGTGTCGGGATCGACGCCGTAGTGCACGAAGCGGTAGAGGCGGCCGGAGAAGTTGACCGCGCTGCCGTGCGTGAGGTGGCCGCCTTGGTTGAGGTCGAGCGCCATGACCGTATCACCCGGCTCGAGCAGCGCGTGATAGACGGCCATGTTCATCAGTGCGCCGCTGAGCGGCTGCACGTTGGCGTACTCGGCGCCGAACAGTTGCGTGGCGCGCGCGATGGCCAACCGCTCGATCGCGTCCATGTTGACGCAGCCGTTGTAGTAGCGCGCGCCGGGCATGCCCTCGGCGTACTTGTTGCCCAACACCGTCGCTTGGGCGGCGGTGACCGCCGGGCTCATGTAGTTCTCCGACGGAATCATCATCAACGTGTCGCGTTGACGGGTCTCTTCCGCTGCCAGAATGGCGGCGGCCTCGGGATCGAAGTCTCGAAAGTCCATCTGTGCCTCCTCGGGAAGGGCGGCGTCACACGCACCGCGCTTCCGCTGAGGAGGACCCAGGCGTTCGGCCCTCCGTCGTGTGCACTCCCTCGTGGTTAGGTCCACGTGTCCCGGGTCGGGACGCCCCGGCATCGCGCCGGAGCCGCCAGTCGTGCATCCGATGCAGACAAGCATAGTGTCGCAGTCGGGTGGACGTCAAGCACATTGTACGAGCGTGGACGCCCGCGCGGCTCGAAACATGTACACCCACACGATGAGCGTACATTCCGACGAGTGGCACGAGAATCAGAGACTGCCGCATTGAAAGATCTCCCTTCGGTCGTTCCTTGTGGGTGTCGAACGGTTACGCTTGAGCCGCAGGTGACGTGAGGCACTTGGTGCTGAGCCGGCGGCGCCACAAAAGCACCGCCGGAATGAGCCAAAGACCCCACAGGCTAGTGGCCTCAGCCTGATGCGTTGGTGTAATGGAACAGCCGCCATTACTGTCTGTCCGTGCGGCAGTTACCAGGCTCAGGCGCCCAATTTGATTGCTGTTCTGTTCCGCGAACCACAGACTATCGTCAGGACCGGCGGTAATATCCCCAGGTCCACTGTTACCTGTCGGAATCACGTACTCAGCGAAAGTGCCCGCCGTTGTGACCCTGCCGATCTTGTTGGAATTGACCTCGGTGAACCACAGGTTGCCGTCGGGACCAGCAGCGATGCTGGCTGGCAGGCTGTCGGCCGTTGGAATCACGTACTCGGTGAAGATTCCCGTTGTCGTCACCTTCCCGATCTTGTTGGCAGTGAACTCCGTGAACCACAAGTTGCCGTCGGGGCCAGCAGTGATACCACGCGGACTGCTGCCGGCGGTTGGGATCACATACTCGGTGAAGATTCCCGCCGTCGTGACCTTTCCAATCTTGTTGGTCGGGGTTTTGTCGGTCCCGGTCTCGGTGAACCAGACGTTGCCGTCGGGGCCGGAGGTGATGCCAAGCGGAACGCTGCCGCCTGTCGGGATCACATACTCGTTGAAGACTCCCGCCGTGGTGACCTTTCCGATCTTGTTGAAGCCGGCGGTAGTGCCGGTACCAGATTCGGTGAACCACAGATTGCCGTCAGGGCCAGTAGCGATGCCCACCGGAAGGCTACCGGCCGTCGGGATCACATATTCGCTGAAGACGCCCGTCGGCGTGACCTTCCCGATCTTGCTGGCATCGTACTCGGTAAACCACAGGTTGCCATCCGGGCCGGCGGTAATGCCATACGGTATGCTGTAGGTTGTTGGAACCGCGTATTCGATGAAGATTCCCGCCGTCGTGACCCTGCCGATCTTGCCGATGCCGTCGTTCTCGGTGAACCACAGATTGCCGTCGGCGGCGGTAATGCCAACGGGCAGGCTGCCGGCTGTCGGGACGAAGAACTCGGTGATGGTCACCGCTGCGGCTTGAGCGGCGACCGCTGCAACCATACCGACGACAGCGACAAGCGATAGGATCGACTTCATCGACGCCCCTCCACGAAGCGCGGGGTTGCTGCTTCGACAGATCAAGAGATCACGAAATCGGCGAGATGGCATCAGCACCGCGTCTGAGCCTCTTCCGACCTACGTCCATCTGCGCTTGGAGCTCGATTGATGGATGGCCTCACCGCCTGCCATGAATCGTCGCGAGGCTTCCGGAGATCGAGTGCTCGTAGTGAATGCCCGCTTGCGCGAAGCAGGCTAGCACCTCCTCGATGCTCCTCGGCACCAGGAGGTTGGCGCGACCGAGCCGGGCGAGGTATCTGTCCGCAAACCTCCCGGTCTTGACCAATGTCGTGCAATGCAGCGTGCCGTCGCCGGACAGGACTCGTCCGAGTTCGACGACTGCTGGCACCGGATCGCTCAGCGTGTGCAGCAGGTTGAGCGCGAGGACGGTCGTGAAGCTCGTGGGTCTGAACGGCAGTCGAAGAACGTCGCCACGCACGAACGCCATGTTCGAAGGGAGGCCTCCACAGAGAGCTGACAGCCGCTGCCTCGCCCTTCGCAACAGGTTCATCGACAGGTCCAGCAGCACGACGGGACGACGCACGCCGGCCGCATAGGTCGCCGCCGTGAAGGCAAGGGATCCACAGCCCGCGTCCAGCATCCAACCTTGCGAAGCGTCGAGCGCGGCTCTGCACACGGTGTCGTAGTCAGCAATGCTGTAGCCCCAGACGAGCTTGTTGTAGAGGCGGCTACAGGCCACGAGGTCGTAGACGCCGCCGAACGCCGTGTCGTACTCGTTGGTCTGGGCGCCGCCGCGCTCGGTGACGGCGTAGAGCTGCGGCTCGAGCAACTCCAGGCTGAAGCCTTCGCCGATCAACTCCGCGATGCTTGTTTCCGCATTCATCATGGGTGGCCCGGGCTTGTGAGTTCCCGCGGGTCCGCTGCATGGCGCGGCTTAGGCAGCCCGCTTCGGATGCCCGTTGTAGCCTCGTTCGTTGAACGGCGAGAGCTTCTCCAGCCACATCTCTTCCAGCACCCGAAGGTCATCGGACGGGTCGTAGCCTGGTTGGTCCGGCGGTCGCTTCAGCGTGTCCAGGGTTTCGAACTCGAAGGCCTCCGGACCGAACTCGTTCCAGTCCTTCTGAAGAGCCCGGTTGGTGTGGACACCCATTCCCAGTTGGGCTCGGTGTCGGTTGAGAATCGCCGGGAGGTCAACGCTCGATCCGACCAGAGACTTTCCATTTGCGGTATTCCGCACCCGATACACCCCCATGGGCCGCGGGGTTTCCTTGTACGCTCGAATTCGCGCCTTCCGGTCCATCGGTGTCCGTTTGCCTCCTGAAGATCAGAGTTGCAAGCGGTCGTGGCCTGGCTGCCGAACGCTTTGCGGCTCACCCACCGCGGCCACTTCCCGTGATCGCTCCGAGCATCAGACCGGCCCCGCGGCCGCGGTCGGAGTGCAGCCGCGTGTTATTACTGAGTCTCGCAAAATACAGTGACACGCTTGCATACCGATCTCCCCGAGTAGCGCCCGTCCTTTCCGGGCGCGTATCGAGGGGCGACCGCGGCGGACGTGCCTCGCAAGCATCCCTCGATACGGCGCCCAGAGGAAGG
>JBIOJG010000035.1:0-63970 GCA_044450645.1 Binatia bacterium
ATAATGTCCAAGCCTTGCCTGTATGCGCGCTGGGCCCAGCCCATCTTGTCGTCGGGAAAGGCAAACTTATTTCGGATCGGCAGACTCAGGCGCCACACCAGTCGTTGCTTGTCTAGCCAGTTGCAGAGACGCGTGTGCCACAGAATATCACTATACAACCGGTAGACCGCAGTTCCGGGAGGAATGTCTTGCAGGAGCGATTCGTCGCGTAGCTCATAATGAGGGTCGTGGGCGCACAGAATAAGGGGTTTCCAGCCCCACGCGGGCAGGTACTTGCAGAACTTCAAGGCACGGTAAACGCCCGATCCACCCAGAGGAGGGAAAAAGTACGCAACCATCAGCGCGCGGTGGCTGTCACCACCCGGCATCACAGATGACCTGACAGGCTTACCAGCGCTAGCCAGACTGCTGTCCCGTTGCATGAGCAGCTCGCGCGTCTCCGTCTTGGTCACGCCCATCTACTGCTGCGAGGCGACAAGCCCCCCGCGGGCACGTAGGAGTGCCTTTCGAATTTGGCGACGTAGCACGGCTGGAAGGCAGCTGTAGACGGTCAAGCAGAACGATCGCGCATTGGCCCCATATTGCCACGAGCGGAAATAGAAGCTTCGTGCGGCGGCTATATCACCGTACTCTTCAGCGAAGCGCCCAGCGTTGAGGTAGATGTTGCTGCGTTCGCGACGATAATACTCATACGCAGCCGGCGGGTATTTTTGAGGTGCGGCGAGAACGCGATCGGCGACACCCGCTATGCCCCTGGCCATTTTCGCTAAATCACACGAGGTGCTCGAAGAGTGTAGGCGGCGGCGCATCAGGGGAAGCTCGACCACGCCTGCCCTAGTCCGCGGCAGCAGCCGGAGCCATAGCTCCCGGTCTTCACAGTGCGTAAGGGTTTCATCGAACAGGCCGACCTCTATCAGCAGAGCACGGCGAACCAGCACCGTCGGCGTCAAGAGAAAATTGCCGTGGTTGAAGTGAAACTGAAGGCTCGTCGCTTCGAAAGAAACCAAGTGGGGTGCGAGTTGATGGCGCTCGATGCGGTGATAGTGGCCCAGTTTCGCAAAGAACGATGGGCGCAACAGGCCACTGGCATCGAACTCGGACGCATCGGTACACACAACGCCGAGTTCCGGATCCGAGTACAGACAGGACCATTGATGTTCCAGTTTGGTCGGCTCCCACATATCGTCAGCGTCGAGAAATGCGATCCACTCTTGCGACGCAACCCGTATGGCTGCATTGCGTGCGGCGCTCGGACCGCGCTTGGGTTGCCGGAGAAGGCGAACGCCGAACTTGGCTGCAATCAAGGCGGTATCGTCAGTCGAACCGTCGTCAACAACTATTATTTCCGCCGGCGGTCGGGTCTGATGTATGGCGCTGCCAATGGCATCAGATAAGAAGTCCGCGGCATTGTAGGCGGGTATAATCACCGATATCGGCAGTCGTGAGGGAGTTGAAGGCGCATCCATGCGGGCGGTTCCTATCTCATGGTCATCGGTAACGCATCCTCGGACAGCGACCAGTAGAGAGCGTGGGTGAGCCAACTGAAGACTAATTGGTCGCCCAGAACACTAGCGCCAATCCAACATTTGAACTCGCGCAAAGGCGCCCAGCCGCACAGAATGGCGCGGAGAACGCAACAGGGAAGCCCGCTCTCCTGACTTCATTCTTGTGAGCTTCAGATTCTCACTGGCTGAAGAGTAGAACTTGCCGATATTGGTTTGCTCATCAAGGGAGCAGCATCGGAGGCGTGGGCCGCGCCAGGACAGTGTACGATAACGCCCCAGCATCGGTCGCCACCGCGCGGGTAACGGTTTGCAGGTCGTACTGGTACTGCAAAGTCGGCACGAGTGAATAGCCACGTGCAGTCCCTGGCGCGACCGCAGCGCCGATCGCGGGAGAGCCGGCGAGCAAGCGATAGTCGTACGCCGCCTGATTCACGAATGTCGGGGCAGCGGTGATGTTGTGGTCGAGGGTGGACGCGCACGTGCCCCGATAGCAGACGAACAGACTGCCCGCCCCCCAGGCGATGTTGTTGCGCACCAGGACGGTGGGCGTGTGCGTGGCATCACCATATGCTTCGGCAAAGGTCGTGCTGACTCCGGTATCATTCACCATCGTGTTGTTGACCACATACAGCTCCTGGATAGGGTTCCACCCGCTCGCACCACCGCCCTCGTCTGCATACCGCACTAGGCGGGTGTTCTGCGTCGAGTACTTTTCCAGCAAGTTCCCGATGACATAGGTCAATCCCCCATTGGGCACGTTGATGAGGAAGCTACTATTGCCGTCCGTAAGATCCATGATGCGGTTGTATTCGATGTAGTTGTTTTTCGCGCGGCTCTTGAACGTATGACCGCTGTCGCCGCCCGCATCCCGTGCGGTCGAGTGACTGTAGTTGCCACGGAAAATGAGGGTGTCGATTGCTCCGATGTAGAGGTTGTGGGTTTGGCCTCCACCGACACCATAGCCGTTGCGGTAGAACTCCGAGTTTTGAATGTCTATGGTCCCGTCAAAGACATTATTGGCGGTCAGAATCCCATCACCGTTGTAGCGAAACACGGAATTGCGCACCGTGAGCCCATGACCGAGCAAGTTCAGCCCGCTAGCCGGGTCATTCCCCGTGTTGACATTGTGGCACTCGGGAATTTGCTGATAGATGGCGCACTGAAACGTGATGCCGTCGATCGTATTGTTATTACCACTGACGTTCCAGAGACCAGTGGAGCCCCTCCCATTCGCGTCGACAATGACTGGGCCACCGACGCCCTTCACGGTCACACGGTTCTTGTTCCACTGCGCCCCTTCACAGAGGCTCGACGAGCGATACGCACACACGCCGTCCACACACCAGGACGTGTACTGGGTGTAGGGAGACACCTGACAGTCAGCGTCCTGCTTGCACGGCCCCAAACTGTCGATCTCCACCGTGTCGCAGTCATGCACGAGTGTGGGCTTGGTGCTGCCATCTCCCAGCACGTCACACGGCGCGGCGCAGATATGCGGAATCGTGGGGTGCGTGGCGTCCGTGGGGCAGCGCGCGTCAAGGCGTGTCGGCCCGACGTGCCAGGTTGTTCCTGCTCCGCATTGCGTAGGCGTCACCGTAGGGGTGGTGTTCGGGGTATTCGTCACGGTTGGCGTCACCGTGAGGGTTGGCGGCGGTCCGAAACCGTACTTCTGTCCTAGACATGCTTCGATGGACCAGCGCACATCTGATGCGAGGGTGTGGTCGTAGACGATGATCTCCGCGATGTCGCCGCTGAGGTACCGTCCGGTGCTGAAGGCGTCGGCTCCGATCACCCAATACTTCGCTCCAGCGGTTGAAGCGCTGCGCTCGTGCGTCACGTAATGGAACGTGATCGCGCCGGCACCAAGTGCGATGCCCGTCGTGGAGGTGTTGTATGCACTCAGGCTCGGCGTACTGCCGTCGAGGTAGATCCCGCTCGCGGTCCCAAACCCCGTGATGTTGTTCGTGCTCAGGCGGCCGGCGATGCCGTTGGTCTCATCGCTCGCAGCGGTCTTGTTCCCCGTCCCCGTGCGCGTCGTCGCGATCCCGTTGTAGTCGCTGAACGTCGCCGTATTCTTCGCGAACACCACCATCAGCGTCTTGGCCGCATACGACTGTCCGGCGGTCGCCATGAAGTCGTTGACGCCGTCGAAGCGCACCACTGGCTGCCCGTTGGCCAGCGCGCTGTACCAGAGCGGCTGAGAGTCCGACACTGGCTGCGTCGCGTCGCGGCCGAGTCCCGACGAGTCCGGCCACGTGGCAACGAGGTTTCCGTCCGTGATGCCGGTGATCGCGTCCGCCTTCAGCCACAGCATCAGCCCCGGCACCTCGTTCGGCTGGAAGCACTTCCCCGGTGTGGGCGTAATCGTCGGCGTGTTGGTGGCGAGGGGCGCCGTTGGTGTATCTGTTGGCGTCGCTGTTGCCCCTGTTGTTGTCGGTGTAGGAGTAAGCGCCGCCCCCACAAGTTCCAGTGTCCACATAGCCATAGTGGAATAATCCAGGAAATAAAACTTATGGCTGACGGTGTCGTACTGCAGCATGTGCCACCACCCCGTCTGATACGTCGTTCCAGGGGCAGGAGAGTTCGTCGAAAGGAGCGCCCAGGTATTGGTCGTGGGATTGAGCGTCCAGGATTGCGTTGAGAAGGACACTGCAGGACGCGGATTCACTACCGTGAGGACGAATCTATCGTGGTCCGAATCGTACGCCAGTGAAGAAGCGCCTGGCTCTTCCCCCCAACTGCAATTGCTCGTGCGGGTGGCAGTACAAGGCGGTCCCGATATTTCGATTGGCGCTGTCGCGCTAATGTCCGTCCATGATCCCGCATTCGGCGGCGTACCAGTCGTAGGGTCGTACCACCACACGGAGTGACGGAGATTGCCTGAGTACGTGACAAGATGGCGATGACGAACCGAGTCGTACGCTGAAAAGAGCTGCCCAGTGCCATCACTCAGCAGTTGTAATGGCCCTGACCCATACAGTGACAGTGTGCGTCCGTCGGGGTCAAACTGGCGTACAGTGGGATGGTCAGCAAGATGTAATGGCTGTGAATCTATGAGCATGACGCCTAACGCTGGATCGTATATTGCCATTCGGTCGGCGATCCTGCTCGTCTCATATCCCGACAATCCACAGTTCACACAGGTCGCGCCACCGACGTACGTCGACCGGGGAAAGAGCGTCCATCCCTTCGTGCCTGGATCAAAGGCGGATACGCCCGCCGTGGCTTGAAAAGCAAAAAGCAGTTGTCGTATGGGGTCCCAGGCGATCTGCTGCCACCAGTGCTCCACGGACGGGCGGCCAAGTGGAGTGTAAATGTATGAGCCGCTGTTGCCGGTCGGATTGACGCACTCCCCATACCAACATGGAGAACCGTCGGGTGCAGTGTACAAGCCTGCGTAGGGAGTAGTGCACCACGGCGCACCACCTGGGCACTGGCTGCAACCATTCCTTGGACAATCCACTTGGCAGGGGCCATTGGAACATTGGCTCACCGTACCTGCTGGAGCAAGTCCGCAGCAGGCTGGGGCCGTTTCGGGCTGGTACTGCTGTGTCCAGGTGTTCGTGGCGATGTCGTACAGCTCCACATCATTCCCTGGATAGTCCCCGTGGGAGCCTCCCAGGTAGAATAGTGTGCCTCGGCCTCCCGGCGTTCCGTAGATCACGCTGCTATAGGCGCGAGGCCAAGGGGACGGTTGATTCGAAGTGCCCGTACATCGCGTCGAGCCGTCTGGCTGGTCCGTGCCGTAGTATCCCGTGCAGTAGTACCGACCAGGGGCGGCGGGTGTTGGGCCGGGAGCAAGCAGGGTCCATGTACCGGTATCTGCGTGCGCCGAGCCGGCGCGTAACGCCATAAGTAACACGAAGGCGACGATTATTCGGTGGGGTGGCATCGCCTGGTATTGTCGGCTTACTATCTCTCTGTTCCTTTGCATGGAATGTCCCAGCATATGCGATACCTATGCCATCATCGAAGGGTCTCTAAGGGTGCCTCTCGGTGTGAATACTTTGCGGAGCCCCCGTCAAATATCTGCCCATTTCGCGAAAGATATTCCAGCCTGCCGCCGTCTTGGGTCTCCGATTCTTTCAGCGGATCCCGACGACGAGATTGCATTGCCCGAACCGGCCATCCAAGGCAGGCTCAGCAGAACCTCTTCGATGCGCGCGAGCTTCCCGAAGAGCCGCACTTGCCGCTCCGCGTCCTTGAAAAGCCGCCTGGCGATGGCGCTCTTCGGAATCAGCCCCATGGTTCCACCTTTCGTGGCACCCACTTCTCCGTAGAGCTCAAGACGCCGCCCGTATTCGGCAGCTTGAGCGAGCACGAACGCGCTCACAACTGCCGATTTCGAGGGGTCGTCGATAGCGTGGCTGGGGTTCGTCATCATTCCCGGTCAACTCCTTCTGCTTAGCGGCGCTTGACTGGCGGCAAGCGCTGGATCGCGCCCAGACGTTCGGCCCGATCTCTGAACCGCGCCGCCGGCCAGGGCCTGCGGCCGGCGTCATTTCTATGGCCCGCTCCCCGTTGGGTCGCTGCAGGCTTCCAAGGCCGACAGGCTGCTAGTGATTCGAATAGCAGACGGTCAACTCGGCAGGCAGCCCGGACTCGAACGACGACCAGATCACGTAGTTCTGGCCGGTCGGCGCTTCGTCGTTGGGGCGCTCGCTGATGTGCAGGCGCAAAGAGCTGAATCCACTTGTCGAAACGCCCTGCTCAAAGCCTGAGAGCGGAACCACATTCCAATAACCGCTACCGACCGTCAGGTCGCTGATGTTGATTCCGGCCAAAGCACTGGTCTCGGGGGTTGCCGTCCAGTCCTCCGGACCGGCCCCCCCGTTATTTGACCAGTCGTACCACCCCGCCGTCAATTGCAGGGCATCCGCAAAACCTTTGGCGATGACATGGAAGCGGAGCCAGGCCTGCTTGATGGTCGCACCGTCGGGCAGCGACGACGTGTCCCAACGCAGCAAGCCGTTGTAAACGACAAAGTCGGTGCCGTCCAAACCGCTGCGGAAGGATTCGATCTGGACCTTAGTCGAATCGACGCTGAGGCTCGCGCTGGCATTCAAGGGATAGGAATGAGCACTTCCGCTGACGTAGGCGTCGTCGCCGGAGCTCTTGATGGCGAAGGTCGCGCGCGCATCGGTGGGGTCCGCGCAGGCGAGCCCCGACGCCACCGGGTTGAACAGCTCGCGGATAAGAGAATCCAGATCCGGTGGGAAAGTCGTGCTCGGACCTGCTGCACCACAGCTTCCGACGGTTCCACCGCTGCCCTGCAACAGAAAGGCCGGAAGATCGGCAGCACTCGCCAAGCCGTCGCAGTTGGGATCGCCGGCGCGTTGGGGGGCCCGCAACGTCCAGGTCTCGACGTCCCCGGGAGAGATTCCGCCGGTACCGTTGTCGACCGACTGGAGCACGTTGACCAGGTAGAAGCGTCCGGTGAGTGGGTCGTATTTCAGTGTTCCCCAGTCCCGCGAAAACGCGGCCTCTCCCGCTGGTTTCTTCCCGACCGGGCTGAGTTGACTCCACCCGTCGCCGTCACGGAAGCTCCACAAGTTCATCACGCCGTCGGCACCGCGCTGGGCCACGACGAAGGAGTCGCTGCTGGGATCGTAGTCGAAGGACGCAGCACCAAACACAAAGGCCGGCACATCGGCCACCCTCGTCCAGGTGCCCGCGTCTGGGGCAACACCGGTCTTCGCGTCGAACAGCCAGAACGTGTTGCGGCTGCCCAGGTGTGACGCGAGGTGCACCCGGTGTTTGGTATCGTAAGCGGTGTAAAACTCGCCCTCGCCATCAACATTGAAAATCTCTTGCGGCATGTTGCCGAGCTTCATCCATACGTTGGTTGTGTAGTCGTATACGTAGACAGCCGGAGGTCCATCCGGAGGGGCAGTCGCGAAGTAGAGTATTCCCACGTCGGGGTCGTAAGTGAGATGCTTGGATTCTAACCCTTCGCTCAGAGGGCGCGTTGGAGTTAGTTGCGTCCACATATTCGTGAGAGGATCCCAATCCCACATGCCTGAGGTAAGCGCGGCGGCGAACTTGTGCCGGCTCGGGTTATACGCGGCAAGGGCGTAGGTGTGCTCGACGTACGGGCGGCCCAACGGAGTCAGTGCCGTCGTGGCGTTGGCTTCAAGAATGTTGCACGCAGCGGAGCACGGGTTTGTCCCATCGCATCCCGGGACACAGCAGCAAGCGGGTATGCACTCCGGCTTGTACGTCTGGCGCCAAGCGTTGGCCTTGATGTCGTACAATTCCACATCGTTTCCAGGGTGTCCTCCCAGGCCACCGAAATAAAAGAGTTTCCCGTCACCGTACGCCACGCCGGAGCGTACCCGCCCGATCGGGTTCGGCAGCTCGCCCATCGAATCGCAGTATATCCAGTCGTGGGGCAGGTACTTGAGCGTCGGCGGGCTACTGAGCTTGACCCACGTGTTCTCTGGGATGAGGTCGGGGCCCGCGTAAAGGAAGGCGTCCGATGACGCTTGCGCCCGCGCCACCCTGGGTTCGCGGATCCCGCTGGCGACCGCCAGCGACAGCACCACCACCGCCACCGCCCGTAAGCGGGGCGCACTACCGCTCGCGCGCGGGCTCAAGAGCGAGGAACGTTTCCGTCGTCGATCCATAGTCGGCGCGGTTCGCGCGCCGCAGCCTGCATGATCAGGGTTGCTCCTCGCATGCAGCAACGCCGTGGCTCCGCCAACCAGCTTCGTTTCGCTTGAGCACTTGGTCATACAATTCCTCAACCCTTCGTGCCGTCCGACGAATGTCGAACTCGCGGATGGCCTTTTCATAGCCCGCTCGACCAATCCGACAGGCGAGATCCCGGTCGCGTGCCAGCATCAGTACCCTCTCCGCAAGGGCCTCGATGTCTCCCGGAGCCACCACAAACCCGGTTCGTCCGTCGTCGACGCTAAACTCATAACCCGGGATGTCGGTTACGATCACCGGCTTTCCCAATGCCATCGCCTCCAAGGGTGCCAAGCTCATTCCCTCCGGGAACGTCGTGGAAATCTGCAAGACCACATCCATCGCTGCCATGATATCGAAGCGGTCGCCCCGCCATCCGGTAAAGACCAAGCGCGGCCCCACACCCAAATCTTCGGCGCATTTCCTCATGCGACTCTCAAAGACCCCATCCTTGGTCGACTCATCGCCAATGATAAAGAATCGGCTACGCGCATGTTCCTTACTCACCTTGGAGGCAGTAGCAATGAATTCAGGAATGCCTTTCCCCTCAACCAGCCGCGCAAAGGTCCCCACCGCAAGTGTCCCTGGCAAGATCTTGAATTCTTCTCGGATCCTCTGCGGATTGGCGTTCCGAGTGGCGTCCAGATCTACGCCATTAAAAATAATGTGCACTTTCTCTTCGCCAAGCACTGGGATGTAATCATCGCGCATAGTGCGATTCAGGGTGACAACGGCCGCGAGCCAGGCGGCGCAATATTTTTCGATCTTCATGAACCGTTCCGTGCCGCGCACATGCGAGACGCACGGAATTCTCGTCAGCCGCGCCGCGAACGCACCCGACAGGTTTTCGAGGATGCCGTTGTTCAGATGAACCAGATCTATGCTCTGGCGCCGGACATAGCGAGCCACTCGAATGCCATTGTACAGCGTATCGGCTCCCAGATTGCCGTAGAAGGAGCAATAGTTGCGCGCCTTGGTCCAAAGGGGACGATCCTCCGGCAAGGGCTCAGAGAAAGGCCGAAGGAGTCGTATGGTCTCTACCGGTACGCCCAGGGATCTGATTTGCTCGAACGCCGCGGCATCATGAAAGACGACCACATGCGGTTGATAGCGGGCACGGTCGAGACTATTGACCAACCGCAACAGACTGAACGCCGATCCACCGTTGCCGGGGCCCGACTCCACGAAGAGCACTCTCCGCGGCAGCCCAGCGCTTCTGGTATCTGCGTGCTCCACACGCTCGGCGTACGGGCTGTGCACCAATCCGTTGCTGGGTCGATCTCGTCGGACGCCGAGGCAATCAGTCATGATGGCTCCTTGCCACACTTCGCTCGATGTTGATTTTTCGTTTCGGCGACATTTTCTTACGGCCCAACCACGCGATCGTCAGCCTGCGTGGCAGCATGTTGGATGATCCGCCAGAGGCTCCCGATGCTTTGCTCCATGGAGAAATTCTGCTCGATACGCTTGCGTCCGGCGCGGCCCAATGACGCCGCCAGATTGGGATTCAATGCCAGCTCGATCATGTGCTCCGCCATGGCCTCGATGTCGCCCTCGGCAACCAGAAACCCCGTCTCGCCATGCACCACAACGTCCGGGATGCCGGCATGCAGGGTGCTGACGATCGGCAGGCCTGTCGCGCTTGCCTCTAGGACGGCGACGGGAGTTCCCTCCGAGTCCCCGTAGCTCGCTTTCACCGAGTGCTGGACAAACGCGCGCGCGCTGCGCATCGCGACGGCGACCTCATCGTGCGTCTGCGGTCCGCGGAGCTCCACCGCCGCACCGACACCGAGGGCGCGCACGAGTTGCTTGCACGCTTCCCACAGGTCTCCGTCTCCAACCATCACCAAACGCGCCTGCGGGCATCTCTCCAGCACTTTTCTGAAGGCGAGGATCGTGAGATGCGGTGCCTTTTTGTCGACGAAACGGCCCACCGCAAGGAACACAGGCGCCGCCGCCGCTGGGTCTCCACCGTGAAAGAGCTGCACGTCGACGCCGTACGAGTTGTAGTGGAGCTTCTCGCGCAACGCGCCGAGAGCGAGCAGCTGTCTCTCCATGTCGCGTGAGACAGCGACGACTGCGGCACAAGACGTGAACATGCGGGGATACTGTTTGCCGAGCCTGTTGAGCGGCGTCTCATGGTAAGCGTCGAAGCCGTGGAAATGCACGATCATCGGAACGCGCGCCGCAGCGCAGACCTCCATGAGGGTGACTCCGGTGAGTCCGTACTCAGCGAGCAGCGCGCGGGCGCCTGTACGCTTGAGGAAGCGGACAACGACCCGGCGTTCAATCCCTGCCACGCGCTCTTCCCCCCCCGGCGTCTTACGCAGGAAATAGCAGAGGCCGCTCAACCAGCGCGGTATCAGCGGCTGCGCTCCCTTCGAATGAAAGAGGGGGAGCATCCCTCCACACAGAACACTGACCTCTGCAGGCAAGCGCTCCACATGGTCGCGGATGAACGTCTCCGAGTAGGAGTAGTCTTTGTTTGGAAAGGCGACGCAGATCTTCATGTCATCGATCTTTTGCCCGGGGAGTCGTTGTTGGTTTGGGCTCAGCAGGGTGTGTTCCCTTGCCTGCGGGGCCAAAGCTGAGCGGGCGGATAGGCACTGGCGATGCCACGCTTCAACGCGACGCCGGCGATGCCGGTGATCATGCATCCCTCGTCGAATACAGGGGGAAGCTGGTCACGCCCTGCCAGCAAACGCACGAACGGTAGGGCTAGTACAGACAGAATGCGGCGCCTCCGTTCGACCATCGGGCGACGGCGAGCCCACAGCCCGATCATCTGCGCCAGGCTCGCATCCCATCCACCCAACGCCGTCAGTTCGACCTCCGCATACCCCGCGCTTCGCAGCAGCCGTTCGAGCGCGAAAGGCGTGTAGCGATACTCGTCGTGCGGCACGCAGTGAAGCGGCCAGAGGAAAGGGACGGAGAAGAACAGTATCCCTCCGGGTTTGAGGACGCGCTGGACCTCTCGCATCACCAACCCGGGGTCGCTGCAATGCTCGAACAACTCGGTCGCGATGGCACCGTCGACCGACGCCTCCCGCAGCGGAATGCGCTGTCCGTCCCATAGCACGTCCGGTACTTGCGGATAGCCGCTGTTAGGGAGGTCAAGGCCGATGTACATCGAGACACGGCTGAGAGGAGTCCAGAAAAGGGGCTGGTATGGCATCACGCCGCAGCCCACGTCGAGGACCGTGCCGGTAAAGCGGGGAAGCTGGCGGCGCAGCGCCTGCAGGATGGAGCGGCGCGCAACGAAGAGGTCCAGCGTACCGGCGGAGCAGTGCGGATCGAGGAAGGCGGGATCACCCAGCATGTTCGATCATCCGTGTGTATGCACGGGCAGCAAACGGCGCCACCTTGCCGTCAGCCATCGTCATCGGTGTACGCATCCGGTCCCAGCCGTTCTCGCACCAAGGCCAACCTTTGCGAGCGCGACGGGAACCCCCGCCTTCCCCCACGATCCAGGAGGCCACGTATCCGTTCACGCCAGCCCGGATGTGGCTGCCCGGTCGAAAGCAGATCCTTCATCTCGCGCCACCTTCCAAACACCGCGTGCGCGTAATCGCCCTGCAGCCAGACGCCAACCTCTTGGTACAGAAGCAGCTCTGTACCGGTCTCGCTGGCGAGCGTGCGCAACATGTCAAGGTCCACGTCTTCGTCCACCGGCTGTAGTCGTTCGGGATGAAGTCGACGCAACCATGCGAGGTGACGCGGGGTCGGAAACGACATAATGATCCGACCGAGCTCGCTGCGCATCTCGGCCAGCGCCCGGTGCGCTTCAGCGCGATCCGCTAACGGGATATGCTCGTAAATATCCATTAGCAGGATCAAGTCGAAGCGGCCCTCGACAGATCCCCTGCGAAGGGAACCTTCGACGAATGACATCCGTGGTTCGGGGAACAACCGCTGCGCGATGCCGATCGATCGACCGCTCATATCGAGCCCGACGATCTGAGCCTCGGCCCAGGTGCTGGCCATGCGAGAGCAGGTTGCACCAACAGCGCAGCCGACCTCGAGCACCCGGGAAGGTCCCGCCGGGGCCCACCTGACAACCGTTTCCCAAGCGCACTCGATCCGCTTGTTACCCTCGACGAAGTCTCGGATCTTTCCCATGCTCGCGGCGTCGTAGAAGCCCACTACCTCTGCACTGCGCTGATGCTTGATGGGAATAGCCCCAGACAGCTCTTTGTCGGTCATTATTCCCCCTTTCCGTGCCCACGCCGGGGCAATCGTTGCGCTCTTAAACTGGCTCGTTGGCCGAGCACAGCGGCCCTTGAGGGCGCTCTGCTGCTAGCTCCCCGAGACCGTTACACGACGCCTGTTTGGTCCCGGCTCTGTCGAGCTGGGCATTTGCTCCATCAAAAACTTGATCCGGTTTCATACCGGGTCGGGGCGGTCAGTGTTTCCGTCCTGCCTATGCCGGAGCTGGTGCCGAGACCAGGCACGTCACTTGCCAGTCAAGGTTCTCCCAATGCACGGCTCCCCACGGTCGCTCGAGCCATTGTATGATCCGGCCGGCGTTCGAAACGGCGAATAGCGGTAGCCCCAGAAGGACATCGTGCGCTTTCGCTCCGGTCGACTGATTGATGCCGATGTCGGCGAAGTACTGCCCTGGAGCAAGTGGCAGATCACGGACCGCGAGCTGAATCAGGTGTCGGCCAGGAGCCAGGAACAAGCCAAAGCCCTGATCGCCGGAAAAGAACACTGCAACTCGGTGCGCTTGCTCGTTGCCGAGTACCAAGGTCACGTTCGCGCCACGAATCTCTCGGGTAACAGATACCTCGATGCACACAGTAAACGGAGCACCTACATCCAGTGTCCTCTCGTTTTCCGTTTCGCCGTTGACCGAGACACGGGCGATACGAATCGGCGAGTCTTCATGGCGGTCGCGCCGGTAAGCATCCAGGTCTGCTATCGAACATGCAGTTGAGTCCTGAATCGCATCGCACAGATACTGTTTGACGACGGCATCCGTGTCCCCGAACGCCACGATTTGACCGTTCTTCAAATACAGGCAGCGCCGAGTAAGGGAGTGAATCGCACCCATCGTATGGCTTACAAACACCACCGTCCGCCCTTGGGTCGCGATCTCGCCCATCTTCCCGAGACACTTCTTCTGGAAACCGGCATCGCCAACTGCCAGGACCTCATCGACAAACAGAATCTCCGGCTCTAGATGGGCCGCGACCGCAAATGCCAGGCGAACATACATGCCGCTGGAGTACCGCTTGACCGGCGTGTCAATGAACCTCTCGATCTCCGCAAAGGCGACTATGTCGTCAAACTTCGCTCGAATTTCGTCCCGCCTCATACCCAGAATGGCCCCGTTGAGGTAGACGTTTTCGCGACCGCTCAACTCGGGGTGAAACCCTGTCCCGACCTCCAGCAGGCTGCCAACCCGACCGTAAATCTCGGCACAGCCTTCGGTCGGGTCAGTGATGCGCGACAAGATCTTCAGCAACGTCGACTTGCCAGCGCCGTTCCTGCCGACGATGCCCACGATCTCCCCATAGGGAATTTCGAACGACACATTGCGCAGTGCCCAGAGAAACCGCTGGCGCTCCCGATCGCGCCTGCGTGCCTCCCGTTTGCCATTTGCGGTGCGGCTGGAGACGCGGTGCAGCGCACCGCTGACGCTGTCAGAGATAACCTCGCCGAAGGTGCGGTCCACCGACGAACCCATGCCCAATCGGTAGCGCTTCCCAAGACCCTCGACCCTAATCGCGATGTCAGTCCTCATGCGATGTCCGCGAAGCGCCGTTCCACGCGACCGAAATAGGCCGCACCGATCAGCAGGCCCAGCGCCCCGATTGCCGTCGAGATCAATATCCGGGTGAGGATCAGCTCCGATCCCAGCACCACGGCACGGAAGGCCTCGATCGGCCCAACCATTGGGTTCAGATACAAGAGCCAGCTCCACGCGTCGGGCAGGATCTTCACGGGGTAGATCACCGGAGTCACAAAGAACCAGAGCTGGAGCATGAAGGGCACCACGTACTTGAAGTCACGATACGAAACGTTGAGTGCCGCCAGGAGGATGCCGACGCCGAGCACATTGATCAGCGTAAAGGCTAACAGTAACGGCGTCAGCAACAACGCCCAACCCGGGACGACGTTGAACCACAACATTACTCCGAGGAAGACCGCGAATGCCAGCACGTAGTCCAGGAGCGGTGCTCCCAAGGCCGCAAGCGGCATCAGGATGCGCGGGAAATACACCTTGCGCAGGATATCGGCATTGCCAATAAGACTATTCGACGACGCCGTGACAGCTGCGGCAAACAACGTCCACGGCAGCTGTCCCGCAAAGAGAAACACCGGGTACGGTACGTCCTTGCCGTTCACCGGCGGGACCGTGCCGGCCACGCCGAGGAAGTGCCCGAAGATGATCGTTAGAACCACCACTGATACGACCGGCTGAAGAACGGCCCACAGCACCCCGAGGGCTGTTTGCTTATAGCGGATTTGAATGTCGCGCAGCGCCAGAAACCACAGCAGATCGCGGAAGCGCCACAACTCCCTCAGATCGGTCGTCTGCCAGCCCGTGCGCGGGCGCACAACCATCGTCGGGGTCCGGTCGATTGGCGCTAACGTGTCCGCCGCGGCGAGCGTGGCGCTCGCCGCGGACCGGTCCTTCACCGCTGACCCAAGGCTCATGTTTCCCTCTTGGCCACCCACGTGTTCCGAAAGTCCAGGCGTTGGCGCGTCACGCGCGAGCAGCGTTGCGCAACGGGGCTAATCGGGCCGGAAATCCAACTTTCCGGGGAACCGCCACCGGGACCAGATTATCAACCAGTTCCTTGAGCACAATTGTGCTGCCGACGATATGAAGCATGAGATCAAAGTACGCCAGTTCCAAGAATGCGCCGCTAACCGAGAAGCCGATCAAGCTGATCTGAAGCATGTCTGCATAATGTGCCGCCCAGCGGTGCTGCTCGCTTCGCGCAAATCGGCTGCGCACTCTTTGCAACGTAATAAGACACCAGCCGAAGAGCCCTAGGTAAACAAAAAACGTGGTGAAACCGCCCTCTGCCATGACCTGGAAGTAGGAGCTGTGCACACCAGTCCGGATGGGACACTCAGGGCAGTAGAGATCGAACAACCTATTGTGGCCTCCAACCGATTCCATGGCATTCGGGCCCCAGCCTAGCAGCGGCCGCGCCAGCGCCAGACGCCACGCAACACGCCAGGCGTATATGCGGCTCATGGCCGAAGAGTCCTTGTCGTAAGTCTCGATGGTCCCCATGCGTTCAGACCACTCTGCGGGAACGAGAACGACAGCACCGAAAGCCGTTATGGCCAAAAGGATGAGGCCGAGGAACCGATGGCGGCTTTTGAGCACCATGAGCGCAGCGACCGCACCCAGACCGAGTAATCCGCCCCGTGAATATGTGGCAATAGTCGCAGGGATCGACAACAGGAAGGTGACGAGTAAGAGGAGCCGGAGTCGCCTGTCGGCTACGTCTTCGCGTAGATAATAGAGCAGCGGCAGGACCATGTTGAAGCCCACGGCAATCGCGTTATTGTCCCCCAGAAACGTGTCGTCCGGGCCGGCCACCCGGTAGCTCGCGCCCGTCATGAGAGCGAACAGGCCGTCCTTGAAGCCAAAGAACCCAACGGAGAGGGCTGTCACGAGCAAGAGGACCCGCAGTCGCTCGTGCGTGTTGACCATTGATACAATGACGAGCAGCATCAACAAGATCTTGGTGCGCTGAGTCCATGCCTCCAGCGCGTTATCAGGAAGGTACGCGACGAGGGTGGACGCGCCGAGGAGGACCCAGAGAGCCCAGAGCGCATACGTTCCGGCGCTTCGAGGCAAGCGTTTTGGTTCGGACGACACGAGAAAACCCCCGAGGGTAGCAAGCGCTACCAGGTAGGCGACCGGAAAGTTTCGTGCCATTCCCCAGGCCAGCCGGTGCGGATTCATGAATGCCACCCAGGTCCACACCAGTCCACCGAAGAACGGGCGGGCGAAACACACAGGCAGGCTCGCGAGAATCACCGCGAGCAAGACGATATCACGCATGGGTCGGCGCGCCCCTTTCAACGAACGTGGAAAAATCTCCCTGAGCCTTTCCCTCCTGGCCGCGTAACACGGCATCGTAGACTGCCAGGTAGCCGTTGACCATGGCCTCCAGGCTGAACCGTGCTTCGACCCGCTCCCAGCCAGCGCGGCCGTGACGTGCCCGCTGCTCGTCGTCATGGAGATACGAGCGGGTAGCCGCCGCCAGTGCCATTGGATCGGCGGGGGGCACCAACGTGCCTGTCTCTCCCTCTTCCACAAGCTTGGGGCTTCCCGCGACTCGCGTCGCTACAACTGGCAGCCCGCTCGGCATGGCTTCCAGGATGGTGTCCGATATTCCTTCCCTCAGAGATGGCAACACAAACAGATCTAAACCCGCCAGGATCTCGGCCACGTTCGACTGATCTCCCGGAAGCCAGGCGAGCTGCTGGGCATCGCCGGCGCACAAGATCCGGTGTGACTCGTCACGCAACGCACCGTCGCCGGCCATCACCAATCGCAGTCGATCGCGTCCATCGGGCACCGTATCCAGCAAGTGAATGAAGGCCCGGGCGAGGGTGACTTGATCTTTGACCACCTGCATACGGCCAACAGTCCCTAGCACGAAGCTGCCGGGCGGCGCGAAGTTCTCAGGCCCCACAGGAGTGCGCGGTCCGCTGCGCGGGTGGAAGGCTCGGGCATCCACCCAATTGAGGATTTGAGTCACCCGGTCGCGAGGAGTGCCGACGGCTAGGACCAACCACGTCGCGAGGTCCGCGCTCACCGCAGTGTAATGATGCGCCAGCGGTCCGACGGCGCGTCGCAGCATGTTGTACTTGAAGCTCGTGCCGTCTAGATCGTACACATCTCGCCGGTAGATGACATGCATCACCAGCGGCGGATGGTCTTCGCGCGCATCGACGTGCGGCGCGTTATTCCCAGCCACCTCAGCCAACCAATCTTCGCGCCGTTCCCACCGCGCCGCTCCTGCCTTCCGCATTCGGCCGGACAAGTTCGCGGAGCTCACCCGCGACGATGGCACCGACGGACGGCCACGTACGCCGTCCCCCGATGGCGGCGATGGTCGTGCGGCTCCATCGACGCTGCAAGCCGGTCGTGATCGCCGCTGCAAGACTCTCTACATCCCCGGCGTCGACCAGCAGACCGACGTCGTCCGAGGATATCAGCTCCGGAACGCCTCCGACCCTGGAGGCTACGACCGGCAGTCCGCACGAGAGTGCCTCACGGACGACGTTCGGACAGCCTTCGCGGAAGGTCGGCAACACCAAAAGGTCCGCCGCGCTGTACCACAGCGCCAATTCCGTCTGCGGGCGTGAACCGATCAGTCGAACGCGGTCGCTCATGCCCAACTGCTGCACTCGTCTTTCGACCTGAGGACCGTACTCCCCGGCACCCCATTGGTCGTTCCCGATGAGCACCAGATGCGGAGCACCCGGCCCGTTCGCAGCCAGCCGGGCGAGCGCCTCGACCACGATATGTTGGCCCTTCTCGGGAGTGAGATTGCCGACGCACACCAGCAGTCGCATCGTCTCGGGAATGCCAGTGCGGCGGCGCGCCTCCCGTTGATCGACCGGCGAGAATGTGGACGCGTCGATCCCGTTCGGGACGACGCGAACGCGAGTCTGGTCCGCGCCCAACTCTTCCGCCCGGCTAGCCAGGTGCTGCGACACCGCGAGAAGTTTGCCGGCATGTCGCAGCGTCCATGAGATCACTCTGCGGCGCATTCGGTAGCGCGGCAGAAGATCGAGATCTCCACCGCGGACCGTTATGCAAACCGGCACCCGGAAATGACGGCCGAGAAGGACGGCAGCGGTTCCGTCCGGAAACGCATAGTGGGCATCGATCAGATCGAACGCGAATTCCTTCCGCAGGCGCACCGTCTGAGCGAGCGTCTGGAGGTAGAGCAAGAAACCGTCGGCAAAGCGACCGACACCGGGCGTCGTGGTGAAACGCGGATGATACACGTCGAGCCCAGCCTGGCACTCCCGGACTGGAACCCGCGCGCTGGGGCCCTTCCTGAGCCACCGTCCGAAGGGGCTCTGCACCGGTGCTACCACGCGGGTCGGACAGTGGGCGGCAACGGCTGCGACGCGATCCCGAACGAAGACACCCAGTCGCGGCTGCGCCGGGTTCGGAAAGAGCGTCGTAAAGACCAGCACGCGCGGACCGTCAGGCAGCTCGCGGCGAGCCGGGCTGCCTGCCAGTGCATCTAGGTCAGGCCGCGTGGCGGCTACCGCTGGTTCCATTCAGCAACCTCGCGTATGTATCGACGTGGGCACGTACGAGTTTACTCCACTGGCGCTCCTTACACACGTGGCGGCGGGCGTTTCCGCCCAATATCGAGCGGAGGTCGGGATCCCCAACCAGCTCCTTCAGTACCTGTGCCAGTGCGTCGACATCGCCTGCTGCGAACAGCTTCCCGGTCTCCCCGTCTCGGATGAGTTCGCGCAGCCCACCGACATCGCTTGCGATGACGGCTTTGCCCGCCGCCATTGCCTCCAGCGGTTTCAATGGGGTGACCAACTCGGTCAGCCGCATCGACTTGCGCGGGTACGCGAGAACGTCACACACCGAGTAGCACCGTGGAATCTCGATGTGCGGTACCGTGCCCGCGAAAATCGTGGACTCCGCAATACCCAACTCTTGCGCCCGCACCCGAAGTGCTGGCGCCGCTTCACCTGCGCCGATCAGCAGGAGGCAGGCAAACGGGACCGCCGTTGCGATCTTCGCCCAGGCTTCCAGGAGAATGTCGATCCCCTCATATCGATAAAACGATCCAATGAAGCCAATGACGGTCTTCCCCTGCAAACCCCAACGCTCCACCAGGGCGGGGTCGCGTACCATGGGTTGGAACAACTCGGTGTCTACGCCGTTCGGAATACGGAAGATCTTCGCCGACGGAATGCCGCGCCGCATGAGTTCTGCTGCCAGCCCCTCGGAGATCACACCAACCGCGTCGACCCGCCGACTCAACCAGGTCTCCAGGCGCCGAACGAGCTGGTAGCGCAGGGAGTCCTCCTGATGCGTTCCATGATCCACCGCCGCATCCTCCCAAAACGCACGGATCTCGTAAACGATTGGAATCCTGGCGCGGCGCGCCGCCCACAAAGCAGGAATACCGTTGAGCACGGGGGAGTGCGCGTGCACGATTTGGACGCCCTCCTCACGCACGACCTGCCCAACGCGGACCGCCAAGCGCTGCATGAGCTGCAGCTCACCAAGTCCAGGCACAGTGACACCCCGCTTCGCGTGCGGCGTGCGTAGATAGTTGATGCCGTCAATCTCCGCCCGCTCTCCGTCGGTACCGTGCTTGGGCGACGTGAGTCCAATCGGGTCCAAGGAGAGCCGCTGCTGGGATTGGAGCAAGTAGTGACTCCGCACGCTGTAGCCACTCAGATGCGGCAAGGAATGGTCGAGAACGTGCAGGACGCGGGTTGGTGGCATAATGGAATCAGTCGATACGATCGGTGGCAATCGAGAGCTCAACACTCTACGCGTGGGAGACCGTGCGCCGTGCCGTGCTCCCTTCGGTCTGGACGGACGCAACGTGAGCGTCTGCGGCGATATCGCGGACGAAGCGGTCGTACCACATGTTGAACACCAGCAGACCCCAGAGCCCCGTCGTCCGATCACGCAGGCCCGATTGGTGCTCCCCATACCACTTCTTCACGATGTCTGGATCGAACAAGCCGTGATGCCTGTTCGTACCCACGACATACTCGGCAACCAGATCGCGCAAGTCGTTACGGAGCCATGAACCCACCGGCACGGCAAAACCCATCTTCTTGCGCCCGATAATTTCGTCCGGCAGCAGGCCACGAATCGCTTCCTTGAAGATCAGCTTCGTTCTCGTACCGCTGAGCTTCAGCCGCGACGGGAGCGAAGCCGCGTATTCCACCACACGGTGATCGAGCAGCGGACAGCGTACCTCGAGCGAGTTCGCCATGCTCGCCCGATCCACTTTCGCCAGGATGTCGTCTGGCAGGTAGGTCTTGAAATCGATGTACTGGATGCGCGCGAGTGAATCCGGTCCGTCCGCCGCACGATACAGTTCTTCGAACAGTGCCACCGTCTCATAGTCGCCGAGCGCGGCGTGGACATCGGGCGTCAGCAGCCGCGCCTTGTCCGTTTCGTTGATACCGCTCACCGAGTGAAAGTAGGCGCCCCACGGCGTGCGCGCAACGTTGCTGAGAAATGCCTTGCCGCGAAAGATCTGCGGCAGATAGTCCGCCTTCGGATAGAGTGCGCCGATCAACCCAAATACGGGTCGGCGCAGTGGACCAGGCACGAGATTGCGCACCGTGTTCTCACGCACATCGAAGTAGTAGCGCCGGTAACCGGCAAAGTTTTCATCGCCTCCGTCGCCCGACAGAGCAACGGTCACGTTCATGCGGGCGAGCTTCGACACGTAGTAGGTCGGGACCGACGACGAGTCGCCGAAGGGCTCGTCGTAATGCCAGATCAGCGTGTCGAGGACCTGCATGGCATCAGGAGTCACCATGTGCTCGTGCGCTTCGGTATGAAAGTGCTGGGCGACTTGGTGGGCGTATGTCAGCTCGTTGAACGCATCGTCCGGGAAACCAATGGAGGAGGTAATCACCGGCGATGTCATGCCCCCCGCCATCAGGCCCACCACCGCGGACGAATCGAGGCCACCACTGAGAAACGCTCCCAGGGGTACGTCGCTGCGCAGCCGCATGGCCACCGACTCGTGGAGCAGCTCGGCGAGCTGTTGCGTAGGGTCTCCGTTAGGTGATGCCGGCGCGAAGCTCACGTCCCAATAGCGCCGCACCTGGATGCCGTTGCCCCCTGCAAGCAGGTAATGCCCTGGCGACAGCTTGCGCACCTGGCGGAAGATGCTCTTAGGCGACGGTATATAGAGCAACGACAGATAGTCGCTGACCGCCTGGAAATCCAACGTCCGATCGAATCCAGGGTAGGCGAGCAACGCCTTGATCTCCGATCCGAATATGAGCGTACCGTTGACCACGGCGTAGTACAGCGGCTTTTTTCCCAGACGGTCGCGTGCCAGGAAGAGTTGCCGCTGCCCCTTATCCCAAATGGCGAAGGCGAACATGCCGCGGAGCCGGTCCAGACACGACGGGCCCCACTCCTCGTAGGCGTGCACGATGGCTTCGGTATCGGATCGCGTGCGGAACACATGGCCCTTGCTTTCGAGCTGCGCGGTAAGGTCGCGATAGTTGTAGATCTCGCCATTGAAGATGACCCACACCATCCCGTCCTCGTTGGCCAGGGGTTGGTGCCCGGTCGATAGGTCGATGATGCTCAGGCGGCGGAATCCGAGGCCCACCGGCCCGTCGATCAAGTATCCCTCGTCGTCAGGTCCGCGGTGCACCAGAGACCGGGTCATGGCGGTCAGGATCTCGGCATACCGTTGCACGGGCCCGCCCGTGGGATCAAAGATACCAGCTATGCCGCACATCGCTTCCGCCCTACTTCGTTTTGGTACAGCTGCATGTAGCGCTCGGTCATTCCTTCGAGGGTAAACTCTTCCACCACACGCCTGCGGCCGGCAGCACCGTGGTCTTGGCGGAGCCGTTCGTCGGCCACGTAGGCTGCGATTACTTTTGCCAGGGCGTCGGTGTCACGTGCCGGCACGAGCTGGCCGGTCGCTCCGTCATCGACCAGCTCTGGGTTTCCGCCCACGCGCGTTGCCACAACTGGCAGTCCGACCGCCATGGCTTCGAGGATCGTGTTGCACATGCCTTCGCCGAGCGAGGGAAGGACGAAAACGTCCAGCATGTTGAGCACGGCGGGGACGTCGTCTCGGTGTCCGAGCAGGACTGCCGCCTCGCGCAAACCGCGGTTCGCAATCTCACGCGCCAAGGTTTCTCTTTCAGGCCCATCCCCGACGATGGCGATGCGTAGATGCGGGTGCGTCGGCAACAGCGCCGCAAGCACCTCCAGCAGCGCCACCTGGTTCTTCACCGGGTCCAAACGCCCAACCGTGCCGACGATGACGTCTTCCGGCGAGTACCCGTGGCTACGACGCAGCGCCGCACGATTGCTGCCTCGCTGAAACTTCTGCGCGTCCACGCCGTTCTTGAGCACCGACACTTTGCTCGCGCGGATGCCGACTTCGTTGACCAGCCAGGAGCCGAGCTGATCCGACACCGCCACGATCCGGTCGAGGAAGACGGAGAGGATGCGCCGCGCACGATTCCGCCGGCGGCTGGTTCCGTTCGGATCGGTGGCATCGCGGCCGTGTTCGCCATGGATGACCACCGGCACCCGCGCCAGACGGGCGCCGATGATCGCGTCGATACTACCCCAGTTGCGCGAATGCACGATGTCGGGCGCCATTTTGCGGCACAGCCGAGCCACACGCAGCGGCAGGCTCCAATCGTTCCCTGGCCGTTTGTGCAACACCGTGATCGGGATTCCTTGTGCCACAAGCCGTGCGGCAGTTGCGCCACCGTTACGCACACAGCACACGGCGTGCGAAATTTCCTTTTGCGTGCGTTCGATGACGTTGGCAAGGCCCAGCTCGGTGCCGCCAACACCTAGTGTGTCGATGACATGCAGCACCCGGATGCGGTTTGTGGCCGGAGAGGTCACGGGGCCACAGCGCCGATATGGGATCGGCGACCGCCTCCACTCCCTCCCTTCCAGCGATACCACCACAGCTTGACGCCGAAAACCGCCGCGCCCTGCTCCCAGGGCCCGCCTCTGTGCAGGGCATAGCGATCGGTCGCTGGGGTGTTCGTACCAAAGATGGTGGTGACCGCGGATGAGAACCCCGCTCGTCGCACCGCCGCCTTTGTCGTCTCATCGAAGTCGCGCTCGGTTCCGTTTGGGTAGGCGAAGTGCCGGGCCGGCGTTTGCAGGCGCTGCTCGATAGCCTCCTTGGAATCGCGGATCTCCCGCTCAGCGTCATTCGCCGCGATGGAGGTCAGAATCGGATGGTGCACTGTGTGTGCGCCGAATTCCACGCCGTGTCGTTGCATGTGCTGGATTTGCTCCCATCGTAGCATCTGGGGGCCGCGATCCGCGCGGACCCCAAGCGTCTGAATGATCTGCTGCGTCACGCACTCCCGCTGTGCGGGCGGCTGTCGCTTCAGCGCCTCCAACGTCCGCCGCAACGCATGCTGGCGCTCGGCTGCCGTGCGCAGCGGCAACGGCTCCGCTTCGCCCGGGACCCCCTCGATCTGGGCACGGCTGGTGTCTCGGATAGCAATGCCGATGCGGTCATTCCACATGCCGGGGCTGTCGCCAAGCAGCCCGGTCGCTAAGTACACCGTCGCGGGAATGTCGTATTGCCGCAGCACTGGAAAGGCGTAGGTGAACGTGTCCTCGTACCCGTCATCGAAGGTCACCGCCACCGCCCGTGCTGGAACTTCGTGCCGTTCCGCCGCTGTCAGTAAATCGCTCATCGACAGCACCGCAAAGTGCTCGTGCAAGGCCCGCATATGTCCTGCAAGAGTGTCGGCTGACACGGCCGATGTATAGGGGTCCGCCACTTGCCCCACACGGTGGTATGTGAGAATCTGGAAGCGGCCATGAGCCCGCCCGTAGTGCTGACGTTCGGTCAATCGCATCCCTAAGGAAAGCAGGCCGGTTTGATAGACCGCCCCGCAGAGCGCATTCTTCACAACGGCTCTCATCGCACGACGCTCGTCCCCGCCGCCGACCGTGGTGAACGGCAGTCCCGAGCACCAGTTGGAATCATGAGTGCACGCGCATGATTGTGTCGGTGATCGTATCGTCGCCGCGCCACCAGTCTCGGGCCTGACGCGGCCGCGGCACGGCGTGCTGTTCCAAGGTGTAGACCGTCATCGGGTAAGGCCGGCGGCTGAAGAAGGAGGCGCCGTCGATCTCCTTGGTTCCTGTTGCCCAGCGCTACACCGACGATGGAGTTTTCCTCGCACGCCACGAGGACAAGCGGCTGCGCGCCCTCGGGTTTTTCACCCAGCAGGAACGGGACCAGGGATGCCTCAGAAAGAAGGACTTTGCGCCCGTGGACTCGCACAGGGCCGTCCACTCTGGCTCCAGATCGACGATTACCTCGAAGTCAGCGATCTCTTCGACTCGCATCATGGAACCGTCATGCTCTCAAGTTTGGCGGGTACGCTGCGATTTCGGGCGATCTCATCCGTACCGTGCTGCCTATGCCACAGCTCGAGCATCAGCCACGGCCAGAGCGAATCTCCGTAGAAGGACTCCCCCTCCTCCTCTAGTTGCTTCCAGAAATCATCCAACACCGCCGGCTTGATATATCCGCGTTGGCGGGTGCGCAGATCATGGAGGAGGTCACCGATGAAGCCTCGCCAGCGGGGGTCGGTCTTCATCCACACCGCGACCGGTGCGCCGAACCCGTGCTTGCGCTTGTTCAGCACTTCGGGCGGGAGAAAGTCGGCCAGCGCCTGTTTGAAGAGGTACCGCTTCTCGAAGCCGCGCAGCTTCAATGCGGTGGGAATCCGTCCAGAGAACTCCGCCAGACCAGCGTCGAGGAACGGATAACGCACCTGAACGCCCGCCAACTCCGTCATCCCGCTGACCTTGGGGACGTCGTTGTCGGCAATGGCCAGTTTCAGGTCGAGGTACATGAGCCGATTCAGTTCGCTGGTGCCTGCTGCCGGCCGGCTGTAATGTGCCTCCGCGGTGGCGAGGATCTCGTCCGCCGATACCGCACCGAAGAAGTCCTCCGTAAGCAAATCCGTAAGCGGCAAGGAGAGCAGCGGGTTGTACGAGAACATCCGCCGCGGGTTGAGGATGTTCGCACGCTGTACGTACCGCCGCGCGCGCCCAAGCACCGGCGTGCCGTCGGGAAACGCCGACAACACCGGTTCCATGGCCGCCCGAAGCACACCAGGAATCCAGTGATACAAGGCGAAGATCTTGTCGGTACCGTAGCGCTCATTGCCGGCGAACAGCTCGTCACCGCCGTCGCCTGCAAAGAGCACCTTCACCCCGTGCTCTCGGGCCAGCTGAGCACAGCGATACGTGGGTAGCGCCGACGCGTTCCCAAATGGCTCCTCGTAATATCTGACGATCGCCGGCAACGAATCCAGCGCCTCGGCAGGGGAGAGCTTCCATTCGTGTTGCGCCGTGCCGAACCAGCGGGACGCCGTGCGAGCATAGAACAGCTCGTCGTACCCCTCCTCCACATAGCCGATGGAAAAGGTCTGCGCGGGCCGCCCGGTGATCCTGGAGATCATTCCCGCTACGGTGCTGCTGTCGGTTCCCCCACTGAGGAAGGCACCGATCCCGTCGCTTGATTGTTCCCCCGCCACATATCGACTAACCGCAGCCTCGATCTCGGCGCGCAGCTGGCGTGCCCACATTGCAGCCGTGCCGTTGCGGCTTTCCGGGTAGGCCATGTCCCAGTACGGACGGATGCGCATCCCGCTCTGATCGAGAACCAAGAGATGCGCAGCCGGCAGTTTGTGAACCGCCACGAAGGGCGTCCGCGGCGCCGGTACGACCGTGTACAGGAGGTACTCGAGGATCGCCTGGGAATCGATGATGCGACTCTGGTGCGCGGCGACGCGGTTGAGGCTGGTACCGAAGGCCAGCGTATCCGCCTTCTCTGTGTAGTAGATTAATCGGGTCGCGAAACGGTCCGTCGCCAACACGAGTCGTTGCTCGCGCGCGTCGTAGAGCGCCAGGCAGAACTGCCCCTGCAGTCGCTCGAACGCGCCCGCACCATGCCGGCGATACAGCGAAGCCACGATTTCGAGTGCATCCGTGTCGCGCCATTTCGGACCGAACTCGGCACGGTTCACCAGGTACGCGGAGCCGGCAACGTGGACTCCGTCGCTCGCGTGGCTATGAGCCCATCCATGCGCGTACAGACCCGCTGACTCACCGCGTACCTCGGCACCGCACTTCCCGGCTTCGGGGGCAAGCGGCGCCTTCAGTTGGAGCGGCTGGAGCCGCGCCCCCTCACGGCGCACCAGGCCAAACAAGCCGTCCATGTTCATTGACGTCTAAAGAGGCACGCCTCAGACCAACGAGGCGTGCCTCGCGCATATCGCGTATGGCACATGGTCAGACCCCCACACGCGATCTGCCGTGAGCCATATGCCAGGCTTGAGGCGACCGAGACTGGACTCAAATGCATCGCAGTTCGCACCTCAAGCCCCCATCCACCGTTGCTCACGCGTACACAATGTTTTCTCGGCCCTCGACAACACCACGGGTGGCATTGCGCGTATCGATCACCAGGCGACTGGCGCGCACGATGAAGTCGTAGTCGAAGCAGGTGTGGTCGGTAACGACAACCGTGGCGTCGGCAGCGGCCAGTTCCTCCGGCGTCAGCGGCACCGACTTGAGCCCGAAATCGTAGCGGCGCGAATGCTTCAACGCCGGCACGTACGGGTCGTGATAAACGAGCTGCGCGTGCTTGCGTTCGAGCAGCTCCATGAGCTTGTAGGCGGGGGATTCCCGGTCGTCGTCGATATCGCGCTTATACGCCACGCCGAGAATCAAAATGCGCGCCCCCTTCAGGCTGCGCCCGCGTTCGTTGAGCGCATCCATGAGCTTGGCAGCGACGAACTCCGGCATGGCCTGGTTGACCTCCCCGGCCAGTTCGATGAAGCGCGTGGTCAGGTCGTACTGCCGCGCTTTCCAAGTGAGGTAGAAGGGATCGATCGGGATGCAGTGGCCGCCGAGCCCAGGGCCGGGATAGAACGGCGTGAACCCGAATGGCTTGGTCGCCGCCGCGTCGATGACCTCCCACACGTTGATGCCCATACGGTCGAACAGGACCTTCAGCTCGTTGACCAGGGCGATATTGACGCTGCGGTAGATGTTCTCCAGCAGCTTCGCCGCTTCCGCCACGCTGGCGTGCGACACCGCAATGACCCGCTCGATGACGCCACCGTACAGCGCCGCCGCCACCTCGGAGCAGCGCGGCGTCACGCCACCGACCAGCTTCGGAATGCTCTTCGTCGAGTACTGCGCGTTGTTGGGGTCCTCGCGCTCCGGTGAGAAAGCGAGGTGGAAGTCATCTCCCGCCCGCAGGCCGTTGCGCTCGAGGATGGGCCGCACGACTTCCTCGGTCGTGCCCGGGTACGTGGTGCTTTCGAGCACGACGAGTTGCCCGCGCCGCAGGTGCGGTGCAATTGCCTCCGCAGTGTTGACGACGTACGACAGGTCGGGCTCGCGGTTCTCCGTCAGCGGCGTCGGCACGCAGATGAGGATGGCATCACAACGGGTGAGTAACGCGTAGTCGGTGGTCGGGTAGAAGCCACTTTGGCCTGCCGCCAGCGGCTCACGTCGGACCAGTGACGCCAGGCGCGACGACGGCACGTGGCGGATGTACGACCGCCCGTGCGCCAGCGCTTCCACCTTGCTGGCTTCGACGTCGAAGCCGATGGTCGCAAACCCAGCTTCGCAAAAGGTCGCCACCAGCGGCAGGCCGACGTAGCCGAGGCCGATCACGCCGACCACCGCCTGCCGGCGCTGGAACTTGTCAATGAGATCGTTGGACATTTGCGGAGTGCGTTCCTCTTGCAGCAACATTTTTGAATCTCCTTGTGACCCCTACCGTAAGGGCTCTTGTAGGTTGCTGAGACAGCCTACGCGATGTCCCGATCGAATTCCCCGGTTTTGAGTCTGGCCCTTTCATGACTTTGCAATGCCCACAGGGCACTCCCCTCCGGTGGCAGCGGGATTGTGCGTGGCTGTCGTGCTGCCGTTGCGCGCGCTCCCCATTGTCTCCTTCATGGTGCCATCACGCCACGCACGCAGCTCGCGGCCGCTCGCCTCGAGCCGCCGCTGATTCGGTGCCAAGGCACTCAGTGAGCAGCTGAAAATTGCCGCTCCAGGTGTAGCGTTCCAGAATCAACCGGGCGGCGGCGGCGGACAACCGCGCGGCGCGCTGCGGATCGCGCAGCAGTAACACAACGGCCGCCGCAAAGCGCTCGGCCGTGTCGGCAACCAGCGCGTGGGTGCCCTCCTCAACAACCAGGCCGGCAACTGCAGCCGGGCTGGCCACAACCGGCAGCCGCATCGCCATCGCCTCGAGGACCTTGTTCTGCACGCCGCGGCCGAGACGCAGTGGCGCCACGTAGACGCTTGCCTCTGCAAAATACGGCCGGACGTCCGGCACCGAACCGGCAATGCGCACCGCCCCGTTGTGCGTCTCGACCGCGCGCAGCAGGGGCTGCGCCGGGCGGTGCCCGACGGCGAGAAACCGGGCATCGGGGATCTCTCGGCGCACCAGCGGCAGGACCTCTCGGACGAAAAACAGCACGGCGTCGATGTTCGGCCGGTAGTCGAGGGCGCCGGTGAACAGCATCGTCGGTTGCCTCTCGGCGGAGGGTGTTGCGGACGGCTTGAAGTACTCCGTATCGACGCCGTTCGGAATCACCCGCACCCCCCGCGCTTCCGGGCAGAACGAGTGAAACAGGTCGGCCTCCGCGTTCGAGACAAAGAGGACATGGTCGGCGCTCCGCGCGAGCCGGGCTTCAAGCGCTCGCAGTCGGGACGCCTCCAGACAATAGGCCTGGCGCAACGGTCCCCATGAATCGTGGCCGAACTGCCGCCACTTCTCCGAGTCGACATCGACGTAGTCCACGACACGCCAGCGAGCCCTGGCGGCGTCGAGATACTGGGCCATCACCGAGGAGAAGGCCCAGACAACGTCAAACGGCTCTCGGGCGGCGGCGCGGGCGATTGCGCGCCGCATGGCGGGCCAGTGGTAGAACCCCTCCGACAGCGATCGTCCGGCACCGAGCGATAGCGCGCCGCGCACCAGCGCAACGGGTTTGCGGAGCCGGATCGTTACGACCTCACGACAGACCTCACACAAGCGTGCGGCCCCGTCCTCGTCGGCCGCATCGTCGACAAACGTGAACAATGACACCTCGTGCCGCTCTGCCAGATGCCGGACGTGATGGTACGACCGGATCTTGTCACCCTTGTTCGGCGGATATGGGATGCGGTGGGCAAGGTAGAGGATTCGCATCGTTGCGGTCCACTCGAAATCAGCCGCGCGAGGCGGCGGCAGCTGTCGTCGGCGTTACTGCGCCCCGCACCGCCGCGATAGCAAATATCCCGAGCGCCGCCCCGAAGGTGTCCAGCCCGACATCCCATGGAGACCCGGTGCGCCCGGGGACGAATGTCTGGTGGAACTCGTCAATCGCCGCATAGGCGCTTGCCAGGCACACCGTCCACATTGCCGCGGTCCTCGCGAACCGCCCGGAGTCGAACACCCAGAGCCAGGTTGCGGCCAGAACGGCATAAACGACGACGTGCATGGTCTTTTGCAGCACCTTGGGAATGAAGACACCTGCCATGGTTTGATCCGGGGCGGTCGGGATCGACGAAAGCACCCACAGCAGCGCCATCCACGCAACGGGGGCAAGGACCCTTCGTGCACGCCTCATGTGTAGTAGGCTCCGTACCGCCGGATGAAGAACGGTCCGAGCACCTTCGTGACCGGCAGCGGCAGCCGCTGCCAGGCGCGCCGCAAGAGCTGGACGCTGTCGCTGCTCATGCTGCGTTCGGGCGGGAGCTGGTTGCCACGCAGGGCAACACGATAGCGCAGCGACTCGGCCTCGAACCCCCAGTGGGATTTGAAGTCGTACGCTCCCGTGCCCTTTTTGCTGCGCCCAAAGTCAAACAGGCGTGCGCCCCGGGCGCGCGCCCGGCGCATCAGTTCCCAGTACATGAAGTCGTTGACCGCGCAGCGGAAGTACTCGCGCCGGCTGCCCGCATAGTACGGCAGCACCGTGTCGTTGAAGTAGAAGCTCATCACCCCGGCCACCGGTGTGCGCTCGTGCCACACGGTGAGCAGTTCGCAGTCGCTCGGAAAGCGCTCGAGGAATAACTGGAAGTACCGCCGTGAGAAGACCGGCGTTCCCAGGTTGCGGACACTGCGCGCGTAGAGGTCGTAAAACACATCGAGGTCACTGGAGCCGGTGCGGGAAACCAGACCGCTCTGTTGGCCCACTCGAATCATGCGCCGCTGCTTGCGTGGGATAGCGGCCATGTTTTCCTCGTCAGTTGCCGCCAGTGCCCGCCGGAAGCGATAAAAAAGACCCTCACGCACCTGGAACCCCGCCCCGTCGAGGCCGTCGCGCAACTCGAGGTGCTGCGCGCGCCGTTGCGCTTGCAGCGCGAGCGCCGCACTCTCCAAGGCGGAACGCGCCTCGTCGTCGGTGACACACACGCCTCCTTCGACGGCAAACGGCAGCGACAGTAATGCCGACTTACCAAACGTCGAGCGTAGCTCGAACAGCGGCAGCACGCCCACCATCTCGCCAGCGCAACGTGCCACCAGGTAGTGCGCGCGAAAGCCGAAGGTTTCCTCGAGTACTTCCTTCCAACCGATCAGGTGGAAGAACGTGCCACCTGGCGTCGCGTGAACGAACCCGTCCCACTCGTCTTGCTCGCCGGCGTACAGCTGGACTTGGATAGATGACACACCGGCCCGCCGTTCGGCGCTCTCGCAACCCGTCGCACTCGGCATGGGCGTCAGCAACTGCCGGTACCCGTCACCTTCTCCACCAGCACCGCCACGATCCGCTCAGCGGCGTGGCCGTCCCACAGTGGAGGAAGTTTCGGCGAGCAGCGCCCGTTCCCCAACACACGGTCCGCACAAGTGAGAACCTGGTTGCGATCAGAACCCACCAACGTGCTCGTTCCGGCCGTCACAGTCACTGGCCGCTCAGTGTTTTCTCGCAGTGTGAGACACGGTACACCCAAGCACGTCGTTTCATCCTGAATGCCTCCGGAATCGGTCAGGACAAGACGTGCCGCGGACATCAACCGCAGGAAGTCGAGGTAGCCAACGGGGTCCAGAAGGCTGATCCGCCCGGGACGAATCACAACGGGGGTGCCGTCCTGCACAACCGAATCAACGTAGTGCGTCAGGTTGAATTCCTTCATCCGCGCGCGGGTGCGTGGATGAACCGGAAGCACGACCGGAATCTTCCACGACAACTCGGCGAGCGCGCCGAGGATCGCGTCGAGCTTTTCAGCGGTATCCACGTTGCTCGGTCGATGCAGGGTCACCAGGGCATATTCAGTCCCATATTGGCTCGGAGTCAGGCCCAGCTGGTCGAGGATCGTCGATCGCTCCGCCAGGCGCCGGCATGACAGCAGCGAATCAATCATGACATTCCCCACGAAGAACACCTTCTCGGGTGGAACACCTTCACGCCGCAGGTTCTCGTTGGCGCTGGCTTCCGTCGTGAAGAGGAAGTCAGACAAGGCATCGGTCACAATACGATTGATTTCCTCCGGCATGCTGCGATCGAAGCTGCGCAGTCCCGCCTCGACGTGAGCGATGCGCGCCCCAAGCTTCGCAGCCGTGAGCGCACAGGCTACGGTCGAGTTCACGTCCCCGACGAGCAACACGATGTCTGGCCGCTCCTCGATGACTACCGGCTCGAAACGCCGCATGATCTCCGCTGTCTGCGTCGCATGTGAACCGGAGCCGACACCGAGGGTCCAATCTGGGCGGGGTATGTCCAGGTCGCTGAAGAAGGTGGCAGACATGGCATCGTCGTAGTGCTGTTCGGTGTGGACCAGGACCGACTCTACCGCCCGTTTCTCAACGCGCGTTCCCTCCCCCTCTGGGAGAGGGTCAGGGTGAGAACTGTGATTGACCCTGGCAATCGCGCGCAAAATGGGGGCGATCTTGACGAAATTGGGCCGGGCCCCAACAACGCTGAGAATCTTCATCGCCGAAGCGCAGCTCCCTTCACAGGTCCCCCCTCCACACGGGGTACGACGCGCTGACGTAAAGTTGAACCAAGTTGCCGTCGACGACGCCTCGGGTAGTGGTTGCGGTCGCCTGGGTGTTATCGTTCCATCTGTACGAGTAGCTGATCCCGCCTACGAAGTAACGCCAGAACGCCACACTCAGCCCCGTGGTGGCGGTGACGAACTGGTAAGTGGTCTGGTTGGTGTCGAAATGACCGTATGTGCCGTTCAGTGAGCCGCTCACTCTCTCGAGCAACCAGGCCTGGTAGCCCAGAAATGCGGAACGCGTCTCCGACGCCCCGGCGACTCCGCCACTGGAGGTGATCTGCTGACCACCACCGGCAGCAAGGGACCCATGCTCGAAGAGTTTAGTTACGGCGGCGTTGTAGCTTGGACCGGTCCGGGTTGACACGCTGCCGCCACCGAACTCGAGCGCGCGGTTCACAAAGACGCCAGCCGACGCACTGAGCGACCAGGTCGGATCGAACTGATGCGAGAAACCGAGGCTGGGATTGTGACTCTCGGTGTTGGGGGCGCCTTTGATGTTGAACCGCGCGTACGAGTAATTGGCGCTGACCGAGGTGGTGGGGCGCCAAAGATATCCGAGGCTCAGACCGGCGCTATTGGTCAGATCGCTGCCTCCCGGGTCGGTGAAATCGTTGAGCGTGTTGCCGTAGGTCACCCCACCGGTCCAGCGCGGCGCCAACAGGTAACTGGCGCGACCTGTAAAGAAGTTCGAAAGGGCACGGCCGCGGGAATTCAGGGTGCTCGCTTGTGTCTCAGGGCCTGGCGGCTGTACTCCTGCCGGAGGCAAAGGGGACGAGTTTTGCGGTGTCGAACCGGTGCGGGTGCGGTCGACCCGAGTCATCGTGTCAGCAAGGTCCAGCGAGAGGCGCTCCGACGCACGATATGACATGGTAAGGGTTCCGTTTTGCCCGCTCGTCGCGCTGTTTTGTTGAGTCTGATGGGCGTACAGTTGCGAGGAGTTGCCGCTGGAAAGCGAGACCGTGAGGCGCGGGCGCTGGTACATCAGACTCAAACCCTCGCTGATCGACGTGACGAAATCTTCGATGTGGCGATCGTCGAAAAAGAGGTTGTCGTTGTACTGCTCGCTCACCGAGACTTGCGGGGTGAGGACCAGCGGACTCGCCGGCGCCCGGCCTGGAAACCCCATAAGGAGCGCTGTCGCTAACGTCGCCGCCGCGACAGCCCATCGGAGGCGGGACCACCAACCAGCGTTCACGTGAACGCCTCAGCCCGAATCTCCAGGGAACCCGCAAACTGTGTGAGCGCCGCCGTCGACGTCGTCTGCATCACCTCGCGGATGGGCGCGAAGCGGAAGTCGCGCAGGAGTCGCCGGAGGCGGGGTTCGGTCTGCCGGAGGTTCGTGTACTGTCGAAATCGCGATGTCGCCTTGGCCGGAAGGCGAGGCTGATCGTGGTCAAATTCCCACGGATGGACGTAGACCATCGCCGGCCGGCCGTCACGATGATTGATGCGCTTGATAGACTGACGCGTCACCCAATATGGGAACAGGCGAAAATAGCCGCCCCCAGCCACCGGCCAGTTCCTTCCCAACAGCCGCACCGTCGACGGCGGGAATTCCATGATCTCACCCGCGGTCGTACGGACGATGACGGGAAAACGGCTGAAGCGCGGGATCCCATACAGGTCGTGACGGATCGGAAAGATACTCGAATCGTAGCGGAAGCCTTCTTCGATCAAGATATCGAGCGCCCACAAGGTGCTCTCAATGATGGAGTAGCTGGCCGCGCGGAAGCCCACAACCGGAGCGCCGAGGGCATCTTCGAGGCTACGCTTGGCGCGGCGAGCATCGGCCCGAAACGCTTCTGCACCGAGCTTGTACACCAAGCGGTGGGCGTAGCCGTGACAGGCCACTTCATGCCCTCGGAGCGCGATCTCTTTCACCAAATCGGGCCAGCGATCCGCTACCCAGCCAAGCACGAAGAACGTGGCATGGACATCACACTCACTCAACAGGTCAAGCACGTGCCGGGTGTTGAATTCGACCCGGTGCGGTAGGGCGTCCCACTGGTCGGGGGACACCGCCGCATCCATGCCGTTGGGGTGAAAGTACTCTTCCACATCGATCGTCAACACGTTGACCATATGCCTAAATGCCAAGGTCAGAGTGATTCACGAGATGTCTTCGCCACGCTTACGGTAGCCATACCCTCTGCCGTAGTAATAGTAGCTCGAAACGCTCTCCGTGGCCTCATTGAAAACAATGCCGAGGAACCGGTCGGCGTGCAGCGCTTCGATGGCTTTCAACACTGCAGCACGCGGCGCGACCCCGGCGCGAACGACGAGGACGACACGGTCCATGTAGCGCGCCACCACCTCTGGGTCTGCTGTCAGCAGGATAGGCGGAGTGTCGAAGATTATATGATGGCGGGGGAACTCCCTCTTCAACTCCGTGGTGAGGCTGCGCATCCGCTCGGACCCGAGCAACTCGTTCGCCATCACCGTATGGTGGCCCGCGGGCAACACATGAAGGCCGCTGTATTGCGTCGGCACCAGGCAATTGCGCCAGTCGGCTTCGCCCATCAAGCACTCGGCAAGACCCGGTCCCGCGGTAACTCCGAAGTACGCCCCCACCGACGAATTCCGCAGATCCGCGTCAACCAGGATAACCTCCGGTCCGACACTCATGGAAAGAGCGATCGCCAGGTTCGCGGCGCATGCCGTCTTTCCCTCCCGGTCGAGCGCACTCGTGATCATGAGAGACCCTGGGCCCACGGTTTCGATGCGCGTGCGGAGAACCCGAAACTGCTCACCGACTACAGAGTCCGGGCTTGCCAGCAGCAACGGCACACGGCGCTCGTGCCCGTTGCGGTGTATGGCCGACCAAAGCCGTGCGCGCCAGCCTCGGCGCCGATCACGGCTTCCGGCTGTGGCGGCGCGGCGCGGCGCGGCCGCGGTCGCCCTGCCGACCGACGCGCCGTTGCCCGAAGCCGACACGGCATCCGCCTGGGTGTTGGTTGCTCCATGACGTCGGCCTTCCGCTTCACGTTGCGCTTTCACAAGCGCATCAAAAATGTCGCTCATTAACTGATGTCCGTGCTCCTTGAATCGATTCCTGCCGTCAACGGTGCCTCCGTTGCTACCGCCTCAGTTAGAAAAGATACCGCGCGTAAATTGAAACCGCGCCCAGACCCGCAACCAGGGCGATCCCGCTGAGCCCGACGACGCGGAGTCGATAGCGTCGCCGGTGACGAGAGACATCGGGCGTAAACACCTGCGGAACGACGGCGAGCACCGGCAAGGAGCAGACCGCTAGCTCGTCGACAACGTGGAACGTCGTGTCCAGCTGTGCCAACAGGATCGGCAAACAGAGGGCGAGGGCGAAACTGCCTGCAATCCCCCCCCACCTCAAGAAGGCACGGTTCGGTCGCACCGGCAATTCGGGAAAACTGGCAGGGTCGAGAACACGGAAGCGTTCTCCCTTCTGGCGCCGCTCGAGGCTCTGTGAAAGCTGGGCGTCGATCTTCTTGTCGAGCATCGTTTGGTACTGCTTCTGCGTCACCGCATAATCGCGCGTCAGGTTGATCAGCTCTTCTTCGCGGCCGAACGTGTTCTCGACGCGCTGCTGATATTCAGCAATTGCCTGCTCGGTATTCTCCTTTTGAGTCGCCAGCCGCGTGATCTCCAGTTCGGTGGCCTGCAGTCCCCGGGCAAGTTCAGGAGGCAGGAGCGGATCACGCCCTGCACCGCCCGCCGTCTCTCCTGCTGGTACCTGAGTGCTGAGCTCATCGATCTGCCGCTGCAGACTGATCACGTCGGGATGTTCAGGCTTGTACCGGCCGCGCAGTGCACCAAGCTGTGCCTGCAGGTCCCGCAAGCGCAGGCGCGGATCAATCACAAGCTCGGGGTTCTGCTGTCCGGTTGACGACCGTGCCGAGCGTGCTTCAGCCGCCTGCTTGTCGAGCAGCAGCTTCCGCTCTTTGGCCGAGGAGAGCGCCATACTCAGCGTCTGCAGTTGGACCCTGAGTCCTTCGAGCGCTTGCAGGTTCGACTGACGCTGCTCCGGCAGTTCACCCATGTGCCCCTGCTTGAACTTCTGGATCTGTGCGTCCTGACCCTCGATCTGCCGTTTCACCTTTTCCAGCTCGTTTTCGAGAAACTCAGTGGTTCCGCTCACATGCTCCTCGCGGATCTTGAGGTTCTCGTCGATGTACAGGCCAGCAAGACGCGCGGTCACCTGCTGGGCGATGGCGGGGTCGTGATCTTCGTAGGAAATGCGGAACGCGTTGTCGTTCACAAACACTTGGGTATTGACCTGGCGCCGCATCGCCTCGACGACTTGCTCGCGCGGAACACCCTTCTGGCGGAGGTCGCGAAACAGATCGAAATCATTGATGATGGCTTCCAGGCGGGTACGGCTGAGCACCTCCTGGCTCAAGGCGTTGAGGCGCGCCTCTAGCCGTGTGGTCACCGTGCTCCTCACAAACGCGTCGGGCACATCTTGAGGTTCGACCATGATGAGCGTGGTGGAGCGATAGACGTTGGGCAGTGCGTGGACCGTCCAGAACGTAATGGTCAACCCGACCACGAATGCGCACACGGCCACCAACAGCTGGCGGTAGATGGCGTTCAGATACTGGAGAACGGGATTCTCAGCGGGCATAATACTGCCTGTTTCCTCTGCGACAGATCTACACTCACGGGGCGCAGCCAACTACTGACGGTAGCAGCACTGATTCAACGGCCTGTCCTTCTTCACGGCACCACGATCGTGTCGTTTGGCTCCAGGGGCATATCTTGCGCGTCTCCTTTGACGATCGCGCCATAGTCCGGTTCCAGTGGAGAGGCGCCGATCCGAACGATCCGAACGTGGGTACGAGCCGCAAATTCGGTGAATCCACCCGCGACGGCAAGCGCTTGCAGGAAGGTCTGGTCCGGACGTAACTCGTACATCCCCGGCGCGCGTACATTTCCGACCACGAAGAATCGGCGGCTGTTCATTGCCGCCACCCGGACCACCACGTTCGGATCGTCGATGAACCGAGCCAAGGCTTCGCGTACGGCCTTTGCCACTTCCTCCGGTGTGAGCCCGGCAGCCTTCAAATCACCGGCAAGCGGAACCGTGATCATCCCATCGGGTCGCACCTGTACCTGCCCTGAGATTTTATCTTCCCGCCAGACGATGACGTCCAGAGTATCCCCGGGAGCGATCCGATATGCTTTCGGCGCATCCGCCGCGGGGGTGGGTAGCGGTCTGGTGGAGGCGCACCCCATGAGGAACAGGAGCGCGGCGCATATAGCTCCGCCCATTCGCCTTCGCCGGAAAATTCGGCGTGGTTGTCGCATCAGATTCACCCCTCAGCCTCACGCGCCTTGCCCTGGCCGCGCGAGTATTTCTCTCGTTTCTCTCGTTAACAGGCCTGCCCACGATGGTCTGCTAAAATGCACAAAATCGAAAGAAGCGCCCGTCGTCTATGCACCTGCCCGGTTAGGGACCTTTCTTACTGAGCACCTCTCTCTGCCAAACACGCTTCGGCATCAGCGGCGTCCGGCGATCTCTACCGGCTCCCCCACCCAAACAGGATGATCTTGATGGTGCGGAACATGATGAAGGCGTCCATCAGCACAGAGAAGTTTTTCAGGTAGTACAGGTCGTATTCCAGCTTGTCGCGCGCATCTTCGGCGGTGGCGCCATATGGCAAACTCACTTGCGCCCAGCCGGTGATACCGGGGTGCACCGCGTGTCTCTGGTCGTAGTACGGGACGACGGCGCGAAGCGAGGCCACGAACTCAGGACGCTCAGGGCGCGGCCCCACGAATGACATCTCTCCACGGAGCACATTCCAGGCCTGCGGAATCTCGTCGATGCGCAGTTTACGGATGCAGCGCCCGACGCGAGTAACCCGGACATCGTTGCTCTCCGCCCAGGTGGGTCCCGTTTCCGCCTCGGCATCAACCCGCATCGAGCGAAACTTGAACAGGTTGAAGCACGCCCCGTGTCGCCCAACGCGCTTCTGCCGGAACAACGCTGGGCCACGGTCGTCGAGCTTGATCGCAAGCGCCACCACCGCACACAGCGGCGCGGTCAGCACCAGTAAGCACGTGGCCGCAACCACATCGAGGATCCGCTTGACGGCACGGGCGGAACCGGAGCGAACAAAGCCGTCCGAAAAGATCAGCCATTGCGGGTTGAGACCGGCGATGAAAATACGGCCCAGCAAGCGCTCATAGAAGGTGTGCCCGTCCTCGACCTCGTACCCGTCTGTCTTGCAAAGCAGCAAATCATCCACCGGTAAGGCGTTGCCGAGGTCAGCGGTGGCGACCAGGATGCGCTTGATACGAGCCTCACGGGCGAACTCCGGCAATTGTGCGGATGCGATTACCGGCACGTTCCGCACTCCCGGGTTGGCGGTACGCAATTGCACCGGATCGGTCTGGCCGTCGCTCTCCACGAAGCAACAGACCTCGTGTCCATATTCGTGCCGTCGAAGAATTTCTTGTGCCAGCTGACGCGCCTCCGGACCCGTACCGACGATGACGATTTTCGTGACGATTCCGAAGCGGGCAAGTATGGCATCGATACGCGTCCGGACCGCAAGCACAAAGGCGATAGTGATTGACAGATGGACAAACATCGTCGCCGAGCCGAAGGCCAGCCACGTAGTGCACAGAAATATCACGCCAAAGACGATCGCCAGCACGCTGAAGGCGCGCACGACAGTACTGACGAGGTCGCGCCGCAGCGGTGCGCCGGTGAAGTTGTAGAGGTCGCAATAGTAGAAGCTGATCAAATACAGCGCCATTGCGAAACCGACCTGCTGCACCGCCTGGTTCAAGCGCAGGGAGGCATGATGGCGCACCAACTCGACAGTGATAGCGCCCGCCAGGGTGAGCAAGATCCAGGTCAGCTCGGTCGCAACGATCGTGACGCTGCGCGGCGAATAGTGCCGGCCGTTCATCTACCGGCCTCGACCAAAGACGAGATTCCGGCCGCTTCCAGGGCCCCGCGCGAGTTCACCAAAGCATGGCGACGACTTCGTAGCCACGGCCAGAACCCAACCCGCGCCAGCGGTGGCAGATCAAGGTCACGCGCCGCCCGGCGCACCAGACCGGGACCGATCGTGAGCTTGTCATGCGCAAAGCCACTGAGCAACGCGTGATCGCAAAGAGTGTTGATGAGCCGTGGCAGCCCTCCGCTAAAGCGGTACAAGGTCGCACATGCACGGGGTGAAAACAGGCCGGGATTCCCACCGGCTGTCGCCAGCCGGGAACGCACATAGGCAATCAGCTCACCGAACCCCAGCGGCTGCAGCTCACAACGCACCGCAATACGCTGCCGCAGCTGGCGCAGTGCGGGATTTTGCAGACGCTGCGCCAACTCGGGTTGCCCGATTAGTAACACTTGCATGAGCTTGCTCTGCGAGGTCTCGAAATTCGAGAGCAGGCGCACCTCTTCGAGGATGTCGTCCGACAGAGCGTGGGCCTCATCGATGATCACCACCACCCGCACGCCGGCTTCAAATTGATCCAGCAGCAGCTTCTGCAGCGCGCGCACGCAGGCGAGTGTCGAACCCTGCGGCGGCAAGTGAAACTCGGCAAGCAAGTGGAGATACAAATCCCGGCGCGAAAGATGCGGATTGAATACCAAGGCGCTCTGAACCTGGTCACCGAGCGTGGAGAGCAAGGCGTGAACCAGCGTGGTTTTGCCGGTACCGACCTCACCGGTCAGTACGGCGAATCCCTTCCGGTCACGCACCGCGTACACAAGCCCAGCGAGCGCTTCGCGATGCTGACGGCTAAGGAACAGAAACCCCGGATCGGGATTCAAGGCAAAAGGTGCTGCACGAAACTCGTAGAACGAATCATACACAGCCATAACGCTCGCCGGCCGGCACAGTGGGGTTCAAGTCCGTGCCCGACACGCCTCAGCCTACCCGACATCGCCCTTGAATTCAGATAACTTCGAACCCCGACCGTCGTCCCCGGCGTGCATTTCGCACGAAACGATCATTCGGCGGCACGACGGAGGGTGCCCGCGGCCGGTTGGCGGGATTTCCCGCGATGGGGGCCCGCACGATGCATGACGATGCTTGGCACCGCGACGAGCCGCTTAGGCTCGTCATCCCTCACCATCGGCGACGAACGTGGTACTGCCACCGTCACCACATCCCGGGTGACGATGTAACGGCCATTCACCTTCGGAAAGATCCCGGCCTGCGCCAGTTCCTTGAGGTGTTTGCTCACCATCGGCCGAGACGCACCCACAAGTTCAGCGAAGTCCTCGTGCGAGAGCTTCAGGGCGATGAGTTTGCCCCGGGCGTCGTTGATACCAAACGTGTCGGCAATTTCCGTGATGGCGTAGGCGAGCCGATCACGCACGTTCATAGTCAAGAACTCGAGGAATCGGCTGCACAGGCGCGTCCACTGCTCACTGCTGCTCTGCACAATTCGAAGAAGCTGCGGCCCGGAAACATCACGCAAAGCTCGCACCAATCGTCCCCGAGCGATGATCGCAACTTGACATCGCGACAGCGCTTGCGCGGAGAAGAGCTGGCCCGCGGGGCTGCCGCAGGAATCTTCAGCTCCCAAGTCAGTCACCCCGAGCAGCCCTCCTCTGAGAATCGTCACGAGCATGCGTTGGCCTGTGGCGCTACCGTAGTAGAGCTTCACTTCGCCGCTCAGCGAGACGTAACACAAGTCGGTGGATTCGCCGGCGTGAAATATCGTTGCGCCCTTTTCGTAGGCGACAATGTGGGCGCATTCCGTGATTTCAGTCGCCGTTTCAAACGGCCAGCCAATGCGGTCCACCAAAATAGTTCTGAGTGCGTGGTGTAGGGTGTCCATGACTTTGCCCCCTCGCGGCCCACCTGTACGCCGCTCTATCCGTGCAACTCGTTTTCTCAACCCATTAGGCTTAAGCGAACGCAACGTATCGAAGGTTAGTAGTTAGTCAGCAACGCAGCGGACTGTCAAGGGCCAATCATATCTTTTTTTGAAGTGAGGAATCTACGTAAAAATACGGAGAATCTATGGGTTCCCGGGGTTCCCGCACATTCAGTAAGGGTTCCCCAGCACTCCCATATGGGGTTTCCTAATACCCATTCGTCTCAACACTGATTCAGCGGAAGAGCCTAAGTGAGAAAGTGTCTCCCACCGATTAGGACTCAAGCTGGACGAAGTGACCCGAAAGGCCTGTTGGCGCCGATTTGCGGAATCCGAGGAAAACAACCGAACATTTGTCGGAAATTGTGAACATTTGGACAAATATTCTCACCCTTGGTGGCTCTTTTTTCTTGGCCCCTACATTCATGCGCCGTTATGTAACGGTGCGGCCGAAGCTGCTTCCGAAGAGCCCAATGACATTTTCAACAAGTGAGCGGCTGAGAGCCGCGCGTTTTCGGAAGAAGGGGTTTTCGGGACTCAGCATGCACTCGGGCGTGGTCGTGTCCCTCGCCCGAGGGTGCGGACAGGGCACAGCGAGCCTTTGATGCTGCAACTCATTGTCGACGTCAGCGCCACATTGTCCATCGTCGCGGGCATGGTCGGAGGCACGACCCTGATCCGCACACGGTCAGTGCCCTCATGGGTTCGGGTTCTGGGACTCCCATACGTCTTTCTTGCCGCCCTAATGGTCGTGGTGTCCTTATACGTCCGATCACCGTTTTCGCTCCTGCGGGTACGGCTTGTGGTAACGGCGCTCTGCCTGGCTCCGGCTCCATGGCTGCTTGCAACGCTCACATTGTCTGAACCAGACGTCGCGACCGCCTTTGCTCGCTGGCGAGCCGCCTTGGTCGTTCAAGCCGCGATCTCCGCTTTGGCAGCTGTCATGATGTGGACATACGGGGTGGACTGGATTACGGGGATCGCCTCCGAACCAGCCGTCGTGTTTGCGTGGTGGGGGCTGGTTGCCATCGCCATCAGTTCGGTGCCGGCTTGTGCTGCGCTAGCGATTCTCGCTCGTCGGTTCAGCACGGATGCCGCGACCATGCCGGTGTTGTGGGTGAGTGCCGTCGGTGTGATCTGTAGCCTAATGTGGATCGCTGCCGCTTCGCTGTGGCACGGGTACTTATCTGTGAGCCTCCTGCGGTCCGCTGGCGCTCTCGGCGGTGTGTCCGCCGCGGTGGGGGCTGTAGGATTTCTCCAAGCGGTTTCGGTGAGTTACCCTCTCGCACCCTCACGACGGCTCATCTATGGAACCTCTGCCGCGACTCTGGTCGCCGCCTACCTGATCGTGGCGCGGTTTGCCTTTGGCTGGATAGCGGATTCCGCAGCCACGGCGATCCCAGAAATCTTCCCCGTGACCCTCTTCGTAACCGCCGGCGGCTTGGTGGTAACCCTGGGATCGCGGCGGTGGCGGCATCGGTTGTGGGTAGCCGTCGGCCGGCACTTCTTCCGCACCAAGCATGATTACGGCGAGGCCTGGATTCGGCTTACCGAGCTCGTGTCGACGGCTCAAACGGAGGCGGTGCTCCTGCGGCATACAGCTGCGTTTTGTCGCAACCTGCTGTGCGTCTCCGAAACAAGTATCTGGCTCACCGACGCCGCCGGCGGTCTCCGTCGGATCGCCATCGCCTCGGCTGCTACGCCGAGTGGCAGGATCGAGGAAACGGACCACCGCGTCGCTCTCGTCGCCCCCCTTGCACGCGCTGACCTACAACTCAAAGAGGGCCTCGAGGATGCTGCGCTCGCACGCGCCACCGCAGCATCCTTTGCCTGCCCCATGCTGGTGAATGGACGCATCTTGGGTGTACTGGCAGTATCCGCAGCCGATCCGGTGGTGTTCGACGAGGAAGACCGACGAGTCTTACGCCACGTTGCAGCCCAGGTAGCCAGCGCTCTCGGGCTCCACCAGCTCGGAGAGGAAATCGCTGAGGCGCGCGAGGTCCGCTCGCTGGACCGTCTGTCCACGTTTGTCCTACACGACCTCAAGAACCTGGTCGCGCAACAGTCGTTCGTGCTGGAAAACGCGAAGACGTTCGGTAGCGATGTACGTTTCGTCGCCGACGCAATGGCGGCCTTTGAAGACTCGACCAACCGCATGCAGGCACTGATCCACCGCCTGCATGCGAAGAAACCCGGCTTCCCGACGACGGGCAAACAGTGCGATCTCGTGACGGTGGTGCAACACCTCTTGGCGAAGCCCCAGCTACTGCTTCGTGCCGGCGGCCGGGTGCACTTGAAGCTTCCCAGCGATGTCGACGCGTGCGTCGTCCCTGTTGACCGGACCGATCTCACTCAGGTCATCACCAACCTGCTGCTGAACGCTGTAGAGAGCCTCACGGCCGGCAACGGAGACATCACGGTCACGGTCGAGCCAGTAACCGGCGGCTGGGAGCTGGAGGTCCGCGACACGGGCTGTGGCATCCCTGCTTCATTCCTGCACGATAAGCTCTTCCGAGCGTTCCGCACCACAAAGCAAGGCGGACTCGGGATCGGATTGTACCAGTGCAAGACCATCGTTGAAGCGAGCGGTGGCTCGATCACGGTTACCAGCCAAGAGCAGATCGGGACCACCGTCACTGTCGTACTCCCAGCGCTGCTGCAACCGCAGCAGGAACCTGCCTACAAGGACGTCGAGTATGGATAAACCGACGCTGCTTATCGTTGACGACCACGAGCACATTCTCAAGCAGCTGACCTGGGCCTTCAGCGGCGATTTCCAGGTCCACACGGCATCTAACAAAGAAGCTGCCCTCGAAGCCATCAGCCGCGCACAGCCTGGGCTGATGACCGTCGACCTCGCGCTCGGCCCTGAGGATACGCATCGCCGCCAAGGGTTCGAGGTTCTGCAGGCGGCGCTGGACGTGGACCCCTCGATGAAGATCATCGTGATCACCAGCGACCAAGACGAGGCCACGGCGATCGAAGCGGTGTGTATGGGCGCATTCGACTATTTCATCAAGCCGCTGCCCCTGGAAGAGTTGCGGGTGGCGCTCAAGCGCGCGGCCTACTTGTGGAACCTCCACCGTCAGGCACAGACCCTGCCCACCCAACCGGAAGACGACGACGTCGGCATGACGGGCAATTCACCGGCCATGTTGACGCTACGCCAGCGCGTGCGGCGCGTCGCCACCACCGACTTCACCGCGCTGGTCCTCGGCGAAAGCGGCGTGGGCAAGGAACTGGTGGCACGGGCAATCGCCAACTTGAGCACCCGCCGCGACCGGCCCTACGTGGTCGTGAACTGCGCCGCCATTCCCGAGACCTTGCTGGAAACCGAGCTGTTTGGACACGAGAAGGGTTCCTTCACCGGAGCGCATATTCAGAAGAAAGGAAAGTTCGAGCTCGCGGACCACGGCACACTGTTCCTCGACGAGATTGGCGACCTGAACTCCGCGCTCCAGGCGAAGCTGTTGCGCTTCCTGCAAGAGCGCAGCATTGAACGCGTAGGCAGCACTCGGCTGATTCAAATCGACGTACGAATCATCGCCGCGACCAACAGCGACCTGGAACGCGCGGTACAAGATGGAAGGTTTCGTGAGGATTTGTACTATCGGCTGAAGGTGTTGCCGGTTCGCGTGCCGCCGTTACGTGACCGCGGTGACGACGTTCTGGTTCTGGCCCGCTTCTTCCTCAAGCAACTCGCTCGCGAGCTCGGCCATCCACCTAAACGGCTGGCCCAGAACGCCGAGTTCGCCCTGAAACGGCATGAATGGCCGGGAAATGTGCGGGAACTGGAGAACGTCATCAAGGCGGCTGCCGTGATTTGCCAGGGCAACGTCATTTCCGCAAAAGACCTGGATCTAGCGCCGTCGGTCGAGGGACCCCGTGATCTTCGTGCCGCCCGTGATGAGCTGGAACGTGACCTGGTCGAACGCGCCCTCCGGCGCAACGACGGGGTCATCAGCCGCGCCGCCCGCGATCTCTCGATCAGCCGCGTCACGCTCTACGACCTGCTCACGAAGCATAGACTGCCCCTGCCTAGCGCCAGTGAAAAGGGCCAGGATTTGTGAGGGGACCGTCAAGTCTGGGTTGACTTTGGTGCGGTTTTTTTCCGCCGAGAGCTGCCTGGTCGCATACCCAGGTAGATCGGCGATGCCTCTCCGGACTTCGACCTCGCGGATCGGAGCCTGTGGTACGCAATTGATAGATCGAGAAGCATCTCTCTGAGGTGCCGGTTCTCCTCCTGAAGCTGTCTGATGCTCGAGGAGCCTGTGCCGGATAGGAACGCCATTCCCCCCTCAAGGAAGAGCTGCCGCCACTTGTACAGCGTTGGCTCGCTGATCTGATAACGGCGGCAAATTTGGGTGTTCGGCTCTTTTCCCTTCAGACTTTGAAGAACAATTTGAGCGCGCTGTTCCGCTGACCACAAACGTCGCCGACCCATTCGATCTACCGATCCGGCTGAGTCATGGCTAGGCCGATCGTTTCCATTAGTCTGCGCTTCAATGCCAGGCGCGGTGAAAGCAACGGATAGATCCATACGGAGCACGCCGCCTTTTCTGTGGGAACCAACTCAGGTACCTTCTCTATGCTGACTGAGCTGGCACCACCTGAACGTAAGGAACCCAGCTCCCATGCCCCCTGATCGAAGCAGGGACATGCGTTGCCCAGCGACCTCAAGGGCACCCGTATGTCGGATTCCATGGGCACATTCCTCTGCCCGAGTGAAGAAGAGCAAGGAATAGGCCAGCAATGCGGCGGGATTTGCATCGCTGCAACACGCTGAATTATTGAAAGGATCTTCTATGAGCTTGCTGCGGCATTCCTTGGCGCAGCGGTGGCTCCGTAAGGAATTCCGACGTCACTTCGATCTTGCTCCCAGAGCAGCCTGCCAACGAGCAAGCGAGAAAAACGTGTTGTTCCAAGTGGAAGTTGGGCCGGGCCACCCCGAAAAACGGCTGGATGCTGGAGTGTAAAGTATCCCGACGTTAGGGCAATGCGTGGGTGGCCGTGGACAAATTTCTCACAATGGCTCCGCAACGCGAACATCTCCGCGTGCTGCGATGACCCCCTGAACGGCTCATGCGCAAGGTGTCAGCACACTACCGGACAGATTGCTGCCGCAGGCCGGTCGGCAGCCGATGGCCACGGTCGCTACATTGTTGAATGTCGGTGGCTGCGGCGGTTCGGCGTCAGGAGACGCGACGGTCCACCCCCGCTGGGCTATAGAAGTTTCCCCGGAAACTCACGCTTCTTCGTTTGCAGCGCACGCCGGGCAATGTCGATGGCCTGCCTTAGTAGGGAACCATTCATAAAGGGGTGCGGTTCCAGCTCGGTAATCGCGATCAGCGCTTCCCGGTAATTTGCCGCTTCGATCTCGGCTTCCTGTCCAGTGCGGCAGCCGGAGTACAACATCGAGTGTCCATTGGGGCAGTAAAAGATACGCCCATCCTCCCTACGGGTGGTGAGCAACTTCTCCGCCACCGCGAAACCGGTGCCACAGATGGGGCAGATGACGTTGCGGAGCCCGAGGGGAGACAACTGCTGGGACCGAAACTTACGATTAAGGGCCGAGTTCATGTCCAGAGTCAGGTGAGTAAGCACGTTTCACACCACCGATGCGGTCTGCGACGCGCACGAGGCCAAGCCCGCGTAATACTCAACATTCTGCTCGATGCGAGGCGCCGCACCAAGTGAGAGCGCACCGGGCAACCTGTAAAGAATGGCGACGGTCTTTGGGTCTTGCAGGAGGCGGCGCGCCGACCGTGCACGTGGCAGAAGCCTAGTGTCTACTGGCCAGACCGTCCAAGGCACGCGAGTGGAGCCGCGAAGGTAGCCGCTGTAAGTAAACCCGACGGGTTAAGCCGAGACCAGCCTCAGCTTTCCGGGCATTGTTGCGGATACTCTTCCCGATTTTGCTGCAACGTTCTGCCTGGTGAGCGCAACTCCTTGAAGGCACGACCCAGTCGCTTTGAGTCAGCGGCGGCTTTGAAGCAGCGCAGGCACAAGTTACGTGCCTGCAGCACGCACACCAGTCTGTGCAGGCGTTGACAACACAGCATGCAACCGGGCGTATTGGGACCCTTGGGCAGGTGAATGCGTGCCAGAACTCCGCCGAGAGCCAACTCCACCTCTCCGTAGTAGTCCACGAGTTCGTGGATCAGTTCCCCGTCGTCCGGACTCTCGAGGGGAATGATCAACGCGCCACCCGGATAGGAGATTCTCGCAAGATTACTCATCACACAATCGCCGGCGGTTCTTCTTCTGGGTTGATGCTGTGGCGGCCACCGGCTGCCTAGGGCTTGCTGTTGAAGAACTGCGTCATCATCGTCGAGGCTCCGAAGCCGCACGAGTTGGCCAGGCAGCCGAGTCCGAATTGCTGTTGGATCGTCGCCAGGAGTGCATAATGATTGTACGCCACGTCACTGGTGACACGCTTCGGTCCCTGAGAGGTGATGATAATGACCGGTGCGCTGGCGCCGCCGAGCGTGACGCCGTTTGCCCCGGTCGGACTGTTGCAGCATCCACTGAAACCGGCATAGTCATCTTCATCCCACACGATGACGATGGCTGAATTCTGCTTCCAAGCGGGCGAACTCATGATTGCCGGGACAGTAGTGCTGAGAAACGTATCTCCGAGCCTAATGACCGAGTGATCCAAACCGGAGGCAGGGTAGCCGCAGTCGGGTATTCCGACGGCGGCGGCGTTGTCGGCCGAGAGGCCGTGCATATCGTTACATTGGTCAGGACTGACCCACACGAGATTGGGGACGCCGCTCGACGCGATATCCTGGGCGAACTGCGTGAACGGCACGATGAGCTGCATGCGCGCCGGGTTGTTACGGATATCCGAGAAATACATGAACGGGTTGTGCTTCTGCGCGTACAGCTTTCGCGGCACCTGCGCCCCGTTGACGGTATCCACCGGCGAGTATTCGCCGGTGAAGCCGGCTGGCATGGACTGCATGTAGGCTTTCCAGGAAAGGTGATGCGCCTCGAGTTGGTCGACGAGATTCTGGCCGTTGAACCAGTGCGGCTGGTTGGTCGCGCTGGTCAACTCGGCCGGTGTGAGCGAGGCCGCCGAGGTGGCATCGCCCGAGGTGGAAACGAATTCCTCCGGCGCGCAGGTGACATCTTGACCGGCCTTGCAGTCATCCCAGATGCCCTGAAAATCACCGGAAAAGAGCGCGAGGTAGTTCGGCAAACTGGGATGCGTGACGCCGAAGTAATTGCTGGCGACGCCGTACTGGCTGGCCAGCTGATTCAGGTAGGGTGCGTCGGCCGTGTTGCCGATGATCTCGTTGGTCGCGTGGTTCTCCATCACGATGAGAAAGAGGTGGTTCAACGGTGAGACGCTCTGTGACGACGATGATTGCCCGCCAGAGTCGTCTCCTCCGCAGCCAGAGACGAGAACGAACATAGTCAGACACACCGCGACACCATGACGAATGTAACGCATCGATTCCTCCCTTTCGGCTTCGGGGACGACTATAATCGTGCGTTGTTGCACCCTGATTAAGCGCTGTTGAAGTTCCCGCGAATTGATTCGGCGTGTCGCTTTGCAGAAGGCGCCCTTGATTTGCAGAGAGCGTGAAGGGCGCGGAAACAGCGAGCCGACGCCCGACCACATAGCGCAGCGCGCTTTCGAACTCTTTCTCGCCCGAGGCGCAACGCACGGGCAGGATGTCGAGGACTGGCTTCGCGCTGAACGTCAGTTGCGTTCTACTGAAAGCGGTGACCGCGAGTAGAGCTGCCGAAGCACGATCCGACGGCGGTGCGCCTTCGAACGCCGGATCTCGAGCCCGCCGCTAGCCGCGCAAGCGATGGCCCCGCGCCTGCTTGACGTCAACTCGTAACGGATTGGTCACGCGCTTGTAATCGGCGAGGTGTATCGTATCCATCCGAGCGGATCCGAATCGATGCTATTCTGGTTGCAGAGTGCCGTCCTGCGTTGGGCCGTTGAGAGCCTGGCGCAACAGCTCCTGATGCAACTGATTGCGTATACCGTCGGTAAAACGCAATATACACCGCAGCCCGCGGCGAGAGGAGACAAGACCCCCACGCTGTGCCGTAGGTGCGGGCGTCGCTTAGGAAGCGAGTTGTCCGGTGTTGGCAGGCGTCGTTCCCGACCCGCGAAGCGGCGTTCACAGCCACTGCCTGCGAAGCGGCAGATTCTCGCCGGGCCGTGGCCTCCGCAAGGACGCAAGTTGCGGAACAATGAAGGCGTGCGTGCCGGATGACTGCGACAGCGCATCCAACGCGACGACCTTGACCGCATCACCGTCTTTGTATTCGACCGTCGCCGGCACGGAGTCCGGGGGGCCTGGAGCGAAGTGAAAAGCAGGTGGCGCGTTGTCGATCGTGTGGGAAGGGAACAGCTTGTAATCGTCGGACGTTGAGATCAGATGACGAATCCCCAGAAGACGTATCGGTACAGATAACGCGCGTTGGTCCACCCCGCAGCACTGGCACGCGAAGCGGGCAGCAGCCACGCCGCCACGGCGATGGTGAATGCACACACAAGCCGTGATCGGTTGTTCATCTTGGTCACCTGCGGCGTACGCCTTTATCCGAACATGCTGCTGCTGCCGGGCACGTAGGCGTATTTCTCCCGCACTTCGTCGGTGAGACGCACTCCAAGCCCGGGAGCGGTGGGAGGGCAGATGCAGCCATCTTCGATCACCAAGGGCTCAACCAACAGCTCGGTCTCCAGGGGGTTCGACATGAAGGGCCGCTCCAGCAAGAAGCAGTTCGGCACCGTGAAGCCGAGCTGGTAATTTGCCGACAGCGCCGGCGCACCGCCCCACACGTGCAGGGCGATCTGTACCCCATGGGTGCTCGCCGCCTCACACGCCCGTCGCGCTTCGCCGATGCCCCCGATGATCGTTGCGTCCGGCTGCGCGATGTCGAAAGCGCCGGCGCGCAGCCACTGCTCGAATTGAACCGCCGTGGTGATGCCTTCGCCGCCCGAGATCGGGGTCCGCGTCAACGCCCGAAGCTCCGCGTAGGGCAGCGGATCAAATGGCGGTAGGACCTCCTCGATCCACGCCAGATTAGAGGGGGCCAGGAGGTCGAGCATGCGCAGGACCTGCTTCACCGACCACGGCCGCAAGTTGAAGCTCTGTACTGCATCGAGCGCGAGCAGCATCTCGGAACCGACGGCCTCGCGCACCGCCGCCAGGCGCCGTGCTTCGACCTCAGGTTGGTATTCGAAAAAGTTCGCGCGCATTTTGAAGCCGTGGAAACCCTGCGCCTTTGCCGCCATGGCCTGGGCAACGAGCGCGTCGAGGCCGAGCGTCGGCGTACCGCCGCTCGCGTACAGCGGCAGGCGCTCGTGGACGGCGCCTCCGAGCAGCACATGCACGGGCACGCCCCGTGCCTTGCCGGCGATGTCCCAGAGCGCATTCTCGATGCCGCTGAGGACCATGACGGTCAGGCCCGTCCGGCCGAAATAACTGCTGGCGCGATAGGCGATGCGGTAGACAAGGTCGGGGTTGTCGGCGTCGAGGCCGAGGAGGTAGGGCGCGAAGAAATCGACGATGGCCGCGGCCAGCTCGGGCACGTAGACACCGGCGTACGTCTCGCCGAGGCCGGTGAGCCCTGCGTCGGTGCGCACCTCCACGAGACATGTGCTTCGCTGACCAATGTGTGCCCCCTCAACGCCATACGGAGCGGTGAGCAGAACCGGCTGGATATCCACGATCTTCATTTCCGTTGCCTTTCATGCGTCGCCCGGACGGCGCCTGTTCGGTGGTCTGCAGCGCGGGGTTGCGCCAACGCGCCGACGACGAAGTCGACGAGCGCTCGCTCAGCGCTATCCTCGTCGACCACTTGGGTGGGACGTGGGTCCCAGTGTCGGTCCACCGCCCAGTGAAAGACGGTCTCGAGCACGAGCCGCGCGGTCACGGCGGGCTCGTGAACCGGCCGGAGCGTGCCGTCGCGCACTCTCGCCGCGAGGTATCGTCGCAGGCGGGCCACCGTCCCACGCCGTACCCGCTCGAACCACAACGCGGCAATATCAGGAAAGTCTCGAGCCGACTTGTCGATCAGTCGGATGCGCAGTCGTTCTCCAGAAAGCGTTCGGTAGAGTGCGCGTACGACTTCTCCCAGCTCAGCCCGCCCGTCACGGGCAGCCGGTCGTCGGGTCTGCGTGTGTGTGGGCAAGAAGTCCTTGCGCTCGATCTCGTCGCGCACGTAGGCGAGCGTCGCCCCTGGTCTCGGAGTTGGGATGGGCAGTTGAGGAGGTGTATCGACCGGCTTGCCGGCGTAGCGCAGGACCGCATCGAAAAGGGCTTCCTTGCTCTCGACGTACAGGTACAGCGTCCCCTTGGCAACACCGAGGGCCGCGGCAATCTCTTCCATTTGCGTGTGGCGGTACCCGCGTTCGATGAAGACGCGGGCCGCGCGGTCGATCAGGTCCTGAAACCGCTTCTCTGGAATGCGTCGAGCCATATTGGAGCGACTAACATGACTGACCCGGTCGGTCAATAGTCCCTAGGTTGGCAGGCCCGTCGTAGATCTGGGCCGTGGTGATCTGTCGGGGTCCAAGCAGCTGCGGGACGGATGCTCTGCAGTAACGGCGCCGCTAACATCAGGGGAGGCCGCCACCGCCCATGAACCAGCGACCGCGATGAGGAGCACGAGCCCCGGCGCAGGAACAAAGCGCATCAGTTGGAAACCGATGGGTTGCACGTGAAGGAGAGAACGCCACCCGTAACCATCACTACGGGACTGATGTTAGCGCCGCAATGTTATGGGCCGTTTACGGGCGCTTCAACTCTTGGTTACGTAACAGGGGCTCTCGGAAATCGCCGTTTTGTTCGGATCTAGTGGGCGCCGTTCCGCCCGGCAGCAATGAAGCGCAACCTTCTCGTTGCCGGGCGGACGCGGTTGCTTGCGGTCAGCTGTCTCGCGGCGGGGATTTCGCCGCGCGCCGCGCGACACCCTTGGGCCGGCGCTTTCTCAGTCGCCCGGCTTCACGCTGCCGCTTCTCCGCCAGTTCGATGAGCATTTGCTGACAGCTCTTGTATCCACCCTCGGGTACATGCCGAACATAGTGGCCATCAGCCTGCATCTCCCACTCCCCGCGGTTTCCGCTCAACTGCGTGTCGAGCACGGCGCGCAGTTCCTTGCGCAGCAGTGGATCCTCAATGGGGATGACGACCTCGACGCGGCTTTCAAGGTTGCGTTTCATGCAGTCTGCAGAGCTGATGAAGTAGTCCTCCTGACCGCCGTTACGGAAGTAGAAGATGCGTCCATGTTCCAAGAAACGACCCAGGATACTGATGACGCGGACATTCTCGGACAGGCCCGGTAGGCCGGGGCGGAGCCGGCACGTGTCGCGTACGATCAGATCCACCTTCACCCCGGCCTGCGCCGCGCGGTACAGGGCCTTGGTAATGTCCGCGTCCTCCAAGGCGTTGATCTTCATTTGAATCAAGCCCGGCGCCGCCGGTCCGTGAACGGCAATCTCGCGTTCGATCTTGGCGAGCAGCGTCTTCTTGAGGAGTTTGGGCGCCGGCAGGAGCTTGCGGTAGGTGCGCTTCGGCCGATATCCCGTGGTGAGATAGTTGAAGAGCTCGGTGAGATCGTGACCGATATCGTCGTCGCACGTCAGCAACCCGAAGTCGGTGTAAATCCTCGCCGTACCCGGGTGATAGTTACCGGTACCGATGTGCGCATAGCGCCGCAAGCCGTTGTAATCCTGGCGGACAACCAAGATGACCTTGCAGTGGGTCTTTAGGCCCACCACCCCGTAGGTCACGTGGATGCCAAACTCCTCGAGACGGTTGGCGAACTGGATGTTGGCGGCCTCGTCGAAGCGTGCCTTCAGCTCGACCACCACCGCCACTTGCTTGCCGTTGCGGGCGGCCTCGCACAGGTAATCAAGGATCTTTGAGTCGCTGGAGGTACGGTACAAGGTCATCTTGACGGCTCGGACCTTGGGGTCTTCGCTCGCCTCGCGCAAGAAGCGCTCCACGGAGGTGGAAAACGACTCGTACGGATGCTGCAGCAGCAAGGAGCCGGCGTCACGGATGATGTGGAAGATGCTCCGCGACTCTCGCAGGCGCGGATGGTCGACGGGGCGATGCGGCGGATCGTGTAAGGCGGGAACGTCGACTGCCGTCACCTCCATCAGATCGCGCAGCGCCATCATGCCGTCAACTTCGAAGACATCGGTGCGCTCGTCCAGTCCGAGTTCCGCCGCCAGCATCCCCCGATGCGACGGATTCATGCCTGTGACGACCTCGAGGCGCACGATCGGAGCGAAGCGACGATCGCGCAGCTCGGACTCGATCATTACGAGCAGGTCGTCCGCTTCTTCCTCGTCGCGTTCCGTATTGGCATTGCGCGTGACGCGGAAGAGCTCGCATGCATCGATTTCCATACCTGGGAACAGCAGGTCCAGGTTGTGTGCCATGACGTCTTCGAGCGGCACGAAGTGGTGCGTGTCCCCCACCCGCAGGAAGCGCGGAATGCCCGCACCCACCGGAACTTTGACCCGAGCCAGCAGCGGCTCGGTGTCCTCCGGGTAGTGGAGGGTCACCAAGAGGTTGAGCGACAAGTTGGAGACGAACGGAAATGGATGAGCCGAATCGAAGGCCTGAGGGGTGACCAGAGGAAATACGTTCTTGAAGTAGTGATCTCTCAGCGCCTGACGGTCGGCTGCGCTGAGCTGGTCATAGGCTTGCACACAAATCTCGTGGCGTTCTATCAGCTCGATCAACTCGGTCAGGACTTGCCGCTGCGTCTGCTCGAACTCACGGATGCGCACGTAGCATTCGGTAATCTGTTGCTGCGGTGTGCGACCATCGACGGTCAGGTCCTGGACGCCCGCTGCGGCCTGTTGCTTCAGTCCGCCGATCCGCTTCATGAAAAACTCGTCGAGATTGGAGGCGGTGATGGCCAGGAACTTCACCCGCTCGAGCAATGGATTCGTGCTGGATCGCGCTTCGTGCAGGACGCGGCCATTAAACTCCAGCCAGGTCAGCTCGCGGTTGAGGTAGAGGGCCGGCGCACTCAGGTCATAGCGGACCGGCCGCTGGGCCGACACATGTCCGTCCGGCGACTGCTTCAGGACAGGGGTATGATCGCCCCCGCCATTGGAGCCGACAGCGGAACTCACTCCTCCCCCCGCCATAGGCGGGGCGCCCGCATCCACGGGCTCACATGCCTGGAGGTTGGGCGTTTCTGGAATATCGCCCATCAGGCCTCTTGCTTACTGCGAATCGTGTCCTACGTCCAGTGCGCAGGCTTTCACGTGGTGGTTACGCTGCAGTCATCGATCTGTAACATTCGTCCGCTAGGATGTTTATACCCGATGGGCTCGACCCGGGATCGATTCCAGTAATGACCGGGGTATTACAAGCCTACGCGGCGTGGGGAGGGATGTGGCGGGGTGGTGCAACCAACCATGCGTATCGCTGCAATCGACGTCGGGAGTAACTCGATTCACATGGTGATTGCCCAGGTGGAATCAGACGGTCGCTTTCACGTGCTGGATCGCGCCAAAGAAATGGTGCGCCTCGGCCACCGTACTCTCGCCAACGAGGGCTTGCCGGCCGACGCCATGAACGCAGCCGTCCGAACCCTTGCCGGGTTTCGCATACTCGCGGAGCGTCAGGGCGTCGCACGGTTCACGGCGGTGGCGACGAGTGCCGTTCGCGAGGCTGGGAACGGCGGCGATTTCATCCAACGGGTCAAAGACGAAGTCGGGCTGCGGGTGAAGGTCATCCCCGGCCGAGAGGAAGCGCGGCCACGCGGGCACGGCATAACCCACATTGGAGAAGCCGCATGAGTTGTAGGATCTACCTGCTGCGACACGGTATCGCCGGTCCGACGCCGGCCGGTATGGGGGACGGCGACCGGCGTCTCACGCCCGAGGGCGAACGCAAGATGCACCAGATAGCCCTCGGCCTCAAACGCCTGGGCATCGTTCCGGATGTGGTGTTGTCGAGCCCGCTGCAACGCGCGGAGGAGACGGCGGCTGCGGTGGCTGCCGTGCTGGCCCCGGAGCTTGCCATCGAGACCTATCCGCCCTTGGCCCCCGGCAACGCGGTCACCGACGTGCTGGCTGGTCTGCGCCAGTATCGGCGCGCCCGCCACCTCATGCTGGTCGGACATCAACCTGATTTGGGCCACCTGGCCTCGCACCTGTTGACGGGATCAGCGACCCTGATGATGCTGCCGTTCCGGAAGGGCAGTGCGGCGGCGATCCAAGTCTCAGCCTTGCCGCCGCACACGGCGGGAACGCTGCAGTGGCTTCTCGCCCCCAAGCAGCTCCGCATGATCGGACGGCGCGCTCGTGGACGTTGCCGCGGACTGAACCCGACCGGCAAGTAACTAAATGGGGACAGCTGACGCTCATCGCCCGCCCCACAAGTCACGTTGCGCCGAATCGTCCAGCCACTCGGCGCTTCACCCGTGAGCGCGCGCTTGCATCGTTTCGGCGCCTGGACTAGCAGCATGATCCGAATGACAGGTCATGGTGTTCGCCCAGGCACGCGGGTGCGCCTGAGTCACTTTGATCCGGACAGCACCGGGAAACACGGCAACGAAGAGGTGGCGCGGGCCAAGCTCGCCCGCGACATCGAGCGGCTCGCCAAGCTTCAGGACGTACTGTACGCCGAACGCCGCCACGCGGTCCTCATCGTCCTGCAAGCCATGGATACAGGAGGTAAGGACGGGACGATCAAGCACGTGATGAGCGGAGTGAATCCGAGCGGCTGCGAGGTGGCACCATTCAAGGTCCCAACTGAGGAGGAAGCGGCACACGATTTTCTCTGGCGTGCCCACCGCTACGCTCCACGCCGGGGGCACATCACAATTTTCAACCGCTCGCACTACGAGGACGTGCTGGTTCCCCGCGTGCAGCGGACTCTTCCGCGCCACGTGTTGGCGGCACGTTATGAACAGATCAACGCCTTCGAGCGCATGCTCACCGAAAACGACACGCTCGTGCTGAAGTTTTTCCTGCACATCAGCAAGGATGAGCAGCGTCGGCGACTGCAAGAGCGACTCAGTGATCCCACGAAGCGCTGGAAATTCTCCGAAGGCGACCTGCAGGCGCGGAAACTCTGGCAAGCCTACCGCAAGGCCTACGAGGAGCTGTTCGCGCGTTGCAGCAGCAGGCACGCACCGTGGTATATCATTCCGGCCAACAAAAAATGGTACCGCAACCTGGCTGTGGCGGATGTCCTCGTGGGCGCCATCGCCGATCTCCAGTGCAAGTATCCGCCCTCCACGTTGTCTTCCGGCCAGCTCAAGCGCATCCAGCTGTGAAGCTCGGCTCCGATCGCAGATCAATCATCAGCGTCACTCACAACACCCGGAACCCAGCATCGGTCGCGTAGCGAGAGGCGTGGCATCGATCGGGTGTTGGCGGCGCTTGCGGTGTCGCCTCTTTGCTGCGGCGTGCACCGATGTGCTCGCGCCTGGAAGGCCATCGCGCATCCACCCGAGAAGCGTACCGACAAGCGCCGCTCCCACCAACCAGATCAACACCGCCAGCCACATGGGCATGCCGCCAGGATTGTGCGGCCACCAATCGATGACTGGTGAAAGAAGCGGAATGGTCGTACCGGGCACTGGGATTTGAGGGAACTGAAACATTGAGTTCTCCTTGCCGATCGTTGTTACTTTGATCCCAGCATAGACCCGAATGACGACGGCCGCATGACAGCAAGGTTATGACTTCGTGGAGAGGCTGCCAGGGGGAAGCTGCGTAGCGCACTCCAAGAATTCACGGTGCCGTCACCGGCAGGTAATAGGTCCCTGACTGTTCGCATTCCGCCGGCAGCCGAAGGGTTGCACCCGTAACCAACAATTCCCGGAGCCGTAAGCCGCAGATAACACAGCGCTGGTAGCATGTGCCTCGGGTAAAGCCGGAGGAGGTGGCATGTTACCGCGCGCCGTGCAGGACCAACTAGGCTTGATGCGACTGATCGCAGAGATCCGCCGTGGCTTGCATCAACAATCGAGGCGCGGGCGCGCTCCGCAACGACAAGGACCCTTGCGCCACGCACAGGAGCGAGAGCGGAACCTGCATCAGTACGTGCGTCGCACCGACAGCGGCGTCGTAACGGAACGGCTGTTGAGCGACCGGATCGTCAACCTCCTGTACGCCCGTACGCGTGCGCAACCCGGTGTGCTGCTTCGAATGTTGGGCCGCCCACGCGTGTCGAAGATGCTGGCGCACTTCACCTTCGATTCACCGCTGGTCGCCAGACTCATCGGCTATCAACGCTTCCTGAGAGGATGCGGGGTCAACCTCGATGAATGCGTGGATCGCCCCGAAAGCCTCGACACCCCGAGAAAGCTCTTCGAACGCCGGATCCGGTATTGGGACTGCCGCCCTCTGCCGGACGAACCAGACGCTGTGGTCTCGCCCGCGGATGCCAGGGTGCTCGTGGGCTCCCTGCGTTCCGGCTCTCCACTATTCCTCAAGGGAATGTTCTTCACCTTTGAGGAACTCCTCGCGTGGAACAAGACTGCCTGGTTGCAGGCGTTTCGCGACGGTGACTTCGCCATTTTCCGCCTCACCCCCGATCAGTACCATTACAATCACGTGCCGGTGTCCGGAACGGTGCTCGACCTCTACGACATCCCGGGAGACTGCCACGCATGTAACCCAGGCGCGGTGGTCGAGTTGGCGACGCCGTACTCCAAAAACAAGCGGGTGGTGACGATCATTCAGACCGACGTGTCGGGTGGCTCACGAGTCGGCTTGGTGGCCATGATCGAAGTCGTGGCACTCATGATTGGTGAGGTCATGCAGTGCTACAGCGAGGCGCGTTACGACGCGCCGCAACCCGTCCGGCCCGGCATGTTCGTACGCAGAGGGCAGCCGAAGAGTCTGTATCGTCCGGGAAGCAGCACCGACGTGCTGCTGTTCCAGAAAGGCCGCGTCAGATTTGCATACGATCTCGTCAGGAACCTGTCGCGTGCGGAAGTCCGAAGCCGGTTTTCGCGCGGCTTCGGAGCTGCACTGGTCGAAACGGACGTCAAGGTGCGGTCACTGATCGCCGTACCCGCTGCTGTGGGGAGAAGGGATTGGCAATGACGGACGCAATCTTCGTGCTGACGCTGGGGATATGCCTGACAATGCTGCTGGGGTGGGGATTCAAATCACTGCCCCATGAACAGTGGCAAATCATGGCCACGCTGCCGTTGCGAAAGGAGCCCTCCGGTACCTGGGTGGGTGTCAACATCACCTATTACGGGCTCCTCACCGCCAGCGCAGGGCTGGCAGCCATCGTGACGTTTCTGATGCTCATGGCGTCGATCCACGCCTCCATGAGCGCGGCATTGATCGCCGTCGGTGTCGTCTTGGCCTGTTGTCTGCCGGCATCGCGGCTGGTGGCCCGTGTCGTAGAAGGGAAGCAGCACACCTCCACGGTGGCGGGTGCGGTGTTCGTCGGTCTGCTCGTCGCACCGCTGGTGGTTGCAGCGATCAATGCGCTTGCGCGGCCTGATGCCAAGACGCCCATGGGCGCCACAGTCGCCGCGATGACAGTGGCCTACATCATGGGAGAGGGGCTGGGACGGCTGGCCTGTATCAGTTTCGGCTGCTGCTACGGCAAGCCGATCACCGAGGTCGGGCACAGCGCGCGGCGGCTCTTCGAGAAGTTTCATTTCGCCTTCTCCGGCCAAACCAAGAAGATCGCTTACGCCTCCGGCCTCGAGGGAATTAAAGTGGTCCCGATCCAAGCATTGACGTCCACTCTCTACGTCATCGTCGGGTTGATCGGAATGTTCCTGTTCCTCCAGTCGTTCTATCGAACCGCGTACGTCGTCACGATCATTGTTTCACAAGCCTGGCGGGTTTACTCGGAGACGCTACGCGCCGACTATCGCGGCGACGGCGAGATCTCCGTCTATCAGAAAATGGCGGTGGGCGTGATGATCTATGCAGTGGCGATCTTGTCGATCTTCCCCAGTAGCCCCGACTTGAAAGCCGACCTGACCGCCGGGCTCACCGCGCTCTGGGACCCATTCGTCATTCTCGTTCTCCAATCCATTTGGGCAGTCATCTTTTTCTACACGGGTTGGAGCATGGTCACCGGAAGCGTCCTGTCGTTCCACGTCCACCGAGACCGGATCTAACCGGCCTCTGAACCGCGCACCCTCAGTGCAGGCACCGCATCGCGTGAGGAGCGGGAAATGTCATGAACGGCACCGTCTTGATCGTTGACGAGGAGGCGAATGCGCGAATCATCGCCGCGGCATTGCTGCCCCTTCGCCAGCTACATGTCCGGTCGGCAACGAATGTAGGCGAAGCCTGCGACATCGCTTGCCAGGAAGACGTGGCCGTCGTGGTGCTGAACTTGAACTCGCAGCTGTCGAACGGCTTCGAAGCCCTCCGACAGCTGCGTAAGCGCTGCGGGACACTCCGCATCGTTGTCGTGACAGATTGGGAGGAACCCGCAGTCGAACGGTTGGCCCGGCGTCTGGGGGCCGACGCGTTCTTGCGCAAGCCCATGTCGCCGGACCAGCTGATTACAGCTGTTGAAGAACTTACGGCGATAGCGCTGCCTCCGAACCTATCTTGGGCGTGCCCGTAAACCGGCCAGGAACAGGCTTGCGGCTATGGCACCAGCGACGGTCGCATACCTAGCGGTGCGTCACCCTACAGCGCTTAGCGGGTGACGAGGATGTAGAGTGTCAGAGCAGCGACTGCTGCGAAGCCGAGCCTGATCGCCCAGTCGATCAGCTGCTCCCGCGCCGCGCGACCATCGTTGTCCGGTCGCGGCCACAGCATGGAAAGCACGAGCCGGCGCAAGGCGGCAGCGGTTAACCGCGCGGTTCTCGCATCCACGGCTGTCGCTCCGCGAATTCCTGCCCGACCCCGATCGCGCGCATCAGATTCACAGCTTCGATGCCGAGCTGGCTTTCGGAGAATCGCCCACGCCAGGCGAATGCCTTTCGTTGCTCGACGCGCGTGTGGGTGTGAAAATTCGGGTCGCCGAGATTGGGGTTCATTTTTTGATCCTTCAGCCGGACTTGAAGCATCGAGGCCTCGATTGCGATACCGAGGCCGCTGCACAACACCTGCAGCGTAGCTTCGGGAGCCTGCACCAGGTCCTCGAAGTGCACCACGGTCTTCCGGGTGTGGGGCACCGACGAGAGAAACTCGTTGATGTTCGTCTGCTGCAGCAGCCACTTCATCTCACGAAGCCGCGCCAGGAGGTTCGTCTCCGTGTTGTGTGAACCGACGAGGACCTCTGCGTACTCGCGAATTCGCTCACGCAGCGCCTGGAGTCGGTGCGTGCCGCTCTTTTGGGTCTTGATGCGAACGTGTGACTCGATGACGGCGAGCGGATGCCGGATCAACCAGATGTAGTCCGGGTCGAGGGCAAGAGAGCGGCGCAGAGTATCCATGCTGTTCGCATAGGCGGGTGTCTTGTCGACGAGAAACATGCCCTGCGGAAGGGCGCTCAACAGCCGCCGGTAGACCTCCACCGTGGACAACCTCTGGCACGTCGCGTCGATCTCCGCGGCCGTTCGCGGTGATCGGAGGAGCCGGAAGTATTCGACTAGGCTCTCGATTGCCACCGGCTTCTGCGACCGCCATGTTTGGTAATCGGGATAGCGCATGAGAAAGAACTCGGACGGGGCGACGATCCGACTATGCGCTCCCAAGATGACCCGGAGTAGTGTCGACCCAGACCGTTCCGAGCTGAGGATCAGAACCAGACGAGAACCGCCGTTCGACTGTGTAGAAGTTGCTTGCATTGCCGCCTCCGACGCGATCCGACTTACCTCTCACCGCACGAAGACCACGCGATGCCACGACTCCCACCCGTCCACCTGCCCCGGTCGCGGATCGGTGAGTGTTACTCCCGCTAATCGCCGGGGCGCTCTGACAGCCTCAGTCGCCCCGGGTTTTCAAGAGGTACGATACACGCCGACCATTGCCGGATGATGTCGATCCGTTGACACGATGGTTAATTCTCGCGGTGGCATTCTATGCGATCGCGTGGTCGCCGGGGCCGGCCGACCACAGCCTGCCCTACGAATCGATTCCCGTTGGTGGAGTGAGGAGGGCGGAGCCTCAACCTCCAGAGTTGAAATCCGCTCAGGGACTAACCCACTGCCCTTTGGAGCGGTGCCGGCATCACCGGGAGAGATTCAGCCTCAGCAGCCGGCAAATAGACGGACACCCGTGTTCCGTGACCCAGTTCGCTCTCAATGCGGAGCGCGCCGCCGTGAGCGGATACGATATGCTTGACGATCGCCAAGCCCAAGCCGGTGCCACCCAGCTCACGGGAGCGCGCTTTGTCGACTCGGTAAAAGCGTTCTGTCAAACGCGGCAAATCATGGCTCGGAATACCGATCCCGGTGTCGGACACGCTGATCTCAATCCAGGCGTGTGGTCCGCCCTCGCTGGGCGGCGCAGTTGCATCGATGTGTGGAGGTCGCGCGGTCCGCGCACTGACTCTGACCCGCCCGCCGGCCGGGGTGTACTTGACGGCGTTGTCGACTAAGTTGAGCAGCACTTGCTCGACGCGGTCCGGATCGGCGCAGAGCGGGGGAAGATCCGCCGGCACTTCACAGCGTATCTCCACCTCCCGGTGCTCCGCCTTCCCTCGCATCAAGTTAATGGCGGCGTCGACTGCCGGCGGTAGCGATACCGCCGTCCGCCGGAGCGCTGTGCGACCCAACTCCAGATCTGACAGGGTCAACAGATCATCGGTCAACCGGGTCAGGCGTTCCGAGTGACGCTCGATGACTTCCATGAACTTGCCCGCCAGCTCGGGATTGTTGAGCGCGCCCTCGCGCAGCGTTTCGGCGTAGCCGCGGATGGCGGTCAACGGCGTGCGAATCTCATGTGATACGTTGGCCACGAAGTCACGGCGTATCGCTTCCAGCTTCTTCAATTCCGTCACGTCATGAAAGACCAGGATGAATAGCTCCGGCTTTCCGTCGGGCTGTGGGATAGGCGTTGCCGTTACGCGAAAGGTCTCGCTCCGCGATCCACCATTGAAAGTAATTTCTCGAGCGGGGTGGCGGCTCGCCTCTCCGTTAGTCACTTCTTGGACGAGATCCTGTAAATCTGGATCACGTGACACCTTGAGCAGCGGCTCACCAACCAGGATACCCGCCGGCCCTGTCGCAAAGATGCGGTCGGCGCAGTGATTCGAGAGCCGAATGATGCCGGAGCGGTCGACGACCAGCACTCCTTCCGCCATGCCGCTGAGAACAGCGGCAAGCTTGCGTTGCTCTTCGTGCGCCGCTTGAAGTCGAGCGTTCACGCTCTTCGCCATGACCAGCATATTCCCTTCGAGGCGCCCGAGGAGATCGTCGCCGTCCGGTTGCAGGGGTGGCGGCGCCGTACCGTCAGTGACCGCCATGGAAAAATCCGTCAGCCGCCGAAGGCGGCGCGACCGCCGGTAGCTCCGCAGCACAGGGTACAACACCACCAACGCCGCGACCCCAACGCTGCCGCCCAGCCAGACCGACCCAAACGGATCCTCGACGGCGCGGCCGCTATACACATGCAACATGCCGGCAAGAGCAACGAGCGCAAACAGATACGAAGCGAACAGTCGGATGACCAGGCTACGATTCCAACGCACGCTCATCAAATTTGTACCCAACGCCCCGCACGGTCACGATCAGTTCGGGGTGAACGTCATCCCGTTCGATGCGCGCCCGCAAGCGGCGTACATGCACGTCCACCGTGCGCGGCTCGACGTATGCATCTTGGCCCCACACCAAATCGAGGATCTGCAGGCGGTCGAACACGCGATTGCGAGAGCGGACGAAGAAGCGCAGCAGCTCGAACTCCCGCAGCGTCAGCTCGATCGGCTTGCCGTCGAGCCTGACCTCGTAGGTGTCGAAGTCCATCCACAGCCGCCCTTTCTCATACACGTCGTGTGGTTGCTCAGTCTCCGACCGAGACGCACGGCGCAGCACGGCGCGGACGCGAGCCGCCAGCTCCCGCGGACTGAACGGTTTGGTCACGTAATCGTCCGCACCCATTTCTAAGCCGAGAATGCGATCCACCTCGGCGGTCTTGGCAGTCAGCATCATTATCGGCAGCGCCGCGGTGGCTTGATCACTGCGGATCCGTCGGCATACCTCGAGCCCCGTCATCCCAGGCAGCATCAGATCGAGGATGACCAGCGCGGGACCGTCTTTCCGTAGTGCTTCGAGCGCGCCCTCGCCGTCCGCAGCCGTGGTCACCCCGAAGCCGTCCTGCTCCAGGTTGAAACGCACCAGCTCCGCGATGTCCTGGTCGTCTTCGACGACGAGAATTCGCTGTTTTCCGCTGCCGCCGACTCCGTGTGGCACGAGCGCCATTTCGTGCTCGGTCGTCATAGGAATTGTGGCACCTGATCCATGTGCCGAATACTCTTGCCCTTGGCCATGAACACGACCATTTCGGCGATGTTGGTCGCATGATCAGCGATGCGCTCAATATACTTCGCGATGAAGAGCAGCCGTATCGCGCGGGTGACCGTTCGCGGTTCCTCCACCATGTACGAGAGGAGCTCTCGAAAGAGCTGCCCGTTGAGGCCGTCGATGATGTCATCGTCGCGGCAGACCTTCAGCGCGAGATCCACGTCTTCTCGGACGAAGGCGTCGAGACTCTCGCGGAGCATCTGCTGCGCCACCTCCGCCATGCGCGGGATGTCGATGAAAGGTTTCAGCTGCGGTTCCTGATTCAGCTCGATCGTCCGCTCACACATGTTGACTGCCATGTCGCCGATGCGCTCGAGATCGGTGGTGATCTTCAAGGCGGTGGTAATCAGACGCAGATCCTTGGCGGCGGGCTGGTGCAACGCCAGCAAGCGCAGGCAGAGATCATCGATTTCCACGTCCATACGGTTGGCCGCGTGGTCGCGTTCGATCGTGAGCCGCGCCAGCTCGTCGTCACGGCCAACCAACGCGGCGGTGCTGTTGATGATCTGCTTCTCAACATAACCCGCCATCTCAAGGACCTTGAGTTGGAGATCTTTGAGTTCGGCCTCGTAATGCCGATCGGTATGCAGGCGGTCGCCTTCCATGAAACACCTCCTAACCGAAGCGGCCAGTAATGTAGTCCTCGGTCTCCTTCTTCTCCGGCGCGGTGAAGATCCTGTCCGTCGGACCGAATTCTATAAGGCGGCCGAGATAGAGGAAAGCCGTCGAGTCGGACACCCGCGCCGCCTGCTGCATGTTGTGGGTCACGATGACGATGGTGTAGGTCTCTTTG
>JBIOJG010000036.1:0-62642 GCA_044450645.1 Binatia bacterium
CGCTCTTCTTAACCTCATTGAGAATGGCCTTTCGGTGTGTGTGGTATTCGCTGCTCGCAACAACGAATCTACCACAACGGAAGGCCTTCTCATGGATCTTTCATCGCGAAGCGATACGAAAATAATGTCACATCAAGGCTAGGTCGGTGGCAAGGTCTTCGGGGTGGGTGATGTCCTGGAAGGTGCACGCCAGCAACTCCTCGCGGCTGTACCCGAAAATGTCGCAGAGTTTCTGGTTTACGTGGACCCACCGGCCATCGGGCGCCACGTGTGCAAAGCCCACTGCGGCCTGCTCGAATGTTGCGCGGAAGCGCTCCTCGGTCTCGTGCAGCGCCTCCTCGGCCAGCCGCTGCCGCTCCGCATGCAAGTGCCGGATCTCGGCTTCTGTCCGTTTGCGATCGGTGATGTCACGGGCGAAGGCGCTGAAGGTGAACGTCTGCGCCCCTGGCACCTGCCAGGCAGACAACTCTACCGGAAACTCATGGCCATCACGGTGCATCCCGATTTTCTCGACTGTTTTGTTCAGGATCGGCCCCTCACCGGTAGCCAGGAAGTGTTTCAAGCCGCCCTGGTGTGCTTCGCGATATTGAGGGGGTATGACCGTGTCGACGAGAGACCGACCAATGATCTCTTGGCTAGGCCAGCCGAAGATGCTTTCGGCTCGCTGATTCCAACCGCTGACCACGCCTTCAGAGTCGATCGTGATGACGGCATCGTTGGCCATGTCGATCATCAAGCGGGTTCGTTCGACGCTCTCCCGCAGCACCTCTTCGGTCCGATTGCGCTCGGTGACATCTTCAAAAGCCAATAAGATCAGTTGTGAACGGTTGCCTCTGCGAGAGAGGCAGCGCGCATTGAGCAGCATGTCCCGCGGTTCGCCACTGGCAAATGAGATTTTGATTGCGAAGTCGGTCAGTGGCTTCTTCTCGGACAGGATTTGGCGCAACTGAGCCTGCAACTCGAAAATTTCCAACTGGCGGTTGCTCAGTTCGGCGAGCAACCGACCTTCCGTTCCCGACTTGGAAAGCTGAAACGTCTGGAAGAATGTCTGATTCGCCGATTGCACACGCAAGTCCGCGTCCAACACCAATAGGGGTTCCCGCACGGTGTCCACGATGGCCTCGGCATAGAGCCGCGCCTCCTGCACCGCCTCTGCGGCCACGTCCGAAAAGGTGATGACTATCCCCTCGACCCGATTGTCGCGTGCCCGATACGGCAGCACTTGGCGGATGTACCAGCGCCCATCGTGAGCCTGTACTTCCTTATCGATGGGGGTGGGCTGGTTCAGCACTGTCCTCGCGTCAGACAGGAGGTCGCCGTCCTCGAACCGCGGCGTGATGTCGGCCATCGGGCGGCCCACGTCCGAGGGAATCAGGTTGAAGAGCTTGGTCGCGGACGGCGTGAAGCGCTTGATGCAGAACTGCGTATCCAGGAATATCGTCGGGATATTGGTACTGACCAGCAGATTGTCCAGATCGTCGCAGGTGTCCGCCAGCTCTCCGATCTTACCTGCAAGCTCGGCGTTGACGGTGGTGAGTTCCTCGTTGAGCGACTGCAGCTCTTCCTTCGAGGTCTCCAACTCCTCGTTGGTGGACTGCAATTCCTCGTTAGCCGACATCATCTCTTCGTTGGCAGCCTTGAGTTCCTCGTTGGAAGTTTCCAGGTCCCCGGTCGTGCTCCGGAGATCCTCCCGAACGGCTTTCAGCTCGTCTTCCAGTTGGCGTACCGCCGCCTTGTCAGGCCCCTTCCGATCGACGGCCCTGCCGGTGGCAGCAGATTGAGGTGCTGGCGTCCGGAGCTCGTCCTCGAAGGACACTAGCAGCAACCCCTCCATCTCTTTGGAAGCCCCGAGCGGCTCGACTGCAACCCTGACTCGGCGGGACACCTTGCCGCGTCGGATGAACACACCACTGACGGTGACCCGACGGTCTTCGCGGATCGCCTGGCCTATCGCGGTGCGCAGCTTGATCTGTAAACCGCCACGCGCTTGCGCGAGGAGTTCCTGGGTCGGTAAGCCCGTCGGCTGCGCCAGGTACTCTTGCGTCGGCCCGTGGAAGTACTCGATCTCGAGCTTCCGGTTGATCACCACGCACGCCGGCGCATGCCGCGCCAGCAGCAGTTGCTGCGCTTGCGTAGCGATCCGGGCCGGGACCGGCCGCTGCGGCTCCGGCACGTGGGTCCTTCCAGAAGCGGTGACGATCGGGAATTGGACCCGATCGCGCCGCGTCGACCCGATGCGGCGATAGATTCGCCACTTCTTCGAAAGCGTCTCGAACAGGTCGTCCTGCCCGCCAATGGTCTCGGCGTTTCCGAGAAACAGGTACCCACCTTCGGCCAAGGCGAAATGTAAGAGCCCGATAATCTTCTGCTGAGCAGGTGGCTCAATGTAGATGAGTAAGTTGCGACAGCTGATCAGGTCGAGCTTGGAAAACGGCGGATCGCTCACCAAGTTTTGCCGTGCGAACGCCACCGCTTCCCGCAGCTCGTTGCTGACCCGATAGCCGTGCTCCCCTCTGACGAAGAACCGGCGCAGACGATCCTCGGGCACGTCGATGGCGATGTTTTCCGGGTAGACGCCGGCGCGCGCGAATTCCAGCGCATCGGTGTCAACATCGGATGCGAAAATCTGGATCGGGCAGCTCTTTTCGGTGACCCGCAACTGGTCGATCAGCAACATCGCAAGGGAGTACGCCTCCTCGCCCGTGGCGCACCCCGGCACCCACACGCGCACCGCAGCGTCGGCGTCCTTCCTCTCAATCAATCGCGGAATCACCTGCTCCTGCAGAAACTGCCAGGCTTGGGGCTCGCGGAAGAAGCTGGTGACGCTGATCAGCAGGTCCTTCCACAGCCGCTCGATCTCTTCGGGATCGCGGCGCAGCAGATCCAGATAATCGGCAATCCGCCCCGTGTGTTGCAGGCCCATACGCCGTCGGATGCGCCTCCCGAGGGTCCCCTTCTTGTAGCAGCTGAAGTTGAATTTGGCGTGGGCGTGCAGCAATGCCACGATCTGGCCGAGGTGATCGCCGGCATCGCCCTCCGACCCGTGCCCATTGTCAACGTGCCGGAGGTAGTTGAGTAACGCGTCTGGCATCTTCTCGACCGGCAGCGAAGAGTCGACGCCCCCCGCAGCAACGGCACTACGAGGCATTCCATCGTGCTCGGCGGTGTTCGGGTCCTGCACCATCGTCATCCCGCCAGCGGCCTTGATTTCCCTCAGGCCCAGCGCGCCGTCGCTGCCCGTGCCGGAAAGGATGATGCCCACAGCGGCTTCCTGCAGGTCGGCAGCCAGAGAACGAAAGAAGAAGTCGACTGGCATGCGCAGGCCGCGGCGCTCGGCCGGAGCGCTCAGCCGCAACACCCGACCATCGATGCTCAAATACGTGTTGGGTGAAATGACGTAGACATGGTTGGCCTCAACCGCTGTGTCCTCCTGCACTTGGAGCACGATCATCCCAGTGTGTTTGCTCAACAGTTCAGCAACCAAGCTCTTGTGGACGGGATCGAGATGCAGGACGAGCACGAAGGCCAGACCGCTGTCGGCAGGCATCGCGATGAAGAACCTTTTGAGCGCGTCGAGCCCGCCAGCCGAGGCACCGATGCCGACAATCCGTGTGAGTGTGCCCTGGCTAGATGCGTCGACGCAGGCGGCGGCTCCGACAAGTCGAGTGTTCGCAAGAGGCGCTTCCCTTCGCCGCTTCAGCTGCGGCGCCTTGGGCTTGTTGCGCGTTTCCGTCTTCTCGGCTTTTTCCGGCGACGTCATGGCACCTCCGAAGACCTGGAGACTTTACGCCATCAGAGTGTAAAGTAAACTGTTGCGCCCTGCTCCACCGCGCCCTCGGCCCACACGCGGCCGCCGTGGCGATGGATGATGCGCTGCACCGTGGCCAGCCCGATGCCGGCGCCTTCGAACTCCTCTTTCGCGTGCAGCCGCTGGAAGGCGCCGAATAGTTTGTCAACGTACGCCATGTCAAAACCGGCGCCATCGTCGCGCACGAAGTATGCCGGCTGCCCTTCCTTCGCCATGCACCCAAACTCGATCCGCGCCGTGGCGTGCTTGCTGGTGTACTTCCAGGCGTTCCGCAGCAGGTTGTCCAACACCGCGCGCAGCAACCCGGGGTCTCCGTGTGCCCGCACGCCCGGTGCAATGATAAACTCGACGGCTCGGCTCGGATCAGCGGCTCGCAGCTCGGCTGCAACCGTCTGCGCCAGCGCACTCAAGTCCACCTCCCGCCACCGCATTTCCGTGCGGGTCACCCGCGACAAGCCCAGCAAGGCCTGGATCAGCTGCGCCATGTGAGTGGCGCCCTCCCGCACCCGCTGCAGATAATGCTGCCCCTGCGCGTCGAGTCGCTCGGTGTAGCGGTCCAGCAGCAGGGCGCTGAAACCGTCGATCGCTCGCAGCGGTGCCTGCAGGTCGTGCGAGACGGAGTAGCTGAACGCTGCCAGCTCTTCGTTTGCCGCTTCGAGCTGCGCCGTGCGCTCCCGGACGCGTTGCTCCAGCTCGGCGTTCAGCGTGCGAATCTCTTCCTCCGCCCGCTTGCGTTGGGTGATTTCGCCGCGGAGTTGTGCGTTGGCCTTGACCAGCTCGGCGGTGCGTTGTTGCACCATCTCTTCCAGCCGTTCCGAGTACTCCTGCAATGCCGCCTCAGCGTTCTTGCGTTCGGTGATATCGGTGATCACGTCGGCAAAGCAAAGCGGTGTCCCGGCTTCATCGCGAATGAGGAAAAAATTCTCAATCGTCGGGGTCAATCTCCCTCGCGCACTGATCAACGCCAATTCGCCGACCCATTGGCCTTCGCTCAAGACCGTGGGTAGAATCTCTCCCTGCAGCCGTTCGCGCATGCGTTCAGGGTAGTATTGAGGAAACTTCTTCTTGTACGCGTCTTCCGGATTCTCTTCGTCCAGGAAGCGGCACAGCGTGGAGTTGACGTAGGTGATCGTGCCGTCGAGGGTGGCCATGCCAAGACCTTGCCCCGAAGCGTCCGTGAACCGCCGGAAGATCATCATCTGCTTCTCCGCCCGCCGCCGCTCCTCGATCTCCTTTTGAAGTCGTTCGTTGACGTGCTGGATTTCCGTAGTGCGTTGTTGCACCAACTCCTCGAGATGATCGCGGTGATTCTTCAATTCCTCTTCGGCCTGCTTGCGTTCGGTGATGTCGCGGATGATGGCTTGGTGATAGGTTCTTCCCTCGATCTCCACCGCACGGATGCTACTTTCGATGGGGAACGTGGAACCATCTTTGCGCTGGTGTACGGTCTCAAAAACGATGCCATCTTCGGACCTCATCTGGTTGGTCTGCCGGTCGAGTTCCGCGCGGGCTCCCGGCACGCGCAAATCCCACGCGTTCAAGCGCTGGAACTCTTCCAATGAATAGCCATACGCCTGGAGCGCGCGGTCGTTGGCTTCCAGGATTCTCCAATCCTGGTCAGTCAACATGATAATATCATTGGCCTGCTTGGTCAGATACAGAAAACGCTCGGCGAGCGCCTGGCGCTGGCGTTCGGTAGCCAGTTGTCTCTGCAACCATTGAGCGTCGCGTTGACGCTCCAGCATATTCACACCCAGTGCCGCCGCGAGAAGCAGGGCGAAGAGAAGAATCCCTGTTGTCCATGCCCGTTCGCGCAGTGGCGCATAGATCTCATCGTGGTCCACCTTGGCCACCATGAACCAGGGCGTGCCCGGAATATGACGAAGGGCAGCCAGCACCGGCACACTGCGATAGTCCCTTCCCTCAACAACCCCTTCGCGTCCCATCACCGCCATGGCCTCGGGCGAGTCCGGGTGTTGGTCGATGGGCAGGTGCAGGGAAAGCGCCGTGTGCGAGCCATGGCGCAAGTCGTTCAAATACACCACGTCGTTGCCTTCGCGCCGGAGGATGAACGTCTCGGCGGTGCGGCTGACGGTGGGCCACGATTGAACCAGAGGGTAGAGGAACTCATGGGGATCGACTCGCAGCAGCAATACTCCCTCGGCCAGCGCGACGTCAGGTTTGGCTCCGATGGGAATCCACACATCGAGGTGAACATCCCGTCCATCATCATGATTGCGGTATAGGTCCGTTATCACCACGCCCGTGGCATGTAGCGCGGCCTGGAAGTCTTCTTCGTGCGAGACGGCCTTGGGGCTCACGCTCGCCGGCACCGACAACCGTGGGCGTCCCAGGGCATCGTAGAGAATCAACACCTGGCAGCGGGTATGGAGTTGAATGTGCTCCATAGACTCCGAGAAGTCCCGTTGCGCTTGTGGATTGGCGGAACCTGCCAGGATGTCCCGAGCTTGCGCCCGGATCGCGGGGAGATCGATGACTTCCGCGGCATCCTCCATCCGGTCTCGATACCAGTTGGCGATCTGGCCCACCTTCAGATCGGCGATGGCCGACAGTTCATTCACGGCCGTTTGACGAGATTCAGCGATCTGGCGCCTGAGGTAAAAGAACCCGGCGGCCCCAATCGTCAGGGCGAGAACGAGAAAGGCCGTCAGGGGGCCTCTCACAAACCAGGCGGACGGTGAAGCAACGGGCACGATGGACCGAGTCCCAAGAAGCGAGATCAACCAACTGTCCGGACCGGCGGCAATCAGGACGCCGCAGCTCAGCAGAGCCAACGACGCGGCCGTGAGCGCAGCCACGGGAATGACCGCGCTGCCATACAGCAAGGGTGCGCCGGCACCGTAGCTCAGCAGGACGGCCACGCTGAACAACAAGGTAGCCAAGGCCAGCACCGAGGCCATTTGCCGCCACCGCCAGCGGTCGCCAAAGGGCGGCAGTTCGAACAGAAAGGCCAGAGCGATTGACAGCAACGCCGTGGCCGTCAGCGGCGACATCCGGCCGATGGGAATGTTGCCCACCGTGGCGGTGGTGGGGGCCAGCCATCGCTCCAGTGGGAACTCGATGTCGAGGAGTTAGTGCGCCCACACCAGCAGGCTCATGGCCACAACGCTACACACGGCAAAAAAGGCGAACGCGCGAGTGGCGGGACTGAACGGCCAGCGGTGATACGAGACCACGCCACCACTGAGCAGGATGATCAAGCATGCCGTGCTCGGGGCCATGGGCGTATACTCGCTTCCCAGCGCACCGATCTGCCAGGCGTTTGACACCCAGCTCAGCAGCACCAGCAACGCCACCGCGCCCGCCGCGATGGCACAGGCCTCAACGCCTCGCCGAGAAGCCTGTTCGCGCTGCGCCTCTGATTTCATTCGGTCTTCCAGGCCCTCATCTGATCTGCTGCGGATGCCGCGCGCACGGAGAGCAGCCAGCAATGAAGAGCGTATCACCACGGCTGTCTTCGACCAACAAGATGTGAAGAGTGGGGACGGTCATCGCGCTCCGTCCGGCCCCACATCGAGCCGCGGCGGCAGTCGCACGGTAAACATTGTGCCAGCCGCCGCAGAGGAGTGGAACTCGACGGTGCCGCGGAGGTAATTCTGGGTGAGCAACTTCACGCTATACGTGCCCACTCCACGCCCGACACCGCCTTTGGTGCTGAAGGAACGCTGGAACATCTGGGCTTGCACCTCCTCTGGCATGGCCGCTTCGTTGTGCACGTGGAAAGCCGGCGCGGCACCGTTTTCAACCCAGACCGTCACCGTCTCGTCTTTCTTGGAAGCTTCGAGGGCGTTCTTGATCAAGTTTCCCAGTACCCTGGCGAGCAACCTCGCATCCGATTGCAGCACCACGCGCTGCGCCCCTTCCCGCACGACCATGGTCTTGCCCTGCGCCACCGAGTGGTGACGGTAGAGGATGGACAACCGCCGCAGGAGGTCGACCGCATCGATGACCCCGGACGTCACCTTTAGATCGCCACGCTCGGCCGCTGCCAGGTCGCGCTGAGATTGAATCTCTTCGATCAGCTGCTCGGCCAGGAAGTGCGCCTCGTGACCCACTTCCACGGCTTCCTCTTTGTCGAGCTCCGGCAGAATGTCCAGAAGGCCACTCAGTCCGCCGGCAGTATTCAAGACATCGTGGAAAAACAACCGCTCGAGCACTTGGCGCCGCTTTTCATCCGCCGTGTCATGAATCGCGAACACGGCTTTTGTTTTATCAGCGGCCGGGAGAGTTCAGCTCTTCCTCATGGCATCTTTGAGGAAGGCCGAGGAAGGGCGGGCGGGGACGCCCGCCCCACCGAGCATCGGGAGAGACACGGGGAAACCCTGGTGGCGCAGGCGCGCCCGGAGTCACTTCTGCTGGTCGAACACCTTCCACATGTCGTCGTCGTCGAAGATCTTCTCGGAGTCGTCGGCGTGCATGGCGTCCTGCTCGAAGTCGCGGTAGCGCCCTCGGCGCGCGCGAAACTCATCGTAGAGGTCGTGCTGGATCATGGCGCTCATGATCTCGTTCGTGCCGGTCCAGATCTGCGCCAGGCGGGTATCACGCACGGCTCGTTCGATCGGATACACGTCGGTGTAGCCGATGCCACCGGTAACTTGCATGGCGAGGTTGGCAACGTCCCACGCCGCCTCGGTGACGAATTTCTTGGTCTCGGAGACGATGCGGCGCACATTGGGGATCTGGGCGTCGGCGGCCAGGGCGGCCTGATAGATCATGGCGCGGCTGGCGTCGAGCAGCGTCTGCGCCTTGGCAATCATGAAGCTGACAGCCTGGAACTTCCGAATCGGCGCTCCAAAGGCCCTGCGCCGGTCGGCGTAATTCATGGCCACGTCCAAACATGCTTGCATGCCGCCGGTGCACGGCGCGGCGCTGGTCAGGCGCTCGGGGATCATCATGGTGTTGAAGACCAACGCGCCGCCATGGAGCGGACCGATGAGGTTGGCTTTCGGCACCTTCACATCGCGGAAGACCACCCGTCCGGTGCCGCCGCCGCGGGTTCCCATCAGTCCATAGAGATACTTGACCTCGACCCCCGGGCTGCGCTCGATGATCATGGCGCTGATGCGCTGGTGCGCCGGCGCGTCGGTGGCCGGGTTGGTGCGCACGTACGCCAAGAAGAAGTCCGCGCCCTCCGCGCCAACGATGAAACGCTTCATGCCGCGGACGACAAAATAGTCGCCGTGATCTTCCGCGCGACTGCTGGCGCCGAAGAAATCCGACCCGCCACGCGGCTCGGTCAGTGCCTCCGCCGACACCAGCTGACCCTCCAACATCGGTTTGAGGTACTTTTGCTTTTGCTCCTCGGTCCCGAAGGTATTCAGGGCTTCGCCGACGATGGACGGCATGACGAAGGAGCAGCCTGCAGCCATGCCCAGACAGCCGATCTCTCCCATCGCGGCGCAATCCGCAACCCAGTCCATGCCCTGGCCACCATATTTCTTGGGAAAGCGGAGCCCGAGGAGGTGGTGCTTCGCGTACAGCGTGTACAGCTCCCGCGGGTAGCGAATCTCGTCGCGGTCCATACGCCGCAGATATTCCGGATCGATCTCGTTCTTCGCAAACTCCCGCGCCTTGTCTTGTATCGCGCGCGCTTGCTCATCCAGCATGAACTCGTTCATCGTCCCTCCCTGTGGCGCTGCTCCACGCTCTGAACCCGGCCTGCCCCTTTATAGAAGAGCTGGCAGAAGGTGCGGCGGAAACCGACGCGCCGTGAGCGTTAGGCGCGGCTCTGCGCCGCGCTCCACTCCTTCAATACCTTGTCGAGCTCGTATTGGTTATAGAAGTCCTCTTGGAACGAAAACATGCCGTTGCCGGCGTAGAGCATGACGGTAATGCCGGCAAACTCGTAGTATGTGCCGTCCGGCCTCTGCCCTGGCAGCCGATTCTGCCACTTATGGACGATGCGATTGCCGTCAATGGCTACCCACTCGACGGGATAGGTCCAGTCCTTACAGTACTCCATCACGGGAACGAGCCACGCCAGGATCCTGTCGCGTCCTGCGAAGACGCCGAATTGATGCTCGATGTACACGGCGTCATCGGTAAAGGTTTTTCCAAAACCTTCCCAATCATCGGCGTCTTGCAGCGCCATGCGCTTGCGCCACGCCGCCTCGATCTCTTGCCGGTCGAATTGCGTTTGCTCCACGGCGCCTCCCGGCCTTCTGGAATCAGCGGTCAGCGACCGGGCACGCGGAGGTCTCCTCCCGGCTGATCGCCGACCGCTGATTGCTTCTTCAGTGCTCTCCTCGTCAGCCGGCGATGCTGGCCTTGCGATACATGGTGACGACCGCAGCGCCGCCGAGACCGAGATTGTGCTGCAGCGCGACCTTGGCCCCCTGCACCTGGCGCTTCTCCGACAGTCCGCGCAGCTGCCAGTTCAGCTCGCTGCACTGGGCCAAACCGGTGGCCCCCAGCGGATGCCCCTTGGAGATCAAGCCACCAGACGGGTTGACCACGCACTTCCCGCCATAGGTCACTGCGCCCGAGTCGATCAGCTCGCCGCCTTTGCCCTCGGAACACAAGCCGAGCGCCTCATAGGTCACCAGTTCGTTGGCCGAAAAGCAGTCATGCAGCTCGATCACGTCGACGTTCTCCGGCCCGAGGCCCGATTGCTGGTAGACCTGCTGTGCCGCCTTGCGGCTCATGTCGACGCCGATCAGCTTGATGCAGCTCTTTTCGTCGAACGAGCTGGGGAGGTCGGTCACCATCGCCATACCGAGGATCTCGACCGCCTGCTTCTGTAGCTTGTGTTTCTTCACGAAGTCCTCACTGGCCACGATCGCCGCCGCGGCGCCATCCGACGTCGGGCAGCACTGCAGCTTGGTGAGGGGGTCATAGACCATCGGCGCCTTGAGAATGTCTTCGAGCGAGTATTCGTCCCGGAACTGCGAGTATGGGTTGTTGACCGAGTGCTTGTGGTTCTTCAGGCCGATCTTGGCGAACTGCTCTGGTTTGGTCCCGTACTTCTCCATGTGTTCGCGTCCGGCGTTGCCAAAGAACTGCGCCGCCCCCGGTGCGGGTGCGAACTGCCGCAACGAGACCATGAGTTCGAAATGGCGATCGAGCGGGTTGGTGCGATCGCTGTACTTCACGCCGAGCGACCCCTTCTCCATCTTCTCGAAGCCGAGCGCCAGCACGCAATCGGAGATGCCGCCCTCGACGAACTGCTTCGCCATGAACAATGCCGTCGAGCCGGTCGAGCAGTTGTTGTTGACGTTGTACACCGGGATGCCGGTCAGGCCGAGGCCGTACACCGCGCGCTGGCCGCATGTGGAATCGCCGTAGCAGTACCCCACGCACGCCTGCTCAACCGCGGCGTACGGAATGCCGGCGTCTTGCAACGCCTTGCTGCCCGCCTCTTTCGCCATGTCCGGGTAATCCCACTGTTTCGAGCCCGGCTTCTCGAACTTGGTCATACCGACTCCGACAACGAAAACCTTTCTGCCCATCGCGTATCCTCCTTGTTCGGACTAGGCACCGGCGCGTGCCGGTCGCCCGACATGGAGTCTTTTAGCGGCAACAGTGGGAGAAGGAAAGTGTCCGCAGCGCCGGCCCTGGAGGTACCCCGGCGTCTTGCGTAACCAAACCCCCTCCGCCTATGAGGTTGCAGTACTTACACGTTGGGAGAGTACGCCATGGCCAGCCAGGAACTCGGAATGATCATCGACATGCTCAAGGCGCGTGCGCCGGAAGCGGACGTCAGCGTGGCCGACATGCGCGCCGGCATCGAAGCCTTGACATCGATCGCGGTGCTGCCGGACGACGTCACGGTCGAGCCGGCCCATGCCGGCGGCGTGCCGGCGGCATGGGTGGCCGCGCCAGGCGCGCACCGCGAGCACGTGATCTTGTATTTGCATGGTGGTGGCTACGTCATGGGATCGATCAAGAGTCATTGTGAGCTGGCGGCGCGGCTCTCCCGCGCGGCGGCGGCGCGCGTGCTGTTGATCGAGTATCGGTTGGCGCCGGAGCATCCGCATCCGGCCGCCGTCGAAGATGCCACGGCCGCCTATCGTTGGCTGCTCGGCATCGGCATCGCACCGTCACGCATCATCATTGCTGGTGACTCTGCCGGCGGCGGCTTGACGGTGGCAACACTGGTGGCGCTGCGCGATGCGGGTCAGACGCTGCCGGCGGCGGGCGTGTGCCTGTCGCCATGGGTCGATCTTGAGGGGGTGGGTGACTCGATGACCACCAAGGCGGCGGTCGACCCGATGGTGCAAGCTGGCGATCTGCGCAAAATGGCCGCGATGTATCTCGGCGGCAAGCAGCCCCGTACGCCGCTCGCCGCCCCCCTGTATGCCGAACTGTCGGGACTCCCACCATTGTTGATCCAGGTGGGAACCGCCGAGACGCTGCTGGACGACTCCACGCGCCTGGCGGAGCGCGCGCGCAAAGCGGGCGTGGCGGTGACCTTGGAGACCTGGGAGGACATGATCCACGTCTGGCAGGCCTTCGCCTCCCTGCTTCCCGAGGGGCAGCAGGCAATCGAGCGCATCGGCGCCTTTATCAAGGCGCGCATCCAGTCCTGACGTAACGCTGCCAAGAAATCGCTGGGGTCGGGTCGTCATCCCATCCGCGTTTCCGGCCAAGCCGTCAAATCTTTTTGCATCGGCGCGCCGGCCAGAGGCATCTTCTCGCACAAGACGCGCTCGGGGACCTGGCGCGTTCAATGCTATCCGCAAGTGCTTGGCGATGAAACCGCTCTCGGACCAACCGCTGATGGGAGGAGACGTTCGCAAGCGAGGCAAGCGCGCCGCCAGGCATGTCGCAATACAGTTGCCCAACGGGTTCTCCCTGATTGAGAGCACGGTGGTGATGGCAATTATGACCATCTTGGTCACGCTGGGCCTGCAGTCGTACCGCACGCTTCAGCACCTTGTATTCGATAGAACCGCACTCTCTGATGTGGTCAATGTCGGCAAGGCGCTCGAGGTGCTGGACAGCACGTCGACGTTCGCCTTCACCGTCACGGGCCCCGCTCCCATCCCGTCCCTTCCCGGACAGAGTGTATCCAGGGGGACCGTTCTCTACGTGCAGCGCTCGCGGGTGGGCGCGGGGTACAGCTGGTACGTTCGCGGATCGCACCACAATGGCACCACGACGTACTATTTCAACGACACCACACTGTCGGCGAGCCGAGGGGAATTATGAGCGCCGCGATGGCTCCGGAACCCTCGCAGACAGAGGTTGTGCATCAGGCGCTCGATCTGGCGGAACAGATCCGCAAAGATTTCGCGCCGCCGGCCGAGCAAATTCCGCCCACTCAAGTCCGGCGCTACCTGTACCAGGTCGCTGCGTTGACCATATGCCTGATTGTGATGGTTCTCGAACTCGGACTCTTACTGTGGCCCCGGTCCGATGTCGTGCGTGAAGCGCCCGTCGAGACGATTGCGATTTACCAAGCCAACCCCTGCGCGCAGCAGATGAACCGGATCTTGGGCGCCATTGACGCTTACAGACGCGTGAAGCGTCACCTCCCGGCGAGCCTCTCGGAACTCGTCCCCGCCTACCTCGCAGTGGCGCCGTTGGATCCCGCCTCGGGCAAGCCCTACCTGTATGCCAGGATGGGTGACGCCGTGTCGCTGACTTGCCCAAATCCTGATCGACACTCGATGGGTCGCTAGTCCGCCAGTCATCCCGTTTGACGGCTTTGTCGACGAGGATGGGCGCGACTTCGCCTCGCTGGTGCGCGAAGCGAACGGGTTGGCTGCCGCGCGGCGCGCGGCCAGCACGGTGCAAGCCTGCGTTCCCGCCCACGGTTCGTTACCAGACGCCGGGAATCAGCCGCCACGGCGTTCTCTGCACGTACGCGGCATAGGCGTCGCCGCGGGCAGCGAGGAGCTGAGCCTCCTCGACCGGGATGAACGCGACGAACGTACCGCCGATCAGCAAGCACCAGAGCACCTGCGCCACGTTGGGGTGAATGAGCAGCGAGCAGAGCCCCGCCAAAATGGCGGCTTGGTACTGCGGGTGACGAATCTGCGCGTACCGCCCTTCAGTCAGCAATGGCGTCTCGGTGCCCTGCGAATGCGACATCGCCGCCCCGGGCACGCCGAGAAACCCGTCGAGCGCCGCGAACGTCGCTCCCTCAAAGAACGCGAACACGCACGCCAGGAAGCCCACCTGTGCCGCGAAGCGGACGGGTCCGCTCAGCACGATGGAGCCGCCCGGCACCGGCCGATGGTACCAGAGCACCGCGAGCCAGGTGATGACCGTGGTGACGATGAACACCTGGCGCTCGAACGGCGACCCGGTCCGCGCGCCGTACGCTCTCGCCTTGAACCATGGACGAGTCATCACCAGGTGCACTGCGGCCCACGCCCCGTACAGCGCCAGGTCGAAGACATAGTTGAGCCACGAAGCGTGGGCGTCGTACCGGAAGCCGTAGAGCAAGGCGCCGAAGATTGAAACGAGCCCAAAGTAGCCACCAACACGGTATGCCACTCGTACCATGCGTCGCCTCCTCGAGAGCGGCGCGCGCTGGCCACCGCTCATTGTTATCAATTGTGTTTCACACATATGGGTTGGGCGTAGTTAGGTCAACCCGTCTGCAACGCGCCCTTCCTTGGGTGGTGAATCCTGGGCGAGAGTGATATTCCCCGCGCCGATCCCAATGGTGGCGTGCCGGGAGACGCAATTGAGTTCACGAACCGCAGCCAATCTCCCTGAGCCTCGGCGGCCTAGCCCCGGCGACGTCGTCAGGGTACGAACGCGAACGTATATCGTGGAGGCCGTCGAGTCGGACGACGGCTATTCGCCGGTTGTCCGGCTCGCCTGCCTGGACGACGATGCCCAGGGCGAAGCGCTTGAGGTTGTTTGGGACCTTGAACTTGGCAGCGAAATTCTCGATGCCGACAGCTGGAAGGCCATCGGTCAGAAAGGGCTCGATCAGCCACGCCAGTTCGCCGCCTACATCCACACGCTGCGGTGGAACTGTGTGACCGCCACGGATCCCCGCTTGTTTCAGGCTCCTTTCCGTGCAGGCATCCTGGGTCCGGCTGTTGGCGACAACGCACGAAGACCGGCTTACCTACGTTGCGTCGGGCTGTTTCGAGACTTTCCCGTTCACCACGCAACTTCGAGACTAACGCAACTCTGGAGCAAGCCGGACGTGAGTACTACGAGTTCCGCGCCGCACTGATGGTGAAGAACAACGAAGGGTTTACGAAGACTTACAACCGCTTCCCGGGCTGGGCGGGCGGTTACTAGTGGACAACGGAATGAGTCGTCACGTAGTCTGAGACCTCCCTGATGTCGATCACAACCGTATGGTACTTCGCTTACGGCTCGAACATGCAGAGTGCGACGCTGCGTGGCCGGCGGGGCATTCGCTTTCGCCGTGCCGTGCCGGCGCGCGCGGCCGGCTGGCGGCTGGTGTTCGACAAACCGCCGCTCGTCCCTATTGGGGAGTCGTTCGCCAACATCGTCCCCGATCCCGCGGCTCGCGTCTTCGGCGTCGCGTTTGAAGTCACCGAACCGGATCTGGAACATATTGAGTTGACCGAAGGTGTTGCGCTCGGCAACTATCGGCGCGTGGCTATCTCCGCGGCGCCCTTGTCGCCGTTCCCGGCGGTACAGCTCGACGCCTTCACCCTCACGTCCGAGCAGCGTGACCCTGGTTTGCAACCCTCCACACGCTACATGCAGCTGCTCGTCAACGGCGCGCAGGAACACGGCTTGCCCGCGGAGCACGTCGACTATTTGCGCGCGGTACCGGCGAATCCGCCGACGGCCGAGGCGTTACACTTCGGCCAGCTGATCGACCAGGCGCTACGCCGCAGCTGAGGCATCGACAACGGCCGTACAAATCTCTGGTCTGGCACGTGACGAAGACTTGCTCGGCGTCTCGTCTGGCAACGGTCTGAGGCGAGGCCTCGTTAGAACTAGTATCACGGCGGGCCGACGGAGGTAGCCAACGCGGATCTGGCTACCTCCGTCGGTTCTGAATGCGCCGGCAGCAGTTACAAACGCACGGTGCCTATGGCGCCGGCAGGCACGTGCATGCACCTGCCAAGTTGGGATCGGGCCGGCAGAGACCCGGGGTGTTCGGGCCCGCCAGACAGTTTACGCCGCACGGACATGGCCCTTCCGGCGGTCGCGGTGGTGGCAACTCGCAAACGCAGGCCGTGTTCTGCGACCCGCACACAACTTCGTTGCCCGGGTTTAGCACGCATTGCTGCGTCGCTGGAGCTTGGCATGTGCACGCCCCGGCGATCGTCGAGTCCAGATCCGGTTGGCAGACATCCACCTCGCCCCCGCCCAGCGTACAGACCTCGCCGCAGACAGCGCATTGCGGAGACGGCGGCAGCGGCTGGCAGGTGCATCCACCTGTCGGCGAGTTGGGATCGGGCTGGCAAGCGCTAGGACCGTTCGCGCTTTGGCAGGTCTGACCGCACACACATGGTGGCGGCGGTTGCGGTCGGCACGTGCATCCCGCCGCAGGCAAGGCCGGATCAGCCTGACAAACGCCCGTGGTGACCACTGTGCCAACGCCACCCAGCGGACAGGTTGCACCACAGACGCACTGCGGAGGCGGTGGCAGCGGCTGACACGTGCAGGCACCCGTAGGTGAGTTGGGATCGGGCTGGCAAGCGCCGCTAGTACCCGCGAGGTCGAGCTGACAGACCGCTTGGCACGGGCATGGTGGCGGCGGTTGCGGTCGGCACGTGCATCCCGCTGCAGGTGAGAGGGGATCAGGCTGGCAAACGCCCGTGATGCTCACGCCTGTGGTATCGACGAACTGGCAGGTAGTATTGCAGGCGCACTGCGGGGGCGGCGGCGGTGGCTGACACGTGCAACCCCCTCCAGGCACCGTGGGATCGGGCTGGCACACGCCGCTAATTCCCGTGGGGTCGAGCTGGCAGACCGCTTGGCACGGGCATGGTAGCGGGGGTGGTGTCATTGTTGCCGTCGCTGTAGGTCTTGGCGGCCGCTGCCGGCAAATGCACTGGTCTCCCAAAATGTCGGGACCTGGCAAGCATCTTCCTGTTCCTGGACCGGCGGGGGTGTCGCAGTCCGCGAAACACGGACAAGCCGGCCGAGTTCGCCTCGGCCGCGGCGTCCGGGTCGGTGGGATCGGCTGGCAGATGCACTGATCGTCCGGGAGGCCTGCAACCGGCAAGCATCGTCCCGGACCTGCGGCCGACGGGCAGTTCGCGAAACACGGACAAGCCGGCGGAGTTCGCGTCGGCTGCGGCGTCTGCGTCGGGAGCGGCTGGCAGATACAGCCTCCGACCGCGGTCGTCGAGGGCAGGCATATTCCCGGACCCGCCGAAGTCTGGCAGGGCCCGTTGCAAGGAACTTGGCACACCTGCGCCTGTGCGGACACGAGGCCCAGGGCTAGCGTCGTGACCAGGATACAAGCTCCTACACGACACACGACGAGCAACTGCTTCGCGAGACGTTTCATCGGGCTCCTCCTTGCGACTCGAAGTCGGCCCCCACCCATACCGCGATGCCTGCGACAAGAGCCAATACGATCTTTTTCATAGATTCCTCCTTCACTGGGTTGCGTCATTGCTGATGCACTCGATCCGTGTGACGCTCGCTCGGCAAAGTTAAGGCGCTCTTGCGGTGCGTCGCACCGGCATAGCCCGGCCAAGCGTCACCGACGTGCGTGAACAAACCACGCCGAGCAGCACGTGGCCCGGGTCCCGCCGCGCGCACGTGGACCCATTGGCGTGAAACCTTCCCCACGCGGTCCGGGGGCTCCCGCTGCAAAGATGGCCACCAAAGCCAAAGAGGACCGGTCGCACAAGACCTCTTTCTCTGCGAGAGCACTACGTAAGCGCAGGCGCTCTCCCCACCCAGCGCACTGCGCCCAACATTTTCGGTTGACGGCTAAACATTGCGCCGCACCCGCGCGGATGTCAAGTACACTTCTCGAATGACAGCCGTCTTTTCTTGTTTCTTCTGCCGGCTGCGTCGGGTGAGACTCGGGCCCCTCTACCCATCGAGGCGACACGGGTGTATCTGTTGCCCGGGGTTGGGCGCCGATCGTTGTGCGCCACGCCCGGCCGTAAGGAACCGAGCATGCGATACGAAGGCACCGTCTACCGCCCCCCGAGTGAGGCCGGATCACTGATCATCCAGGCGACCTTGGCCTGCCCGCACAACAAGTGCGCCTTCTGCTGCATGTACCGAGGCCGCAAGTTCCACGTACGTCCGGTGGAAGAGGTCATTGAGGACCTGGATATCGCGCGCCAGGCCTACGGACCGGACGGCGTGGAGACCATCTTCCTGGCCGATGGCAATTCGGCCGTCCTGCCCACTGAGAAGCTGGTCACCATTGGTGAAGCGGCCAGAGCCCGTTTTCCGAATTTGCAGCGGATCACGACCTACGGGTCGGCGAAGTTTCTCGTCAAGAAGAGCCTTGAGGAATGGCGGCGTATAGCTGCAGCCAGCATCACCCGCATCCACTCCGGCCTGGAGTCGGGCGATGCGGCAACGTTACGCGACGTCAACAAGGGAGTGACACCGGAACAAGCAGTGGAAGCGTACCGGCACGTCATGAGCGCGGGCATCGAACTCTCGGTCTACCTCATGGTCGGCGTGGCCGGCATCGAGCGCTGGCGCGCGCATGCTCTGGGCAGCGCGGACGTGCTCAATGCGGCGCCGCCGACCTTCATCCGCCTGCGGACCTTCGTGCCGCAACCCGGCACACCGTGGCACGACCGCTGGCGGGATGGGGAGCTGACGCTCTTGTCGGCATACGACGCCCTCCACGAAACGCGCTTGCTGATTGAGCACCTCAAGGGCCCCACGACGCTGCTCTCGGACCATGTGTCGAATTTTCTCGACCTGCGCGGCCGCATCCCCGAGGACACGCCGGCCATGCTGGCAGAGATCGATGAGGCCCTGCAGTGGCCGCTGAAGGCGTTTCGCCCACCGACCGAGCGGCTGGTCGGGCTGGGCTTGTGAGCCAGGTGCTAGCGGCGTTCGACACGAACGGGGATTGCGTTTAGCACCGCATTGCCCGAGAGCGGATCGATCTCCGCGGGGTCGGTGAGATCGTTGATGCTGGCGCCTGCGTGCTGGGCAGCGACGCTCAGCCGGATACCCTCCCCGCAGTGTCCGTAGCCGTGCGGAAGCGCGACCACGCCCGGCATCATGTCGTCGGTGATCTCGATCGGAACGTCCACCGCACCGACCCGACTCGCCACGCGCACCCAATCTCCGGGCGCGAGCCGGCGCGATGCGGCGTCCGCCGGGTGAAGGGACAACACGCAGCGTTTCGGACCCTTCACCAGGCTCGGGAGGTTGTGCGACCAGCTGTTGACCGTGCGCATCTCTCGCCTGCCGATGAGCACCAACTCCGGCGGCCTTTCCGCGATGCTCGTCCGCAGACGCGCCATGTCGGCGATGACCTCGCGCGGCGCCAAGTCGACCTTGCGTGCTGAACTACCGGAACGAATCGGAAGCCGATCTGGCAAGCACGGCTCCATCGGCCCCAGGTCGAGGCCGTGTACCGATTGGCGCAACTTCTGCACCGTCAGGCCGTCTCGCCACCAGCGCATGCCGTTGCCGTATGGGCCCGCTCGCAGCGCGAGGTCGACGGCGAGGCGCGCAACCCGCTCGCCGCCGACGGCCAGCAGCGCTCGAAGCGCGAGGGCCTTGGCCCGTCCGGCTCCACCGCGCCCTCGGAACAGTTGGCTGGAGAGCGCCAGCAAGATGTCGGCGTCGTTCTTTGCCCCGGGCGGTAACGTGAACACGGCCGGCGACCATCGGGCGGTGCTCCGCACCGAGAAGAGCTGAAACACCACGTCGAAATGATCGCGTTCAAGCGGTCCCGCCGGCGGGAGAATGACGTGCGCATGCCGAGTGGTCTCGTTCAGGTAGAAGTCGATCGACACCATGCAGTCGAGCTTACCGAGTGCATCACCCAACCGGTGGCCGGCCGGTGACGAGAGCACAGGGTTCCCCGCCAGAGTGACCAGTGCGCGCACCTGACCGTCTCCGGGTGTCTCGATTTCCTCGGCGAGGGTCGCGCTCGGGAGTTCGCCCATGAACTCCGGCGTCCCGCGCATCCGAGACTGCCAGCGGCCTCGTTCGGTTTTCGGCTGAAGGCGCATCACGTCTACCGGCGGATTGGGGAACATCGCGCCACCAGGACGGTCAAGGTTACCGCTGACGATGTTGAGGACCTCGATCAGCCAACTCGCCGTGGTCCCGAATGGAACCGCGCACATCCCCATGCGGCCGTAGCAGACGGCGCCCGGGGCATCCGAGAATGCCAGAGCGATGGCGCGGATGGCGTTCGGCGCAATGCCCACCCGGCCCGACACTGCCTCCGGGGTGAAGCAGGCCACGGCCTCCTCCACCGTGTTCAACCCGTCAACGAACGCCCCCAACCGACCCAGCCGAATGCGCTTCTCGGCAAAGAGAGTGTGGACCAATGCCGCGAGCAGCAAGGGATCGGTGCCCGGACGGATGAAGTGATGCTCATCCGCAAGCTTCGCCGTCTCGGTACGCCGCGGGTCAACAACGACAATCCTGCCCCCGCGCTGCTGGATTCGCCGCAGGCGCGCCGTCATGCCCGGCGCCGTCACCAGGCTACCATTGGACACCACCGGATTCGCCCCGATGATCAGCATGTAATTTGTCCGGTCCACGTCCGGGACCGACATGAACAGGCCGCTGCCGTACATCCAGTGACTGGCAAGCTGCTTCGGAAACTGGTCGAGTGAGTTGGCACTAAAGCGCTTTCGTGTTCCCAGCGCAGCAACCAACGCGTCGCCGAAGAGGATCGCGCCCAAGTTGTGGACAACTGGTTCGCCCAGGTACATGGCGGCCGCGTCATCGCCGTACTCGCGTTGCACCTTGCGGATCCCCTCGGCGGCGTACTTGAAGGCCTCCTCCCAGCTGACGCGCTCCCACCCGGTCGCGGTGCGTCGGAGCGGTTGACGCAGGCGGTCGGGATCCTCGTGGAGATCCTTCAGCGCCCAGGCCTTCGGACAGATGTGACCCTGGCTGAGCGGATCCCGCTGGTCGCCGCGGATGTCGACGACACGCTCGTCTTCTACGTGAACCTCGATGCCACAGCAGGCCTCGCAAAGAGTACAGGTTCGGTGGACCACCCGTGGCATGAGGATCGTCTCAGTCCGGCGGGTGGTGTTGGTGTCCAGCCCCTAGTGCATGCTCCGCCGCGACAAACCCGAAGGTCATGGCCGGTCCGATGGTCGCTCCGGCGCCTGGGTACGAGCGCCCCATGACCGAGGCTGAGCAATTGCCCGCGGCGTAGAGCCCTGGGATCGGCTCGCCGCCGTGCGTGAGGACACGCGCACAGACGTCGGTGCGGAAACCGCCCTTGGTTCCGAGGTCGCCGGGAAACAACAGCACTGCGTAAAAGGGAGGCTGCGCCAGTGGGCCGAGATTCGAATTCTTACCCGGGGTGTCGCCGGGATAGTAGCGGTCTTGCAAGCTGTCCCCACGGTGGAACTCCGGATCCTTGCCGGTGACGGCCGCTCGGTTGAAGCGGGACACCGTGTCCGCCAGGCCCGCGGCATCCACACCGATCTTCCGCGCCAGGCCTTCCAGCGTCTCATCCTTCGTAAAGAAGCTGGCTTTCAGATCCGCACGCACGAACCTGTCCGGCGCGGCGTAGCTCGGCATCAAGGGACCGCAGGCATACTTGCGCCGGTAGCTGCGATCGAAGATGAGGAACGCGGGGATGGCGGGAGCTTCCGGCGTGTTGGCGGCGTACATGCTCTTGACCACGTCATCGTACGGCGCGGCCTCGTTCATGAACCGCCGGCCGCGTTTGTTCACCACGATGCTCCCGGGCAAGTTCTTCTCGTAGATCACCACCCATGAGCGATCTGTTTCCGGAAACGGGGCAACGACGGAGGGACACCACCATGACTCGTCCATCAGATCGAGGCTCGCGCCAATGGCTGTACCCAAACCGATGGTGTCCCCGGTATTGGAATCGCACCCACCGGTCCATTCACTGCCCACGGGCGGCCGCTGGTAGTGCTGCCGCATGGCGGCATTGCGCTCGAAACCGCCGGCGGCAAGCAGGACACCCTTCCTTGCCTGGACGCGGACCAGTTTGCCCTCGTTTTCGACCACAGCGCCAACCACGCGCCCGCCCTCGGTGATGAGTTCCTTGATCGAGGTGTTGAGCCACACCGGCACCTTGCGATCCATCAGAGAGAGGCGCAGGCGCCCCACGAGCGCGCGGCCGAGCGTCAGGGTGGTGTTGCGAAGACCCAGCCGCCGCGCGCGGAAATTGGTGTAGTACGACAGCAGCCCGCGCAGCATGAACCAGGTGAGTGACGGCCTTCCGGCCAGGAGGGCTTTGGCGTCGGCCACTTTGAACGCCACGCGGCCGCCCAAGGCCAGCTTCGCAGGCGGCGGGTAGCGCATCGCCCCAAACTCCGCACCGAGTTGCAGCGCGTCGAAGACCGCCGGCTCGCACGAACGGCCTCCCGGCTTTCCGCCTTCCACTTCAGGGTAGTAATCTGGGTATTTTGTCACGCAGTCGAAACGAACATGCGAGGTTTCCGCCAAGGTCGCCAGCATGCGCGGGGCGGCATCGATGTATGCCCGCAGTCTTTCGATGGACGCACTCCCCTTGGTGACGATCTCGAGATACCGCAACGCCTGATCCGCTGAATCGCTGATACCATGCCGCGCCATCAGTGGATTGTTGGGCACCCAGGCAACCCCGCCGGACAAGGCCGTCGAGCCGCCGTAGACAGCGGCCTTTTCGATCACCAGGGTCTCGCCACCCACATCATGAGCCCGCAGCGCGGCGGTCATGCCTGCGGCACCGGAACCAACGACCAAGAAGTCTACGGATGCATCCCACAGCGCCATGAACACCTCATATGACAGTTCGCCCCTCTGATGAAACCACGCCCGGCCCACAAGTGGCAATGACAAATCTCACCTCCGCGCGCATGCAGAGAGTACAACGATTCCCTTGCCGGAGTACCATGTGAGAGGGTACAGGAATGCCTCGAAGGGCCGTGTCTATTGTCGGCGGCAAAGAGAGACGTGAGTGTGGAGAAGGAAACCGACGCGAACCAGGAAAGACGGCACCTTCACCGCTCATCCGTGAACCGTACGAACTGCGCCCTGTAGCGCCTTTGTCGACCCAAGCCCGTGGCCGCCACCTGTGAAGAGAAAGGGTGAGTGAAGGGGCTTGAACCCTCAACCCCTGGAGCCACAGTCCAGTGCTCTGCCAGTTGAGCTACACCCACCGTCCGAGGTGAACCCTGGGCAAGGCCAGGATACCCTGCGACGAGTCATTCGGCGCTCGTCAGCCTGCGCTACGCCATACGTGATCAATTCCGCAGGCGCAAGAGGAACGATGTCGGAACATGTCCCGCCCCCGGACAAACGGCATCCGGTCAACCCGCGAATGGATTAGTCGGAAGCCTTGTCGCCCGATCAACGCCGCGCAACAATTGCAGCGATGTCAGTAGCGGCGACCATCCTGCATGCCGACATGGACGCGTTCTACGCCGCGGTCGAACAGCACGACCGACCGGAGTTACGAGGGAAGCCGGTGATCGTTGGCGGCGCCGGCAAGCGCGGGGTAGTGCTAACCGGGTCTTACGAAGCCCGCGCCTACGGCGTCCACTCCGCCATGCCGTCGGCACAGGCGCACAAGCTGTGCCCTCACGGCGTCTTCGTTCGCGGACGGATGTGGCGCTACGCCGAGGTCGCAAAGCACCTCCGCGCGATTTTTGCCGAGTTCACGCCACAGATCGAGCCGCTCTCTTTGGATGAGGCCTTTCTGGACGTCACGGCGTCACTGCGCCTCTTCGGGAGCGCGTTCGACATCGCCCAACGACTCAAACAACAGGTGCGCGCCGAAACCGGGTTGACCGTCTCCGTCGGCATCGGACCCAGCAAGATGATCGCCAAGATTGCCAGCGCGCTGAGCAAGCCGGACGGCCTGCTCGAGGTGAAGCCCGAGGACGTGCGGAACTTCCTTCGCTCGCTGGCCGTCGGTCAGCTGTGGGGTGCCGGCCCGGCCACGCAAGCGCAGCTCCGCACCATGGGCATCTCCACCATCGGGGAACTGGCCGACACGGACCCAACTATCCTGCAGCGGCGCCTGGGTCATGCCGGTGTGTTTCTCTGGGAGCTGGCCCATGGCCATGACCCCGGCGTTGTGGAACCCGACAGGGAACGCAAATCGTACGGTGAAGAGCAGACGTTCGATCGTGACCGGCGCGATGGCGAGGAGATCCGCCGCACCATCGCGGCGCAGGCGGAATCGGTTGCGCACCGTCTGCGCGCGGATGGGCGCCGCGGCCGTACGGTCGCCCTGAAACTCAAGCTGGCCGAACGCATCGGTCCCGGCAAATACCCGGTGCTGACCCGGCGCCTCACCTTGCCGGCCGCAGTGAATGACGGCAGAGCCATCGCCTCCGCCGCACTGACACTGTGGGACGCCGTCAAAGCAGGAAAGACTGTTCGGCTGATCGGTGTCGCTGTGAGCGGCATCGAAAAGGCGGACCCGGCGCAGTTGCCGCTGTTCGGCTCGACGCAATCGCGCCGGCAAGCGGCGTTGAACCGGGCGGTCGACACCATCACCGCCCGATTCGGACACGATGTCGTCACGCGGGGCTACGTACCGGCGAAGCCCTCCCGCCCGCATTCGCAGAAGTGAACGGCGCGTCGCAGCGACACACCTCACGCGGCCCTCGGCGCCCTCGGCGCCACCCTTTGTTGAAACGGCGCGCCCGACACGATACATAACCGGCAGGGTCAGCATCGTGGAGAGACGCGCGTAAATGGCCACTGTCATCACTTCGGAATGCATCAACTGCGGGGCATGCGAACCGGAATGCCCGAACACCGCGATTTATCAGGGCGATGTCGAATGGGAGCTCAACGGGATCACGCATCCGCCCATTGCCCACGACATCTTCTACATCGTCCCGGACAAGTGTACCGAGTGCGTCGGCTTCTATGATCACGAAGCCTGTGCAGCCGTCTGCCCGGTCGATTGCTGCGTTCCCGACCCCGACAAGCCCGAGGCGGAGGACGTCCTGATCGCACGTGCCCACGCGCTGCACCCGAACGAGACCTTCCCGCAGGATGTTCCATCGCGTTTCCGAAAAACAGGGGCTGCCCCGAGCCCTGTGGAGGAGACCACCGCTGCGCCGACACCTCCTCCGCGGCCGATTCCCGCACCTCCGCCAAAGCCGGCGGCACCAGCTGCTGCCGCGCCGACGTCTGCGGCCGCCGAAGCCGCGCCCCCCACACTCGCTACGGCCAAAGCGGCTACACCTGCGCCTGCGGCACCGACACCCACGGCCACACCGGCTCCTTCCACCAAAGCCGCTGCACCCGCACCAGCACCGGCCGCACGCGTGGAGAAGAAGCTGGCGGCTCCGCAGCCCAGTGTCGCACCGGCGCCAGCCCCGGTCATGAAGAAGAACGTCTTTCCCGGGGAGTTGCCGGGCAGTTTCGAGGACGCGCTGTCGCAGCTCGGAACGGTGCTTCCCGACACACCCCAGTCCTTCAAGCTCCTGGCGGCGCTGACCCAGCCGCTCCTGGGCGCTTTGCCAAGCTCGCAGAAGAGGACCATAGAGGACACCGTCGGTGATCGTCACTACTTCACTGTGGCAGGCGCAACCGGGCTCAACATCCTGCAAAATATGGTGCTCTATCCCCTGATCGCCGCAGCCGTCGGTGCGTTGCTGCTCAACCGGGCGATCTTCAGCAATCAGTTGAACGGGTTGATCACACTCGGCGTCGGCATCGCCATGTTGGAGACGGTGATGCGGCTGCGTGAGGGGGTACTGCACGCGTTGCCGATAGACCGGTGGACGTACCGCGGCGCCTGGTATGCCGCGCCGCTCGCCTTGCTGATTGCGCCGCTGATCCGCAAGCTGGCACCGGTCGCGACGCAAGGAACGATTGCCGTCGACGGTTTTCACGGCGAGGGGTTCGGAGACAAATTGGAACGCGAGCGTCGGTACGGCGATGTCTATTCATTGAAGGAGCAGGGCAACGGGTTTCTGTTGCATCTCGAATTTCCGCGGCAGGTGCCGCAGTCGGCCCTCAAGGAGCAACTCGAGATTCCGGATGAAATGCCCGACTACGACTACGACCTTTCCGTCCGCAACGGATTTTTCGTGGTGAAGGGACGAGTGGTGGATAAGAACCTCAGGAAGCTGGCTGCCTTTTCCCCCGCATTCCCGCCCGACTTCACCACCAGAGTAGAGCTGCCCAAGCCGGTCAAGGCGTTCAAGCACCGCCTGCGTGACAAGACGCTTGAGGTGGTCCTCCTCAGGTCGTAGCGCATGGGCAGCGCAATCCTGGGCGTCGGGCACCACCTCCCGGCCGAGGTGGACCGTGTTGGTGTGCGCCGGCCCATCGCCATCGAGGCAGTCGGCCCGTCTACGCTTGCCGTGAGCGCGGCGACGCAAGCGCTCGAGCGCGCGCAACGGACGCCGGCGGCGGTGGACTTCATCATCTTCGCCACCATGACCCCGGACGTGACCTTTCCTGGCGCAGGCTGTTTCTTCCAGCACCAAATGGGGTGCGGTACGGTGGGCACTCTGGATGTGCGCGCCCAATGCGCCGGCTTTCTGTTCGCCCTCGCCATCGCCGACCAGTTTGTGCGCGCCGGCGTTTACGGGAGCATGCTCGTCGCCGGCGCCGAAGTGCATTCCGCCGGTTTGGACTACTCCGAGCACGGCGCGCCGATCGCCCGGCTGTTTGGTGATGGCGCGGGCGCCGCCCTGGTGGGACAGGGCGCCGGTAGGAGCAGGATTCGCCACGTCGTGGTCCATACCGATGGCCGGCACCATGACCGCTTCTGGTGTGAATATCCCGCGAGCCGGCAGCATCCCGTGCGCATGACAATCGAGAATTTCCGCCAGGGGAAACACTTTCCTACCATCGACATCGATGCCGTGCGGCGCTTCGGAGACGAATCGCTCCCCGCGGTGATTCACGAGTCGCTACACGCCGCGGACACCAAGATCGAGCAGGTGGATCGCTTCATCATCAGCCACCTGCTGCCGGAGGTCGCCGCGTCTGCCGGGAAGACACTCGGTGTTTCGCCGGCGCGCCTGACCATCCCGGCGGCGCGGCACGGGCATCTCACGGCAGCAGCACTGCCGGTCGCTTTGAGCGAAGACGTCACCAGCGGTCAGCTCGGCCCGGGCGCCACCGTGTGCTTGGCGGCATCCGGCGCCGGCTACGCCTGGGGCGCAGCGGTGGTGACGCTCTAGGAGGACGTGGTGCGGAATTCGCGCATACTCGCAGTGGGGCACCATCTGCCGACACGCGTGGTGACCAACGCCGACCTGACGGCGGTGATGGACACCACCGACACATGGATCCAGCAGCGCACCGGCATCCGCGAGCGGCACTTCAGCGAAGGGTCGACCGGCGCCGCGGACATGGGCGCCGACGCTGCCCGGCACGCCCTGCAGCGTGCCGGGCTCGCGGCCCAAGACATCGACTGCATCATCTTCGCCACCCTGAGCCCCGACGTCGACATGCCGGCCTCGGCCTGCCTGCTGCAGCACCGCCTGGGCATCGGCGGCATGCCGGCATTCGATGTGCGCAACCAATGCTCCGGATTCCTCTACGGGCTCGCCATTGCCGATAAGTTCATCAAGACCGGCACGTACGATCACGTGCTCCTCGTCGGCGCGGAAGTGCACTCCACCGGCATCGATCTGACCACACGCGGGCGTGAGGTTGCCGTCATCTTCGGCGACGGCGCTGGCGCGGTCGTCCTCGGTCCGGAGACGGACGCCCGGCGCGGCATCCTGTCAACGCACCTGCATGCGGAAGGACGGTTCGCGGAAAAGCTGTGGCTGGAATGCCCTGCCAGCCGGCTGCGACCGCGGTTGACTGAAGAGATGATCAGCGGAGCCGAAGCGCGCATGTTTCCGAAAATGGAAGGGCGCTACGTCTTCCGGCATGCGGTGACCCGTTTCCCGGAAGTGATTCGCGAGGCGCTCGACGCCAACGGGCTTTCGCCGCAAGACCTCTCGTTGCTCATCCCGCACCAGGCCAACCTCCGAATCAGCCAGCTGGTGGCGATGGGACTGGAGCTGCCCGAGGAGAAGGTCTTCAACAACATCGATCGCTACGGGAACACCACGGCGGGATCGATTCCCATCGCCCTCTACGAAGCACTGGAAGCCGAACGCATCCACGATGGTGACCTGGTTTGTCTGGCGGCCTTCGGCGCCGGCTTCACGTGGGCTTCGGCACTCATTCGTTGGTAGAATTGCACCCCATGCTCTTCTGTTCGATGACCGCTGCCGACCTCGACGAGGTGCTGGAGATCGAACGGCGCTCCTTTCCCGAACCCTGGAGCCGCGGCTTGTTTCTGCATGAACTCAAGGTGCCGTTCTCCAGGAGCATTCTGGCACGAGCCGACGATGAGCCGCACGAGTTGCTCGGATACGTCTGCCGCTGGCTGGTTGGAGACGAGATCCAGATCCTGAACATTGCAGTCCATCCGGAGCGGCGGCAGCATGGAATCGGCCGCGCCTTGGTGGCGCTGGTGTTGCAGGAGGCGGAGACGCAACGCACCCGCACCGTCACGCTCGAAGTGCGGCGCGGGAACACCGCGGCACTCGCCCTGTACCAGTCGTTCGGCTTCACCGAAAGCGGTGTGCGACGGCATTACTACGGACGGGGAGAAGACGCCATCATCATGAGTTGGACGCGCCACGACGACGCGGCCAGCGCCTCGGCGGAACGCTGAACATTCGCTCACAAGATTCCTGCCAATGCATGCCCTGATCGCGTTCGACCTGGACGGCGTCATTTACAGCTCGGAACCGTTCCTGGGCGAGGCCTACCGCGAGGCCATCGCCCATGTGAACGCGCAACGTCCCAACGCCTTCCCGCGCGTCCCCAGCACGCGCGAGATCCTCGACCACGTCGGCTGGCCGGTGCCGGTCATTCTGGCCAGGCTGTTTCCCAAGATCGACCGCGCCGCCGTGGACCTGCTGTACGCCGAAACCCTCACGGTCATCTGCGCCAAAGTCGCGCGCGGTGAGGGGATCCTGTTCTCCGGCGCCACCGCAACACTCGCGCGCCTGCAAGCGTCAGGCTTTCTGCTCGCCGTGGCTTCCAACGGCAGGCGGCGGTACGTCGAGACGGTGCTGTCGAGCAACGGGATCGCCCGCCACTTCATCGATTTGATCACGGTCGAGAGCGGCCCGATCAACGACAAGCCGCAGATTCTTCACGCTTACGTCGAGCGCCACGGCCTGACGCCGCAACAGATCGTCATGGTCGGCGACCGGGCCAGCGATGTCGAGGCCGCCGCTGCCATCGGCTGTCACTTCATCGGCTGCGACTACGGGCATGGGTACCGCAGCGAGATCGAAGGTGCGGGACCGGTGGTGTCCGCCTTCGGCGAGCTGCCCGACGTCATTGCAGCGATCTTGAGAGCTGGGAGAAGTCACCTGTAACAACCGAAGAAGCGTCGAAAGCAAGCGGGCAGCAGTTCGCTGATACCGCTCATCCTCTTCCCACAAGATTGGACGCTCACGCTTCATACTTCGTCCCGAAGACGTCGTGGCGCTGAGCGGCCGGCGCGCGGGCGTTCGCGAGTGCGCCTTCTAATGCATCGCTTAGGCCCAGCGAACAATCAGCGCAGCGACGTAAAGCATGGCGGCCAAGACAATGCCGCGAAATGGGGTGCTGAACCAGTAGACCTTGCCGAGGAAGACGTAGCCGGCAAGATGCAGCAATCCCAGCAGCAGAAGGAACCAAGACTGAAAGAGAAATGTGCTGTGAACGACAGCCAAATAGCCGTAGACCGAACCGAACAGGATGGCGCCAAAGCTATGACTTGCATTGAAACCGACCCAGGCTTTCCACATCGTTGTTTCACGGCTGATCACGGGAGAAACCGCTCTGAGCCTTGCTTCGAGCTCAGCATCTCGGGGATGCAGCTTCCTGCCACGAAACGTGTACAGAAGATGAACAAGGCCGAGCAAGAGGATCATTGCGGCGCTTGCTGTGACCAGCGATGGTGCCAGTGCGCTCATTTCCTTCGTTTCATGGGACTCAACGTCGTGGCGATGAGCCCGCCGTCGTTTCGCGTCGGCCTCCATCGCCTTGTCGGCCCTCTTCCTACGTGCGCCCCACTACTTCCTGATAGGAGACTTCCGGCAGTCGAGCATTGGTCCGCGCATGCTCGATCGTCATGCTCACGAGGTTCCCTCGCTGATCGAGATCAACGTAGATGTTCTCGCTGATCTCCTTCGTCTCAGCGACTTCGTTGTTTGTGAACTCGACAAGGGCCGTGTCCGTATCCGCAAAGTATTTGACTTTCATGTCTCGCTCTCCCTGAACGACCTGTCGAAGAAGGCATTATGAACCGTTTCGCCGTCCTCGAGCAGTATGACGCGCAGAAACTTCGCCGTTTCGGTGATCCGTCCCCACTTCCGAATTCTTCCGTCCGATTGGACCTCGGTCTTCTCTGCATGCTCAATCACCTGCCTGATCCATTCGTCCCGGATCGTAGCGCGGTCTGGCCGCGTGCGCACGTGCTTGAAGTACTGTGTTGTCTTCACGCCCGACCCTCGTCCCCGGCACTGTACGAGCGGAAGGGTAGGCCGTTGAGATGCCGCAGGCAAACGGAAGCGTCGAAGCCAAAGCGGCCATCAAACGCGCGACGCTCTCGAACGGCCGTTAGAACTTGAGCGGCACGGAGTACCAGAACGTCGCTCCCAGAAAGATGCCGGTCAGAATGAATGCATTGTGGAGCCTCCTGGAATACCTGGCCGATAGCCACCGCGAGTGTTCGACCAGTCAATCTCCCGCCCCTTTGCCTGGCTGGCGGATGAAGGTACACTGCCGACCGGGCCGCATGACCTCGAATGCCCCGCCATGAGCAACGCTGACATTGCGCGCATCATGCGCGAGATCGCCGTCTACCTCGACATGGACGGCGTGCCGTTCAAGCCCCGCGCCTACGAGAAGGTGGCCTACGCCATCGAAGCGGTCGATGAGCCGCTGACGGAGGTCTACCGGCGCGGCGGTCTGAAAGCGATCTGCGAGGTCCCCGGCGTGGGCAAGGGTATCGGGGAGAAGATCGCCGTCCTGATCGAGACCGGCACCTTGCCGTATTACGAAGAGCTCCGCCAAAAGACGCCCGTGGACATCAGCGGCCTCACGGCCATCGAAGGCTTGGGGCCGAAGATGGTCAAGGTGCTCTACCAAGAGTTGGGCATCAAGACGGTCGACGACTTGGAGAAAGCCGCGCTCGCCGGGAAGATCCGCGACCTGCCGCACTTCGGTGAGAAGAGCGAGCAGAAGATTCTCAAGGGAATCGGCTTCGTCAAGAAAAGCACCGGCCGCTTCACGCTCGGCGCGGTGTTGCCGTTGATTGCGGAGATCGAGGCGCGCCTGCAGAAGATTCCGGGCGTCAAACAGGTTGCCGTCGCCGGTTCCATCCGGCGCCGCAAGGAGACCGTCGGCGACGGGGATATCCTGGTGATTTCGGCCAAGCCCGATGCCGTGATGGACTTCTTCGTCAGCATGCCCGAAGTCATCCACGTCCACGGCAAGGGCCAGACGAAGTCGAGCGTCAAGTTGCACACCGGTATGGATGTCGATGTGCGGGTCGTGCCGCAGGACAGCTTCGGCGCGGCGCTGAACTACTTCACCGGGAGCAAGGATCACAACGTCGCGTTGCGCCGATTGGCCATCGAGAAGAAGCTGAAGCTGAACGAGTATGGCGTTTTCCGCGGCGACAAGGCAATTGCCGGCAAGACCGAAGAGGAAGTGTACGAGGTATTGGGCCTGCCTTACATCCCACCCGAGATGCGCGAGAACACGGGAGAGATCGAAGCGGCCATGGCCGGGAAGCTGCCGAAGCTGATCGAGTACGGCGACCTACGTGGCGACCTGCAAACGCAGACCACGTGGACCGACGGGCAGAACACGATCGAGGAGATGGTCGAGGAAGCCCAGCGGTTGGGTCTTGAGTACATCGCCATCACCGATCACACCAAGAGCCTCGCAATGACCGGCGGGTCGGACGAGAAGAAGCTCAAGCAGCAGATGTCGGCGATCGACAAGCTCAACAAGCGGCTCCACGGCATTACGGTGTTGAAGGGCGCCGAGGTCAACATCAACAAGGACGGCACGCTGGACATCGCCGATGAGACCTTGGCCAAGCTCGACGTGGTCGGCGTCGCGGTGCACTCGCACTTCAACCTGCCACGCGAGGACATGACCCGCCGGGTCATCCGCGCCATGGAGAACCCGCACGCCGACATTCTCTTTCATCCGACCGGCCGCGTCTTGAACAAGCGCGAGCCCGTCGACCTCGACATTGAGGCGGTCATTGCAGCCGCCAAGCGCACCGGCACCGTGCTGGAGATCGACGCCTATCCAGACCGGCTCGATCTGAAGGACGAGCACGTCCGCAAAGCCGTCGAGGCAGGCGTCAAGCTGGCCATCGATACCGACGCCCACAACGTCAACCACCTCCACTACCTCCACTTCGGCGTCGCCACCGCTCGCCGCGGCTGGGCGGAGAAGTCGGATGTCATCAACACCAAGCCGCTGAAAGCCTTCCTGGGCTGTCTGAAGAAGTCGTAAGCACTCACCGACCGGAGCAGCGATGACACGATTCCAACAGGCGCTCGCGCTGTGCGCTCTCATCGCGTTGGGAGTCGCGGCCGCGGTCCCACGCGATGCCGCGTTGTGGGCGCGCGCAGTCCCCGCGGCCGCGGCCCTGCTCGTGGCCGTTGTCGGGCTCTTTCACCCGGGATTGGGAAGCGCCGTGGCCGTGCTCGCCGGTGCCGTCGCTGGCATCGCCGTGACAGGCGTCGTGTGGCTGTGGCAAGCAACAATGTTGCTCGCGCTCGGCTTGCTCTTCGCCCTATCGCGGGTGTGGCCCAACCTCGGGTCTGTCCGCGAACCGCTCGGACGAGTGCTCGGTTGGGCAACGTTCGGCTGCGCCGCCGTTACGCCGGGTGCACTTGTGGCCTGGGTGCTGCTGCTCCAGCCGGACCTGAGCGACATCACGCGCAATCTACCCGCGGTCAACCCAGCCCTACTGGTGCTGGGCGGCATTGGCTTCGCGCTGCTAAATGCGCTGTGCGAGGAGTGGATTTGGCGGGGCGTGATCCAATCCCGATTGACAGCACTCTTTTCACCTCGGGTCGCTGTCGTCGTCCAAGCGCTCTCGTTCGGCGTGGTGCACGCGCACGGCTTTCCGCGGGGTATCGTTGGGGTCGCTCTCGCGGGGACATGGGCGATACTGCTCGGGGCCTTGCGCGCGCGTGCCGGCGGACTCCTGGCACCGACGATTGCCCATGTTGTCGCCGATGCGACTATTGCCACGATAACAATACTGTGGCTCCGCTGACTCCCACGCCGCGACCGGCTTTGCACAAAAGCTCCCAGCGGGCGCACTTCGATACGCCGCCAAAAGAAGGCGGCTACTCAGTGCGAGCGGTTGGGTACGTATTGGCTCCCCTTTTTACCGCTCACCCTGAGTAGGCCCCATCTTCTCAGGGGCCGTATCGAAGGGTGCCCGCCGGTTACCGGACTTCTTGTGCAAAGCCACCGCGACCTTAGCGGGCGCCAGAGGCGCATTGGCCTCGGCGTCTGGTCTCCATGAAAAACTCGAACACCTCCCGGGTGGTTTTTTCCGGCACGTAGCCGAACTCCTCTTTGACTTTCCGGTTGCTGAGCACAGGGCGGTAGCGCAAGAAGTCCACCTGCTCGGGGCCGTACTGGGTCAGGCGCAGCCGCTTGAGCAGCCACAGCGCGGCGGCCACCACCCGCACCGGGACGCCGACGTAGGGTTTGCGCATCATCGCCGCCATCTCCCGTAGGGTCAGCGCGCCGTCCCCTGCCAAGTTGAAGGTGCCGGTGCCGCCGACCTGAATGCCGCGCAGGATGGCGCCCACCACATCCCGGTCCCATATCAGCACGAACGGGCTGTCCGCCCCTCTCAGCCCAAGGACGTAGCGCTTGTCGAAAAGGTCGGTGATTTGATTGTTGACGCGCGCACCCAGGATTGTGCCGATCCGAAAGACGAGCTGTAACAGCTGAGCATGTTGCAGCCGCCAGCGGCCCAGCATTTCCTCCACGAGCCGCTTGTGGTCGGCGTAGGCGAACTCGGGATTGCCGCGCAGGGAATGCGACTCGTCCAACCACGCCGGATTGTCCGCGTGATAGCCGTAGGCGGCGCCGCTACTCGTGTAGACCAGCTTGCGCACGCCCGCCGAGAGGCAGGCGTTGAGCACGTTCTGCGTTCCGATCACATCCACCTGGTATTCCAGCTCACGGTTGGATCTCCGCCCTGGCGTGACCACCGCGGCCAAGTGCACAACGGCGTCGATGGCATAGCGCCGGAACAGCGCCGACAGGTCAGCCGTGCGGATGTCGGCGGCGGCGTACTCGACCTCGGAAACCCGCTCTGCTTGGGCCGGCAAGCGCACATCACTGGCAACGATGGTCGTCAGGCCGCGGCGGTCGCGCGCCAGCGCCTCGATCAGCTGTCGACCGATATAGCCGCTGGCGCCGGTGACCACGACAGACCGATACGGGCCGTCTTGCGGGTTCATGGGCGCGCCCCGCCCGGCCGCCCCGCGCTCATTCGCCCGCCGGCTCCTGGTGCATTTGCTTGAAGTACTGCAAGCCCGGTGCGAACAAGTGAGCGGTGGGATCCACGTCGATGTGGATCACGGCGCAGCGCTTCTCGGCTAGACAGCGGCGCAGAGCCGGTTCGAGGTCGGCCGGCGCCGAAACGCGCTCGCCATACGCACCCATGGATTCGGCAAGCTGATCCCAGGCGATCTCGCCGAGGTCCGTGTTGATCGTACGGCTATGGTCCGGACCGAGGGCGGTCTTGAACAAGTGCCGCACAGGCTCCAACGCGAAGAGCTGATTGATCTTGACCATACCCCACTGTCGGTCGCAGCACACCAGGAAGATGACCTTGAGGTGGTGACGCACGGCGGTCTCGATCTCCTGCATGTTGAAGCCCATGGCCCCGTCGCCGATCAGGCAGTACACCTGCTTGTCGGGGCGAGCCACCGCCGCACCCAGCGCCTGCCCGACACCGGCGCCCAGGTGACCGAAGTGCGCCGTGGACAGTTGCGTGTTGGGCACGCGCAGCTCGGTAAAGAAATTCCCCCACACCGCGGTGTTGCCGCCGTCGAACACCACGACCGCATCGTCGTCGAACACTCTGCCGCAAATGGCAGGTACGTGGCCCGTGATCATCGGTGCGTCACGGTTGGCGAGGGTCGCGTCGAGCCGCTCCCGATCCGCCGTTTTCTCCTCGGCCAAAGCGCTCACGGCTTTACGGCGATGGTCCAGCGGCATCTCTGCCGTCCTGCCCTGCAAGCGCTCGATCACTGGGATGAGGAAGGCCTTCACATCGCCCAGGATGCTCAGATCCACCGGGCGATTGCGGCCGAGTTTGGTGTCGTCGATGTCCACCTGAATCATCTTCTGTCTGTGGGGTGGCGCCCAGTACGGGGCTTTGCCCCACCAGTCCGTCTCGCCGAGTTCAGAGCCCAGACACAGCACCAGATCCGCAGCGTTGTGCAGATGGTTGCAGGCCTCGATGTGGATCATCGGCCACGCCAGCGGCGCGGTCTCGGGCAACACGCCGCGCGCACTCCACGAAGTGGTGACCGGCGCGTGCAACAGCTCGGACAGCTGCGCCAACTCAGCGTATGCCTGCGCGTGGATGACACCGCTACCGGCGTGGATCACCGGCAGCGACGCGGCCGCGAGCATGGCGGCGGCGCGCTCGACCAGATCGGCGGGTGGCTCGATGGGGACAACACGACGGTACTGATGCGGCAGGGGCAACGGCATTTCCGGGGGCGTCCCGTTGATGAGGTCCTCGGGCACGTCGAGGTGGACGACACCGGGCCGCCCCGTGTAACACATCCGCAACGCCTGGCGCAGCAGCTCGGGAATGCGTTCGAAAGACAGCGCGGCCTGCGACCACTTGGACATCCCGCCGATCACCTTCACCTGATCGAAGCACTGGTACGCCCCGCCACGGTCGGGGTAGGTGATCCCCGAGCGCCGCGAGCTGGTGATCAACAGCACCCGGTTGCCTTCGCCGTTTTCGACGGCGACGCCGGCAAGCACGTTGGCCACGCCCGGACCGTTGCTAGCCATGCACACGCCGAGCCTGCCCGTCAGCCGCGCGTACGCCCCGGCCATGTGCGCCGCCACGGCCTCGTGGCGTGGGGAGATCATTTCCATCCCGAGCTCCACGCAGTGGGCAAGCAGCTGCGTGTACGTACCGTCGACGATGCCGAAAAACGTTCCGACGCCTTCCTGCCTGAGCATTTTGGCGATGATGGCACCGCCACTCATTTCCGCCATGGTCCCTCCCGAGCCGGTTTCTTGCCAGGTACGTGCGTCCCTCTCATGATCAGGCCCAAAGCGCAACGGTGAGAACTGGCCCGATAATTCGGCGGACGTCGAGGCCGGAACGGCGCGACCGTTGAAGTGGCTGCCGCTTCACACTTGGCGGTGACATCCCCACGCTGACCCGGCAGGTCGGTGTTGAACTGTTGCCGCCTGCGGGTCTCGGTGTCACAATCCCCTGCATGTGGCGGGGAATGTGCGGTCGAATGCGGGCGACAATGAAAGACTCACGGGTTCATCGGCGCATCTCCTCACTGGCGCTGCAGTCCGTTACCACACTCGCACACCTGCAGAGTGGCGCACCCGCTTACCCGCGCACGGAGCCGGCATGAAGCTCACCCCGATGCTGGAGCAATACCTGCGCGTCAAAGAAGAGCACCGCGACGCGCTGCTCTTCTTCCGCCTGGGCGACTTCTACGAGATGTTCTTCGAGGACGCCGAGCGTGCCGCGCCGATTCTCGACGTGGTGCTCACCAGCCGTAGCAAGAAAGACGACGTCCCGATCCCCATGTGCGGCGTCCCGCACTTCTCGGTGCAGACCTACATCGCCAAACTGTTGGCGGCCGGCCTCAAGGTCGCCGTCTGCGATCAAGTAGAAGATGCGGCCAGCGCGCACGGCTTGGTCGATCGCGCCGTCGTTCGCGTGATCACGCCGGGTACGGTGACTGAAGAGGAATGTCTCGACCCCAAGTGCCCGAACTACCTGGTGGCGGTGACACCGGAGGGCGACGCCTCGACGTTGGCTGCCGTCGATCTCTCCACGGGCGAGTTCCGCGTCGTACCACTGCCTGACGACGTCGCGTTGGCGGACGAGCTCACGCGCATGATGCCACGCGAGGTATTGGTGCCGGCTGAAGAAACGGCGCTGGCGGACCGTGTCGGCGCTGCCGTTCCGCACGCGCTGCTGAACCGGGTAGCGGGCGAGCACTTCGCCGCCGCGCCGGCTCGCGATTGGCTGCGGGCCCGCGGCGCTGCCGCCAACGGCGCCGACAGCACGCCGCTCTCGGTCGGCTTGCCGGCGGTCGCCGCCTTGCTGTGGTACCTGCACGACACCCATCGCGCCGGCCTTGAACACCTGCGCCTCCCCGAAGTGCAAGGCAGCGGCGATCGTTTGCACATCGATCAAACCACCTGTCGCAACCTCGAGTTGCTGGTCACCATGCGCACCGAACGGCGCGGATCGCTGCTCTGGGTCCTCGACCAGACCCTCACGCCGATGGGCGGCCGGCTGCTGCGCCACTGGCTGCTGACGCCGCTCACTGACATGGCGGCCATTGGTGAACGGCTCGATGCGGTCGAACACCTGCGCGAGCGCGTCACCTGGCGGCAAGGCTTGGAGAGCGAGCTGCGCGGCATCGGTGACCTCGAACGTCTCAACGGTCGCCTCGCGGCCGGACGCGTGACCCCGCGCGATCTCGTCGGCCTGGCCGCAACCCTGGAGCGCGTCGGACGGCTGCGCGGGGCGCTGGCCGACGTGATGGTCGCGGCGCTGCACCGCTGCCATGACGAACTCGATCCCCTGCTGGACGTACGGGAGCGGATCACTGCCATGCTTGCCGATGATCCGCCGCTCAATGCGCACGCCGGCGGCTTGATCCGCCAGGGCCGTGATCCGACCGTGGACGAGTTGCGCGGTCTGTCGCAACACGGCAAGCAATGGATCACGCAGCTCGAGACCGCCGAGCGCGCCCGCACCGGCATCGCCTCGCTCAAGGTCCGTTACAACCAGGTCTTCGGCTACTACATCGAAGTCACCAAGCCGAACCTGCATCTGGTGCCGTCGGACTACCGGCGCAAGCAGACGATGGTCAACGCCGAGCGCTTCGTAACGCCGCAACTGGAGGAGTACGAGGCAAAGATCGTTGGTGCCGAAGAACGCCTGCGGGGGCTGGAGTACGAGCTGTTCAGCAAACTGGTGGGAGAGATTGCGGCACAACAGGCACGTTTGAGCCGCACCGCCGCAGCCGTGGCGCGGCTGGATGTCCTCTTCTCCTTGGCCACCGTCGCCGAACGTCATCAGTACGCGCGGCCCCAGCTCAGCCGCAGCCGCCACCTCTTCATCCGCGACGGCCGCCACCCGGTGGTCGAAGTGATGGCCGGGCGGGCCGGCTTCGTCCCCAACGACTGCACGCTGGACCCCGACGGCCCGCAGCTCCTCACCATCACCGGCCCGAACATGGCCGGCAAGTCCACCTATTTGCGGCAGGTCGCGCTCATCGTCCTCATGGCGCAGATGGGCAGTTTCGTCCCCGCTGCGGCGGCGGAAATCGGCGTGGTCGATCGGTTGTTCACCCGCGTCGGCGCCTCTGACAACCTGGCGGGCGGCGAGTCCACCTTCATGGTGGAAATGAAGGAGACCGCGGACATTCTCGCGCACTTGACGCCGCGCAGCCTGGTGATCCTCGACGAGATCGGGCGCGGTACGAGCACCTTCGACGGCATCTCCATCGCGTGGGCGGTCGCCGAGTATTTGCACGCCGCGCCGGCCCGTCCACTGGTGTTGTTCGCCACCCATTACCACGAGCTGACCGATCTGGCACGCACGCTGGAGCGCGTCGAGAACCACTCGGTTGCGGTGCGCGAGTGGAAAGGGGACGTGGTCTTCCTGCGGCGCATCGTGCCAGGCCCTGCGAGTCAGAGCTATGGGATTCAAGTCGCGCGTCTGGCCGGCGTGCCCGCGCCCGTCATCACCCGCGCCACGGCGATCCTGCGTAACCTCGAACAGGGCGAGCTCAACGATCTCGGGCAGCCGCGGCTGGCGCAGGGCGATGGCACGCAGTCCGGACAGCTGGCGCTGTTCGCCGCGCGCGAGCGCAGTCTGCGGGAAGAACTGTCTCGTATCGACGTGGACCGGCTGACACCGCTCGATGCGCTCACCCGTTTGCACGCGCTGGTGGAAATGGCACGGAAGGACAATGAGTGATGGAGACGACGGAGCGCTAAGTGCGGCGACGGTTGGTGGCCTGCCTGGCGGTGGCGATGGAGGTGACGGTGGCGAGGCAAGCTCACGCGGCGGCCGTCGTGCGCGGCGTGCGGTATATCACCACACCCAACACGAGCCGTCTGGTCGTCGAGTGCTCCGCGCCGGTGCACTATCGTCTGCAGCGGATCCGCGCTCGCCCCGAGTTCGGCGTGCCAGCGCGGGTCTATGTCGACTTCTTGGATAGCCAGCTGAGCAGCGACGCGCGTGCAGCCGTCGAGCTCCCGGAGGGACCGCTGCTGCGTGTCCGTGCCGGCGAACCGGCTGTGGCGACATCCCGTCTGATCCTGGATGTGCCGGGCCTGACGGAATTCGGCGCCTTCTCGATGACAGACCCATTCCGCCTCATCATTGATGTCCGCGGCACGCCGCGCGCCGGCCCGACCAAGACCATGACGCGGCCGGACAATGCGACGCAGGGGGGCCCGCTGCTGCCGGAATCCAGTCCCAAGCTGGCCACGGCCGCAGTGCCGCGGACAAACCCGCCTCAGGCACGTCCCCCTGTTCCCAGCCGGCCCGCGCCGCAGCGGTTCAAGATCGTCCTCGATCCCGGCCACGGCGGGAAAGATCCTGGGGCCATCGGGATCGCCGGCGTTGCGGAAAAGGACGTGACCCTGGCCATTGCCCTGCGCCTGAAGGAGCGCCTGGCGACCAGGCTCAATACCGACGTAGTGCTGACGCGCGAGACGGACGTCTACCTCGCCCTCGAAGAGCGCACGGCGCGCGCCAACGCCGAACAGGCGGATCTCTTCCTCTCGATCCACACCAACGCCAGTCCCAATCCGTATCTCTCCGGCGTCGAAACCTATTACCTCAACAACACCAACGATCGGGCCACCATCCGCTTGGCGAAGATGGAAAACGGCCTCACCCGTGTGGCCGGCCAGGGCAAGCGCGATGTTGACACCGCGCTTATTCTCAGCGACCTCATTCAAAGCTATAAAGTTCAAGAATCCGTGGTGCTCGCCGAAGATATCCAGCGTGCGTTGGTCGCCGCGCTCGACGTCGGCGGCAAGCCGGTGAGTGATCTGGGTGTGAAACGGGGACCATTCTTCGTGTTGGTTGGTGCCGGCATGCCGTGCGTGCTGGCGGAGGTGTCCTTTCTCACCAACCCACGTGAAGGCGGGAGGCTGGCGCAGAGCGCCTATCAGGACACCATTGCTGAAGGCCTCTTGCGGGGCATCCAGCGATTTGTCGACAATATGCACGTCGCCGAGAATCTATGAGCGAGCACGACGTGGCAGCAATCGTGGCGGCCTTCCCGCCACTCGAACCGTTGAGTCCGGATTCGGACTGGGGGCGGCCGGCACGCGAATTCCTGCAAGCGGTGAAGACGCATCTCTACAGCCACCATCAACGCGGCGCCTCCGGCCGCGCCATCGTCCACAGCTACACCGAGGCCATGGACCGCCTCATACGGGCCTTGTTCGACGCCGCCAACGTCGAGTACGCGCAGCGCTATTCGCGCCTGGATCAGCGCTGCGCCGTGGTCGCCCAAGGCGGGTACGGCCGCGGTGAGCTCAATCCGTGCTCGGACATCGACCTGCTCTTCCTCTACCCGAACAAGCGCGAGCCGTACATCGAACACGTCGCCGAGCGCATGCTGTACAGCCTGTGGGACACGAACCTGACCGTCGGCAACGCCATGCGCAACGTGCGCGAATGCGTGCGCTTGGCGGCGCAGGACTTCAAGGTCAAGACCTCCTTACTCGATGTGCGCTTCCTCTGCGGTGATGAAGCGCTCTACACCGAGTTCGCGACGGCCATGGAGCGTGAGGTGCTCAAACGCAGCGGCGCCCGCTTCTTCAAAGAAAAACTGGCGGAGAACGAAGAACGCCACCAGCGTTACGGCGATTCCGTGTATATCCTCGAGCCACAATTGAAGGACGGTGAAGGGGGCTTACGCGACCTGCACACCGCGATGTGGATGGCGAAGGTGAAGTTCAAGACCAACAGCACCGCCGAACTGGTGCAGAAAGGCGTCATCACCCAGCGCGAGCTGGAGGAGCTGGAAGCAGCGCGTGATTTTCTCTTCCGCGTGCGCAACGCTCTTCACTTCATGTCCGGCAAGCATCAGGATCAACTGACCTTCGAGTACCAGGAACGCATCGCCGCCGAGCTCGGCTTCGAGGGATCGGCGGCGGTCAAGGGCGTCGAGCAATTCATGCGCACGTACTACCTCAATGCCGCCACCATCAATCGCTTCGCCGATCAGATCATCGAGCGCTGCCTGGAACGCGAGCTGCCGTATCGCCTCATCGGCCGCTTCAGGGCGCGCGACATCCGGCCGGGGGTGATGATCGCTGAAGGCGCCCTGTCAATCAGCGGGGCGGAACTCCTGCGCAGCGATCCGCGCAACCTGATCGAGGTCTTCGCAGACGCGCAGCGCCACGACGTCATTATCTCCAACAGCACCAAGCGTCTCATTCGCGCCAACCTCGACTTGCTGGACGAGGCGCAACGGTGCGACCCGCAGATGGTGGCGGCGTTTTTCGAGATCCTCAGCGCCAAGCACAAGGTTTACGAGACGCTGCTGGATATGCATCGCGTCGGCGTGCTGGGCGCCTTCCTCCCCGAGTTTGGGGCCTTGCTGTGCATGGTGCTACACGATCTCTACCATACCTACACGGTCGACGAGCACTCGCTCCGCGGCGTGTACGAACTCGAGCGCCTGCGCGCCGGGAGCTGCAAGGACAGCGCCCCGCTGTTGACCCAAGTGGTGCGCGAGATCGATCGAATCGAGGTCCTGTTTCTGGCGCTGCTGCTGCACGATATCGGCAAGGGCCATGGCGGCGGACATTCGGAGCGCGGCGCGCGCATGGCGCGCGATATCGCCGCCCGCTTCCAGCTCCACACGGACGAGGCGAAGCAGTTGCTCTTTCTCGTGGAGAACCACCTGCTCATGTCGCACCTGGCGCAGCGCCGCGACATCCACGACCAGCGACTGATCATCGATTTCGCCAAGCGGGTCGAGACCCTCGATAACTTGAAGAAGCTCTACCTGCTGACCTTCGCCGACATGCGTGCCGTGGGGCCGAAGATCTGGAACAATTGGCACGATATGCTGCTGGGCGAGCTGTACTTGCGCACCCTCGACGTCTTCGAACGCGAAGCCTTCATCGAGGAAGATCACGCCGAGCGGGTGGAGCGCGTGAAGCAGCGCGTCGCCGCGGCAGCCGACGGCATCGATCGCCGCGCGATGCAGAGCTTCTTGGACGAGATGCCCGATCGGTACTTCCTGGGTACAGCCGACGAGAGCATCATCCACCACGTACGTCTGGTCGGCCGTTTGAACGGAGCGCCGTATCTCACCGAGGTCAAGCACTTTCCTGAGCGGGAGTTCAGCGAGTTCACCGTGGTCACGCGTGACCGCCCCGGGTTGTTTTCCATGCTGACCGGAGTGCTGCTGGCGCATGGCATGAATATCCTCGCCGCCAGCATCAACACCAGTACCACCGGCGTGGCCCTCGACATCTTCCGGATCTCGCACGGCGAGCAGGCTGAGTCGGCGCAGCGGCCGGAGCGTTGGGAACGCGTGCAAGCGAGCCTCGGGAAGGTGCTGAGCGGGGAGGTCGATGTCGAGCGGCTGGCGGCAGCGGCGCAACGCCCGTCGATCTTGGCGAAGAAATTTGTTCCCCACGTCGGCACCGAAATCGAGATCGACAACGAGGTCTCGAACCACTTCACCGTCCTCGATGTCTACACCCAGGACCGGGTCGGGGTGCTGTTTGCCATCACCAACACCCTTTTCCACCTCGGGCTGTCGATCCACATCGCCAAGATCACCACGAACGTCGACCAGGTGCTGGATGTATTCTATGTCACTGACGCAGAAGGCCACAAAATCCGCGACACCGCGCGCCTGGAACACACCAAAGTCGAACTCTACCGGCGCCTCACCGCAGGCGAAACTCAGGAGAATGCAGTGCTGAGTGCTGAGTGCTGACATGACTGCGCGACTCAGGACTCCTTCGGTCTCGACCTTGGACGGACTGACCGACCGCTTTCTCAGCTACCTGGCAACAGAGAGAGGGCTGGCGGCCAACACCCTGTCGGCATACGGCCGGGATCTGGCCGTGTTTGTCGACCACCTGGACCGCCGGCGCGTCTCCGGCGCCACCGCGGTCCAGGCGAGAGACGTGGTGAGTTTCCTCGAGGCCCTGCAGCAGCGAGGTCTCTCCGCACGCAGCCGGGCACGGATGTTCGCGGCCGTTCGCGGCCTGTTCGCGTTTCTCTTGCGCGAAGAGGCGGTAACGACCAACCCCACCCGTGAGATCCATCTGCCACGCCTTGGGCAACGCTTGCCGCATTCGCTCGGTCCCGAAGAAGTGATGCAGTTGCTGGGCCGCGACGATGCCAACCCCCTGGCACAGCGGGACGGCGCCATGTTCGAACTGGTCTATGCCACCGGACTGCGCGTGTCCGAGGTGACGTCCTTGAAAGTGAGCCAGGTGAATCTCGAAGCGGGGTATCTGACGGTCGTCGGCAAGGGCAGCAAGGAACGGGCGGTGCCCATCGGCAGCTGCGCGCGCCAGCGGCTGCTGGACTATCTCCAGGCGGCACGCCCCACCATCCTGCGCGGCCGGCTCAGTGCGTACCTCTTCGTCAACCGCGCCGGGCGCCGGCTGTCCCGGCAGGGATTCTGGAAGCGGTTGCGGTTGACCGTCCGGCGTACCGGCATTGCGGGCAAGGTGAGCCCACACACACTGCGACACGCGTTCGCCACGCACCTGGTGGAAGGCGGCGCCGATCTGCGGGCGGTGCAGATGATGCTCGGCCATGCCGACATCGCCACCACGCAGATCTATACGCACGTTGCCCGTGACCGCTTGCGTGCCGTGCATCGCAAGTTCCATCCGCGCGGCTAAAGGTTGAGAGAGATCGCCGGGGTACTGCCGTTGACGAGAGGTTGTCCCTTGACACAGCCGGCGAGAGCACGGCCTTCTCCCCAGGCCCCAGATCTTTTTGATTCTTTAAGCTCAGCGCGTATGGTAGCCTTGGTTCGCTAGCTCAGTCTGGAAGGTGAAATCAACGTTTGGCAGGTTTCCTTGTCGATCGAGACGCCTTTCGAGCGGGAGGAACAATGAAGAAGCCGGCGCTTTGGTTCATCACAGCCGTCGTTTACACCGTGACCCCACTCCGTGCATTTGCGGCGTTACCTGCCTGCCCTTCCGTTGGCGCCACTTTGACGATCACCGTCGACAACGAGACAGGTTCGCCGCAGCCGGTGACCCTGGCGGGCGCACTGGTAACCGCATCCTGCTCCGGCGGAAGTACGAGCTTCACGCAGACCGTGCAGTGCCCCGCAGGCTCCAGCGATTGCTTGACCGTCGCCGGCCTGGCGTCGGGTGTCTGGAAACATCAGATCAGTGTCGGCCAACAGAACCAGTATAAGAAGAGCGTCGTCGTTGCCGCAGACCCGCAAGCAGTCCCAAATACGATCTCCTGGGTGGCGTTCAAGACGGTCCTCACCGTGGACCGGACTGACGATATCTCCTCGAATCCCACGCCACAGTGTCCGAGCAATCCGGGCACGCGCACATGCACCCTCCGGCAAGCCATCGCAGCCGGGGCGACCGCGCTTGGTCCGCTTCTGGTCCAGTTCGATCCGACGGTATTTGTCGCCGGCATCGTTACCAAGGTCCGACTGAGCCAGCCCAACGACCTGTCAATCGACGGGTATCGAATGGTGGTGGACGGCACCGATTCTCGCGGCAATCCGAGTTTTCGCGGCGACCCGTACAGCCGAGTTGTACAGCTGCCCAGCAGCGGCGGGAACTTCGTCTTCACGAACGGCGGGGCGGCACTAACCGGCCTTTTCATCCAACGTCCGGCTTTATCCGCCGGGGCTCGGCCACGCGATATGATCGTTTTCGACGGCACGGGTGGCCTGACACAGCAGAACTCCGTCGTGAACTGTAAGATCGACGGCGGCGGCAGCGCACTGGCGACCAAGCTTACCGCCCAAGACTGCATTCAGGGATTGAACGGCGCCGGAGCGGATTGGGTCGGCGCCAACGTCGTACAAAACACCGAGGTGACCGCGTGCCCGGACAAGGGAGTGAAGGCAACCACCCTGGCGTACGTCAAGGTTCAAGACAGCTGGCTGCACCACAACATCGGCGGCGGCATTCAGGCGACCCTGAGCGGCGGAATCGAGGCGGATCGCAACCTGGTCGAGTACAGCGGCTACAACGCCGCCCGCCAGGTTTTCGCGGCGGCAAACGGCCTCTCCGCAAACGGCGCAAGCGCCGCTACTCCCGACATCCCTTCCGTACTCCAGACCGACGGTAACACCATCCGCAACAACAGCTCGCGTGGGATTTCCGTACAGGAGACCTCTTCGGCTACGATTTCCAACGACCTGACATGTGGCGCGGCCAATAGCGGCGACGGTGGACAGAACGGCATCGCCATTTTCAATTTAGCAGCCAGCGCGGCCGCAGCCACCGTCCGCGGTGTGGCAGCCGTTTACAACGGCCGCAACGGAGCAACGATCGCCGATCAGTCCACCGGCGACTTCGGCCAGGCCAACGCCGATGGGGGAAACAACGCCTTTACGCAAAACGCGACCAACCGCTTCCTGGGCGGGCACAACTTCGACAACTCCAGCACCCAGGCAAACGTGCCGGCAATCGCCAACCAATGGCAGCACTGCTACGCAGATCCGGCACATCCTGCCGCCACATGCGATGGCAACATCGACCTCGACGTCAGCGGCTCCGTGACGTTTACGCCGCCACAGCCGTACCGCGCCGACGCCAGCACCATTCCCGTGCAAATCTCGGCCTTTTATCCGACCAAAGCCAAGGCGGGTGATCTCGTCCGCATCAGCGGGAACGGCTTCAATGCCGTTGACGCTTACCCGCACGGCGGCAATTGCACCACCACCGTCCAGCAGTACAACTCCTGTGGAAACCCGATCGTCGGCAACTGCGTGCAGTACCAGAGCGCTCCGGGCGTGTGGACCAAACTTCAGGTCCAGTCGGTGACGCCGACCGAAATCGTCGTGAAGCTCCCATCGACCTTTACGTGCTCACAAGCCGTCGCCGTTCGAGTCCGGCGTCGGGACTCTGCGGGCGCCGCCGTTACGGCCACAGGGACGTTTTGCACCAATTCGTGATCCGGCCGAATGAGGGGCACCTACCAGCCGCGCAGATCAACGGCCCAGGCATCGAGCACCTGGTCGCCGGCAACCAGGTGCATGCGCTCGTGATACGCCACGGTGGGATCGACGTGCGCGGGCCACACACGGATGCGATCACCCACCCGCACCCGCTGCTCGGGAACGAAGGTGATGTGCTCGTCGGAACAAAACAACACCTGCGCGCCGTCGATCGCGGGGTTACCGTGATCCATACCCAGGGCCTTCAATCCGCAGTCGGCGACGGCAAAGGCGGGTGAAACGGAGATCACGGTAGCCAGTACACTGAGCGCCCGCCGGAAGGGAAGACCGAGGCGGGCGTAGGTGGTGTCCATGAGGACATACGAACCGGCTTGGATCTCCGTCGCCCACAGGTTGCAGTCGTAGGTTCCGGTGCCGCCCGCGGAAATGATCTCACCACCGACTTGCACGTGGGCAGCGAGGAGGAGCTGCATCGACTCTTCGGTCAAGCGCACACGCGTCTCACGATCTTCGAGGCCGACCGCGTGGCCTTCATAGCCCATCACACCGCGGACAGTGAGCCCCTTCGCCCGGGCGAACTGGGCCAGACGCCCCGCCTCTTCTGCCGGGCACCCGCAGCGTGGGAGGCCGATGTTCACATCGATGACGACCTCGCGCACCCCACCGGCGGCGGCCGCTGCGATGGTGGCGCCGGAATCGACGGCCACCGTCACGCGGGCATTGACCGCACCGAGCCGCCGCGCATCGACGACTTCGTTGGCCAGGAGCAAGTCATCCCCCAGTCCCGCCCCGGCCATGCCTTCCACTTCACGGATGGTCGCGCACGTAAAGGTGCGATGTCCCGTGGCGGCCTGGCGCCGGGCAAGCGCCGTACACTTGTGCGCCTTCACGTGCGGCCGCAGCCGCGATCCGGGAAGCGCGGCAGCCATTGTCGTGAGATTGTGGTCCAAGGCCTCCGTGTCGACGAGCAACGCCGGGGTTTGCAGCTCGTGTAAAGTGCGCATCGCCGACTCGGTCTATGCGACTATGAGTACAAAGGCAAAAGGTGCGTGTCGTGCCGCTTTGACTTCGTCGGTTCGGCGTGGAGAGCATGAAAGCTCGCGGGCTTGCTGCGGTATCCCAGCTGCAGTTGGGAACGATGCCTGCAATTTGGCATATGCACCCGGGGGATCAGACCCCATTTCCCAGGAGGTTCCTCTTCGCCTACACTCTGGCATCAGGATTGCGTCATCGTCGGATAGAGCGAGCGGCTGAAGCATGGCATTCTTCGGATTCCTCATCGCTGTGATCTTATTCTTTCACTACAAGAACCGGCTACGGCACTACCGCCGCCAGCACCGTTTGGAGGACGATATGGACTCTGGGCTGACCGGCGCGGCGAGCTGGCATCAGCAATGGCACCGCCAATGGGCAGACAAGTTCTACCAGCAGGCCGATGGGCGCCGCCGGCACATCGAGCGCAATGTCGAGCGGCGATTGCGCCACCTCGATCGCCAGGCACGGCGCTTCGGCTTTTCCGTCTTCCCGGCCCCGAAGACTGACGCGCCAAAGGGCCCGGAAACGGATCCGCCACGTGAGCGTTCCGATGAGGCCGAGCTGCTCCGGCGCGCACGTCGGCGCGCAGCTGCGGAAGTCGCCTTCCACGCCCATTTGATGAGCTACCTCGGGGTCATGGCCTTTCTCGCCCTGATCAATCTGCTGACGACACACTACCCCTGGTTCATCTGGCCGGCGATGGGGTGGGGCATCGGGCTGTTCGCTCACTACATGGCGGTCTTCGGATCCCGCCTGTTACGGGAGCGCTACTTCGAACCGGCGGTCGAGCGTGAGGTACGGCGCGAGAAAGTCGTGATGCAGACGGAGAAGCAGGCAACCATCGACGAGCTGTCGTCCACCATTGCACACGAGATCCGTAATCCCATCGCCGCGGCGAAAAGCCTGGTACAGCAAATGGGCGAGGACCCCACGTCGGTGGAAAACGTGGACTATGCAAAGGTCGCGCTGGAAGAGCTGGACCGCGTCGAGCGCCGCATCTCACACCTGCTCAAGTACGCCAAGGAAGAGGACTACACCTTGGCCAACGTCAACCTCGCCACCGTGGTGGACTCCGCCCTGACGCAGATGCGCGCCAAGCTCGATGCCAGCAAGGTCAGCGTGGCGCGCAATTACATCACCGGGCCGACGGTGTCTGCTGACGGTGAGAAGCTGCGCCAGGTATTCGCCAACATCCTGGACAATGCCATCGACGCACTCGAGCCGGTGGCCGAAGGGCGGCGCATCGAACTGTTCATCGAGAACGGCACCCGCAGCACCGCGGCAGCACACGCCACCGTGCGCGTGCGCGACAATGGCTGCGGCATCCCGGCCGACAAGATCGACCGCATCTTCAATCCCTTCTTCACCACCAAGGAGAAAGGCACCGGGCTCGGCATGGCCATCTCCAAGAAGATCGTCGAGGCCCATGAGGGCATGATCGACGTGGTCAGCGAGGTTGGCCGCGGCACCGAATTCCTGGTCACCTTGCCGCTGCCGCAATGACGTCCTGAGTCCTGAGTGGGTGAGGCCATGCAAGGAAGAGTACTGATTGTCGATGATGAGAAGGCCATGGTGTTGGCCTTGAAGGGGCTGCTGACCAAGGAAGGCTATCAGGTCGAGACCGCGGGCCGCGGAGAAGAGGCCATCGATCGCATCGAGGCCGGGAACTTCCATGTCGTCATCACCGATCTCAGCATGGACGGCGTCAGTGGAATGCAGGTGCTGGAGCGCGCCCGCAGCATCGATCCGGACATCGCGGTCATCATGATCACAGCGTACGGCTCGGAGAAGATCGCCGTGCAGGCGATGAAGCTCGGGGCGGTCGACTACCTTCCGAAACCGTTCGACAACGACGAACTGCGCCTGGTTGTCCGCCGCGTGATGGAGACCTCCCTGCTGCGCCGCGATCATCGGCGTCTGCTCGAGCAGGTGCGGGGCGACTTCGCGTTCGGGCAGATCATCGGCCGCAGCCCGGCCATGCGCCGCCTGTTCGAAACCATCGACAAGATCGCCGACACCGACGTCACCGTCTTGATCCGGGGCGAGAGCGGCACCGGCAAGGAGCTGGTGGCAAACGCTCTGCACTACCGCAGCCCGCGCCGCACCAAGCCGATGATCAAGATGAACTGCGCCGCGCTCAGCCGCGAGCTGGTGGAAAGCGAGCTGTTCGGCCACGAGCGCGGTGCGTTCACCGGCGCCATCGCCCGGCGCGAGGGCAAGTTCGAGGCCGCCGACGGTGGCACGCTGCTGCTCGATGAAGTCGGTGACATGCCGCTCGAGACTCAGGCGAAACTGCTGCGCGCCATCCAGGAAAAGGAGTTCGAACGCGTCGGTGGCAATCAGGCGATCACCGTCGACGTGCGGCTCATCGCCGCGACCAACCAGAACCTGGAGGCGGCGGTGCACGGCGGCCGGTTCCGCGAAGATCTCTACTATCGGCTGCGGGTGGTGGAGCTGATCATTCCGCCCCTGCACGAGCGCCGCGAAGACATTCCGCTGCTCATCGATCACTTCCTGAAGGACGCAGCGGCGCGCTTCCGTCGCGACGTGAAACCAATGAACGCCGATGCCCTGCGCGCCTGCATGACACATCCGTGGAAGGGCAACGTCCGCGAGCTGCGCTCCGCCGTCGAGCAAGCGCTCCTCCTTGCTTCCGGGCCGGAGATCACGGCAAGCGATCTGTTCGCTCAGTCTGGAGCGGCAGCGCCGACAGCGCCGGCTCCTCTTCCGCCCGGCACCACGGCGCTCTCGTTCCGCGAAGCCAAGGAGCAGGTCGTGGAGGCTTTCGAGCGCGACTTCTTGCTGCGGGCGCTGACACGCCACGGCGGCAACATCTCGAAGGCGGCGGAAGAAGTCGGCATGTACCGGCAGAACTTCCAGCAGAAGATGCGCGAGCTGGGGATCAGCGCGGATGAAGGAAAAGGCAGTCCCGAGTCCTGAGTGCTGAGTCCTGAGTCAAGGAAGGAGAGGCGTCATGCAACTCTTTGCGCGGGTGCGGAATCTGATCCGCGGTGTACTCGGTCAATGGCTTGGCCGTCGCGAGCAGCGCAATCCAGAGGCGGTGTACGAAGCCGCGATTCAGGAGCGATTGGACCAGTATGGGAAGCTGCGCCAAGCGGCGGCCGGCGTCCTCTACGCCCGTACCAAACTGTCGAAAGAGTTGCAGTTCAAGTCCGCAGAGTTGTCACGCCTCGGCACCCAGCTCGACATCGCCGTCGATCACGACGATGACGCCGCGGCCCTCATCTTGATCAGCCGGCGCGACGTGCTGCGCGACGACGTCGAGCGGCTCGCCACCGAACTGCGCGAGTTGACCGGCGAAGCCGAGGCCGCGAAGAAGAACTTGGTGGCCTTTCAGCAGGAGATCGCGCGCCTGCGCGATGAGAAGGTCCGCATGGCCGCCCGCCTGGCCAACGCCCAGGCCCGCCTGCGCCTGCAGGAAACCTTGAATGGTCTCTCTCCCGAGGCCGACATCCGCGCCCTCGAAAGCGTACGCGATCACATCAACCGACTCGTCGCCGAGGTGCAGCTCGGTCGTGAGACCAGTGATACCGACCTCGAACGACGCCTGGGGAAAATCCGAGAAGCCGAAGCAACCACGGCGGCACGGGCCCAGCTCGACGAGCTGAAGCGGACCCGCAAGCGGACGCTCTTGCCGCTGGTCATGCCGCAGCAGGCAGCAGCTTCGTGAAAATCGGTTCCTCACTCGTACCGCAGCGCCGCGATGGGATCGAGGCGTGAGGCTTTGCGCGCCGGGTAGAAGCCGAAGAACACGCCCACCGCTCCCGAGAACAGGAACGAGCCGGCCACCGCCGACGGCGACAACAGCGTCGGCCAGGCTGCGAGGTAGGAGATCAACTGGGCACCGGCGATGCCGAGGATCGCCCCGGCCAATCCACCGACCATGCTGAGGGTGGTCGCCTCGACCAGAAACTGCAGCAGGATGTGGCGGCCCTTCGCACCCACCGCCATGCGGATGCCGATCTCGCGGGTACGCTCGGTCACCGACACCAGCAGGATGTTCATGATCCCGATACCGCCGACCAGAAGCGAGATCGATGCCACACTCAGCAGTAGGTTGGTCATCACCTTGCTGGCGGTCTCCGATGCCTTGGCAATATCGTTGAGGCTGCGCACGGTGAAGTCGTTCTCCTGCTCCGGCTGGATGTGGTGGCGATCGTGGAGCAGCGTTTCGACCTGCTTGGCGGCATCGCTGATCTCGCCGGCAGACTCGGCGGAAACGAAGACCATGTCCACGGTGCCGAGGAACTGGGTGCCAAGGACACGGCGTTCGGCGGTCGAGAACGGCATGACGACGATGTCGTCCTGATCCTGGCCCCAACCCGTTTGTCCCTTGGCTTCGAGCACGCCGATCACTTGAAAGGGCACATCCTTGATACGAAGGAGCGCCCCCACCGGATCTTCGCCCGGACCGAAGAGGTGATCCACCACCGTCTGACCCAGCACCACGACCCGGTTGGCGGTCTCTTCGTCGCGCTGCGTGAAGAAGCTGCCCGTCGCCGCCGGCCAAGCGCGGACTTTCTCAAACGACGGGGTAGTGCCCTGGGCGACGGTTGACCAGTTCTGATCGCCGTACACGATCTGCACGATTTGACGCCGGAAGTACGTGACCTCAGCAACCGAAGGGCATTCCCTCTTGATGGCCGCCGCGTCGGCAACGGTGAGCGTGGAGACGCCGCCCCAGCCGGAGCGCACGCCGGCCGAGGTGGTGGCGCCGGGGATGACCATGAGCAGGTTGGTCCCGAGGCTCATGATCTGCTTTTGTACCGCGGCATCGGCGCCCTGCCCGATGCTCACCATGGTGATGACCGCCGCCACGCCGATGATGATGCCGAGCATGGTCAATGCCGAGCGCATCTTGTTGCGCCGCAACGCCCGCAGCGCCGTGCGGAAGGTCATGCGGAGAAGTTTCATGCGCGGCCCAGGAGCTCCACACCGGAACGCTCCTTCACGGTAGCCCCTTGCTGCACGTCGGAAATGATCTCCCCGTCGCGGAACGTGATCACCCTCCGCGCGTAGGTGGCGATGTCCGGTTCGTGCGTGACCAGGACGACGGTGATGCCCTGGTCGCGGTTGAGGCGCTGAAAGACTTGCAAAATCTCCAAACTCGTCTGCGTATCGAGGTTTCCCGTGGGTTCGTCGGCCAGCAACAGCGACGGCCGATTGACCAGTGCACGGGCAATGGCGACGCGTTGTTGCTGCCCGCCGGACAGCTGGCTCGGCACGTGGCTTTCACGGCCCGTCAAACCCACGGCGGCCAGCGCGTCGCACGCCCGTTGGCGCTGCTCCGCCAGCGGCACGTCGCTGTAGAAGAGTGGCAGCTCGACGTTCTCCAGCGCGCTGGTGCGGGCGATCAAGTTGAAGCTCTGAAAGACAAAACCGACCTGCCGGTTGCGGATAGTCGCGCGCTGGTCGGCTGATAAGCTGGACACATCGACACCGTCGAGGCGATAGGTGCCCCTCGTGGGCCGATCCAGGCAGCCCAGAATGTTCATGAACGTCGACTTCCCGGAGCCGGATGCCCCCATCACCGCCACGAATTCCCCGGCCCTGATGTCGGCGGACGCTGCGCACAGCGCCTTCACCTCCACGTCACCCAGGTGATAGATCTTCCACAGGTCGCGGACCTGAATGAGCGGCTCGCCCATGATCTTAACGGAAGCGTGGACTCCCGAACGAAGGCGGTTTCTCGGTCTGGCGGTCGGCGCCACGGCGGAAGGCAACGGCCAGTTCGTCACCGAACTCCAAGTGATCGGACAGGAGTTCAGCGTACTGGTCATCGCGCACGCCCAGTTTCACCTCGACCTTGCGTAGCGTGCCGTCGGGCTGTGTCACCCACACGGTGGATTCGCCGCGGCGCTGCGACTGTCGTGCGCTTCCAACCTGCGCCTGCGTGGGCTCGGCGCTCGGCTTGCGATCGGGATTGAAGCGCACCGCACGCAGCGGAATCTTCAGGACATCGTCACGCCGTGCGGTGATGACGGCCACAGAGGCGGTCATGCCCGGCTTGAGTTCCAGATCCGGGTTGTCGACCGCCACCACGACATCGTAGGTGACGACATTCTGCACCGTGATGGGAGCATTCCGGACCTGCGCCACGGCGCCAGCAAACACCTTGCCGGGATACGCATCCACGGAGAACGTTGCCGGCTGAGCCGCGCGCACGGCGCCGATGTCCGACTCACTGACGTTGCTGTCGACCTGCATCTTGGTCAGGTCCTGCGCGATCAGGAACAGCGTCGGCGTCTGAAAACTGGCGGCCACTGTTTGCCCGACGTCGACGTTGCGCGAGACCACCACGCCATCCACGGGCGAGGTGATGTCGGTGTAGGCCAGGTTGATCCGTGCCTCCTGGAGCGACGCCTCGGCCTGCTGTATGCCGGCCTTGTCGAGGTCAACCTGGGCCACGGCCTGATCGTAGTTGCTCTTGGCGGTATCGAGATCGTTTTGCGCGATCAGGTTCTTGGCAAGCAACTCGCGGTTGCGATCGAGGGTGAGCCTCTTGAACGCCAAGTCGGCACGGTCCTTCTCAACCTTGGCGCGGGCGTTGGCCAGGTTGGCGTCGGCCTCCTGCACCTTTACCAGAAACGGTTGCGGATCAATCTTGGCCACCAGCTGCCCTTTCGTCACCGGTGAGTTGAAGTCCGCATAGAGAGCCTTGATCGGTCCGGAGACGTAGGTGCCGACCTGGACGCTGGTGACGGGGTTCAGCGTTCCAGTCGCCGTCACCGTCGAAGCAACGGAACCGCGTGCGATCGGCTCGGTCACATACTCGCTCTGGCCGTCACCCCGGCCATGCCGCCAGTAGCTGTAGCCGCCGATGGCGAGGAGGATCACCACTACCACGACAATGATGTAACGCGACCGGACCATCAGCAGGTTCACCTCATTCCCACTCAGTGCGCCGCCGGCACCACCGCGGGCCCCCGGCGTGTCTTGAAGAGCAGCAGCAACGGCATGCAGCAGATGAAGAACACGCCGACGATGCGGAACGCATCCATGTACGTCAGCAGGAAGGCCTGCCGCGACACCGTGCCCTCGATGGCCGCATAGGCCTGCCGTTGCGCTTCGACGAAGGAGGAGCCGTGAGCCATCAACCCATGAATGATCATACTCAGCCGCTGGCGCAAGGCGAAATCGAACGGGGTCACGTAGCGCAGCATATCCTGCCGGTGCTCCCAGCTGCGGTATTGGACGAAAGTGGCGATCACGGCCACGCCTAACGATCCACCGAGCTGCCGCATCATGTTCGTCAGCCCCGTGGCCTGATGGACGTCTTGCGCCGACAGTTGAGAGAGCGCCAGCGTAGTGAAGGGCACGAACAGCAAGCTCAGCCCGAAGCCCCGCAGGATCAACGGCCAGAAGAAATCCGCCTGGCCCGACGCCAAGGTTGATTGCGACAGCATCCAGGTGAAGGCGAAGAAGCTGATGAATCCAAAGACGACCAGGAGCTGAGGCGGGAAACCCCGGCGAATGAGACGGCCCGCCAGCGGCATCATGACCGCAGCGGTCAAACTACTCGGCAACATGATCAACCCCGATTGCAGCGCGGTGAAACCGAGGAGGTGCTGGACGAAAACCGGGAATATGAACTGCGACGCGTACAGCCCGAACCCATGGATGAAGGTAAAAAACGTTCCCACCGCCAGCGAACGGTTTCTCAACACGCGCAGATCGACCACCGGATGCTGTGTTTTCAACTCCCACCAAATGAAGGCGGCGATGCCGACGGCCGCAACGATCGTCAGGACGGTGATGTACGGCGCCGCAAACCAGTCGTCGCGCTGCCCCCGATCGAGAACGACTTGCAGCGCGCCGACGCCGACGACCAAGAGCAGGATGCCCCACCAGTCCACGCCGCCGACTTCCCGCTCCTGGCGTGCGTCGCGGATGAACAAGAGCGTCATCATCAAAGCCAGGGCGCCGATCGGCAGGTTCACGTAAAAGATCCACGGCCACGAGAAGTTGTCGGTGATCCAGCCGCCGAGTGTGGGACCGACGGTGGGTCCGATCACCACGCCCAGGCCGAACAGGCCGGTGGCAAGCCCCAGCTCCTCCGGTGGAAACGTTTCCACCAGAATGGACTGTGAGGTGGACATCAAGCCGCCACCGCCGGCACCTTGCAGGAAGCGAAAGAGCACCAGTTCCCAGAGGCTACTCGCATGCCCGCAGAAAAACGAGGCGACGGTGAACAGCAAGATGGAGCCGGCGAAGTAATTGCGGCGACCGAGGACGGCGGACAGCCAGCTGGCCATGGGCAGGACGATGACGTTGGCGAATACGTAGGCGGTCACCACCCACGCAATTTCGTCCAGGGTGGCGCCGAGGTTGCCCATCATCTGCGGCAACGATACGTTGACGATCGTCGTATCGATCAACTCGATCATCGCCGACAGTACCACGGTGACGACGATGATCCATTTGCGCGCGCCGCTTTCAGCCATGAGAAGCCCTCAGCTCTCAGCCTTCAGCTGGTGTAGTGCGTCACAATTGGAGTACCGAATGGCCCCCCGTTCGTCCCGAGAACCCAACCCGCGCGGCACGGGTATGTTGGGCCAATGAACCTGAATCCGTTCGGCCTGAGTAGCGCCCGTCTTCTCAGGGCGCGTATCGAAGGCCATTCCCTGCGGAACGTCAGTCGGTTCATTGGTAGTAGCCGCCGTCTTTGTGGCGGCGTATCGAGGGACATGGAAACTTCGGGCTGCAATCAGCGGGTGCCCCTCGATACGGCGCCAAGAGCAGGCGCCTACTCGGGGTGAACGGAGAATCTGTTGCCGAGTCCGATAAGAGACCATCTTCCTGACGCACTACACTGGGTTCAGACGGAGAGATGAGGCTGAGTGCTGAAAGCTGAATGCTGAATGTTGATCGCTGTCCTCCCGTCACCCGACATCCACGATCGCCACAACACTCATCCCCACTCGGAGCGGGTGACTGGGATCGGGTTCGTCGGTGAAGACGATCTTGACGGGGACACGTTGCACGACCTTGACGAAGTTGCCGGTGGCGTTGTCCGGCGGGAGCAGCGCGAACTTGGCGCCCGTGGCGGAGGCAATCGAATCCACCCGCGCATGGAACATGTGGCCGGGATAGGCATCCACCTCGACCGTCACGGCCTGGCCCACTCGCATCTTGCTGAGTTGCGTCTCTTTGAAATTGGCGACCACCCACACGTCCTGGTCATGGACGATAGCCATGAGCGGCTGGCCCGCCTCGATGAACTGGCCGACCTCGACGCTCTTCTTGGAGACGAAACCGGGGGCCGGTGCGGCGACGGTGGTGTACGAGAGCTGCAGCTGGGCATAGTCGAGGTCAGCCTGACGCTGGGCCACCTGCGCTTCGGCGGCACCGACCTGGCGGACGGACACCTGGTACTCCGCCTCGGCCGCATCAGCCGCCGCCTTCGCGGAGTCGTAATCCTGCGGCGAGATGACATGCTGCCGGGACAACGACGAGTAGCGCGCAAAGTCCGCCGACGTCTTCTCCCGCTTCGTCTTGATCGCTTCGACGTTGGCACGCGCCACCGCGACCGCCGCCTGCGCGGTGGCTAGGGCCGTCTGCGCCATGTTCACCCGCGACTGCAGATCGCGCGGATCGATGCGGACGATCATCTGGTTGGCGGCAACATGCTGATTTTCGCGCACCAAAACATCGGCCACGTAACCCGCGACGCGCGGCAGGACGGGGTCGATGTGACCTTCGATCTGCGCGTCATCGGTCTCCGCGTGGTGGGCGTAGAACACCACGGTCCGGATCCCGAAGGTGAGACCGGCGGCCACCAGCAGGGCCAGTAAAAGGTAGAGGACGACGCGACGAATGGTTGAGGAGCGGACAGGAATGCTGGCAACGGTCTCCACCTCGACAGCAGGCGATATTTCACGCAGACTCGGGGTTCTCTTCTGTGCTTCCTTCACGGCTGGCTCGCGGCGATTGGATTTTCAATTCTACTGGCAGGCACCCTGATTTCCGGAACTGACCAGTCAGTTTTCTAAATAACGCAACACGTGGGCTCCTGCAAGAGAGAAGGCAAGATGGGTGCTGTCCTAACTGCGGCGTATCTATCAGCCATCAGCGGTCAGCCATCAGCCAACCTCACGAGAACCCAGCCAAAAGGCAGAGGTTTCAATTTCCGGGCTGAGAGCTGAACGCTGATGGCTGATGGCCGACTTAGGACAGTACCGGAAAATGGCGCCTTGGTTGGGTTAGCGCCGGTCGTGTCGCAGGCCGCGCAAATGCTGTTCCAGGTGCTGGCGCGCGGCGGCGGCGTGAGCCGGATCGATCCATTTCACCTGCGGGAGACGCTGCAGCGCGTTGCGCAGATGCGGGACGTCGACTCGGCCGCCTCGATCGTGATGCGGAAGATGCCTCACCCTGTTTCCGCGTGGCGTCGTCTCGACAGCAGCGAAGGCGGAATCAGGCAGAGAATTGATGTACCCGCGCGTCCATTGTCCGGCCTGTGCCGCTTGACCGAGAAGCAGAACCGTCGCAACTCCAGCGCCGAGGCAGTGCGTGCCCCAACCTGACACACGGATCGTTCTGAGCGCTCGATGCCGTGAAGTAGACATGACCTCGTTGGGCCGCGGGCTTACCGTTGGCCCCGTTCCACCCGAAGTCTGGCGAAACGGTTTCTAGCAGTCGAGGAATGTTCCTTATCATGCCTCTGGATGACAGCACGCAGGCAGACAGCACATCTTCTCGACCTGATAGCGAGACTCGCGCGGCCCTTTGACGCTTTGACTTTCGGACATTCTTGTCCGATGCTTCTCCGGTGACCGGGGCTGAATTCCTTCGCCGGCTGCAGAAGCTCGGAAGGGGACGCGGAGTCAGGGTTGTCTTTCGTGTGGAGCGAGGCAAGGGCAGCCACGGCACCGTGTACTATGGAGAACGGTTCACCGTACTGAAGGACCGGCGCAAAGAACTGTCGCCGGGCCTGCTCGCCGCAATGCTGGTGCAATTGGGCTTAACCCGCGAGGACCTGCGGTAGCGATCGAAGGAGTCGTAGAAAGGCACGAGAGCGATGAAGAACTTCGGGTTTGTGTATCCGGCCAAGTTCGAAAGGCATCGGAGAAATGTGCTGGTCCGGTTTCCGGACCTCCCCGAGGCCCTTACGGAAGGCGACGACGACCAGGGAACGCTGGCTGAGGCCAGGGACTGCTTGGATGAAGCGATCGCTGGGCGCATTCGTCGGGGCGATGATATCCCCGCCGCCTCGCCGCCGCGTCGCGGCGAGCGCATGGTGCCGGTCTCGGCACCGATGGCTGCCAAGGCAGCCTTGTATCTCGCTCTTCGCGAAGCGAAGCTGACAAAGCGCGATCTCGCAGCGCGACTCGGGTGCGATGAGAAGGAGGTTCGCCGCCTGCTCGACCCGCGGCACCCCTCGAAATTGCCGCGGCTGCAAGAAGCGCTGGCGCAACTGGGTAAGCGTCTCGTCGTGGAGATGCAAGCGGCCTAGCCAGCGAAGACGTAGCGCACGTTCGCGGCCAGACGATCGTTCCTCCTCAAACAGATTTGAGCGTCGTGATTCTCGATCTGCATTATTCCTGGGGTTGTTAGACAGAATCGAGAGTCAATGGCCCTGACTCTACTCCGCGAGGGCTCACGTTCTTCCACCGGTCGCAACCGCTGTGCATTCGCGCTATTTTGTGGGTGATGGATCCGCTAGCGGTGCGATCGTTCATGGGGCGCGCCTACGACGTCGTCGCGGAATCAAAGCAGGGCTACTGGGCGCGGCGATTCCGGAAAGAGGGTGCCGAGGCCACTTGGCGCGCCGGTCAGGCGCTGAGGGAGCATGCGCACCAGGTGCGACCGGACTGGCCCTCCGAAGAGGATCGCGCCGAGGATCTCGAGCATCATATCCGACTCACGCGCCTACTCGATCGCGCCGCGCATGCCTTCCCGCGTCGTTGAGGTGCTCGCGGCGTTGCGCGCCGCGCTCGAACCGATCACGCCACGATGGTACCTGTTTGGCGCACAGGCTGCGCTGCTGCACGGCGCCGCGCGCCTGACGGCGGACGTCGATGTCACCGTCGATGCCGAAGGACACGCCGCGGGCGAGCTCATCGCGGCGCTGCAGAACGCGGGATTCACGCTGCGCGTCGCCGATGCGGAGACGTTCATCGCCCGCACACGAGTCATCCCGCTGGTGCATACGGCCTCCGGAATACCGGTCGACGTGGTCCTCGCGGGTACAGGTCTCGAGGATCTCTTTCTGCAACGCGCTCAGGTGCGAAACATCCAAGGCGTCAGTGTCCGGGTGGCCAGTGCGGAAGACGTGGTTGTAATGAAAGTGCTCGCCGGACGTGCCAAGGATCTCGACGACGTCCACGCGATCCTGAACGCACACCCCACGGATCTCGATGTGGCTCTGATCCGGGGCACGCTCCGGGAAGTGGAGCAGGCACTGGACCGCAGCGACCTCGTGAGCGCGTTCGAGCGCGCACGCCGGCGACGCCGACGGAAGTGATGGGCCTCAGGCAGGGAACGCCGGCGAGCCAGCGGAACGGCAGGTAACAGTCATGGTGCAGGTGTCGACGTGCCGTGCCGGCCTTGGAAGCGCGGACGAACAGAGTCAGTCAGTGGCGGCACTTTCAGTTGTGGGCTGCGAGCTCTTCTCGCACGATCTCGCGGACCAGCTGAGGAGTCAGGGGTTTCTCGGTAAAGCCGACGTAGGCGTTGAGCGCCTCATTGATGAGCGTCTGATATCCCTTTCCGGTCTTCTCGGACTGGGCCTTGAAGCGCGCAACAATGGCGTCATCCAGGTAAATCGTGATCCGGGTTTTCCCGGTCTGCGGGATCACCGCCCCACGCTTGCCTTTGGAGAAATCATACCCCTTTTTCATACGCACGCCTTTCTTTGGGTTCGGCCGTCCGAACCGAGATCAATCGAACATCGTCGCCACGATACGTGTAGGCGACCACCATGAGGGAACCGAACGCGTTCATGCCGATGGATACGAACCGCCGCTCTCCCTCAGCCGAATCATCTTCGATCGTCAGTGCCAGAGGGTCGTTGAGCACGCCGTCGCCTTCGGCGAGCGAAACTCCGTGTTTCTTGAGGTTCGCGGCGTTCTTCGTGGGATCGAAGGTTACCGGCACAGCCATACTATATGTATATGGTGCATATCTCGCAACCCCGCAAAAGCTGCCGCGGCGTACTGGGAGAGGCCTGAAGTGCACGCTCAACCTGATCGAGGCTTTGGCACCGCTCGCCGCAAAGGCGCGGCGCGACGGGAGCTGATCCGCGTCGCCACCGAAGCCATCGTGGGGCGGGGCATCCGCCTCGTCGACGTGAGCCGCCGGCTGGGGATCGCGACGGCGAGCGTCGCCGAGCATCCCGCTGCGATTCGGACAGAGCGGAATGGCTCATATCCTATCCTATGAAACTAGGAACGTCCCCAGTGTTCACTCCTAAAAGGCGGCAGAGAATGGCGCAAGCGCCAATAGATGAAGGGGACCTACTCCAAGAGTATAGCGGGCGGGCGTCCGAAAGCCGCGCGGAGTTGGATAGACAATCTGCACGTCCTCAACGAATGTGCGGAAGATTCCCACCGCAACAGTTTGCATCTTGCTGCCTGTGGGAGAAATGAGCAGACGCTCGCGAACAGCGTGCTTGGAGTAGAGCTTCAGCAGCCAATCGAGCGTCTCTCGATAATCCAGCGTGCTTGTCTGGCACTTCTCAGCGTCCTGAATTTGGTCGAGACAGTTCACGACGGAAATCACCTGTTGCCGCCACTTGTTTTGAGAACTCGGGGGCACACCCTCAATGAAACTAAAGCGCGACGGCTGGATTTCGGCGCGAAGCGCAGTCAGGTGATGCGCGTCGAGTGAGGGAAAGGCTATGAGTCGAGTTTGGGCCCCGGCGGGCGCGAAGGACGATAACTCCGGGACCACCGTAACCTCGAAGACGCCAGATGAGAGAAAGAGAATTGAGAAGGTCGGGTCGGACTCCGACTTCGCCAGTTCCGCCTCGGCTTCATCTTGGGTCGGCGGATAATCTTTAGCCTCAGCGTAGGCCACAAAGCAGTCCGTGAATCCGGCTGGTCGCGTTCCAAGTGCGACAAGAGCCTGCACGATCAGGAGCCGTGACATGGCGGAGACGTCCACGAGGATGCGTCCCCGACAGGCAGACAACCGCTCGAGAAATTTGCGGCCGAATCCCGAAGGCTCTTGGCGATCGTAGGTCACGTCGGCAACCTTAATCTGCGCGCGTTGACAGATGTCACGGATAGTATCTGCCTTGTTCTCCGGGAGATATGGCTCATAGTGGATAAGGATGACATTGAACCCGGTTCCTCCCGAAACGGCGCTCCGTAGTATCCCCATCGCTCTGTCCTCGAATCCAGCACAGACGACGAGCCAATCTTGAGGAGCCATTACCACTTGCCTAATCGTTTCAAGGGTCGGCTTTGCCAGAGCAGCAAGCCATTCATCGGGTGTCTGCACGGTTAAATTCATTGCCGTCACTTTTTCAGCCCAAGAGACAATTGGTCTTCATGTTCGGTTGTTTCTCTCTTGAGCCTCCGCTTAAACCTCTTCGCGTCTCCTGCGCTCTTCAATCGAAGCTTTCGGTCGAACTCTTTCGGCTCCAAGAGAAATCCCTCAAAGTCCGCAGCCTCAAGCTCAATGGAGTCCCGAGTACTGAACGTGAGGTTGAAGTGAGGGATCAGGAAACGCCGGAGGTAAAGACGCGGAACCACACTGCCGCGCCGACTCTTCCCACGGAAATCCTCGATGAAGACTGAGTAGCGCAGCAATTCGTCGTAGAGGTCCTGAGCGTGGTCAGACAGAGCAAACGGTTCGTATGGCTCGATGCGAGTTGCCTGCTTTGGAGGAGTTCCTTCCTCGTTCTTTGAATCGAGGAACTTCAAATGCGAGTTCGCGACGTTGCCAAAAGCTTCGACAATCGCGACCAAGTGCTCTCCGCAACGGGGGACACTGCGTAGATTCTTAAGGAAGCTGCCCGCCGCCTCCCGGATAGTTCGATTCTGGGTTGCCTGCATCACCTTGAACGCGCCTTCCGCCTTCGCCAATTCGACAGGGCCGCCAGACTGCCTCACCATGTCGTCGACCAAACTGATGAGGTAGTGAATGTCTCCGCTGCAGAGTTTGCAAAGCGTTTCCTTTCCCCAAAGCAAAGGCTTTTCACCGTCTCGAATCCCGCGGGCCAACTCGTTGTTGTTTTGCTTCGGGTTACTACCCACAAGATCTTCCAACTCTCGCGCTGGAAAGCTGGCTATACTTTTTGTCAGCCGACGACGGAACACATCCTCAATGAACGTCAG
>JBIOJG010000037.1:0-61982 GCA_044450645.1 Binatia bacterium
CCCCACCCCCCTCGCTCGTTCCGTCAGCTTGTGGAAAACCGCTCCCCACAACCCCAATATACAAGTAGCCGCCTTCTCTTGGCGGCGTATCGAAGGGCGCCCGCTGGGAGTTCTTGTGCAAAGCCGGCAAAGTCACAAGGCACGAACCCGATTGAGGAACCAGTTGACGCCGTTCATGAGTCGTGACTAGTGACCCGGGGGACTGTCGATAGACGGGAGACAGACCCTTCGACGAGCTCAGGGTGAGCGGAATTCTTCTTTGAAATTGAATACCCAACCGCTCGTGCTGAGCTTGTCGAAGCACTGTTTGCGAGAAAATCGACACTCCCCCGAACGGGGATGCCTGAAGCCGATTCATGCGTTACATGGAAAAGGATCGACGATGCCGAATCACATTCTAGCGATTGATCAGGGGACCACCGGCACCACTGCCATGATCTTCGATGCCTCGGGCCGGGTACGCAGCCGCGGCTACTCTGAATTTCGCCAGTATTATCCGCGCCCGGGCTGGGTCGAACATGATCCGGAAGAGATCTGGCGCGTCACACAGCGGGTCATCGGCATCACGCTGCGGGCAGCGCGGCTGAAGCCCAAGGATGTGGCGGCAATTGGCATCACCAACCAGCGTGAGACAACGGTACTGTGGGACCGGCGCACCGGCAAGCCGGTGCATCGCGCCATCGTCTGGCAGGATCGGCGTACCGCCGCAACCTGTGAGGCACTGAAGGCAGAGGGTGCGGAGTCTACCATTCAGGCGAAAACGGGTTTGGTCATCGATCCCTACTTCTCGGGCACCAAGCTCCAATGGTTGTTCGATCACGTGAAAGGGGCGCGGAACCAGGCCCAACGCCTGGCCTTCGGCACTATCGATAGCTGGCTCATTTGGAAGCTGACGGGCGGCCAGGTACACGCCACCGACTTCACCAATGCATCGCGCACGTTGCTGTTCAATATTCACGAACGGAAATGGGACGAGGAGTTGCTCCGGCTGCTCAACGTGCCGGCGGAGGTGTTGCCCCACGTCACTTCATCCGCCGGCATTGCCGGGACCACGGCCGCGCGCGTGTTCGGCGCCGAAGTCCCGATCGCCGGGATCGCCGGCGATCAGCAAGCCGCGCTCTTCGGGCAGGCTTGCTTCCGGCCCGGCATGGTCAAGAACACTTACGGCACCGGCTGCTTCTTGCTCATGTACACCGGCGAGCGGGCGGTCGCCTCGCACCGCGGGCTGCTCACCACCATGGCCTGCGCGCCCAATGGAGAACCGGCGTATGCCATCGAAGGATCGGTCTTCGTCGCCGGGGCGGCGGTACAATGGCTGCGCGACGGCCTGGGTGTGATCAAGCAGGCAAAAGAGTCCGAAGCCTTGGCCCGCCGGGTTGATTCCACCTTGGGTGTCTATCTGGTACCCGCCTTCGTCGGACTCGGCGCGCCGTATTGGGACGCGGCCGCGCGCGGTGCGCTCGTGGGCCTGACCCGCGGCGTGACCCGCGCGCATGTCGTCCGGGCGACGCTCGAGTCGCTGGCGTACCAGACGCGTGACGTGGTGGATACCATGGTCGCCGAATCAGGCCGACCGCTCACCGGGTTGCGGGTCGATGGCGGGGCCGCCGCCAATAATCTGCTGATGCAATTTCAGGCTGACCTCCTCGGCACCACGGTGGATCGCCCGAAGGTCGTTGAAACGACCGCCCTGGGAGCCGCCTTGCTGGCCGGCCTGGGGGTGGGGCTGTGGAAGTCCGAACGCGAGCTGGAACGCGTGCGCAAGCCGGATCGAATCTTCCGGCCGCGGATGGCTCCAGAAAAACGTGAGGCGCTCTATCAGGGCTGGCGCCGTGCCGTGGCCGCCGTGCGGTCGTTGGGATCGTGACGCGTGATCCGTGACCCGTGAAGGATTCGGACCATCTGCGGAAATCCGATCACGGGGCACGGATCACGCCTCACAATCGTCGTTTCGGTACTGTCTCATTTTGGGGCAGGTTCAGGAAGGGAGTCGAACCCTCCGGCGACCTTACGGCCGCCCGCGCGGTTTTGAAGTGCGTTCGCGAGTCTCCGCTGCTCCCCGAGCTGTGATCACGAACCGCTCGACGTCGAAGCATTCGCCGGTGCGGGCACAGCTGCCCTGACGGCATCGAAAATCTCCTTCGCCAAGATCGGGAACGCGGAACCCTGAAACTCGCGGTCCGCCATGTACCGCGTGACGATCTTGTCATTCTCACCCATGCGCTCGATCATGAAGTCCTCGATCAGCTTGCGGATGCCCAGCTCGAATTTGTCGAGCGGATTGGCGAGGGCCGTCTGGATCACCTGCTTGTCCTTGCAGGCCTTCTCCTTGATCTGTTGGAAGAAGAGGCGGTCCTCCTCCCCAAACTGCGTACCGAACCGCTCGTTCAGCACTTTGATGATTTCCGACAGTGGCGCCTTCTCGTCCTGCGCCTTGCCCGTACCGATGTCAGTCGGGCTCTTCACGTACTGAGCCTCACCCTCTTTGACCTCGATGGAACCCGAGAAGTTGCGCTCCAGCCGGTAGTACTGGAGCTCCACCTCATCTCCGACCTTGATGATCGACGTATCACGGTCGAGCGGCAGGTGCGGGAGCAGGAAGCGCCCATAGCTGTAAAGCATCTCCAGATGCGGATCGAAGTACGGAATGATCTGGCTGAGGAAGGCATAGACCTTCACGTACGCACTCAGCTTGTCGCGAAACTCCTGCCGCTTCTCTTCTTCCTCGATGCTCGTGAAGCGATCCACTGCCGGCTGCAGGTGCCGTTGCATGTGGGCGTGATCCGCGGCGCTTTGCTGCTCCAGCGGCTTGTAGAAGATCCGCGCGAACGCTTCGACCTCGCTCCAATGGTACACCTGCGCTTGGTCGAGCTCGTGCTTGAGGGTTTCCAGCATCGATGGGTCCGACGCTTCCCGGAGGCCGGTCTTGTCGTAGTAGGGCTTGAAGGCGCGATAGATGTTCACGGCGTCGTTCACGAAGTCGAGAACGAAGGGCGCGTCTTTGCCGGGGATCATGCGGTTGAGCCGCGAGAGCGTCTGCACCGCCTGCACGCCATCGAGCCGCTTGTCGACGTACATCGTGTGCAGCAACGGCTGATCGAAGCCGGTCTGGTACTTGTTGGCTACGAGCAGAATGTTGTAGTCCGGCGAGTCGAAGCGCGCGGGAAGCTGGGCCTCGCTGATGGGCTTGCCGCTGATAACGTCGATGTTCATGCCCGGCTCTGTGTACTCGATCTGCGTTTCCGGGTCTTTGACCGTTCCGCTGAACGCGACCAGCGGCCGCACGTCGGTATAGCCGTTCTCAGCGATGTAGGTGCGAAACGCCAGCATGTAGCGCACCGCATGCAGGCGTGAAGACGTGACCACCATCGCCTTCGCCCGTCCGCCCAGCCGCGGTCGTACGCTGCGCCGAAAGTGCTCGACCATCACTTCGGTCTTCTGCTCGATGTTGTGCGGGTGCAGGCTCATGAATTTGGCCAGCGCCCTCGCCGCCTTCTTCTTTGGCAGCTTGGGGTCTTCTTCGGCGGCCTTGAGCAGTCGGTAAAACGTGGCGTAGGTGGTGTAATTCGTCAGCACGTCGAGGATGAAGCCCTCCTCGATCGCCTGCCGCATGCTGTAGATGTGAAACGCTTCGGGAACACCGTTCGGCCCCGACTGCCCAAACAACTCAATCGTCTTGCCCTTCGGCGTTGCGGTGAAAGCGAAGAAGCTCAGGTTGGGCTGCCGCCCACGCGATTGCATCACCTGGTTCAGACGATCCTCCCAGTCGGCCTCGCCTTCTTCATTCTCATTTGCCGCTGCGCCAAGAATCTCCTTCAGCTCCCGCGACGTTTCGCCGCTCTGGCTGGAGTGCGCCTCATCCACGATGACCGCGTACTTCCGCGCAGCAATCGCGGCCTCCCACTCCTTTGCCTGCCGCTTTTGCTCATCGCTCACCTTCTCCTGGCTCTCCGCACCCGCCGCGTGCAGCAACCCGCGCAGGACGAAGGGGAACTTCTGCAGAGTCGTGATCACGATTTGGGTGCCATCGATCAGGGCCGCTGCAAGTTGCTTCGAGTCTTGGTCGATGGCCTTCACCACGCCTTGCGCGTGCTCGATCTGGTAGATCGCGTCCTGGAGCTGCCGGTCTAGGACGCGTCGATCGGTAATGACGATGACGCAGTCGAAGACCTTCTTGTCGCCGGCGTCGTGCAAGCTCGCCAACCGGTGTGAGAGCCATGAGATGCTGTTGGTCTTGCCGCTGCCTGCCGAGTGCTGGATGAGGTAGTTGCGGCCCGGCCCTTCCTGGCGGGCCGCCACCACGATCTTTCGCACCGCATCGAGTTGGTGATAGCGCGGGAAGATCACCGCTTCCTTGACGATCCGCCGTTGTCCGCCGTGTCCGTCATCGACCTTCTCCTCTTTCTTCTCGATGAACATGAAGTGCCCGAGGATGTCGAGGAAGCTGTCGCGTTGCAGCACGTCTTCCCAGAAATAACCCGTACGGTAGCCCGACGGGTGCTGCGGGTTGCCGGCGCCGCACTGGACGTCGCCCGGGTGAGTGCCGCGATTGAACGGCAGGAAGTGCGTTGCCTCTTTGCTGAGGTGCGTCGTCATATGCACCTCGTTCGGATCGGCGGCGAAGTGCACCAGTGCGCGCGTCTTAAACCCGAACAGCGGCGCGCGCGGGTCGCGGTCCTCCTCGTACTGCTTCACCGCATGCCGCCAAGTCTGACCGGTGCCAGGGTTCTTCAGCTCACATGTCGCCACGGCCAAGCCATTCACCGCGAAGAGCAGGTCTACGGTCTCGTGCTTGCCAGGATGACAGGGAACCTGTCGCGTCAGGGTCAGGCGGTTCTTCGCGTAGAGGGTCTGCACCTCTTCGTTCAGCCCATGCGCCGGCTTGAAGTAGGCGAGCCGGAAGGTCTTGCCGTAGAACTTGAACCCGTGTCGCAGGACATGTAGCAAGCCTTTGAGGTCGAGTTCCTTCCCCAGCGTATTGAGTAGCAGGCTCTCCAGCGCGGCTCCGTGCAGCGCTTGCATCTCCGACCAGAGCTTCTGCTGGGTCTCTTGCAGAAAGGCGAAGATGTGCGTCGGGAACAGCGCTCGTTCGACATCCCACTCGGCGACGCTGCCGGCCTGCCAGCCGGAGCGGTTCGAGAGGATCTCGGCAACGTAGGTCTCGAAGGCGCGTTCGTCGGTCTGGGCCATCTGGTCACGTCCCCGCGGCGCCCAGGACGAAGCGAGCGCGTTCCGTGCGCAGCATCTCGAAGGGCGTCATGCACTTGATACCACGGCCGATACAAGCGTCGGGGATCTTGATCTTGCGCGTGGTTGCCGCCGGAATTTCGTGGGTAACGACCGTGTGCTTACCTGCGAGCGCGTGCGCAACGAGGTAGTAGTCGGCCACTTGAAGAAATGTGCTCACCGCCGATGGTTCGTAGCGTCGGCCTGTGGCCCAGGAACTCACCGTAGCCAACGCCGGGAACACCGCCGGCTCCGGTCGAAGGAAGAAATCGCCGCCGCGCGCCGCTGCCCACTCCGACAGCTCATCCGCAACGGCCTGGACCTCATCACCCACCTTTTCGATGCTGAAAACCCTTCCGGTAGCGTTCTCGGCTACGAGCCAGTCCCAGAACGCCGGGCAGAAATCGAGTCCGTAGTGCAGGTTCTTGGCACGAATGAACACGTCCGCATCAAGCAGATAGGGCATCACAGCACCACGCCGAGGCTGTGCCCGAGATCGTGGAAAGTCGCCATCTTCTTCACGCCGAGCAGACGGAACGCCTCGGTAAACGACGAGTGCCCCTCGAGTGTGTGGACCAGCAAAGCCCGCGCGAAACGCTTGCTCACTCGGGCGCCCAGCGTGAGGTAGAAGTTGCCGCCGCTGCCCCTGGGAATCGCGCGTAGCCGCTCAACTTCCGCCTCATAGGCATCCCACAATTCCTCGCGCGTGATTGCGCCCGCGTCGTGCATCCGACGCAGGATGACGAGGCTACTGACCTTGAAGCGCCGCGCCAGGCGGCCGACCTCGTCGGGCATTTCGGCCGCCTGACCGAGCTCGTCGCGCAGAGCGCTGAGTGGAACCAGCAACTCGGCCGCTACTTCGTTGCACCAGCGCTCGACTCTGTGCTCCGGGATCTGCACCGCTTGCGCGTCGGAGACCGCCGACTGCCCGAGCCAGATGTGAGCCAGCTCGTGCGCCAACGTGAACATCTGCGCCGCCTTGGTATCCGCGCCGTTTATGAACACCAACGGGGCCAGGTCGTCAGCCATCGCGAAGCCGCGGAACTCCTCCGGATCGAGGTGCCGCCGATTGTTGTTGAACACCACGCCGCTGCACATGACGAGGACGCCGAGTGCATCCGCCTGCTCGATGAACTGACGCAGGGCGTCGGACCAGGTCGGGATGCGGCCACGCTCCTCGATGTCGAAGCCGAGCGCGTGCCGCATTTTAGCGGCCATGGAAACGACGTCGCTTGTGATGGAGGCGGAGCCGACAAAGGCCATCTTCTCCTCGCCCATGGAGCGGACGAAGTTGCGGTACCACTCCTGACGCTGCTGGCAGATGTACACGGTGTCGAGCAGATTGGGGCTCGGGTGGCCGACGTGCGCATTGGCCACGGTACGGAAGTCGGGAATCGGGACCGTCTCGACCGGCGGCGCTTGGAGGAAGAGATAGCCAACGGGGGTGTAGGTGGCCTTAGCGAAGGCTTCGATCTGCTTCAGCGTCGGATGCACCTCACCGCGTTCCCACGCATCCAGGTGAGGGAACCGCCGCGCCAGCGCGGCGACGCTGAAACCGGCGCGCTCCCGCGCCCAGCGCAGCAACTCCTTGTTCACCTCGACACGGTTCACGCCTGTACCTTAACCCTGTCGGGGCCGCTCACGGAAGTCTCGCGGTCACGGACGGCCCCGCGTACATCGATCTTCCCCGTCACGGCTGCAGTGATCAGCGCGGTGCGGTACTCCTGCAAGCGATCGATGGCCTCTTCCACCTTGGTCACCATCCGGTCGATCTTCGCCGTCTCGCGGTCGAGGTAGTCTGTGATGGCGCGTTGCTCGGGGAGCGGGGGAATAGCTAGCCACAAGTTTTGGACAACACTTTGGCTAATATTCTGCATCGAGTCGCTCGCCCCGGTAGCCCCTCGTTCAAACTCGAAGTGCCCCGGGACCGATCGCAGAAAATGGAGAAGGAACTCAGAGGTTAGTTCCGTTTGTTTTACGGTCAGTCGATACAGCTTGTCGCACAATAGCAACTTAGGTCGCACGTCGCGGACTAACGCAGCGCTGCCGAGCAGTTCTCTCGTGTTGGCCCGACTTATCAAGAAGTCTCCCCTGCGGATCTCATACTCGGCCAACGGTGATTCATTGTCTGGGAGACGCTTGTTCTCCGATGGATCGAATCGCCCGCTGTTGACTGCACCAACCTTCAGAACACCCCATTCACCGTCATCTGCCGGGAGGTTCTCACACTGCGGCGACCACCCCTGTTCAATTCTCGTAAGATAAAACTTGAGGCGACTGACCTCCCAATGTTCCGGCACGTCGCCGAGCCACTCGATGCCCGAGGGCTTGAGCTTGGGCTGCGGGTCGAAGCCGGCGGCGCGAGCAGCGTCGGGCGGGAGGCCGCGGGTGACGGTCCGCGAGGTGAGCGCGGTGCGCCCCTCGAGCAGATCGAGGATGTCGCTCTCGATACGCTTGATGTCCGTCTCGATCTCGTTGAGCGGGCGCGGAGGCTCGTAGCAGTAGAACTGGCTGTTGAGTGGGATCTCGTAGCCGACCTTGGTCTTGTCGTGGTCGATCCAGGCGTCGGGGACGTGCGGCAGGACTTCGCGTTGGAAGTACGTCTCGATGCTCTCCTTGATCGGTACGTTCTCAGTGTCGCGCAGTTCCGGGTCGGGCTCGGGATTATCGTCTTTGTCGCGGCAGATCTCGGCGGTCTCGTCGCGCTCGCCGAGCGCGTTGACGACCGCCTTCAGTTCCGCGGCGCTCAAGCGCACGCCCTGGGCGCGGTCGATCTCGCGCAGGTCAGTGACGAATGCCGTGCGATCACGGTAGACCTTGCCGCCGCTGGACTCGGCGAATGCGCGGAGTAGAGCGCGGATCGCTTCCTGCCGCTGCTTGCCTGCCTCGATCTCATCGAGACGCACCTTCTCGTTCTTCTTGTTGCTCGTGGCGAGGTTTCTGAACCCGGTTTCCTCTTCGAGCCGCGCGATGCGCTCAGGCGTAATCTGGAAGGTGAGCCGCAGCGGACGCTCGACGGTGATCTTGTGGAAGCCGAAGTCGGCGTTGTCGAAGATCTTGCTGACGACGAGCGTCTTCTGTTGGCCGTCGACGGTGAGCGTGCGCGTCTCGCCGTCCTGCAGGTTGCCGAAGATGCGCGTGACGTCGGCGATCTGGTCGGGCTCGCGCGCGTCGTCGCTCGGGTCGCCGATCTTGTTGCGCTTGTTTCCCAAACTCTTCTTCATCTTCACGAAGAACTGGCGCGCGTCGATGAGCTGGATCTTGCCCTTGCGCTCCGCCTCCTTCCGGTTGGTGAGCACCCAGATGTAGGTGGAGATGCCGGTGTTGTAGAAGAGCTGATCGGGCAGCGCGACGACGGCTTCGAGCCAGTCGTTCTCGATGATCCACTGGCGGATGTTGCTCTCGCCGCTGCCGGCGTCGCCGGTGAACAGTGGAGAGCCGTTGAAAACGATGGCGACGCGGCTGCCGCCCTTCTTGGGCGGGCGCATTTTCGACAGCATGTGCTGCAGGAAGAGCAGCGCGCCGTCGTTGATACGCGGCGTGCCGGCACCGAATCTCCCATCGTAGCCGAGTGTGTCGCGCTCCTGCTCGATGAATCGTTGCTGTTGCTTCCACTCCACGCCGAAGGGCGGGTTGGCGAGCATATAGTCGAAGGTAATTTTCTTACCCTCAGCGTCGCGATCGAAACCGTCCTTTGTGAAGCTGTCGCCGAGTATGATGTTGTCCGCGTCTTCCCCCTTGATGAGCATGTCGGACTTGCACACGGCCCACGACTCGTCGTTCCAGTCCTGACCGAACAGCAGCGGCTTAGCGTCGCTGTTCAGGGCGCGGATATATTTCTCCGCCTCGGAGAGCATGCCTCCGGTGCCACATGCCGGATCGTAGATGGTCTTCACCACGTGGCTCCGGCGCAGGTCCTTCTCCGGCGAGAGCAGCAGGTTGACCATCAGCCGGATCACCTCGCGGGGCGTGAAGTGCTCCCCGGCTTCTTCGTTCGCTTGCTCCGCGCCGATCCGGATCAGCTCCTCGAAGACGTAGCCCATCTGGACGTTGTCGACGCGCGCGGGCGAGAGATCCACCTTGGCGAAGGCCTTGATGACCTCGTAGAGCAGGTTCTTCTCCGCCATGCGCGCGATCTGCTCGCCGAACGCAAACCGATCCATGATATCGCGCACGTTCTTCGAGAACCCCTTGGTGATATAGGCGTTGAGATTGAGTGCGAGTTGGTTGGGATCGTCGAGCAGCTTGGCAAAGTCGAGCTTCGACAGGTTGTAGAACGGGCGGCCGGTGATCTTCTCCAACAGGCTGCGCACGACACTCTCGGGCTTGTTCTTGATCGCCGCGTACTCCTTGAGGACGCGTTCCTTGGTGGGCGCCAACACGCAATCGAAGCGGCGCAGCACCGTAAGCGGCAGGATGACCTTACGGTACTCGTTGCGCTTGTACGGGCCGCGCAGCAGGTTGCAGATGCTCCAGATGAAGTTGGCGAGTTGGGAATGGGTTTCAGGACTCATGGACTTTCTTGTTCTCTCCGGAGGCGTCCGCTACTCATCCTCTGACGGTGGGGAGCCTGTCAAGTTAAAGGCCGATCTTCACGCAGCCCCATATCGATTTGTCAGCATCCCCAAAGAGGGGCAAGATCGGAGCGCGTTAAATCACTGCCTCACCACCAACGGCAGTGGCATGGCCCGCTTAGTATGCCACCGATTTCTAGCGAAACGCTTCGACAAGCTGCCGGCAGAGGTCGTCACGGCAATCGGCCTCCACTTCGTAAGCCGACATTGGTGATACCTCCAGTTCTTGCCCGCGCCCACAACCCTGGTGATAGGGGCCATCCTACACAGTAGCGAGCGGTCGCCGAGCATCTGCCGCGCGAACCGATGACGCCAGGTAACCGGTTTTATCTTGAGTGAGATCGGATTGGACCGGACTCGTGGAAATGGGTTAGGGGATCGCATGACCAACCAGATTCGCATTCATGGCAGGACGTATCCGGAGACCTGGGAATGTCCCAGCGATTGCTGAACTGAGCTGAAGAAAAATGGCGGCTCCTACTCCGTCCGTGTAAGACGGGGTTCGCCAAAACCAAAGAAAGGAGCCGCCATGGCCAAGAGTCTCACAGAAACGAAGTCGCTCCAAGAGGAGCAAGGGAAAGCGTGGGTGACGGTGCAGATGCCGTTGCCACTGATGGTATCGCTCAACGATGCGCAGCAAGGGTTCTTCGCGCTGTGCGTCAAGGCGGGGCGCGAAGTGTTGTCGGCGATGATGGAACAAGACCGCGTGGCGTTATGCGGACCGAAGGGAGTACCCAACGCTACGCGTAGGGCACGGCGCGGTGGATCGGTGCGCGGTGAGATCACGCTCGGAGGTCGGCGGATCGAGATGCGCCGGCTGCGCGCGCACAAGGTGGAGGGAGAAGAACTGGGGCTCCCAAGCTTTCAGTTTGCCACCGCCCGCGATCCGTTGGACCGCCACACGATGGCGAGCATCGCCGCCGGGGTGTCGACGCGAGATTACGCCGGCTGCCTCGATCGCTTGCCGGCGCAGGAGTCCGAGCGTGCGGTCTCCAAGAGTGCGGTGTCGCGGCGCTTTGTGGCGATGAGTCAGCAGGTGATGGACACGTGGATGAAGCGGCCGCTGGGCGAGTTGGATCTGTGTGCGGTGATGATCGATGGCGTCGTGTTCGGCGAGCACACCATCCTGATCGCGCTGGGAATTAGTGCGGATGCGGACAAGCACGTCTTGGGGCTGCGCGAGGGGAGCACCGAGAACGCCACGGTCGTCCAGGAACTCCTCAGCGATCTGGTGGAGCGTGGCCTCCCCACCGATCGCTCGCTGCTGTTTTGCATCGACGGATCGAAGGCGTTGCACAAGGCGATCCGCAATACCTTCGGCGAGCGGGCCGTCATCCAGCGCTGCCAGGTGCACAAGGTGCGCAACGTCACCGATCATCTGCCCGAACACCTGCGGGAGGGCACCAGGCGGACGATGCAGCAGGCGTATGAGGCGACCACCGCGGAGCTGGCGCAGAAACAGCTCGACCGCCTGGCCCACGCGCTGGAACGCGACCATCCTGGCGCTGCAGCTTCGTTACGCGAAGGGATGGACGAGACGCTGACTCTGCAGCGGCTCGGGATCACCGCGGCGCTGTACCGCTCGCTGCGCTCGACTAACGCCATCGAGAACCTCAATGGACTGGCCGTGCGCTTCACGCGCAACGTGCGCCGCTGGCAGGGGGGGCAGATGCTGCAACGCTGGATTGCCACCGCCCTGCACCAGGCCGCCAAGCGCTTCCGCCGCTTGCGTGGCCACCAGGAGATGAAGACGTTGGTCGCCGCGTTGAAGGAACGCGACAGCAATTCTGTCGATCGGAAGCTGGACACGAAGAAGAAGGCAGCATAGAGAACTCAACCCAGGAGCCACCACGGTTCAGCAAAGCGCGGGACATTCCCGGAGACCTCGCACGGCGAGTTTGAGATACCTTATGCCGAGATCGGCAGTATGAGAGTCCGCGACGTACCTCCTTTTTCATCGGTTGAAATCCGTCCGCTGCCTGTTACGCCCTCATTCTTTGAAGTGAGCCTGTCCGCCTTGCATGCTGGGGGGCCCGGAAGTGCAGGAGAATATTCGCTCAGTGTGAAGATTTTCTTTGGAGTTCCCGGTTCCGCGGATGATCTCACGGCCACCGCGAAATGTATGAGGATCAAGAAACGTCTTCGGAAACTCTTTGCGGCCGCTGCTCAGGAAAGCGCATTTGAGCCGTTTGTTTCCAGATTGGGTGGCCTCGCTGATTTCAGAGACACGCTTCTGTTCATTTGCCATGCGTCCGAGGACAAGCCCTTTGTCGATTCTCTTTGCTCATTTCTTGATTCATCGGAGATTCCGGTGTGGTACGACAGGCGTGAAATTAAGATCGGCGACAGCGTCGTCGAGAGGATCAGCGACGCACTGGGTGTTGCTTCCCATCTTGTAGTCGTTCTCTCCGAAGCGTCGGTAGGAAAACCGTGGGTTAGGAAGGAGTTTTCCGCCGCGTTAATGAAGCAGCTTCAAGATGCATCGATTCGGGTGTTACCCGTCCTCGTGTCCGATTGCCAGATTCCACCGTTGATTGCAGACCTGCGTTACGCGGACTGCCGAACCGACAGCATGCGGGGCTTTCGCGAACTCATTTCGGCTGTGGCTTAGAGCCCGAGCCGACGTGCCAGGCGTCGCCTGTTGTGTTGTGCCGCTGCGGCGCGCGCCCAGCCCGTAGTCGGATAACGGGGCGTTACGGCAACCGCAGGGGTGTGTTGCCGGACCCGATGCTGCCGCTCTGCTAGGAAGTCGCGCAGAAATGATTCTTGCTCACCCTCGGTGAAGCGGGCCAGCTCGCGCTTGATGGCGGCGTCAATCAACGGCGCCGACCCTGTAGCCACGCCTCGCGCCGATGGCATATGGCTGATGGCGTGTGGCTCTGACCATCAGCTATCTGCCAGCCGCCATCCCGTTCATCGCCGAGGTTCTGGCTCCGCGCCTTGAAATGCCCGTTTGCACATGCCCGCAATCTGAGTGTAAGTTTCGAGCAGGAGCACATTCGTGGAGATTGAGGTTGCCGATGAAAGAGATTACACGCATTTCCACCAACCCTGAAGTCATGGGCGGTAAGCCCTGCATCCGGGGGCTGCGGGTCACCGTCGGCACCATCGTCGGGCTGGTCGCGTCTGGGCATTCCACCGCCGACATCCTCAAGCTGTATCCGTATCTGGAAGAGGAAGACGTCCGCGAGGCCCTGGCCTACGCCGCCTGGCGCGCCGAAGAGATTGAGGTGCCTCTCAGCCGCTCGTGAAGCTGCTGATCGACATGAACCTCACCCCGCTGTGGGCCGAGGTCTTTCAACGCCATGGTTGGGAGGCCGTCCACTGGTCGGTGGTCGGGGATCCGCGGGCGTCGGACCGCACCATCATGGACTGGGCCCGGACCAACGGGTATGTCGTCTTCACGCACGACCTCGATTTCGGCGCACTGCTCGCCGCCACGAGCGCTGAGGGACCGAGCGTCATCCAAGTCCGCACGCAGGATGTGACACCACAACATCTCGAGGGGACCATTACCAGCGCGTTGCGCCAGCACGTGACGCTGCTCGAAGGCGGTGTGCTGATCACGATTGACGAAGCACGAGCGCGTGCTCGTATTCTGCCGCTGCGTCGCTGACCCGTCACCGACATCAACACGGGGGCCAAGGAGACGGCAATGGGCCAAGCATCCGCAAGCGTGCGCGAACTCAAGAGCAAGCTGAGTCACTACCTGCGGCTCACCAAGGCGGGAGAGTCCGTAGTGATCACCGAACGTGGCGTGCCGATCGGGCGCATCGTTCCCATGGGACCACAGCTCGGCGAACGCCTCGAGGCGATGCGCGAAGCCGGCCAAGCGCAGTGGAGCGGGCGCAAGCTTAGACCTGCTCAGCCCGTTGCGAAGCTGCGCGGCCGCCGCACGGTAGCGGACCTACTCGTCGCCGACCGCGGATGATCACATACCTTGACGCCAGTGCCTTGGTGAAGCGCTACGTCGCCGAGGCCGGCTCCGACGACGTGAATGCCCTCGTCGGTGAGGCGACGGCACTGGGAACGGCGGTCATAAGCCGCGCCGAAGGGCGGCGGCACTCGCCAAAGCGGCGCGTGTGAAGCTGGTGACGCGAGACGCGGCAGGAGCGGCACTGACGGCCTTCAACGGCGATTGGGAAGACATGATCCGCTTGCAACTGACCGAGGCGCTTGCGGCAGTGACCGAGCGCTTCGACGGTCAGTCGCAAGGCGCGCGCTGTGAGGGTGGAAGTAGCGTAAGCCGGCCTGCGCAAATGCCGCCTTGAAGATCTTCTGGATCTTCGGCGGCCAGCTCCGACAGGTCCTGGAAGCTTTCAACGACGCCTTCTGGCGGCAACCGGCGGCTTGAGCCGATATGCCGATCGGGGTAAAGTAAGGAATCCTTACTTACGGATGAGGAGAGAAGCCAATGCTGGCCAAGGTCACCGCCAAGAACCAACTGACGCTGCCCAAGAGCATGACCGCCGCCGTTGGCGCGGCGGAATACTTCGAGGTCGAGGCACGGGAGGGTCGGATCATCCTCACCCCCGTGCGCATCCAGCGCGCCGACGCCGTGCGCGCGAAGCTCGCCGACCTCGGCCTGGACGAACGGGACATCGCCGACGCCGTCGCGTGGGCCCGGCGGCCGGCTCGGAAGACGCCGGCGCCGGGACGAAAATGAGGCGCGCGCCCCGCGTGGTGCTCGACACCAACCTCGTGCTCTCGGCACTGGTGTTCACGCACGGCCGCCTCGCGGCCCTGCGCCACGCCTGGCGCGACGCGCGCTGCCGGCCACTCGTGTCCCAGACCACCGTGGCCGAGCTCATCCGCGCGCTCACCTACCCGAAGTTCAAGCTCTCTCCCGAGGAGCAACGGGAGTTGCTCGCCGATTACCTTCCCCACTGCGTCACCGTGCGCATGCCGGCCAAACCGCCCAAGACCCCGGCGTGCGGCGATCTGTTTGACGTGCCGTTCCTGCAACTCGCGATCGCCGGCAAGGCCGATTATCTCGTCACCGGCGACGGGGATCTGCTCAGCCTTGCGAGTAAGTTTTCCTGCCCGATCATCACCGCCGGCCAATTCCTGACCAAGCTGGAGAACGGTACCCAATGAACCATCCGGCAAGGGTTCCCCTCCTTACCAAGGGACTGTCGATTTTCTTAGGAGGCCAAGGAGACGGCGATGGGCAAGCACCCGCGAACTCAAGAGCAAGCTGAGTCACAATCGTCGTTTCGACTTCCTTGCGGCTGCTGAAATCGGATGCTATAGAAAGACCCTTCTGAACGAGGCAGAATTTGATGAAAGAAGCTATACATCCCAAATATGAGGCGGCGCGGATCGTGTGCGCGTGCGGAAGCATCATTGAAACGCGCTCGACGGTGCCGACGATCCATGTGGAAATCTGCTCGAGCTGCCATCCGTTTTTCACCGGCAAGCAAAAGCTGATGGACACCGCGGGACGCGTCGAACGGTTCAAGCGCAAGTACGGTATGCAGGAGTAGTGGCCGCAACCCACTTTCTCTCCGGATGTGGAAACGAGAAGGGCGAGGGAGGCGATCTCCCGCGCCCTTTTTTTTGACAACTGATCATCATGTTGCAGAAACTCGAAGACGTGGAACGACGGTACGTCGAGCTCGAGCGCTCCCTGGTCGATCCCGCGGTCATCGGCAACCGCAAGGAGTACGCCCGCATCGGCAAGGAGCGCGCCGACATCGAGGAGATCGTCCAGCGCTATCGGGAGTGGAAGAAGCTCTCGGCGGAAATCGACGGGCACAAGTCGCTGTTGGAGGAAGCCGACCCGGAAATGCGCGAGCTGGTCAAAGCGGAGCTGCCGGCATTGCGCGACCGAATGGAAGCCCTCGAACGGGAGATGAAACGCCTGCTGGTGCCGCGCGATCCGAACGACGAGCGCAACGTCATCCTCGAAATCCGCGCCGGCACCGGCGGTGAGGAGGCCAGTCTGTTTGCCGCCGAGCTGTTCCGTATGTACAGCCGGTATGCCGAGGAACAGCGATGGCGCGTGGAACTGATGAGCGCCAACCCCACAGGGCTCGGGGGGTTCAAGGAAGTCATCGCCTTGATCGAAGGCCGCGGCGTGTACAGCCGCCTGAAGTTCGAGGGCGGCGTGCATCGTGTCCAGCGCGTCCCCGAAACCGAAGGCTCGGGAAGAATCCATACCTCTACCGTGACCGTGGCGGTGCTGCCTGAAGCCGACGAAGTCGATGTGCACATCGACGAGAGCAAGGACCTGCGCATCGATGTCTATCGATCGTCTGGACCCGGCGGCCAGAGCGTCAACACCACCGATTCCGCCGTCCGCATCACCCACTTGCCCACCGGCCTCGTGGTTTCCTGCCAAGACGAGAAGTCGCAGCACAAGAACAAGGCCAAAGGGCTGAAGATCCTGCGTGCCCGGCTGCTCGAGCGCGCGCAGGCTGAGCAGCAGGCGGAGGTCGCACAGAATCGGCGCAGCATGGTGGGCACCGGGGAGCGGTCGGAACGCATCCGCACCTACAACTTTCCGCAAGGACGGGTGACGGATCACCGTATCAACCTCACCTTGTACTCGCTCGATCGGGTGATCGAGGGCGAGATTCAGCCGCTGATCGACGCCCTGATCACGTACCACCAGACTGAGGCCCTGAGGGCCGCAAGTTGATGGACACCGCTGCACAGACGGACACGCCTGCCGACACCGCAGCCAAACTGGTCGAGTCCGCATCCGCCCACCTCGCGGACGCAGGGATCGAAACGGCTCGTCTCAACGCCGAGGTCCTGCTGGCGCACGCCTGCAACATCGACCGCAGCGCCCTGTACGCCGGCTGGCACCGCCGCGTGCCGGCCGAGTGCCGCACCCGCTTCGAAACGATGCTCACTCGCCGACTGGCCCGCGAACCCTTGCAGTACATCGTAGGCAGCCAAGAATTCTGGTCTCTGGATTTCCTGGTGACGCAGGATGTCCTCATCCCTCGTCCCGAAACCGAGCTGCTGGTCGAGCTCGCACTGCGGCTTCCCTGTGTAGGGGCGCAGCATGCCGCGCCCCTACTCTGCGATCTGGGCACCGGCACTGGCTGCATCGCCGTGGCGCTGGCGCGAGAGCTGCCACGAGCGGGGATCTGGGCGGTGGACCTTTCGGCAGCAGCACTCGCTGTGGCAGCGGCGAATGCGCAGCGGCACGCCGTGGCGGATCGCATCCACTTCGCCAAGAGCGATCTCTTGGTCGCGGTCGCCGACCTGCGCTTCGACGCGATCATCTCTAACCCGCCGTACGTTCGTTCCGATGAGCTGCAGGGCTCGCAGCCGGAGCTCGGGTGGGAACCCTGCCTGGCTCTGGACGGTGGTGCCTCCGGTCTGGGCGTGATCGAGCGCGTGGTGACGGAATCGCGCCCGTGTCTGAAAGACGGTGGCTGGTTGATCATGGAGATCGGTGCTGACCAGGGCCGCGCCGTGGAACGTCTGGCGCACGCGGCAGGTTTCGACCCGGTATCCATCCGGCCGGATTACGCCGGGCTTCCCCGCGCTCTGGTCGCAAGGCGATAGACCATGGACAAGATCGTCATTCGCGGTGGGCGGCGCCTGAAGGGCGAGATCGCGGTCGAAGGCGCGAAGAATGCCGCCCTTCCGATACTGTTGGCTTCTCTGCTGACAGCAGAGCGCTGCACCTTTCACAACGTGCCGCGTGTCGTCGATGTGCGCACTACGCTGAGGCTGCTGGCCGACCTCGGGGCGTGCGTCGAAGAAGATGCGGGCAGCGTCAGCGTGCATGCCGAGCGCCTGGCAAGACTCGAGGCGCGGTACGAGTTGGTCAAGACCATGCGGGCCTCTTTTCTGGCACTTGGGCCGTTGCTGGCGCGTTTCGGGCGGGCACGCGTGTCGACGCCGGGCGGCTGCGCCATCGGGAGCCGGCCGGTGGATCTCCACCTCGAAGGCTTGCAGAAGATGGGCGCGCGGGCCCGCATCGTCCATGGCTATGTCGAAGCCGAGGCCGAGAAACTGCACGGAGCGCGGATCTACTTCGACGTACCGTCGGTCGGCGCAACCGAGCACCTGATGATGGTGGCCTCCTTGGCGGAAGGCACCAGCATCATTGAAAACGCCGCGCGCGAACCGGAGGTGGTCGATCTGGCACGCGCCTTGACGGCGATGGGCGCCAGAATCACCGGCGCCGGCGAGGACACCATCACCATCGACGGTGTGTCATCCTTGAGGGGGTTGGACTTCACCATCATTCCTGACCGCATTGAAGCGGGCACCTTCATGATCGCCGCGGCACTCACCGGTGGAGACGTTTTCGTGCGCGGAGCCCGCGCCGAGCACCTGCACGCGGTGATCCTCAAGCTGCGCGAGGCCGGGGCGGACGTCCAGGAAGACCGGGAGGGAATCCGCGTGATCGGCAACGGCCGGTTGAGCAGCGTCGACGTTAAAACCATGCCGTACCCGGGCTTCCCCACCGACCTGCAAGCGCAGATGATGGCCGCTATGGCGCTGGCGGACGGCCGCAGTGTCATCTCGGAAACGATCTTCGAAAATCGCTTCATGCACGCGTTGGAACTCAACCGCATGGGTGCGGATATCAAGGTGGAAGGCAGCAGTGCTTTCGTGCGGGGTGTGACGGCGCTGAGCGGTGCGCCGGTCATGGCCACCGACTTGCGCGCCAGCGTGTGCTTGGTATTGGCTGGGTTGGCAGCCGAGGGGGTTACCGAGGTGGCTCGTGTCTATCACCTCGACCGCGGTTATGCGCGTATCGAAGAAAAGCTGTCCGCTTTGGGCGCCGACATACGTCGGGTGAAGGGACGGTGAGGCTCGGATGCCAGTGCGTATACTTGCCACCAACGAACCGGATTTCGCGCGTCACTTCGCCGCGATCCACCAGCGTGGAGCACAGGCGACGGCGGCAATCGAGACGTCGGCACGGCACATTGTCGAGGCTGTCCGCCGGGGCGGCGACCGTGCGCTGATCGCCTGCACGCGGCGGTACGACGGGGTCACGCTGCAACCGGCGCAGCTGCAGGTCAGCGCTGCTGAGATACGTGAAGCGCTCGCGGTGGTGCCTCCTGACGCGTTGCGTGCGTTGCGGCTGGCGGCGCGGCGAATCACGGCGTTTCACCGCCGGCAGCTGGCGAAATCGTGGAGTTATCGGGACCCGGTGGGCCTGCGACTCGGACAGCGGATCGCGGCGCTCGATCGCGTCGGACTGTACGTGCCCGGCGGCCACGCCGCCTATCCATCTTCCGTCCTGATGAACGCCATCCCGGCCCGAGTGGCCGGCGTCCGGGAGGTGATCATGGTTTCCCCTCCGGCTCCGAACGGCGCCAATCCCGCCGTGTTGGCGGCGGCAGCGATCGCCGGGGTGGACACGGTCTTTCGCGTTGGCGGCGCCCAGGCGGTAGCCGCATTGGCGTACGGAACCGCCACCATCCCGCGCGTCGACAAGATCGTCGGACCGGGGAACGCCTACGTACAAGCGGCCAAGAAGATCGTCTACGGTGCCGCGGACATCGACAAGATCGCCGGGCCGAGTGAGGTGGTGGTGATCGCCGACGGCACAGCGGCGCCGGCGTACGTCGCGGCCGATCTCATGGCGCAGGCCGAGCATGGCAGCGGTGACGAATGCGCCGTTTTACTCACGCCGTCGCGTCAGCTCGCGCGCGCGGTGCAAGCCGAGATCGCGAGCCAACTCCGCACCTTGCCGCGGCGGCAAGACATCGCTCGCGTGCTGCGCCACCGCGGGGCGCTGGTTGTCGTGCGCAACCTCGCCGAAGCGGTTGCGCTCGCCAACGAGATCGCGCCGGAACACCTGGAGCTCATCGTCACCAATCCGCAGCGCTGGGCGCGCCAGATCCGCAATGCCGGGGCGATATTCCTTGGGCCGTTTTCACCAGCGGCGCTCGGAGATTACGTCGCCGGGCCGAACCATGTCCTGCCGACCGGGGGGAGCGCACGTTTTTTCTCACCGTTAGGCGTGTATGATTTCGTCAAACGCACCAGTGTCGTTTCCGCGACACGTGCAGGACTCCGGCGGCTGGCGCCTGCGATCGTGCGCCTGGCCGCGCTGGAGGGCTACGAGGCGCACGCGGCTGCGGTCCGCTGCCGGTTCGCCTCGGGGAGCAGCCGTAGTCTGAGACCGCGGAGGTAGGGAGGACGGAATGGCAAGAGCAAAAGCACGTGCGGCACAGAAGCCGCGAACACCTGGTAAGGGACGACGAGCCACCGTGACGCGCAAGACGAAGGAGACCGACATCACCGTTGAGTTGAACATCGACGGCCGCGGCCGTACCGATCTGGATACCGGCATCCCGTTTCTGAATCACATGCTGGAGATCTTTGCGCGGCACGGATTCTTCGATCTCAGTGTCCGGGCTCGTGGCGATCTCGATGTCGATCAGCACCACACCGTCGAGGACGTGGGGTTGGCACTTGGCCAGGCTTGGCGTCAGGCGCTGGGAGCCAAGGCCGGCATCCGGCGCTTCGGCGACGCCACCTGTCCGCTCGATGAGGCGTTGGTCAGCACCGTGGTCGATCTGAGCGGCCGTCCGTTCTTGGCCTATAACCTGCGAATCAAACAGGCGCGGGTCGGCGACTTCGACACCGAACTGGTGCACGACTTCATGGCGGCGTTCACCAATGAGGTCGGGATGAACCTTCACCTCAATCAGGTCCAAGGGCGCAACCCGCACCACATCATCGAAGCCGGTTTCAAGGCACTGGCACGCGCCCTCGACCAAGCGACGCAGATCGATCCGCGCGTCCGAGGCGTGCTGTCGACGAAGGGATCGCTCTGACGAGCGATCCCGCGTATGGCATATGGCTTATGGCAGATGGCAAGTGAGACATGGCGTTTCGGTTTGAGGGGCTCGAGATCTTTCAGCTGGCGGTGGACTTTGCGCGCTTGACCTACGAAATGACCCAAGGATTCCCGAAGGCGGAGACGTTCGGCCTCACGGCAAACCTGCGACGCGCTGCCACATCGATCGCCATGAATATCGCGGAAGGATCCGGACGCGGTACGCGCCGGGACTTCACGCATTTCATTGACATCGCCACAGGCTCATTGTTCGAAAGCCTAGCAAGCTTCATCCTGGCCGAACGGCTTGGCTATACCGGTGGGAGTGAACTTGATAGGGTTCGTAGAAGCGCGGAGACGCTGGGGCGCAAGCTCAGCAGCTTCAAGAAGAGTCTCGCTGACCATACGCCATAAGCCATACGCCATATGCCATTCATCGCCATCATCGACTACGGCATGGGTAATCTGCGCTCCGTGCAGAAAGGGTTGGAGCGGGTCGGGTTTTCAGCCGAGGTAACGCGCAATGTGGAACGGATCGAGGCCGCCGCCGGCGTCGTGCTCCCTGGCGTTGGCGCCTTCGGTGCCTGCATGGACAACCTGCGCACCTACGGCCTCATCGAAACGGTCCGCCGCGTCATCAGCCGAGGCACTCCTTTTCTCGGCATCTGTCTCGGCATGCAGTTGCTGTTCGAGGAGAGCGAGGAATTCGGCCGTGTGCCAGGCTTGGGGATCTTTCCGGGTCGAGTCGTTCGCTTTCCAGGCATGTCGGACCTGAAAGTGCCGCACATGGGTTGGAACCAGATCCGCAAGCGCCAGAATCCGCCGCACCTCAATGGCATCGATGACGGCGCCTTCGTCTACTTCGTGCACTCGTACTACGTCGTGCCCACCGATGCGGATCTGACGGCGACCACCACCGAATACGGCATCGAGTTTACCTCGGCCATTGCCCGCGACAACGTCTTCGCCACGCAATACCACCCGGAGAAGAGCCAGGCCGTCGGGCTGAAGATCCTGGAAAACTTCGGAGGGATCGTGGAACGATCCCGCTGATGGCATGTGGCATATGGTCAAGACGCACCAACTCGGCTATCTGCCAAGAGCCATATGCCATCCACCATCCGCCATATGCTCGTAGTTCCTGCCATCGACCTGAAGGGCGGCAAGTGTGTGCGCCTGTTGCGGGGCGACATGAGTGCTGAGACGGTGTACGGCGACGATCCCGTGGCCATCGGGCAGCGTTGGGTGGACGAAGGCGCGCAGTACTTGCACGTCGTTGATCTCGATGGCGCGGTGAGTGGCCAGCCGGTGAACGGCGCGGCGATTGCAGCGCTCTGCCACGCGCTGCCGATCCCCATCGAGGTTGGGGGCGGCGTGCGCAGTGCCGAACGGGCGGCGGAGCTGTTGGCGCTGGGCGTCGATCGAGTCATCTTCGGCACCGCCGCCCTGGCCGAGCCGGAGGTGGTTCGCGAGGCCTGCCGTCGTTTCCCGGGGCGCGTTGCCGTCGGCATCGACGCTCGTGACGGGAGGGTTGCCGTGCGCGGGTGGGTCGAGACCAGCGGCACGTCCGCGGTCACCTTGGCCCACCAAGCGCAGGAGCTTGGAGCGTGCCGCATCATTTACACCGACATCAGTCGCGACGGCACGCAAGAAGGCGTAAACGTTGCCGCCACACGCGCCATTGCCGAAGCGGTCCGTCTGCCCGTAACAGCCTCGGGCGGCGTCGGTTCGCTGGCAGACATCACGGCGCTGCGAGACTGCGAAGTGGAAGGTATCGACGCGGTGATTGTCGGCCGCGCCCTGTACACCGGCGCGCTGCGACTGCCTGAGGCCATCCAGGAGGCGAGGGGCGCCGCACGCTGACTGTGAACGGGCTGAAAGCTGACTGCTGAACGCTGAAGGCTATTCCTATGCTCGCCAAACGCATCATTCCCTGCCTCGATGTAAAGAACGGGCGCGTGGTCAAAGGCGTCAACTTCGTGGGCCTGCGGGACGCCGGTGACCCGGTGGAGATCGCGCAGCGTTACGATGAAGAGGGCGCCGACGAACTCACCTTCCTCGACATCACCGCCTCACACGAACGCCGCAAGATCATCTTGGACGTGGTGGCACGTACGGCCGAAACCGTGTTCATGCCGCTCACGGTCGGCGGCGGCGTACGCGAGTTGCAAGACGTCCGTGACCTGCTCAACGCCGGAGCCGACAAGGTCTCAATCAACACGGCAGCGGTGCAGAACCCGGAGTTCGTCCGCGCCGCAGCGGAGAAGTTCGGTAGTCAATGCACTGTCGTTGCGATTGATGCGAAGCGCGTTGCCGGCAGCGCAACGTCGAAGTGGGAGGTGTACACGCATGGCGGCCGCACGCCGACCGGCCTCGACGCGGTGGAGTGGGCGCAGCGTGTGCAGAGGTACGGAGCGGGCGAGATCCTGCTGACCAGCATGGACCGCGACGGCACCAAGGAAGGCTACGATCTGGCGTTGACCCGGGCAATCGCCGATGCCGTGCAGGTGCCGGTCATCGCCTCCGGCGGAGTCGGTACACTCGAACACATCTACGAAGGCCTCACCACCGGCGGTGCCACCGCGGCGCTGGCGGCGTCGATCTTCCACTACCGCGAGTACACCGTCCGGCAATGCAAAGAGTACCTCGCAGCACGCGGGGTGCCGGTGAGGATCTGAGCGGCGTATGGCGTATGGCTTATGGCATATAGCGTATGGCGTATGGCCGGAGTTTCAGATTAGTTCTTCCTTTGCCATAAGCCATACGCCATATGCCGTAGGCTATATGCCCTTCTCTTCGAGCCAGCGTTCGGCGTCGATGGCCGCCATGCAGCCGGAACCGGCGGCGGTAATCGCCTGGCGGTACACGTGGTCTTGCACATCGCCACAGGCGAAGACCCCCTCGACGCTGGTATAGGTAGATCGGTCGCGCGTGGCGATATAGCCGTTGGCGTCCATCTCGATCTGGCCCTGAAAGAGCCGCGTGTTGGGCTGGTGGCCAATGGCCATGAACACACCGTCGCACTTGAAGTCACGGGTGGCGCCGGTCTTGACGTTTTTCAGCCGGACGCCGGTCACTCCAATCTTGTCGGCCGTGCCGTGGATTTCATCGACGACGGAGTCCCAAATGAAAGACACCTTCGGGTTCTTGAATGCGCGCTCTTGCATGATTTTCGAAGCGCGCAACTGGTCGCGGCGATGGACGACGGTGACCTGGCTCGCGAACTTCGTCAGAAACGTCGCCTCTTCGACCGCGGTGTCGCCGCCACCGACCACAACCAGCACTTTCTCCTTGAAGAAGAACCCATCGCAGGTCGCGCACGCGGAGACGCCGTGGCCCATCAACTGCTTTTCCGATTCCAGCCCCAGCAGTTTCGCGGAGGCGCCGGTGGCGATGATCAGCGCATCGCTAGTGTACTGGTTCTTGCCGGCGTGGAGAACGAACGGACGGCGGCTGAGATCGACTTTCGAGACCTCGCCGAAGATGCACTGCGTACCAAAGCGTTCGGCCTGACGCTTGAACAGCTCCATCATTTCGGGGCCGAGCAACCCGTCGGGAAAGCCGGGATAGTTTTCCACCTCGGTCGTGATAGTAAGTTGACCGCCGGGCTGCGAGCCTTCGATCACGATGGGTGCTAAATTGGCGCGGGCCGAATACAATGCCGCGGTCAGCCCTGCTGGCCCGGAACCGATGATGATGAGCTTATGATGGTTCATAGAGACCGAGGTTATAGTGGCGCGACAGAGTAATCGCAAGGTAACTGCGCGCGCACGGCTCTCCCATGTCGACGAGAGCGGACGTGCCCGCATGGTAGATGTCAGCGCAAAATCCGTCACCGAACGCGAGGCCGTCGCGCGTGGCACCGTACGCATGCAGCCGCAGACCCTCCGGCTGATCCGCAGCGGCAAGATTGCGAAAGGCGAGGTCCTAGCGGTCGCCCGGGTTGCGGGAATGATGGCGGCCAAACGCACGGCCGAGCTGATTCCGCTCTGCCATCCGCTTCCAGTCGAGGTCGCCGGGATCGACTTTACCGTGCGCGGTCCCGGCGTCTTGGAAATCGAGGCGCGGGTGAAGGTGACGGGAAAGACCGGCGTCGAAATGGAGGCATTGACCGCAGTGAGCGTGGCGGCACTGACCATCTACGACATGTGCAAAGCCGTCGACCGCGGCATGGTAATCAGCGACATTCGCCTCATGGAAAAACGCGGTGGCCGCAGCGGTGAGTGGAGAGCAAAGTGAAGGGGCCGGGGTCCCCAACCCCTGCCCTGCCCTGCCCGCATTTTCCCAACTGCGTCGGCTGTGTGTTCATCGGCCACGCCTACGGTGAGCAGTTACAGCTCAAACACCAACGGGTTCGCGAGGCGTTCAGCCAGTTCCCGAGTCTCGCGGAACTTCCAATTCCTCCCCTCATCGGCTCGCCGCGGGCCTTCGGCTACCGCAACCAGGCGAAGCTCGTGACGCGGGGGACACGCAGTGGCTTGTTGCTCGGCATTTACCGCCCGCAGTCGCATCAGGTCGTCGACATTAGCCAGTGTCCCGTGCATCACCCGCTGATCAACCGGGTGCTGGCGAAGGTACGCGAGACGCTGGAGCGATTGACGATCCCGATCTACGACGAGCGCACACACGCCGGAACTGTGCGGTATGTCGTCGTGCGCGTCAGCAACTGGACCAGACGGGCGCAGATCATTCTGGTGACGCGCGACCAAGCCTTGCCACGCGCGCGCGAGCTCGTCGCTCAGCTGCAGCGCATTGCCGGAGTGGTGAGCGTCGTACAGAACGTCAACCCCGATCCCGGCAATGTCATTTTCGGCCGTACCTTCGTGCCTCTAACGCGGGAGTCAGCGCTCATTGAGCGCATCGGGTTTCTCAAACTGAAGACGCACGCCGGAGCTTTTCTCCAAGCCAACATCGCCCTAGCCCGTAAGCTGTACGAACACGTCGTGAAGCTTTCGGAGGTCGGGGCCGATGACGTGTGCGTCGATCTGTACTGCGGCGTCGGCGCGCTGACCTTTCATCTGGCGGCCGTAGCCAAGCACGTCACCGGCATCGAAGAGTCAGACATCGCCGTTGTCGATGCCAAGGCGAACATCCGGCTCAACGGCTACCACAACGTTCGTTTTCACTGCGGTGATGTTGCCACGGCGTTGCCGGCGATCGCACAACGGCTCGGACGGATCGACGTGGTCGCGCTCAACCCCCCGCGCAAGGGCACCGATGTGGCGACGCGTACCGCGATCGTGGCGTGCGCGCCGAGGCGGATCACGTACGTCTCGTGTGATCCTTTCACCCTGGCTCGTGACCTCGACTGGTTTGCCGCCCATCAGTACCGCCCCACGCGGGTGCAGCCGTTCGACCTCTTACCTCAAACCGAACACGTCGAATGCGTCGCCGCTCTTGCGCGTGAAGGCTGAATTGCAGTGTGCTATTGAAGCGCGTCTCTTCATTGGTCAGGAAAGGCTGATGGGCCAGAGCGTGGCGCCGGTTCGTTCTGTCTGGATCATTCTGCCGCTATTGCTGCTGACGGTCTTCGTCGCCACCTTCGATCCGAACGTCAATCGTTGGCCGGTGAACTTCACCTGGCTGGCGGCTCTGCTGGTTTGGACGTTCGGCGTCGGCTGGGCCGATCGGCCTGGCCGGAACAGGGGCCGCGACCGGAAGTACGCATGGCCCTTTGTCCTCTTCGTGCCGGTCTTCGCTGCCCTGTGGCTCCCGTTCTACGACAACTGGCGGTGGGTCCAGGCTGGCGATTCATTCCCATATTTTTGGCTCCCGGCAGCTGCCGCCAAGAACGGTCTGGCAAAGAGCATCCTGAGCATGCGCGGTGTGGATGATCACTTTCCCTACACTTCGGTCATCGTAGACAATGTGCTCATGTTCATTTTCGGTCCGACCCTGTTCTGGCATCGGGCCTCCAAATTCGTCATTAGCCTGCTGGCGTTGCTCTCGATTTACACGTTCTTTTCTCTGATCCTGGAGTTCCCCTGGGCGCTGGCAGTGGTCATCGTGACCGCGGCGACGTTCCATTGGCAGAATTTTTCGCACATCAGCTTTACTCATATCGACAGCTTCATCATTGCCTATCTTGCGCTCGTGGCCTTGACGCTGATCTTGCGGGAGCCGCAGCGACGAAGGTGGTGGCTGGCGCTGGGCATCGTCGGAGGGCTCTCGTTGTTTTTCACCCAGACCGCCTGGGCGGAAGTTGCGGCGTCCGCGCTCGTGCTAGTGGGATGGGCGGCGTACCGGCGCCACCTCACGGCGCTGGCAATCTGTGGACTCTCATTTCTCATCGCCGCAACTCCGGCCGGGCTACAGCTACCAGACGTGCTCCGAGCCACCACGGTGCAGACAAGAGTCGTCTGGGATTGGGTCTACCTCTCCGGCATTTTCCGCACGATCCTGTGGCTGCCGTGCGGCAAGACGTGGACGGCGGTGGAGTGGAACGGGTACTTTGCGGGATGGCCGTGCGGCTACTTCTACGTCACCGGGCTGGTGCTTGCGGCGCTCACCGTCGTCCCAGCAATTCGCCGCCGTTTGCAGCTGCCGCCCGCGGTGGTTGGTCTGCTGCTCCTCTTCCTGGCGGAGACCGTGGTGATGACGCTGACGAACAACGCCAACTCCAACCCGTCGGCGAAGCGAACCTACCACCTCATTCCGCTGCAGGCGTTCTTCGCTCTGCTGCCGTTGTATACCGCTGCCCTTGCCGTCCGCGGATCGGCACTCGCCTACCGCGCCGTCACCGGCGCGGGTTTCTTGGCCGTCGCCGCCTACGCCCTCGCCAGCGCGTCTCTATTTGTCTATCCGGAGCGGTTCGGCTTCGGCGGTAACCTCTTTGATGGCATCGTCCAGATGCGGCAGAGATTTCCCGACCGCAAAGTGTTGATATTCGCACCACAGAAAAACATCAAGGACGAAGTCGACGATCCGCGTACGATGCTCAACGAGTCCTACCACGTCGCGGAAACCGTCTCGGTGACGCGCACGATCGATGCGGCCACGGTCGACGCGGCGTGCGCTGCCCATGCGATCTTGTGCGACCACACGCTGCCACAGAACCGTGAAGATCTGGCACGCGCGGCAGCCGGACACCAGCTGCGTCAAGTCGACGTCTTCGCCGTCTCCGACCTGCAATGCTTCGAGTGCAAGTGAGACGTCGCACGCGCCGCCGGTCTTGTGCATGACAACTGCAATGCGTCGTGCTATCGATGCGCGTCTCTTGATTAGTCGGGAGGAACCGATGGGTCGGGGTGTCGCGGCTCGCTTTGCCTGCATTATCTTTCCACTGCTGCTGCTGGCGGTCTTCGTCGTCACCTTCAACCCCAACGTCAATCGCTGGTCCGTGAACTTCGCTTGGCTGGCAGCCCTGCTCGTTTGGTCGTTCGGCATCTGGTATCAGGATCGAGCCCCACAGGATAGCGCCTTCGACCGCAAACACGTGTGGCCCCTGGTGTTCTTCATCCCAGTCTTTGGAGCGTTGTGGCTACCATTCTACGACAATTGGCGGTGGGTGGACGCGGGCGACTCCTTCGGGTGGTATCTGCTGCCGTTGTTGGCGGCGAGGAACGGTTTGTCGAGGAGCATTCTGAGTGTGTATGGCGTGTTTGATATTTTCACCTACACGGAAGTCATTCTTGTTAATTGCCTCATGTTTGTCTTCGGACCGGACTTCTTCTGGCATCGCGCCGGCAATTTCCTGATCAGCACGCTCTCGCTGGTGGCGATTTACGCCTTTTTCTCCCTCATTCTCGACTTTCCATGGGCCGTGGCGATCATCATCGCAACCGCCGCCACGTGGCACTGGCAGGTGATGTCTCACCTCAGCTGGAACCACATTGACAGCTTCATCTTCGCATATCTGGCGCTGAGCGCCTTCACCTTGATCCTGCGCGATCCCGAGCGGCGAACGCGTTGGCTGGCACTCGGCGCCGTCGGCGGGCTGTCTCTCTTTTTCACAGCCACCGCGTGGGCCGAAGTCACCGCGTGTGGGATGGTGATCGGGATCTGGGCGCTCTACCGGCGCAAGTTCGTGCCGCTCGCCGTCACCGGGGCGACATTTCTCATCGCCAGCCTGCCCGTACTGCTGCAACTGCCCCACTTTTTCTCTGCGGCCAGCACTCAGAGTCGGATCGACTGGGATTGGCCCTATCTTTCCAGGATATTTCGAGCCATCTTCTGGCTCCCAGCCGCCCGGCAGTTGAGCGAGATCCAGTTTGCTGGCGCGGTCGCGGTGCGCCCCTGCGGAGACCTCTACCTTGCGGGTTTGAGCATCGCAGCATTGAGCATCGTGCCGTCGATCCGTCGACGTCTCCGGCTGCCGCCGGCAGCGATCGGTCTCTTATTCCTCTTTCTTGCCGAAGCGCTGTTGATGACACTAACGAACAACCTGAACGCCAGCCCGTCGCCCAAACGCACCTACCACCTGATTCCGCTGCAGGTCTTCTTCGCTCTGCTGCCGTTGTATACCGTTGCGGTTGCGGTGCGGGCGGCGTCTTTTCGCTATCGTGCCGCAACCGCCCTTGCCTTCTTGGCGGTCGGGGCCTACGCCGTCGTGAATGCATCGCTGCTCATCTCTCCCCAACGTTTTGCCGGCAACCTGTATGACGCTCTCGTCCAAGTGCATCAGCGGTTTCCCGATCGCAAGGTGCTACTGTTTTCGCCGCAGCCGTGGGTCGGAGCAGAGGTGGGAAATCCCGACGCGATGATCAACAGCGTTTATCACGTCGCCGACGCGGTAACGGTGACCGGCACGATCGACGAGAGTGTAGTGGTGGCGGCCTGCTCGGCGGGCAACCTCTTGTGCGATTACGCCCAGCCTGAGAACGTGGAACAACTCCAGCGTGCCGCGGCCGGGCATCAACTCCGGAAAGTGAATTTGTTCCAGGTTGTCGAGCTGCAGTGCTTCGAGTGCCCGTGATCAGCCATGACCCGCGGCGTGGTCGACTCTTTGCCAGAAGCGACACGCCAGAAGCGCGGCCTTGATCAGCTCAACGTCGAACTGCTAGAAGACACGGACTCTTTCGCCCACGAAGCATGTCCGACTCCTCCAGAAGGCCGGATGACAGGTGACGCCTATAAACCCACCGGGAAGCGCGCGACTTCGTTTCACGAGAAGTTGAAGAGCGAGCGGCACTTCCACGACGAGTGGGCACGCACCATCGATCCGGAGACCGTCCTGGTCAAGGAGAGCTTCGAAGCTGTCACCGCCATCGAGAACCGGTTCGTCCTGTCCCGTCTGGGCGAGATCCGGGGTAAGCGCATGCTCGACGTCGGCTGCGGGTCGGGGGAGGCCGCAATCTACTTCGCGCAGCGCGGGGCCGTCGTCACGGCGCTCGACATTTCCGGGGCCTTCCTCCGCGTAGTCGCGGCGCTCTCGCGGAAGCACGGGACGCCGGTGTCGGCCATCATCGCTCCCGTGGAGTTTCTGCCCTTCCCGGATGAAACATTCGACATCGTGTATGGGAACGCCGTGCTCCACCACGTCGAGTTCCAGGAGGCGATGCGCGAGGTGCACCGGGTGCTGAAGCCGGGTGGCCGCGCCTTTTTCATCGAGCCGTTGGCGTACAACCCGGTCATCAACGTGTATCGGCGCATGGCCGGCACCATGCGCACCCCCGACGAGAAACCGCTGGCCTTAGCCAACGTCCGCCGGCTGCACGGCCTGTACCGAAGCGTCGATCACAAGGAGTTCTGGCTGCTGGCCCAGCTGGTGTTCGTTTGGTTCTTCGTCGGCATGCGGACGCACCCCGCTCGCGAGCGATACTGGAAGAAGGTCATCTACGACGCGGACAAGATCGCGTGGCTGTTCCGGCCGTTGAGTGCGGCGGACCGGGTCATCATGAAGCTCTTCCCATTCGTCAACCGGTTGTGCTGGAATACCGTGGTGTGCCTGCAGAAGTGATCCGCCGGGCTGTGGCAGCAGCGAGCGGCTACCGCACTTCGCCGGGTTCAAGCGCCCGGCCGTAGATCTTGAAGGCCTGGATCTTAGCTTTCGCCGTGCGCGCCGGCTCAGCGGGATTGTCGGAGCCCATATAGAGCAGCGTGCGGGGCGTGATCTCCAGTTTTCCCTGGTACACGTCCTCACCGGCCGGCTTGCCGTCCACGTAGAGTGCGACGCGGTTGTCGTGCCAGCTGGCGGCCACGGTATGCCGTTCGCCCGGTGTCCACTTATCGATGGCTACACCGACGCCACGCTCGCCCCCGCGCTCGCTGGTGAACAGGCAGCGAAGGTAGGCGTGATCTTTGAACAGCAGCAGGCGGCTGTGCCACTCGGGAGGCTCCCGGACTTGGACGAAGAGGTGCACACTGTCGTCGGCACCCTTCCACTGCGGTTCGATCTCGAAGGTGATCGCTCCCGTCCCGCCCGCATCATACGCCGTGTTCGAGAACGCGAACCGTTCGCCTTCCGCAAAGGTCAGCTCGACGCCGTCGGGCGTCAGTTCGATTCGCTGCTTCTGAGTCGGCTGCGTGAGGTCGCCGCCCAGGGAAGGTTGTGCCACCGGCTCCGGGAGCGGTGGCTCTGCTTCCGGAATGCCGGTGGGATCGATCGCGAAGATCTCGTACGCCACCTCGCCGTTGGGATAGTAGACGTTGCTCAGGCGCAGCTTGCGTCCGCTGCGCGGGGTGGACTCCTGTGGGCGCAGCGCAAAGAGCTGCTTCCTGCGCGGATCGTAGACGGAGAGATCCCCGATGCGGCAGTGGGTACAGCGACGCTCGACATCGTAGAACGTCAGGAACATCTGCGGGGCGTTGCCCATCCCGCTGAGGATCAGATCATCGTACTGGTCGTTGCGCGGGATGAAGTAGCGCATGACTTCCTTGGGGCCCGCTTGCCAGCCCCAGTAGCCGGATGTGTACAGTGGGTTTTCGAGAAACCGCCGCAGGAGCGTCTGGAAGGAGAGGGCCATCAGGACCGCCAGCCCTGCCACTCCCAGCGCGTAGGCGGGGCGCCGGAAAAGGGCCGGCCGCAGCCGCCAGCAACACAGCGCCACCAGATCGATTCCGAACGCGATCAACAGGTGCGCCGGGAGGACGCCCAAGTACGAACGCGTGCAAAAGGGTACACCTTCGGCCGTGAGGCAATCCGGCAACGGGAAGAGCAAGATCATGGCCGGCACTAAGACGAGCTCCCAGCGCCGGTGCCAGGCCATCGCCACGAGCATCCACAGCAGGCCGGCCAGCATCAGCCACTTCTGGTAAGGATAGAGCAAGCCGAGGTACGCGATCGAGTGGCGCAGGACTGGCTGGCCGGGGTAGGTCGTGTCACCCTTCTCGAACAGGAAGTCGTTGTTGAAGTGCTCGGCATATTTTCTGAGGAAGTGCGACTCCCCGACCTGCTGCCAGGAGAGCTCGGGCAGTCGGAGTTTCGCCAGCACGGCCCCGGGGTTCTTGAGATCCTGCGGCTGGAACGTGAACCCGGTGGTGGCGGTGAACCGGCCCGAAGCGCACGGATCGGTCAGGTAGTAGTGCAGGGCCGGCGACAGCGTCGCCAGGAACACGACGGTCATGAGCACCGTCATCCCAAGGCGGCGCCGGCAAAGCATCATCAGCAGTGCGATGCCGAAGAGCAGCGGTGTGACCATGCGTGCAGGCGTGTAGCTGTAGCTCGTCAGGCCGAAGCAGAATGCGGCCAGGGCATAGTAGCCGGACTTGCCGGTGTTCCACCCCTTCACGAAGATGAGGTAGGACAGGGCCGTCATCATCGGCCAGCTGTAGTAGTCCCCCATGTTGGTCCGGCTCAGGTAAAAGTGCCAGGGGGAGATCGACAAGATCAGCATCCCCAGAAGAGCGTGGAAGCGGGGAATGAACTGGCACAGCAGCAGATAGAAGATCAGCAGCTCGACCGTGCTTCCGACCACGGAGGTCAAGCGGACGGACCACTCGGTGAGTCCCAGGGAGTGGACGAACGGCACGGTCAAGTAGACCTGATATGGACTCACGCCATCGCAACCGTAGCCGCGGAAGAACAGCGGCAAATGCTGCCGGTAGCGGTCCGCGCCGGTCTTCCCGATCAGGTACGCGTCGTAACCGACTCCGGCTTCGTCCGTGAAGAAGCCCGCCGGGTTCTCGTCCAGCTGCCAGATCTTTACGCTGAACGAGAATGCCAGGACCAGCGCGATCGGCAGCAGGCGCGTCACCACGCGCAGCATCGTCCTGAATTCTCTCCGCCTGCCGCGACGGTCGGCATCGTCAACACGAGCGGGTCACGACCGGTGACCGACGGCCGGCGCCGGACGCGAGCGTTCAACGACGAAGTGTCGGTCAGCGGTCATGGAAACCTGTGCCCCGTGGAAGCAATGCCCTGCGCATGCATGACGATCCCGTAGTATGAATCACGCACCGACGCAAGATTCCGGCCCGTGCTCTACCGCCGGACCGGGTTCAGGTGGCGGCTGTGAGTGATTGAAGTCTCGGCTCAGCGTATGCTCTATCAAGAAGGAAGGTGTTCTTGATCTTCGAGGACCTCATGCTAAGCACACAGGCTGTGTACAGCCCCCGGACGCCGCGGCTTCTAGCTCCCGTGTGGCGTCCTATGGGCGAGGTCCGGCGCGCATGATGGCAGCTCAGAACGACCCGCGCGATCCGGTTGGGCCGACAGCATCGAAGAGTTCGTGGTTGCACTTTGGCGCGCTCGTCCTGACTTTCGGTCTATGCGGCTTGGCACAGTGGTACATCGCCAACGGTCTTCGTTGGAGCGAAGCCAGCGCCGTGCTGGTCGCGGGGGCTCTCGCCACTGCCGTTCTGCTAGGAAGGCCAGACGCCGAAGCAGCGCCTCGGGAAACAGAACCGCTCCCGACGGCGTCCGATTGGCGTGGCGCGGTTCTGGCTGCGGTTGGCGTCGGGCTTTTCGTCTACGCGGTCTATCGGCTCACGCGGAATTGGCATCAGAGTTTCGACTTCGCCGCTCCGTTCGCCGTCGTTGGCGTCATCCTGTGGAGTGCCGGGCTGGCACTATGGGAACTTCCCCGAGGAGGGCGAGCCGGAAGCCGCCCGATGGCGGCCTGGGAACTTGGGCTCTTTCTCGCCATCGTCGCGGTCGGCTTTTTCCTGCGCTTCTACCGTTACGGCGATTTTCCTCCGCCCGATGGTTTTTGCGCCGTCGAGGAACCGCAAGCCGGCCAACTGGCCTACGAAATCATGCGCTATCACGCCCGGCCTTGGGAATTCCTCGGTGACCGCTGGTTGGGCGTCGCTGGGTTCGCACTCCTGGGCCGCACAGTGACGGCGTTGCGCATTCCGTTCACGATTGTCAGTGGGCTGACCGTGGTTGCCCTCTATTTCTTGCTGCGCCGCCTGGTGTCGGTTCCAGCGGCGCTGTTTGCCACGGCGCTGTTTGCCATCAGCCGATGGCACCTGATCTATGCGCGCTATGCGCACAACATTTTCGCGACGACACTGCTGGTCGTCATCCTCTACTTTCTCTGCGTGCGCGCCCATCAACGCCACCGTCTGGCCGTCTACCCCTGGATCGGTTTCCTTTCCGCCTACACCCTCTTCACGTACGCAGGCTATCGCGGCACCTCGCTTTTCGTCTTCATCTTTCTGGCCGCAAGCCTTTTCATCCATTGGCGTGCGCAGCGAGCGGCTATCGCGCCGCAAGCATACGCAGCGGCACGACACACCTTCAACACACAACTCCTCGGCCTGGCACTCGCCGTGGTGGCGTACACTGGAGTGTTGATCCCCCTGGGGTTGCAGCTGTGGAAGAGCCAATTCGGCCCAAAGTTCTTTTTTGAGGCAGCCGTTCGGGCGACTGAAGATTCCAGCTATTACACAGCCGATCAGACCGAATTCATTCGACACGTCGCCAATCGAGCCCTCGTCAGCGCGATGATGTTCAATCACGCCGGTGACGACTCCCTGACGTTCAACCTGCCCGGCCGCCCCATGCTCGATCCGATCTCAGGCGTGCTGTTCACCGTTGGACTGGCCTACTGCTTGATTTGGTGGAAATACAGATTTCAGGGCTTTTTCGCCTTCACTTTTTTCGTCCTCTTGGTCATGGGAACGATCTTCGTGCACAACTTCGACATCCGGCGCTTGCAAGGAATCATTCCGCTGATCTTCGTCCTCGTGGCCTTCATGTCTGATCGTCTGTGGCAGGTGGTCATTGCGCGCGTTGGGCCTCGCGCCCGTCCGGCACTGGTCGGGCTGGCTGCGGTCGCGCTCGGATTTTCATTCCGCGACAATTATGACGTCTATTTTCACGGTATGGCGGACAACATGCTGATTCGGTCTGTCTTCCAGAGTCCGTTCAGCATCGGCGTGCGTTACCTGCACAAGCTCCCCCCGAACGCCTACATGCTGCTGTTCTCAGACCAGGTGAATTTCTTCATACCGAGCGACTACGAGTGGTGGCGTGGGACAGCGGTGCCGGGGAAAGTCACGGCCGACCTCATGCCGATCTTGAACGGCGAACGTGGTCCGTGGACCGGGCGTGAGTTGCATCTCTTCGTCACCGACCCATTCGAGCACGAAGACATCGCCCGCCTGCTTCGCGAGCGTTTTCCGAGCGCGCAGTGCGAGCGCCTCACCGACCCCGACATCCAACACCACTTACATTTCTCCGCCTGCAACGTGCCAGCCGCGGCCAGAACGAAGCCGCTGGAGCAGGGGGTGCGGGCACGGTACTTCCGCGGCAGCTCGGACGCACCGCTGTTGGAGCGGTTCGAGCCGGCGATTGGTTACGCTCTTTTTCCTGATATCTGTCGTTTGCCCATCGGGGGCGACAGGGGGCCTTGTCGGGCCGAGTGGGAGGGCGCGTGGGAAGTTTCCGAGCCGGGCATCTATCAATTCCAGGCCGCTGCCCGTAACGGAGCCGTCACGATGACGGTAGACGACCAGCCGGTCGACGGGCCGCTAAATCTCACCGCCGGCCCACACCGGATTCGGGTGCAGGCCCGGTTCCAGTCCGCCGAAGAGGTCGGTGCCCAGGTCCGCTGGCGCAACGGCCCACACCAGTGGGAGCTGCTGCAGTTCGCCACCCTTCAACCGGCAACCCCTTGAGTCCGCGCGGTTGCTACGATGCACAAATGGACCGAAGATTGCGAGGTTCCTGCTAGTCAGCGGTAGGAAGAACCTGATAGATCGTCATCCCGTTCTCGTTATCGCTATAAACAGCATCGAGGAACTTGGGAATCCCCCTTGCCGCGAAGACCGCGGGCACCCAATTTCGACTGGCGATGCAGTAGGTAACGTGCCGCGCGCGCAGCGTCTGCTCAAAGAGACCCACGGAATCCGTGGTCTGCAGTGTACCGAGATCCCGTGCCCGACTCCCTAAATCCACTCGCGGGTTGCAGGAGAAAGCCGAGGGCAGAATCACCACCTTACGGCCCGTCTGCACATTCACTGTCTCTAACACGAAGGGGTCTCCCGCGAACACATCGTTGATGGATGTGTGTGCCTCGATCCACTGCGACATCGGGGCCCTCTGCGAGGGATCAATGGGCAGAAATGCGCGTAGGTTGCCGGGAGCCGCCTGTACGCCACGATACGAAGCCACTGCACACAGGATAGCGAACCCGAGCAGACTCACGACCGGACCGAGGCGCCATCGAACCAACTTCGTCGCCTCACAGATAGTTACTATGCCTAACCCAGCACACACCGCCCAGCCCAGTTGAAATAATATTTGGAACTGATGCGTATTGTAATACGGGAGCACGAACAGCCACGGGACGTTCCAGCGCAAGTCCCAGGCGTAGCCCCGCAGTTGTCCGACCAGCGTGGCAAGCAGAAAGAGCACCAGCATTCTTGAACCGACACACCACGTACGGCACGCAGCAACAACCCCGACGATTCCACACAGGATCACTAGGTAATTCCGATTAAACAGCGCGAAGGTCGCTGAGTATAGTTGCTCCCCGGCGAAGTAACTCATCGCGGCGCCATTCAGCCGTGGCCCGCGCATCAGCATGAAGAAAGCCGCCCCACCTATGATCGCTGCGGGAAGCACAATCGGAACCGATTCCCTCACACGCGACAGTACCTGTCGCCCGAAAAACGGCTGTACCGCAAACACAGCGATCAGCAGTGTTGGAAACAACGGGTGCATCGCCACTGACAGTCCCAGCACAGCGCCGCAGGCCAATGCCCAAGGTAACGATCTCTGCTTCTGATACATGGCGTACAGCAGTAGTACCGTCCACATCCAGATCGGTACCTGATAAGGTGGTAATGTACACACCACCCCGCGTTGCCACCACGGCATCGCGAACAGGAACACGAGCGTGCTGGCAATGGCAACCCGGTACCCCCACTGCAGGCGCACGCAGAGAAATAGACCCGCAGGAATCATCCAATTCACAAATAGTGATTCCCATTGATAAATCGTGAAGGCTGGTGCGTGAAACAGCAGGGCGGCAACCGCCGCCAAATAGGACCCGATCGGAGGATACCAGGGCGTCTCTTCCAAGAACGTTGGGTCGCCGAACCATCGACCATGCATCACATTCAGTGCGGAAGTGATCTCGCGCAGGGCATCGTTCGACAAGAATCCGCTGTGCGCGATGGGATATGCCATCCAGGCCCACAGCGTGAGCAGGGCGGCCAAGCAGGCGATGTCGCGCTTCATACAGTCCTCGGCATCACGCCGACCCTTCACCGCCTGTCCAGCTTGACGTGGTATTCATCGGCGGGGTTGTGCCCGATGTCAGGTGACTCATTCTCCATCCTGCAAATCGGGGGACTCAAGGGCGATGTCCTGGCAGTCTGAAGCTTCGCTCTCCAACGGCCGGTCTGGGCACCAGGCCCGGCGACGTGAGACTCCTCGTTCCTGGTGCTGGCCATCAGCACACGCCTCGCCCACTTCCGCCAGTCGGTACAGCGGCATGACTTCCAACTGATCCTGGGTACCTGGACCCTTCCACAACAGTCGGATCTGCGCGCTCTCAGACCCCCGGAACTTGCATAAGATCTCCAATCTGTGTGGTCCGGCGTCGAGATCGACCGGCGCGCCGCGAACGTATTCGTTGCCGTCGATCAGCATCTCCATCCAAACCGCGTCTCCCTCCTGCGCAAAGACGTATTTGCCCGGCGCGTCTATCATGATGGCCGCCTGGAGGCGCATCGAGATCCCGGTCACGTTTGGGCCAAACTTCTCGAACAAACGCCCCATCTCGGCCGACCAACTGGTGTAATCAATGAAGGGGGCACTCCCAGTAACGTGGGCGAGCGTCTCTCCGGCCGAGCCGAGTATTTCATATTCGCCCTGAACACCGAGGCAGCGCGCGGCTTCGATACGCGCGACCAAGCATGGCAGCCGGTCCGACAGATGGGCATAGGCGAGCTCCCCGCCACGTCTGTCCGGATCGAATTCAAATTGCATCCGGAGGCCAGGAATCAGCCACTCCAGATAGTTCTGCACCGAAGAAACGCTTGATCCGCTGAACAGCACCAACAGCGTCTGTCCCGGGTTGGTCGCTAGCTCGCGGAGAGCGCTTTCGATATCCGGCACCGCTATCCCCTGAATCGGACCACGCATCCACATGGCGTCGTTTGGGTTCAACACGTAAGTGTAACCGGGGGCGATCATCACGACGCGCTCACCGGAGCGGACATTCTGGCGCAGCCACGACGATATGAACGCCAGGTTGTTATGCATTGCCACACGAACAAGCGGCACGCTCCAGAAGTCAAGCAAGAAGCTGGTGTTGAGATATGCCGCAATGGGGACCGCCGCAGTCATCAGCGCCACCGCGATCAGGCGTCCTCCCCGTCGCCACGCCGCGGCGAGCACCGCGGCCACAGCCGCGGCGCCAAACCCTGCCAGGACGTAAGGATACACCATGGTGTTCGCGGCACGGCCGACGTCCCAGTTTCCGGTAACCACTAGGGTTCCAGCCAGCCCCAGCAAGAACATGAACAGCGTGAGGCCGAAGATGCCGCGTCCGAGCTGCGTAAGGCAAGAGGCGACGCCGAAGAGCATCAGGGTTGCGGTCACCGGATCGACGACAGGACGGGTTCCGATGTTGTGCACGGGATTCGGATCGCCGTGAAAGAAAAAGAGGCCCGCGGCCGCGAAGGCTCGGGCGACGCGCTTGTGCGCCGTTTCCTGCCAACTGTCGTTCGGGCTGTAATATTCCCCATAGGTCCGAGCCCGGTAGAAACCATCAAAATACGTGACTTGGACTATGTCGTGCAGGCGGTTCAAGAACAGTGGCAGCCCCATGCTCACGATCAGCGTGAGCGTGATCAGTGGCCGCAGGAGCCGCAGCCGCCACCGGATTGCCGTGTCGCGAAGCGAAAACACGGTGGCGGCAGCGGGCATCAACAAGATTAGAGGGCGAAAGGCGATGTACTGGTAGAGCAAGTATCCACCGATGAAACCCAGCCAGACATATGCCGCTGGTCTTCCTCGGCGCACAGGCCCGGCAAGCAAGGCGAAGGTGATGGCGGGAACGATCTGGTTTGGCTGACCGATCCGCGAGAAAATGACATCCCACGAAGCACACGTCAGCAGCGCGGTACCCACCGCAGCGCCCAGGCTACCCACCGTGCAGGTCAGCCAGAGAAAGACGGGGATCGTCTTCAACGTGCTCACAACGCCCAAGACGGTTCGCACCGCCAGCAAAGTTGGACCACCAAGCGATATGCCCAGTGCGGCGACCCATGTCTCACCGAGGTACTCCCACCGCCAGCGTCCACCATCCAGGTACCCTTGACCGAACATGCCGTTCTGCAGTTCTTCGACCTGGGTCACATATCCTTCACCCGGAAACGACGCGAGGTTCTCCAAACGATACACTGCGGACACCCCTAGCAACCCGACGACCAGCAGGAACGGCCAGAGCCGCCGCGAGCGGCTCGCCTTAGCGGCTTGCTCTCGGCGGCCCCAGAGAAGTTCCAGCCCGACACTGAGCACAACCGTACCCGCCAGCCAGGCGAGCCAGGCGCCGTCGAAGTTGGCGTTCCAATCTTGAAACATCGCGTACGGCGCCCACACCCACAGGGCCGCGCCGCCAGACGTCAGCACACCACCGAGGATCGCACGCCGCCAGCCTGGGGCGGTTACGCGTGCCGGTACCACGGGCTCTCCCAGCACCAACCGGTTCTGCCAGAGCAAAGCCAGCACAAAGGCCGCGCCCAAAAACGACCAGGCGTAGTCATCGCGGTGGTAGACTCTGGAGGAGTACATGGCCGCCGCGGCGCACACGGTCGAGGCCACGAGACCAACCAAACGCAGCATAGGCTTCAGTTGTCCCCGTGGCCGGCCGACAGACTCGACTCCCACCATGTTCGTCACCGTCAGACTGACCGCCTCGTGGAACGACCTACTCTCCGCGCCGGGACAGCGCCAGCATACTGAGGAAGAAGGACGAAAAAATCGTTTGCGCACCGACGATCATCAATGTCGATGCCTGGATCGCCGGCCGTACGGCGTCGAGCTCCCCCATCCCGCTTTCCAACCAGTGGACCAGGATCGAGGCGTCGATGGCGAACCCCGCCAGGAACAACACTGCCCCGACGATCAGGCCGCGTTCCAGATTGAAGAAGTGCATCAGCACCCTCAGCGTGCGGTCCGGCGCGTACAGCCGTGCCGCATGGGAATACGCCTTGGCGAACAAGCCAGTGGTGACGATTTGAAAGCCCAGAATCGTCAACAAGCTGCCGACCACCATGTAGTGCAGGTCGAAGCGCAGCCCGCCGATGGCGCGTGGACCGAAGCCCAGAAAGACCAGCGGTATCAACCCCACGACCATGCTGAGCCCTCCGGGAATCAGAAAGAGATAGGTCGGTGAAAACAGCAGCATAAAACGCAAGTGGCGCCAGCCGTCGCGGAAGGAGCGCAAGTGCGGCGGCCGGCTGCGGCCGTCGGGGTGCAGCGTGATCGGAATCTCGGTAATCCGCATGCCACCAAGCGCAGCCTTGATGACCATTTCGGAGGCGAACTCCATGCCCGTGGTTTGCAGCTGCATACGCCGGTAGGCGTCCTTCGTAAAGGCACGCATGCCGCAGTGCGCGTCGGAGATGCCCGAATGGAACAACAGGTTCAGAATGCCTGAGAGCAGTGGATTGCCGATCCAGCGGTGCAACCGCGGCATGGCACCGGGTTCGATCGTACCGCGCCGGCGCGAACCCATGACCATGTCCGCCCCCTGGCGCAGTTGTTGAATGAACCGCTCGAGGTCGGTGAGGTCGTAGGAGTCGTCGGCATCCGCCATGATGATGAACGGCGCTCGCGCCTCCTCGGCGCCGCGCATGAGCGCGCTGCCGTATCCTCGCCGCGCCTCGCGCACCACGCGCGCCCCGCAACGCTGGGCGACGTCCTGGGATCCGTCGGTCGAGCCGTTGTCCACCACGACGACCTCGCCGCGCAGGCCGAGACGGCGTAACGTCGCCACCGCCTTGGTTACACAGGTGCCGACCGTCTCCGCCTCATTCAGGCAGGGCAAAATGACCGACACCTCGTACCCCTGCGCCCCCTCGGTCCCGTGCGGCGACGGACCGATTCCCCGATCGAGTGCTCCTCCGGGGTTCATCGAGCGCCATTATGCTGAGCCACGGGAAAATGTAAAACCCGACCCCCAGGCAGCGCAGCAGCGCGAGATACCGGAGTTATGCGGAGGGCGCAGCGCAATTCGACACTGCGATCGCAGCGTAGGCGTCTTCTATCTGAGCGATCGATGCGTCAATCGTCAGGCGCTGAGCGTTCTCCTTGAACCAGTGCTGCGCACGCTCCACGAACCCCGCTCCCGCCGCATGAACGGCCACGATAGCGGCCGCCAGCACATCCGGGTCAGCGCTTTCCGCCACCAATCCGTTCTGCCCTTCGCTGATGAGCTCCGTAGCGGCATTGTCTGGATCCCGGACGACAATCGTCGGCGTGCCACGCGCCGACGCCTCGACCACCACCAACCCGTAGCCCTCGCGCTGCGACGGCAGCAGCAAGCACATCGCGTTGCGCATCGCCCTGTCGACCTCTTCCCACGGGACAAACCCCGGGCAAGTGACCACGTCACCAAGGTCGAGTCTCTCGACTTCAGCCATCATCACGGGCCGCTCGGGCCCATCGCCAAAGATTGTCGCCCGCAGAGTCGGAATGCGCTCGCGCGCGCGGGCAATGGCCGCAGGAATCACGGCCACCCGCTTCTCGCGTATGTGGCGGCCGACGAACACCACACTCGGATCACGTGCGACAGGCGAATCCAGCAGTTCAGTCGGCCCGGCATATTCGCCCTTCAGAATGATGGGGCTGCCTCGGTAGCCCTCCTGCAGCAGGCGATCGGCGTGCAGCTTGGAGAAAACGAAGGTCGCCCCGCTCAGCCGGACACAGAGCCGCTGTGTCGCAGCGCCGATGCGCCCGGCCACTGGTCCAAGATATTCTCGCCAGTAGTGGTCTGTCCAGACCTCGTGCCAGTCAACGATGACCACCGGGCCTCCGAAAGCACAGGCCACCCGCGCGGCGATCACCGAGAAGTACGGAAACGCGCACGTATGAACGATATCGTAGCGCTGGCGGTGGCGCAGCAAATGCCACAAGAGGCCGAGGCCGAACCGTAGCGGTGCCGTGATGTTGCGCCGCCCCGATGCCGCATACAGGGCGCGGCCAGCGGACACGGCAACAATCTCCACGCCTGGGAGCCCCTCGGGCATTCCGCCACGGCTCCACTGCCGGCGGGTCAAATAGACCACTTGGTGGCGTCGCGCCAGCCGCTCGGCGAGATTGCGGTACCAACGTTCCGCGCCGCCGACGGTGTAGGGGTACAGACAATCATAGACAACTGCGATACGCATCGCCGCAAGCCAGTGACGTCCCGAAAGGTTTACGGCGTAGCAGCAGTCGTCACATACATGCGCTGACCATTAGCCGAAAGGCTTCCCAGCTGCAAAGGGCAGGGCCCGGCGTGACAACCCCGAAGGTGGGCGGATTCCTCACCGTTGATTTTGAAGGTGGCCCGTGTACAAGTGCAGAGCACGTGAAACCGACCGCAGTCAACGAACGGGACGATTTGGCGCGCCGCGATCTCAATCTGATTGCGGCGTACGGCAAGGGCCTGCGGATTTTGGATGTTGGCGCGGGCCCCGGACGGTTCGCGGCCATGGCAGCGGGTGCCGGATTTGTACCGGTGCCGTTCGACTTCAGTTATGACGCCGCGCGCACCTGGCGCATGCCCGGTGTGTGCGGCGACGCTCTCCATCTTCCCTTCCGGCCTGCCTCGTTCGATGTGGTCCGCGCCAAAGATCTGATCGAGCACTTGATCGCGCCGCTGGCTTTCGTGCGCGATGCCTACCGTTTGCTCAGGCCAGGAGGCGTGCTCGTAATGCACGCCCAGTCGGCGTGGTCGCTCATCTATCCAGTTGCGAACTTTTGGGATTGCTACGAGCACGTGCGTCCATATACACGCGCCAGCACGCGGCAACTGGTCGAAGAGGCAGGCTTTGCCGTGCGCACGTTGTGCGGATACACCGCCGGTCGCAACTGGATCGAACGACCCATCGCGGCGGTGCTGGCACGAGTCGCGCCGTACTCGTACATCGTGGTCGCCCAGAAAATCTAGACAGGGGCCGATTCGGTCGATGCCTGCGCTGGTTCTTCGAGGGTGCAGCAGCGGAACAGCGTAGGGATCGCGCTCGCCACGCCTCCAGGAGCAGCCCGCTGGCGCCGCGGCTACAGCTCACTGAGGGCAGCCGGCAGCGAGATTCGCAGCTTCGTCCGGCCCCAACACCCGGTTGTAGGCCTGGAAGTTCATCAGCGAGCTACGTGCGGCGGGCGATCCTGCCGGAACGTTATCCCCGATGTAGAGCGGCTGTTGTGGGATTTGAAACTGACCATCATATGGCTGCTGGCCGACCAACACTCCATCGACGTACAGCGAGACCGTGTTGGCTCCTGTGTTCGGATCGGAACCAAAGGTGGCCGTTACCGGATGCCACTGGCCGGCCTGCCAAGCATCGATCTTCGCCGCCACCCCGGTTTCGATGCCGCTATTCGGCCAAAGCAAGAAACGCAAGCCGTTACCGTTCTTGAAGATTTTCAGGTTGTTCTCCCAAGCGTTCGGTGTATGGAGGTCAACCAGGTCGGCGTTGGACGGGTCCGCACCACTCCATTGCGGCTGCAAGCAAAATGAGATCGACCCTTCCTCGCCGCTCAGATTGCCGGCATCGGGTATTGCGAACCGCGAGTTGGTGTCGAAAACGCAGCCTTCGCCAACACCACCGCAGGTCACGTTCTCGTTGACCGCCGGCGCATTGCCTTTATCCGGCTCGGTCGATTTGTCGAACGGGAGCGACAGCACCGGCGCGTTCGGGTCCTCCGGGGCTGCATTCGCGGACTTGTCGTTCTTCTGGACTATCTGTTGATTGCCGGTCTCTCGCGACCCCGTCTGTTCGCGCGTGTCGTGCGACGGCCCGAGGCCGCCAGCAGGAACGGGCGCTGCGGCCACGCTCGCAGCCGCCGAGATCGGTTCTGAAGCGGAAGACCCCGAATCCAGAGTGGACCCGAGGCCATCGCCCATCACGCGTGCGCCGCGGTCGACCCCGCTGCGCGTGAACGCCGAGCCATGGCCTCCGCCAGTGAAGCCTCCTCCCCGACCGGGGTTTTCGGCGCCGGATGCGGAACGGCGCGCGCCTGCTGCGACATCCGCGTTCGCGCCCGATTGTGCGTCTTCGCGTGCGGTCCAGCCGTCGCGTTCGGTGCGCGATGCCGATGCGAGCGACTCCGCGCCGCCCCTAGGCGTGGGCGACACGGAGGAGTCGGCACCGCCGAACTGCTTCACCACCAAGAGCACGGCGAGCAGACCGCACGCTCCGGTAACGATCATCCAGAGTCTGTTCATCACCCGTACGCTTGCATCCATGCTGGGTTGCGGAAATAGGAAAGTCAACAGCGCCCGGCACGGCGCGCGACCTCAGTATCCGTGTTAGCCCGCGGCCGAGGGTGTGGTGTATAATTTGTTTTATGACACGTAGCTTTCGACCCGGCAGGCGGCACCGTCCTGGGGCCACAAGGACTACGACGGAGGACATCATCAAGGCGGCGCGCGCCGCGGCGCTGATCCGCGAGCAGGGCTATCGCTCCCGGTCACTGGCGATTCACGGCTGGATTTGTGCCAAGTGTGCACGCGAGTTCGACGAATCGAATCTCCATCTCCTGACCGTCCACCACCGGGATGGCAACCACAACAACAACCCTCCGGACGGAAGCAATTGGGAGAACCTGTGCGCCTACTGCCACGACGACGAGCACAGCCGTTCAATTCTCGCTGATTATCTGGCAGGGAAAGTCGACAGTTGACCGTCGATAGCAGAAATTGCTGCTCCGTGGCTGATACGGGCGCTTCAGTAAACCGCGCGCTCGCAGACGCGCAACTTGGCGCTGGCGGCACGGGGGTTGGCCGCAATCTCTTCGTCGCTCGGGCGCACCGGCTTCCTGGTCAAGATACGCACGCGCCCCGCTTGCCGCTCAGCGACAAAGAACTGCTTGACGATGCGGTCCTCGAGTGAGTGAAACGCGATCACGGCAAGCCGGCCGCCGGGAGCGAGCAAGGATAGGGCCTGCGGCAGCGCCGCGCTGATCGCATCGAGCTCGTTGTTGACGCTGATGCGCAGGGCCTGGAAGACGCGGGCGGCAGAACGGGCAGCGCGCCAGCGTACCTGCGCCGGTAGGGCCGCGGTGATCGCGTGGAAGAGTTGGGTCGTCGTCTGCACCGGCGCATGTTCCCGTTGCACCGCGATCGCTCTGGCGATGCGCCCGGCAAACCGTTCTTCGCCGAAGCTGCTGAAGATGGCCTCCAACTCCCTGGCGCTGCGGGAATTGAGGATCGCAGCGGCGGTTTCTGTCCCTGCGGCATCCGGTTCGAAGCGCATGTCGAGCGGCTCGTCACGCATGAACGTGAACCCACGCCCGCTCACGTCCAGATGGAACGAGCTCAAACCGAGATCGAACACGATGGCGTCCACCGGAACGAAGTGACGCGCCGCGGCGATGTGCGTCAGCTCGCAGAAGTCGCCGGCAGCGAGATGCAAGCGCCCCGCCTCCACCGCCTCAGCCAACGCAATCCGCACGGCGGTCAGCAACTCGGAGTCCCGATCGATGCCCAACACTTCACCGTCGGGCGCAGTGCGGTCCAACATCGCGGTGGTGTGTCCCCCGCCGTCGATAGTCGCGTCAATGCAACGTGCCCCGGGCTCAAGCTGCAAGTAGTCGAGCAGCGCCGCAGTCAGGATGGGAACGTGGACGGGGGCATCCATCGGTTGCATGCGTATACCATCCTGGCCGAGGGAGTACAGGCAGGAAATAACGGCGCCGCGGATCGGCCCTCCGGTCGCCGCAAATTCATTCGCAGGCATTCCGTCGTTTTCGGGGTTATTCTGATCCTACGCGCGCCGTCTTGTTGGTCGTTCGAAGTGTTTGCCGAACTTCTGACTCAAGACGCTACCCTAGGGGGCAGCCGCTGAGATAATTGGTTACGCCTTGGAGCACCTCGTCAACCGTCACCCTGCCGTCGTCGTCGCCATCCACAGCGATGCACGTGTTGACCGCTTGCAGGCCGAGCGCGATATTGACCGCTTGCAGCACCTCATCGACCGTGACCACGCCATCGCCGTTGCAGTCGCCCTGGCACATCTGCGGCACGGCCGCAACGACAACGCCCATCGGCGCGGCGCCGACAGGTACGCTAATGACCACCCCATTACCCTTCACCAACACGCTGTTAGAGCCGGCGTCGGCCACGTAGACCATCTGCTCGTCCGACGAAAGTGCGACCCCCTCGAGAACGTGCCCAAAGGGGAGGGTGCTGATTTGGCTGGTGGCGGTGTTGATGATCAGCAGTTGTCCCGCGCCGCCGAGAGTGTGCGCCGTCACATACGCGAGCGACCCATCGGAGCTGAGGGCTACCGCTTCGACTTCGGCGTCCGTGGTGGGCCCGTACAGCAAACCCGTCGTCCCCGGATTCAGCACCATGTTGGTGGCGTCGAAGGAAAGGACCGATCCGGGAAAGTAGATCGTGGCGAAGCTGCTCCCGGTCCCAGGTGTCATGGCGAGACTCAATGTCCCCGATGGGGACAGTCCTAGATACACTGGGTTCGTGGGGATGATGGCGCGCCGCACACCGGCGGCGATGTCGATCACCGCCACGGCCGGGGTGCCGTAGTCGGCCACAAACGCAAGAGCGCCATCAGGCGTGATGGCGACCCCCGATGGCTGCGGGCCTGCCGGCATGCGGGCGGTGACGGCATTCGAGGCGGTATCGACGATCGTGGCCCGGTCGCTGGCGGTATCCGTCACCACGACAAAGGCGCCGTCCGGCGTAACGGCGACGCCGTTGGCCGAGTCGCCGACGCGGATCGTGGCCAGCACACGGTTGGCCCGGGTGCTGAGGACGGACACGGTTCCCACCCGAAAATTCGCGACGTACAGCCGTCTGCCGTCGGTCGTGGCCGCCATGCCGAGCGGGCCGTCGCCAACCGGGATGGAGCCGGTTACATGGCTGGTAGCACGGTCGATCAGGGAAACCGTTCCGTCATCGAAGTTGGTCACGTATACCACGTCGCGCCGCGGCGGTGGGGTACCCTCGGCCGGCGGGATCGTGGAACGCGGTGCCGGCGTTGCGGTCGGTGGCGCCGCACTGGCGCGGGGCGTCGGCGTCGGTACGGTCACACCCCATCCCATGTCGATCAAGGCCGGCAGCAACAGACCCGGGTCGTGCACCGCCTCGGTGTAGAACGGCACCATCAGTTCATGGGGATTCGACGCCGGATCCCAGTGCGACACGCTCGACCCCGGCTGAGACGGATCGGGAGCGTACACGGCGGCGGGGCCGCCGTTGAACGCCACGACGTTCGGGCCGTTCCAAAACAGCGCATCGGACACGACCGCCGCCAATCGCTCGGCGTCGCGCAGATCGGCAAAGGAACCGACCAGCGGCCGGAAGAGCATGCGATCGAAAATGCCGGGTTGATTATTGTTGAGCCAGCCGCCTGTATTCACGTCCACCAGGTCGGCGAAGTTGAGGCCGTGTGCCAGCTCATGCAGGGCAATGGTGACGAAGTCGATGTCCGTTCCGGGCTGGGCATCGGTGCCGTAGTACCAGCCGATCGAGCCCAGCACCTCCGGGCTGTCGACGTCGGCGTTGAACATGATGGAGATCTCCGGCGTGTTGGGGCCGTTGAGGTCGGTGCCGCTGAGCTCGTTGGCGAGCGCCGCCGCATACCACGTGTTCGGTACGCCGGCGGAGAAGTTCCGATGGAAGGTCACCGCGCCGGAGGAGGCAAACAGGGCACTCGAGCCGTTGCCACCGAGGGAGGGCATGGTGGCCGCGATGACGATCGGCACGGTACCGGCAAGCGTGTTCGCCCATATGCCGGTCGCAAACTCGAAGGCGTTGCGGCGGGCGGCGCCGAGGACCGGGTCGAAGAATCCTTGTCCTTCCGGATCGCCATAACTGACTGTCGTCGGCACGGCGTACGCGGCCCGTGCGAGCGAGAGCACGCTGAGAATGAAGACGATCCGCCGGCGCGTCCAGGACACGTCACTGTCCTCGGGCTGAGGTGGTGTTCGCGGCGCTGCTCCGGGTGCACTCGGTGATGAGACGTCCGTCAGGGCCTACCCGGCCGTGCGTGACGTACTGCAGTGCCGGTCCCGCGGTGATCATGTCGCCGCCACCCGGTGCCGCCTCGATGCGAGCCGGCGAGCGTTGCTCCGCCGCGTTCGCCTGGTTTGCCTTCGTCGTCTCACTCGCCTGCGGGTCAGCCGCATACGCGCTGCACGTGAAGAGTAAGCCGCCGGTGACCAGACTCACCGTCACATAACGCCACTTCATTGATTGTTCTCCTCTCAATACCAGGCGCACACGGAAGCCATGCAGTGCGCATAGACGACGGCACCGAAAGCGGCGGCGCCCGCGACTCCGCCCGGATGGTTTCCGGCGCGGTACGCACCGGCGAACGCGAGGGCGGCCGCCAGCAGGTACACCGGCAGCACCGACATGCGCGCGAACCAGTGGGGTGCAACTGCAGAAGCGACGATCGCCAACATGAACTCCATCGGCAGGCGCTCGCTCAGCCGCCCGCAGATTGCCGGGGCTGACGTTCCTGCCAGCTCTATCGCAGCGAATGCCGGGAGTGCAATGACGGTGAACAAGGCGAAGAGCAGCGCGCGCTGCAGATTCAGCGTGGTTTCATAAACGGGCCGCAACACAACGTGGAGCACAAGGAGAAATAGCGCCCCGGCAGCGGCACCGCGACCGACATTCGCGAGGATCTCCGCCGGTCGCGGGAATGACGGACGCGACCGCCAGCCGATCACCATGAGCAGGAGTATCAGGCTGGCCATGAGAAGCATCTCTACAGTGAGGACGGCCACCACCACCGAACCTTCGGCTGCCGGGACCCACGTCATCCGTAACGCCGCTGGCGCAGCTAACATGAGGCCCGAGGTCCAGAGACCAGCCACGGCAGCGATCGTCAGCCATCCTCTCCAGCCCACGGGCAGCACGATCCGAGGCAGCCCGTGCCAAAACAGTAGGATGGCGAACAGCAACGCCACGCCCATCAGGACACCGGTCACGCGGGGCGGAGACAGATCAATGGCGCGATCCAGACGAAGCGCTTCCGCAATCCAACGCAGCACCTCGCGTCGCGCGGTCTCACTGTAGAGCAAGTCGATATGACCCCGCCCCGGAACTCTCACCAGTCGGCGGGCCGAGCCGTCGCGCAACTGTCCCACCATCCCCTCGCCCTCGAGATAGCCGCGCGTGGCGCTGGCGATCAACCGTTGATCGGTGTTCTGCAGGACGAACCGGTCCTCGGCGCCATAAAGGAGTAACAGATTCGCCGGCGCCTCATGATTCACAAACTCCCACGGAGCTACCGAAGCGCTGAGGGATACGGTTGCGCTCACGTCCCAGTCCGCGCTTGCCGCCATGATCACACCCGTGCCGCCATCGCTGTGCCCGAGCAACGCGATCCGATCGGGGTCGACCAGCGGCGTTCGCGACCGCAGATACGTGATGGCCGCGAGGATGTCCGGGTCGGCGTTGAACAGCCGTTGGGTAGTAGAGGGCGTGGCCGGCCACCAGCTCCCGCCACTGCGTCCCTGTCCGCGCCGGTCGAGCAAGAAGACCACCGCGCCGAGGTGGGTGAGGTCAGCGGCCCACGGACTCTCCATGAACGCGAGGTTGGCGAGATATCCGGGGCACACCACGACGGCGGGCAAGTGATTGGCGGCATGCGGCGGGGTGTAGAGCCGCCCGTAGATGGGCGTGCCGTCCGCAAGCGACAACCAGACTTCTTCTCTGCCGCACGCCTGGCACACCGGCCGATTGATGAACCAGACGCCCGCAACGAGGCTGACCAGAAGTGCCAGGCGGACGATATTACGTGCCTGGCGCTGGAGCGATTGATCGACTGGACGATGCGGCTCCAGCGGTCGCCTCTTTGCATTGGTTACCGTTGCTCTCATCACGACGCTTCGCTGCCGCCCGGCGCCACTCGAACGGCGTCGAACCGGCTATGGACGCCAAGCTTGCGGTGGATGTCCGTCACGTGGTTCTTGACGGTTTGTACCTCCATGCGCAGCTCGTTGGCGATTCCCTTGTTGCTCATGCCACGCGCTAAGCACCTGAGGATCTCGACCTCCTTGGCCGAGAGGCGGGTCACCAGGGGGCGGCCTTGCTGCCGGCTCTTCGGGTCGAGCCGGATGAGCCTATCGAACAGCGGACGAGCTAGACGTGGAGGGAGGCGGAACCCGTTCGCAAGCACGTCGCGCACGGCCTGCTCGAGTTGCTCAAGAGACTCATCCGGCCCGACCAAGCCGTCCGCTCCGGCTGCGATGCAGCTCAGAACGGCATCTTCCTCATCTGTAGCGCCAACAACGAGTACCCGGATGCCATGCCAACGATGCTTGAGGCTCCGAATCGCCGCGACCGTGGCAGTCGCGTCCGGCCCGACAACGATGGCCAACTTCGGATGACCGAGTTCTCTGCGGCTGTCGGGCGCGAACTCGCTTTCGAAGCGCACAACCGCTGCCTTTTGTAGTTCCAGGCTCCGCACAACTGATTCGCCCATGGCGGTGCTCGTGCACAGCACTAACACGGCAGCCGGCCCTGACACCCGGCGGTAATGCTTTCGGCGGCGCCGAGCGCATCCATCGGAGGGAACGCCGGACCTTGCGGCGGCGGTTATGGGGGCCGCGTTACGGCGTCCACGAAGCGCATCACGTAGACCTACGGGCGCGAAATTCGGCACGGTCACGGAACCACTCCTCCGCTTTGGGACCGCCCCCGTCAGGCCCAGAACGCGGTAGTTTCGAGTGCCCGTTTTTACATGGAGCACGTTTGGTGCCGGCAAGTGTGTAACCAGCCCAGGATGACCCGGTTCGCGATGCTCTCCCGGCGGTGTCCACTGCAGTGGACATTCCGTGGGCACCTTTTCTACTCCAGTGGACGGTCCTGCTGTGTGGCTGGAGCGGTGTGAGAGCTGTGGTATCTCGGACACTCGTGTGATGCGTTAGACAGATCGGCTCTTATCTCAAAGGCGCCCGGCAGTTGAAACTGCGGCTACAAAGAGCGCAAAGCCCACTTGCGTGGGCTCGGAGAGTCGGCGTAGGCCGACTTCGGGCTTCTCGTTGCCGCGAACTCATTCGCTGAGGCATGGGCGAAAAGCGACTCCAGTTGCGGCGCAGCCTCGCTAGTACCCACCAGTACCCCTAGTACCAAAACCAGTACTTCCGTCTAGTACCTTTTTATGACTCGCCGCCCACGTCTTGATCGTGCTACTGCGAGACGCCATGTTGAGAATGCACCAGCACTGCGAACCCGGATGCGCCCGATGGCGTCGCGAGATCCGGCGGGCCGCGTGCCGGGCTGCTGTCACGGCGGCTGGAGTGAGCGTCGCCGTCCGCGTGCTTGCCTTTGTCCTGCCGTTGCTCTGGAGCGGCGTGTCTGGTGCGACGATCGGTTATCAGACTCCTTTTGGTCCGGAACAGTGCGACCTGGCGCTGGCGAAAGCGCAGCGGCTGCGGCACGCAGGTTCGAACGACCTCCGCGCCCGCTTGATGCGTGCGGAAGCACTCCTGTGTCGCGGAGTGCAGGACGATCCCGCGGCCCTCGACTTGGCGATCACCGGCTTCGAGCGAGTCGTCGCGCAAGAGCCGCTCAACTTCTTTGCCCGCTTGTATCTCGCGGAGGCAGTGCGCGAGCGCTTTCCCAGTTCCGACGCGGCGCGCGCTGCCTTTGCGGAAGCGCAGCGCGCGCTGGATCGAGCCGACGTTGGCGCCGCGCACCCCAGCCTAGCGGCCCACATCGCGCAGAGTATTCGCGAGATCACAGAGCAGCTGCAGCGCTCCGCGGTGGCGATCCACGACAGCGAGACAGCGATAGCCACCGGTAACGCCTCGCCGCACGCAGTTGGAGAGTGGTCGATGTTGGTTGCGCGCACCGGGTCGGCGGGACTCGAACGCGCCGTGGTCAGACTGGATACGTACGCCGCGGAACACCCCGATCCGATCCTGGGCTTCTACCGGGCCGAAATGCTCCGCGATCGGCTGCCGAAATCCATCCTGGGAACGCTCTACCGCGCTGCGGAAGAGCGCCTGTGTGCGGAAGGAGGTGATGTCACGGATCGCCAGACGTGCCTGTTAGCACGCTGGCGCCTGGAACAGCTCGAAGGGTCGGATCTCATTGAGACGGGTTCGCAATGAGGGAAACATACCGGGAAGCCATATGACAAGGAGGGAAGAATGGAAGTCCGCGGCAAATGTTCTGTGGTCCTCTTGACGGTATTCAGCGGCATCTTCTTCACTGCGGCACGCCCCGCGCACGGCATCAGCTGCCCGGCCGGCGGCGCCGCACTCAAGGTTCTGGTCCACAACCCAACGAGCAGTGACATTGTCAGCGGCGTAACCATCAGTGGCGGCGCCGCCACCCACACGTGTTCCGGCTTGGCTGATAGCTACACGCTGACGATATCGCCCGCGCAGAGATTGGTCGCTAATCAAGACACCCCCTTCACCATTACTGGGCTGAATTCTGGGCTCTGGACGCACCACATCAGCGTCTCAGTGAGCCCTAGTAACACCTACGACGAGTACCAGAAGGGCATGGTGATCGAGGCGCCCCCGACTAGTCCCTCACCTCTCACCTGGTCCTATTTCACCACGTCCATCAAAGTGATTACTGCGGGGGATGGCTATCCTGCCGGCGCGTGCGGTACGACCTGTACGTTGCGCCAGGCACTCTACACTGCTGCCCACACCACAACAGGTTCATCCACCCCATTGCTGATTTGGTTCGGAGCTTCCCCTGGAACCATGACTCAGACTGCAGATCTGACCGTCAGCAGCGGCAACGGCTACGTCACCTTGGACGGTGCCGACTCGAATGGCAACCCCTGGATTGTCGGAGACGCGCTGGCGGCGGTATGGAACAATCAGGACCCGTTTACAAACGTCGTCGATCTCGCCAATCTCACCCACTTCGTCGTGCTAGGCCCGAACAACACCATCAAAGGGCTGGCAATCAACAACACGCTCCCGACCGGCCAAACCCCCCAGAAGGATCTCATCTACGATTCGGGGTCGCATTCCTCGACCTACACGCACATCCAAGCCGTCCGCCTGGACGGAGGCGCAGGAAGTCTGAGTGGGTGTAGCTCTTGCACCGTGGGCCTGGTCAACATCAACGAAACTGGATCGGTCATTTCCAATGTGGAGGCTCGTTCCGCCGGTGCACGTGGAATTAGTCTGTTGAGCGGGCTGTCACCGGTTGGACAAATCAATGACAGTTGGGTCCACCACAATTTCAATGACAACATCTTCGTTTATGATGCGGCCGTCGCGCGCAACATGGTCGAGCTTGCGGGATTCAGGGCATCTGACAACGTGCAGGTTGGCCTGGCTAACGGCATCAACCAAACGTCCTCCAGCGCATACTACACGACCAAGCGCAACGTTTTCAGAAACAACGGCAACTACGGAGTTCTGGCGTCCGCGTCGGCGGCTCCCGGACCGTCGTTTCAAAACGACTATGTGTGCGGCAACAGTTGGGATGGAATCAATATCGGCGGCTATACCGGGGCGGCGTCTGGGACCGGGTTGACGACGGCGTACAATGGCGGCAAGGGCATAGCGTTTGGCAGCGGTATTCGGTCAGGCAGCTCGCTAACCTTCGACAACGACTCAGCATTCACGGCCAACTCTAGCGCGGGGTTCTCCAACGCATCGCCGGTGACCGCGTCCGCCACGAACAACCAATGGCGTGGCCTCGTGGTCCCGCCAACGCCCGGTGCCACGCCGCCTCCCTGTCACAGTTCGTCTGATGTATCCGGGCTCGTGAACTGCGATCCGATACAAGACTACCTGAACGTCGGCGTCGGAATCGATGGATTCCATCCGACGGTGCCGAGTAACGTGATGGTGAAGGGGCAAACGATCCGTGTCCAGGGAACAGGGTTCAATGCGATTGACGGCAACCCCCTTGCTGGGTCCACCTGCTCGCTCGGCGCGGACCCGACCTCCACCCCAACCAATTGCTGCAGGATGCCGACGAAGGCGAATTCATGCGACACGAGCGTTTCCCCCCCGCAAGGCAAGCTGGGCCAGGGAAACTGCGTTACGTTTCTGAATGAGTACGGGATCTGGGAGGTGACGAGCCCGACTTCCGTGACGCCGACGACTGCCGTCACCTCGCTCCCGGCCCCCTTCGGGTGTATTGGGAATTACGGTGAGCATGTGGTGGTGAGTAAGCTCAACGGCGTTGGTCATCCCCTCAGCGACCAGCAGGTGTACTGTACGAATACGGATCCAAAATGACTGCCAATGTTCGAAGGCCGACTCATTCCGAACGGAGCGCACTTGAGCACTAACCGTGCGCATTAGGGAGGGAGACACCATGAAGCGAACGACAAGGACAGCATTGTATCTAACGGTACATACCATCCTGGGGCTTCTCGTGGCGTTGTGCCAGCAGGCGGGCGCGCAGCAATTGGTTGGAAAGGGCCATTGGCAGAGCCTCTCCGCCCCGGACGTGATACAGGGCACATGGAGCGTCACCGCGCAGCAGTCCGCCACGCAGGTGAATGGAACGATGGAGATTACAGGCTCCAACGTGCTAAAAACCGCGTCTGTCACTGGCACTATCGATGGGAAGAGCGTCTTGTTGGGGCTTAGTTCGGACGGGGTCACCGCGGCGACCTTCAGCGGGCAGCTCTCCGGCACATCCGTTTCAGGCGAGTGGGACTGCCCCGCAGTGAAAGACCAGGGCGTGTGGCATGGAACGCTGTCCGTACAGCCGTAAACGAAGGATGCCATAGTCAGAATGATCACTTCTCCTCGGTGTTGCAGACTAGCTCACGTTCAATCGGGGCGCTTCGTCGCGCACCATCTGGCGAGGCGCCCCCGGCGAACATGCATGCGCTCGCCAGCGTTCCTTGCACTGACCTTATTGCTACTCGGCTGCCATTCTTCAGCTGGGGTGGCGGCTGCCTCGGGACCGGTAGTGCAGATCCTTATGCCCTATTCGGGAACAAAGCTTCGCAAGGATCAGACGGCAAACGTCGTAGTGCAGGTCAGCAGCTCGGCGGCGGACAGCTTGTCGTGGTCGCTGGTGTTGCAGCGGGCAGGCGATATGAACACTACCACGCTGACCGCGGGCACGGAACCGGTGCAGGGTACCCAGGTTGCATCCCTGGACGCGGCCACACTCGCCGCCGGTGCCCAGTATACGTTGCGGCTGGTCGCCACGGACAGCGGCGGCACGGCGACCGCGGAATCCACTTTCACCATTCCCGACCCGCAGTACACACTGATTCCGCTGGAGGAGGGAAATCTGTCCAGCCCTGGGTACTACACCTATGCAGTCGACGCGTCGGGAAATCAGATCATCTACTCTGTGGCTGTCGCGGAGCTAGCTCCGTTCGACCTGCTTGACAGGCAGAGCGGCCAGCGGAAACGGCTGCTGATACCGCTGAACTCGACCGAGGGAATGAAATTTTCGGGTGATGCCACACGGTTGTTCTTTACTGGGAGGTTTCGCCAGAGCGGATACTCCATCGACGGCCTGGGCTACCGTGATCTGAATTCCGGAGCCGACTCGCTTGTCGCGCAGTACGCTTCATTCTACTTCACGGTCGACCGAACGGGAGGCCGCGTAGCGCTCTGGGAATACATGGAGGACTACACCAAGCAGTTCTTCCTCTACGACGAAGCGACACAAGAGCTCCGCCAACTCACGACTGATCCAAAAGCCATTGTGTCCGGGGTCTGCCCGGCGCCGTTCGGAACCACCCCGCTGATTACCGATGACGGGGCGACCGTCATTCTGATCACGAGTGCGACGCTGGGGATCGTGCCGGCGGATCCGTCAGTGGGTTGCCGCATCTTCTCGTACGACGTGGCCGGGGGCACGTTCAAGCAGATTGCCGCACTGCCCGCGTCGCTGTACAACGTGGACATCCCAGTCCTGAGCGGCGACGGGCGGTGGTTGTCGTTTCCCGTGTCCGAAGCATTTCCGACCGGCGGTAGCCGCGGCGTCCCCGCATTGATGGATTTGCAGACCGGAACGCTGTCCGCCCCGGCGGTCGATGTCGGCAACTACACCAGCTTCGACTCGGCGGTCACGCGCGATGGCAGCGCTCTGATCATCTCGACGCAGGCCGATCTCGACCCGCGGGTCGGCAATGCGGATCACAACCTGGAGCTGTTCTATTACGATCGGGCGACCGGCCAATTCACGCAGATCTCGGAGACGCTCGGCGGCATCGGCAGTACGCCCGGCGGCTGTGCCTCCTACATCCCGAAGGTAAGCCGCGATGGTGGCGTGCTCCTCTTTGGCTTCCAGAGGTTTTCAGTCGAGGGGTGTTTTCTGGATGGGCCGCAGCGCAATGAGGCGGATGGGTTTGACTTTGGGCTCGTGCGCGCTGTGCGCAAACGGCCTGGCAACCAGGGGCCGGTGCTCGACGAGCTTCCGGACAGACGAGTCGTTGCCGGCGACAATCTCACGATCGACATCGCGGCGCACGATCCCGACGGGGATCCGATCAGTTTCTTTGCCCAGACCAAGGGCGGCCAGGATGTCCCCGCCGGCTCGGGCATCACCGACTACCACGACGGGACCGCCACCTTCCAATGGGGAACCAAACCGGGGGACGTCGGCGACCATGTGCTCCGGGTGGCCGCCTTCGACGAGGGCGGCGGCGAGGTCTGGCACGACATCACCATCTCCGTCCTCTCCGCGGCATGTCCCGGCGACTGCAACAATGATGGTCAGGTGACGGTGGACGAACTGATGACCGCCGTGAACATCGCCCTCGGCACGGCAGCGCTCTCGACCTGCGCAGCAGCCGACGTGGGTGGCGACGGCCTCGTCAGCGTGGATGATATCCTGGCGGCGGTGAACGCCGCGCTGAACGGCTGTCCAGCTGCGAGCGCCGGCAGTTGAGCGCTGGGACGGTAACAGCTGCAACTCGAAGAGCGGTCCCGAATTGCCGATGACAATTGCCGATGAGATAGGAAGAACTTAGAAGGCGGTGTCCACCAGGGCGGAAGACAAGAGGCTACCTCGCTGTCCTGCTATCAACGGATCGTGAGAGCTATGCTGACGGGACGATATCCGCGCAGGCGAGGATCGAGGCGCAAGAGAGAACGGTGGGGAGATGAAGGACGATGAACAAGGTGCAACGGTGGTAATGGTATCGCCATCCTGGGCGGCTTGACCGGGGATCCGACTCTGACGTTCGACAACAATTCTGCGTTCACCGCGAATACGTACCCTGGGTTTGCCAACTACTCTAGCGTCAGCGTTTCGGCCACCAACAACCAATGGCGTGGGGTTACGACCGGGTGTCACTCCTCGTGGGATGTATACGATCCATCGAGTCTCGTAACGTGCGATCCGGTGCAGGACCAAGTTAACGTCAACATTCAATTGGGCAATCCCCTTGATCAGACGGTTCCAAAAGTAGTTCCGAGCAATGTGATCTACGCGGCACAAACCATCCAGGTACAGGGAACGGGCTTCAACGCCATCGATGGGAACCCGGTTGCCGGCACGACTTGCTCCGTAGGCTACGGCGCCACATCCAGCAATTGCTGTCGAAATACCACCAAGGCGAATGGGTGCAGCACGAGCACCCCGCCGACGGGGGTGTGGGGCAATGGCAACTGCACCTCCCTACAGGACCGGGCAGGAACGTGGCACGCGCTGAGTGTGTCGTCAATCACACCCACGACGATTACCACGCAGATTCCCAGCCTCTTCGCGTGCATCGGCAACGATGGGGAACAGGTTCGAGTGAGCAAGATCATCAACTCCGGGGGAACCGAACGTTATGGCGTGGGAGCCTACTGTACCAATCTTGCCCCCAAGTGACGGAAGGAAGCCAAAGGTCTTGAGTTGCACCAAGGAGGAGAGCATATGACTCACGTGAGATTCTGGGTCGTGACAGGTTTGCTGCTTGCGGCTACCATTTTTGGGCCGCAGGCGCGGGTTGATGCCCAGCAGTTGGCGGGGCAAGGCAAATGGCAGAGTCTATTGGGAGGTGAACTCATCAGCGGCACCTGGAGCCTTTCGTTGCAGCGTTCCGCGGCGAAGGTCACGGGGACAATGCAGATCACGGGCTCCGACCTGCTCAAGACCGGAGCGGTGACCGGAACGATCGATGGCAGCAACGTTGTGCTCGGAGTCGGTTCGGACGGGGTCACGTCCGCGAGCTTCAACGGACAACTGACAGGGAGTGCGATCTCGGGTGAGTGGGACTGCCCCGCGGTCAAGGATCACGGCGTGTGGGAAGGCACGCTGTCAGCCCGGCAGTGAGAGCGGCGTGCCCGAGCGGGCGCGCGAGGATCATACAATGCTGCGACCGCTGCGTGCGCGGGCTGTGCTCGCTCTCATTGTTACCTTGTGTTCGACGGGATGTTCGAGGGGTTGCGCTGCCGCCGCATCCGGCCCGGTGGCGCAAATCCTCGCCCCGGATTCGGGCAGCAAGCTCCGCAAAGGCCAGAGCGCCGGCGTAACCATCCGTGTAGATGGTACGCCGCAGGTTTCCTGGGTCCTCTCTCTGGAGGGGCAATCAGGTCCGGATGTGGTGCTGGCCAACGGCAGCGGTGTCGTTTCAACTCTGACGGTGGCGGAACTCAATGCCGACACGTTGGTAGCGGGCACTTCGTACAGCCTGGACCTTACCGCGACCGACGGCGGCGCCATCGCGACCGCGGTGGCGACCTTTACGATTCCCGATCCCCAGTACACGCTGATCCCGCCGATGGAAGGTGACTTGTCCCGCTTGGTTTCCGATACGTACGCGGTCGACTCCTCCGGAGATGAGATCCTCTACTCCTCGGCGACGGGCAGTCCAGCCCCGATAACAGTGATCCACCGGCACACAGGGCAGCGAAACCTGTTGTCGCTGTCGCTGGATAACTCGTCCGGGCCGAAATTCTCGGGCGATGGGACGCGCCTGTTCTATACGGGTTTCTTCCATCAAGGCGGTTTCGTAGTCGATGGACTGGGATACCGGGACCTGGGTTCCGGAGCGGATGTGCTTCTCGTTGATCAAGCTACGTCCACCTTCTTCACCGTCGACGACACCGGCCAGCGCGTTGCGCTCCAGCTGGGCGGCTACCTTCTATACGACCAGACGACGAACGCGACGCGCCAACTGACTACTGATCCGGCAGCCATCGACTGGAACTCGAACTGCCCGCAGCAATTCGGTACCATTCCATTGATCAGCGCCGACGGCGGGACCGTGGTGATGATCACCAGCGCGACGTTGGGGATCGTGCCGGCCGATCCCGCTGTAGGTTGTCGCGTGTTTTCGTACGACGTTGCCACGCAGAGTTTGAAACAGGTTGCTGCGCTGCCCCAGTCCGTGGCCAAGATCGACATTCCGGTGCTCAGCGCGGACGGTCGCTGGCTGTCGTTCGTTTTTTCGCAGGCGTTGCCGAGCGGCGGGAGCCATGGGGCCGCGGCGCTGATCGATCTGCAAACGGGGACGTTGTCTGCGCCGGTGATCGATGCCGGCAACTTCACCACCTTCGACTCGGCGGTGACGCGCGATGGTACTGGCATCATCATCTCCACGGAAGCCGACCTCGACCCCCGCGTCGGTAACGCGGATCACAACCTGGAGCTGTTCTACTACGACCGGGCAACCGGCCAGTTCACGCAGATCTCGGAGACGCTTCTTGGCATCGGCCGTACCCCGAATGGCTGCGAGTCATACATCCCAAGCATTGACCATGATGGCGGGGTAGCGGTGTTCAGCTTCAAACTTTTCTCCGTCGAGGGGTGCTACGTGGATGGCCCGCAGCAAAATGAGGCCGACGGTCTTGTGTTCGGTGCGTTCGTGCGCGCCGTGCGCAAGCGGCCGGGCAACAACGGCCCCGTCTTCCCGGCGCTCCCCGACCAACGCGTGGTCGCGGGGCAGACGTTGACCCTCAACCTCGCCGCACAAGATCCCGACGGGGACCCGATCAGTTTCTTCGCACAGGAGACGGGCGGCCTCGACGTGTTTCCAGGCTCAACGATCACCGATCACCACGACGGCACCGCGACCTTCCAATGGCCCACTGGGCCGCAGGATGTAGGCGATCACGTGCTCCGAGTAGCGGCGTTCGATGAAGGGGGCGGCGAGGTCTTCCACGACGTCACTATCTCCATCGTCCCCGGCGGTGCGCCCTGCACCGGCGACTGCAACGGCGATGGTCAGGTCACCGTCGATGAGGTCCTGGAGGGCGTCGACATGGCCTTGGGCAATGCCCCCGCCACAGCGTGCCTGGCCTATGATGCTCCGGTCACCATCGACCAAGTGCTGGCAGCCGTGAACAACGCCGTGGACGGCTGTCCCGCGACGAGCGCCGGCGGGTGAACGTACGGTTGACCGGCGCCGCTGCGATTGTACAACTGGACATGGCCAAAATGTCCGCCAGGCTGAACGTGCACGCGTCACGGATTGTCGCGTTGACCTTCTCGTTGGTGATGTGCCAGCCCGGAAGGTCCGCCACCGCATCCGGTCCGGTGGCGCAAATCCTCGCACCGGATTCGGGAACAAAGCTTCGCAAGGATCAGACGGCAAACGTCGCAGTGCAGGTCAGTAGCTCGACGGCAGACGGCTTGTCGTGGTCGCTGGTGTTGCAGCGGGCAGGCGATATGAAGATTACCACGCTGACCGCGGGCACGGAACCGGTGCAGGGTGCCCAGGTTGCATCCCTCGCCGCCGCCACACTCACCGCCGGTGCCCAGTATACGTTGCGGCTCGTCGCCACGGACAGCGGCGGCACGGCGACCGCCGAATCCACTTTCACCATTCCCGACCCGCAGTACACGCTGATTCCGCTGCAGGAGGGAAATCTGTCCCGCCCTGGGTGGGGCACGTATGCAGTGGACGAGCCGGGAAATCAGGTCATTTACGCCGTGGATGGCCCAGAGCCAATTCCGTTCGACCTGCTCGACAGGCAGAGCGGCCAGCGGAAGCGACTACTGATACCGCTGAACTCGAGTGAGGGAATGAAATTTTCGGGTGATGGCACACGGTTGTTCTTCACAGGGACGTTTCGCCAGAGCGGATACTCCGTCGACGGCCTGGGCTACCGTGATCTGAATTCTGGAGCCGACTCGCTGGTCGCGCAGTACGCCTCACCCTACTTCACGGTCGACCGAACGGGAGGCCGCGTAGCGCTCTGGGAGTTCATGGAAGACTACACCAAGCAGTTCTTCCTCTACGACGAAGCGACACAAGCGCTCCGCCAACTCACGACTGATCCCAAAGCCATTGTGTCCGGGGTGTGCCCGGCGTGGTTCGGAACCACCCCGCTGATTACCGATGACGGGGCGACCGTCATTCTGATCACCAGTGCAACGCTGGGAATCGTGCCCGCTGACCCCTCAGTGGGTTGCCGCATCTTCTCGTACGACGTGGCCGGGGGCACGTTCAAGCAGATTGCCGCACTGCCCGCGTCGCTGTACAACGTCGACATCCCGGTCCTGAGCGGTGATGGGCGGTGGTTGTCGTTTCCCGTGTCCGAAGCATTTCCGACCGGTGGTAGCCGCGGCGTCCCGGCGCTGATGGACTTGCAGACGGGGACCTTGTCCGTCCCGGCGGTCGATGTCGGCAACTACACCAGCTTCGACTCGGCGGTCACGCGCGACGGCAGCGCTCTGATCATCTCGACGGAGGCCGATCTCGACCCGCGGGTCGGCAATGCGGATCACAACCTGGAGCTGTTCTATTACGATCGGGCGACCGGCCAATTCACGCAGATCTCGGAGACGCTCGGCGGCATCGGCAGCACGCCCCGCGGCTGTGCCTCCTACATCCCGAGGATGAGCCGTGATGGCGGCGTGCTCCTCTTTGGCTTCCAGAGGTTTTCAGTCGAGGGGTGTTTTCTGGATGGGCCGCAGCGCAATGAGGCGGATGGGTTTGACTTTATGCTCGTGCGCGCTGTGCGCAAACGGCCGGGCAACAATGGACCGGTGCTC
>JBIOJG010000038.1:0-59116 GCA_044450645.1 Binatia bacterium
ATATAATAATAATAAGGAGTTACGCTCAGCGTCTGCTGATATTTCTCTTGTAGTATTGCCTGCGTCATGTACAGACATGACATCATGTTAGACTACATGGTATAGCCCGCATGGTTGTCCACACGGGCTATACCCTAGAGTCTAGGCAGTGATCGCGGAAAGAGCCTTCTGTGCCGCCTTGACCAAGTCAGGGCCGACGACAGGGGTTCCGTCTTTGAGGGTCTTGTCATTCTTGGTGAACTTGGCAATGACCTTCACCAGATCCTCCAAGGTCATGGGCTTGTCCTTGACCTTGGCTTCCGGCATGAGATCACCAAAAGTGACTTCCATCGAATCGTCGACACGGAAATCCGCCTCGGTTCGATTCGGGTTCAGCTTCGCTGACCACACACCGTTTTTGTCGGCGCCGATGCTCAGCTTGTTGCTGCTATACACTTTGAACCATTGAGCGAGCGCATTGCGGCGCAAGCCTGATGGCGCGACGGCCAAAAGCCTTACGGCCAATGTCGTATCGCCATGGTCCCGAACATGCGCAAGGCAAGAGACGGCCGCCTGGTGAATCTCGTTCATTACGTCGCTTGACGTTTGAGCGATATTCGCTATCGACACGGCGATGCCTTGAGCATCCAACAGTTTAGTCTTTGACATAAAATCCTCCGATTGTGAAAGGACACTGAACCCGCATCGCCCGCGAAACGGGCTAAGCGGGCAGAGTGCCCCTTATCGGTGTTTTAGATGCTTGGTAGCATAGGCTGTGATGCGGCCCGCGAGACTTCGCGGGCGCGGCCATTCTGCCTTATTCGGATTAGCGCTGAGGAGTCTCACGGCGAGTTCGCCGCTGGCAGTCTATTACGACCGCCCCTCTTACCCTACTGGGGCTCAACCGTAGCATGATCCCGAGGAGTTCACAGGCTTCCCGGACCTACGCTTGCGCGCTTCGCCGCTAACCTACCTGTGCTCGGAAACCCTGATTGAGTTCCGCGTACCGGGCCGCTGAGTCGATAGTGAGACCGTGGCGGTTACACTACGGGAAACCGTGTCCCATTATGTTCAATCGGTCCCCTGGGTACCTGGACAAGACCCCCACCCCCCCGCGCTCCGGCTATCTGGCCCGCGAATAATTTTTGAGAAAATTGAGCTTGACCACGATATTGGATATAACGTATGCTCCGCGTATGGACGTTTCAGACGAAGACATGGACAAGGTTTACGCAGCGCTCGGAATGTCGGCGCCCGCCAAGCCCGTCCAGACTCGTAAGCCCAGAGTGTTGCTGACAATCAATGGTGAAACACTGTCGCGGATAGAGTGGGCCGCGAGATTTGGGCTCACCGTCGATCAGCTTCGAAAGCGTCTCGCGCGCGGTGAACCGCCGGAACTGGCGACTGGCCCGCGCCGCCGCGGTGCCCCCTCGAAAGGTTTCACCGTCTGGCAGTGGATCAACTACGCCAAGAACCGGCCATGCACCGATTGCGGTGGCCAATTCCACCGCCACGCCATGGAGTTCGACCATTGCCGTGGCGAGAAGCTATTCAACATATCGGATCCAGGCGCGCATTCGCTCGACGAGGTGCTAGCCGAGATCAAGAAATGCGACCTTGTCTGCGCCTGCTGCCATCGGGTGCGCACTCATAAGAGGCGTACATGACACATCCCAACCACGACATCCTGCGCGAACTCGCTCACGCCTACAACTGGGAAGTGTGTGGATACGCATCCACCCCAGGGCCTCGCGACATGATCTTGCTGTCACGCTGGGAGAATGTCTACGACGAGCCGGTGCCCGCGCCGCCCGTCCGGTGCATGCCTGACGGAACGACCCACTATCAGACGGTGATGGGCGAGCCCCACCAGGCGTTCATGCCCCTGCCGTACTTTGCGGACATTCTGACCTGGCGGAACGAGCTGTTCGCGAATCACGTAAACCGAGTGATCCTCGCTCCGGAGATCCCGAATGGACCAATCTGAGCCGGCCCACCCAACCCGTCAAGCCCGCCAAGCGTTGAAAAACCTGTGTGCACTCTATGGCTGGGAGATGGAGATCACCCAGAGGTACTACGTCCAACTCACGCGCCCGGACACCCCCAACATTTTGGGGAGGCTCGACTGGCCGATCGACAAATGGATCGGGGTCATCAAAGTTCGCGACGGACTCGAGTCCGTGGAGCCGATGTGATAACGCCCGAGCACCAGCAGGCCCTGAATAATCTCTGCACGCTCTACGGTCTAGCGGGCTTCGTGCTGCAAAACAACGGCTACATCGAGTTTTTTCATGTCCACACCGGGTGGGGGATTTTTACTATGCACGAGAGCGCGCCCCTTGATGAAGTCATCAAGGCAGTGAAACGCTGGACAGAAGAACACCCAAAGGGCTTCTGGTCCGGCCTCAGTGAGTGCGAGTTCTTCACACCGGTTGACGAGGACGACGATGATGACTAGGGTATACCAGGAGTATTCGATCCTCCCCAACGAGGACGCTCTGTTCATAAACCGTGATGGCGTGAGGTACGCAGTACAGATGCTTCCCCAGACACATCCGCTTCCGGCGCTGCCGCAGAACAAGGCGAACCTGCTCGCCCTGTATTCCCTGCGAGTAACAGGCATGCGAGAAATCTCAACGGGCTTCGCGGGCCAGACGGACTGGACGGTGTACGTGCGCGAGATCAGCAGCCGCGCCGCCAGCCGGGACAAGATCATGCTCTTGAACGACTCGACCGAGGTGTGGATCGCCGAGATTAAGGAGTGGCTTACCCCGGAGCCCGCGACGCTCACCGCCACCCAGATACGGATGGCGATGGACGCGCTGAACGCGGCGGCGGTGCCTTTCAACGATCGGATGGTACGATGGGCCCTGGAACACCAGGCCAAGGACCTTGGCATCGAGCCGGGGAAGATTTTCAAAGCGTGGGAAGACCAATGACCTCAATAATCGTGAAAAGGGCGGAAATCGACCGACTCCGCATGGCCGAAGCCTCGAGCTTCTTCGATATGACGTTGACACCACACATCCTGCGGCAGATCCGCGGGAAGTCGAAGGACGAACTGGTCGCCTGGTGGAGCGGTTTTGCCGCCAGCCTTGTTGGAGCGATGTCTGCCACAGTAGGGGAGCGCAAGACGATCGAGATCTGCGACGACTTATATGATCGGGCGAAAGACTGGGAGAGCGAGCAGATGAAGGAGGGCCTGGGCGTATGTTCAGCAATCCGGCCGACTACCTAGTCGTCGGCGTCGTAGTCTTGGTCCTGTACGTCCTGATCCGCTGGTGGGTGCTCTGGAGCATCTACTGGTGCGACCCCCGCTGGGACCCGCCGAAGGATGTTGACCCCGAGGACGAGGAGTAGGATACTAGCAGAGCTTGCAAGGCACCCCACGAATTCCCGACCTGTAGGTACACGTCAATGAAGAAGTTTCTCTCCACGCTGAAAGGCAAGATTGTCGCGGTCCTCGCCGGTCTCGCCATCGTTGGCGCGATCTCTGCTTATACCGCCGGCGCCCTTGGTTACTCGGGCTACAACGCGAACCCGGCTGGCGGTGGCCTGAACGGAATTCCCGGTGTTGTGCTCGCGCAGAACGGCTCGGCCCCGCTGGGCACCGCACTCACGACCGGTAACACCGCGTGCGCCGGCGCAGGTTCCGGCACTCAGTTGAACGGCGGCGTCTATCAGTTGACTACTTCGGCGACCACCGTCACGTGCGTGCTGGTCTTCCCAGTCGCTGCGCCCAACGGGTATCTGTGCCAGTACATCGACTTGACCACGGTTGGCGCGGTGTTGCGGCAAACGTCGTACACCACGACTTCCTGCACTACGTTCTCCTCGGGAGCGACTGTCGGCGCGGCCGACGCGATCATAGTGCTAGTGGAGGCGTTCTAAAATGAAGAACCTATTCAAGAAAGCGTTCGTTGCCACAGCGGCCTGTTTGCTCGCAGCGGTAGCCAGCGCAGTCATCTACTACGGGTTCAACCCGATCACGGGCCTGAACACGTTCCAAGGCACTACGGTGTCCGCTGGTGCACTGCCGGTGCTCTCCTCGACCACGACTTCCTGCGGCACCTACGCCACTGTGCAAGCCTCCATGGTCGGCGGAGCGTCAGCCTGGCAGGTAACTGCGAACAGCGCGGGTGGCACATGCACCCTGAAGTTCACGTTTCCCAGCGCAGCGCCGAACGGGTACTACTGCGTGGCCTATGACGAGACGACCGTCGCGAAGCTGTTCCCGCAAACTGCGCACGACACTGTGAGTTGCACGATCTCGGGCGCCACTGTAGCGTCGAGCGATTTGGTTCTGGTCGAAGTCAATGGTTTCTGAAGCATAAGCCCCGAAAGCCATGACGGTGACTAGGGGCTTTTTTCGATACTCAAGTAAGACATTATGAGGATTACGTCATGGCAAAGATGAAAGGCAAGAAAGAGAGCAAGGGGCACGAGCGTGCCGAGCGCAAGGTCGAGGCCAAGGAAGACAAGGCGATCAAGACCCTGGTGAAGGCCCAGAAGTCCGAGAAGAAACTGGAGTGGAAGTGACATGGCCAAACTCACAGCAGCCGCGCGCAAGAAGCTTCCCAAGAGTGATTTCGCGATCCCTGAAAAGGCTCCGGGGCCGGGCAGCTACCCGATTCAGGATCCGAGCCACCGCGCCAATGCCAAGGCTCGCGCCTCGGGCAAGCCGGTCCAGGCCCGCGTAGACCGCGCAGTCGCGCGCAAGTCAGGGAGGGGACGCTGATGCCCTGGGAACCCAAAGACGCAAAAGCTAAAACCAAGAAGGCCAACACCCCGAAGAAGCAGCGCCAGTGGCGTGACGTGGGCAACAAGGTCCTGGCAAAGACTGGCGACGAAGGCCGCGCGATCCGCGAGGCTAATGCAGTGGTTGCGCGCAACTGGAGCAAGTAATGGACCTGTTCGAAAAGATTTTCTGCGGCTTGGTGTTGCTTGGCCTCGTTGCCTGGGGACTACTTTGGCTGCTGGCCAAGGGCATGTCCGACAGGGTTGACTAGCATGCTGTTTCCCGTCAACCGCATGACCGAGTCCGCCGACCGGATCCGCTGGCCTGCCAAGCCCGCGGATTCGCCGGCAGCGAAGCCACAGGACAAGACTATACTCAGACTGCTGGACGAGTATAAGTGCGAGTCGTTTCGCGTCAGCGATGGCTGGGCTGTGGTGAGCGGAAACAACTCGACCGTGGTCATGTTCCATACACCGATCGACCAGTGGGAGCCAATCCTGCGGAAGCTGGCGGCGCTGTGAGCCGACCGTCGACCGGCAAGGTCAAGATCAACGTCTGGTTCGACGAGCGCATGATGGAGGCGCTGCGGCGTATCGGCGAGGCGCGCGGCGTGACTTACAGCGAGTTGATTCGCGAGGCGTGCCGCAAGTACGTGTTCGTCGAGGGCGGAAAGGTAGTACAGGAGGCTGTCGAGTACAAGAGGCTCGTGCCATGAGACAAGCGTTCTGGTTCTGCGCCGGATGGGTGCTTGGTCTGGTGGTCCTCCTCATGCTGCTGCTGGCCTCTGGATGTGCGACGGTGAAGCCGAGGGAACACCCCGCGCCGCCGTCGCTCGCAGACATACTGGGCATGATGGGGCTCGAGGAAGGCGGGATTCCTGGCCTGCCGACGCCGGACGACGCCCCGGTGCCCGCGTGGTTCACCGAGGAAACGGTGTTGTTCACGATGGGCGACAAGGGCTGGGAAGCTGAACGGATTTTGGTGCGTGGACTTACTGGACAGCACGTGCACACATGCTTTCAGTTCAAGGAAAAACGGCGAGTGGACTGCTTCTATATAGACGGCAAGGGCCACGTGGATTTTCAAGAGACTTGGGCAATCGGGCGAGAACGGACATGAGCCAGTTACCAGTTCCCGAGTTTGGCGGCGAAAAAGCGATCTCGCAGACGGACGGCCGGCTCGCATGGGAGCTTGCATCGGATATTACGCCGGTGTCGGATCTGCTGACGCGCTACGGGATCTCGCTCAACGATTTCAAGAAGAAGCTGAAGGATCCGATGTTCCGCGGCGCGATCCGCGAGGCAAAGTCGATCTGGAAGTCGGAGTTGAATACGCAGCAGCGGATCCGTGTAAAAGCGGCGCTGATGGCGGAAGATTCACTCCTCGATGTATTCGCGATCGTGAAGAACGAGTCGCAGCCCGCAGCGATGCGGTTGGAGGCGTTCGAAAAGTTGCTGAAATCCGCGGATTTGGTGCCCAAGGCCGGATCGAAGGATCAGGGCAATGCCGGGGCCTTCAAGATCAACATTATTTTGGGCTCGACGCCCGCAGAACAGGTAGTGATCAATGGACATACTCAAGAGTCCCTTAGCGCCCCCGAATAAGACCGGGCATTGGCCCTCCGCTCGCGCGAAGAAGGGCGTCTTCTATCAGGTCAACGATCCTGTATTCATGCAGGATCAGTTGGTCGTGATGCTCGTTTCGACGTGGACCGAGATCGGAACGATACTCGAGTCCAACAAGCGCGTGATGGCAGCGCAGAATCAGACCGTCAAGGATTTGAACGCCGTGAATGGTGCGCTCACGGTGCAGATGAACGACTTGCGGGAGCGGTACGAAAACCTCCGCGACGCATATCGTGGCATGAAGGAAGCGCAGTTGAAGAAAGAAAATCCCGGTGTGTTCCAAGAGGACGCCGTGAAACCCCCGTCATTTATATAGGTGAAAATTTTATGGCCGAAGATACCCAAGTCGAGACTCTTACCCAGGTGATCAAGGACATCGTCCAGAATCGCAAGAACCTGGCCGACCAGATCGTCACGCAGAAGCTGCAAGTCGAAGTCGGCGAAGCACAGCTTGTCAAATTCGACTCACTGATCGCTGTCCTCCAGGTCGCCAGCAATTCGCCGAAGGTGTTGGAAGCGGCGCTCGTGCAGGAGGCTGCGAACGCCACCGTCTCTCCTACTGGTGAGTCCACAGCAGCTAATGAGCCTGCCGCGGACGTTGCCTCAGCGCCAGCGAAAGTCGCTGGAGCGAGCGCTTAAGGGCGGCTACGCCAAAATGAACGGCCCGACCCGCGCATGGGTGGGACGGCTGTTCAAAGAAGGACATGGCTAAAGACATCAACTACGAACCCCCGCCGACTCTCAAGCGGTTCATGAATGACGATCGCCGCGTGCGTGTCGTGCGGGGTCCCGTAGGTAGTGGAAAGTCTTCGTCCATGGTGATGGAACTGCTGAAGCGCTCCGCACAGCAGGCCCCCGATCCGAATGATGGAATTCGACGCACGCGTGGTGTTATCGTCCGTAACACGATGCCGCAGTTGGAGAGCACGTCGCTCAAGACGATCTTCGAACTGCTGCGCCCCATCATTGACTATCGGCCTTCGGACAAGACCATATGGATACGCCAGGGCGACATCGAAGCGGAGTGGATCCTGATGCCCCTGGACCGGCCAGAGAACGTACAGAGGTTGCTTTCGTTGGATTTGACGTATGCCTGGCTGTCGGAGCTTCGCGAGCTTCCTGTTCAGATTTTGCTCGACGTGCTGAGCAGGTGTGGCCGCTTCCCTTCGATGAGGCTTGGTGGACCTACCTGGCATGGCGTAATCGGCGAGACCAACAGCTTCGACGAAGACTGCGACTGGAACAAGGTGCTCGAAGAGAAGTGGTTGATCGACAAACCACTGCCGAATACGTGGGGCTATTTCGTGCAACCGGGCGCACGGGACCCTGGCGCCGAGAACCGCGAGCACTTGACGGCCAATTACTACGAGGACCTGATCGCCAATAACTCAGAGGCGTGGGTAGAACAGTATGTCGACAACATCATTGCGCCGTCGCTCTCGGGCGAGGCCGTTTTCCGTAACAGTTTCCGGGCTACCGGCTATGGCGGGACCCCATGGCATGTCGCGAAAGAGCCGATCCCGACTGTGCCGGGAGCTATGCTTATCATCGGGATGGATTTCGGCCGGCACCCTTACGCCGTCATGGGACAGATGGACCCGCGTGGTCGCATCATCGTGGTAGCAGAAGCTGGGTACGACGAGTACTCCACAGAAACTATGGGAGTGGAGAAGTTTGTCACCTCGATCCTGCGGCCGAAGCTCTCCCACCAGATGTTCCAGCGGCTGCCCACGGGCGTCGTAGGAGACCCCAGCGGCGTTGCGCGCTCGCAGGTGGGCGAGGAGTCGATCTTCATGGCGCTGAAGCGCCTGGGGCTCGCCAACCAGCCTGCGCAGACCAACGTGATCGACCCGCGCTTGCGCGCGTGCGAGAAGTGGTTTCTTCAGAGCCGCGAGGCTGGGCCGGCGATCCTGATCAGCCCGACCTGCCCGCGCCTGATCGCCGCGCTGCGCTCGAAGTACCGTTACGACAAGAAGAAGGACGGGGAGTTGCAGCCTCAGCCGTCGAAGTCGCACCCCTGGTCGGACGTGGCAGACGCGTTCCAATACATGATTTTGGGCTTTTCAGGGAACATTATGACGCGACTTAACCGGTCCCGACGTGACACGAACCAGGCGAGAACGGTCTCGACAGCCGGATGGACATAGAGGCCAAACGCAAGGAACAGCGAGAGAGGTCAGCCAAGTGGAGGGCTGATCCAGTCAACCGTGCCAAGCATAACCGCTGGACTCAGGCGCACTACTACTCCAACAAGCGTATGCACCAGGAGAAGCAGTGGCGGCAGGCAGGCATCGACGTGGCCACAGTGCCACAGGAAAGGGCCCCGTTTTGCGCCATCTGTGGTGGTACGCATCGAATTTGCCTGGACCACGACCACAAGACGGGGGCTTTCCGTGGCTGGCTGTGTAACGCCTGTAATCGCGCCCTTGGCATGCTGAAGGACGATCCTGCTATACTCCGTAGAGCAGCCGATTATATCGAATCCGCGAAGGTACCCTGATGTCCGCTATCCCCAATCCCCCGACATCAACCATGGACACCGGCGACGGTAGTGGCCGTGGCCCGTCTCCAGGCATACCGGGTGGAGCGCCCAGCGCGACCTACGGGATGGGCCGTGGCATGACAACCGGCGCCCGCGGAGCCGACCTCGGCGGATCAGCCCGCGCCGCCACGGCGACACCTGGGGTTTACCTTTCCTCGGATCTCCACAAGCTCACACCCATGCGGCATCAAGGCCGCGGGCTCCTGCGCGTGGTGGGCAACGACGAACTGGTCGCCGCCGATAAGAGGTCGCAGTCGCTCGCCAAGCTAGACGGCGAGGTGATGACCGATCTCGCGAACTACGTCCGCGACCGCTTTGAGAAGGCCGTTCGCCACCGGCGCACGGTGTTCATCGACGATGAACTGATCCGCGCCATGCGCGCCTACAACGGCCAGTACGACCCCGCAAAGCTGAGTGAAATCAGGAAGTTCGGTGGCAGTGAAGTCTATTCGCGAATGATGACGATGAAGTGCCGCGGCGCGACCGCGCTGCTGCGCAACGTCTACATGAATTCCGATCGGCCGTGGCGCATCGACCCCACCGAGGACCCCACGGTTCCCGATTCAATCGACATGAAGATCAAGCAGTTGATCATGTCCGAGGTGCAGAACGTCAACGCGCACGGCCAGAAGGTAGACATGGACAAGATCCGTGTGCGCGAGAAGGTGCTTTATGAAGCGGCGAAGCTCAACGAACGGCGCAAAGCCGGCGACGAGGCGAAAGAGGCTCAGCGCAAGGTGGACTCGATCCTTGAGAAAGGCGGGTTTTACAAGGCACTCAGCGAATTCCTCATTGACCTACCCGTTTACAAGTACGCCGTTATCAAGGGCCCGACTACGCGGCGCCATTCCTCGCTGAAGTGGGAGCGCGGCGGCAAGATGATCAAGCACGAGGAAGCCCGCTTCGAGTGGGACCGCGTGAGTCCGTGGGACGTGTGGTTCTCACCGGGCGCGACTTCGATCATGAACACCGAAGTGTTCGAGCGGCAACGCCTCTCGCCGAATGATCTGTACAACCTGATTGGATTGCCGGGGTACCGTGACCAAGATATTCGCGACATTATTCAGGCGTATGAGAGTCGTGGCTACAAAGAGTGGATCCAGATCTTCGACTTCGAGCGCGCCTTCATGGAAGGGCGCAACAACGTGCTTGATGACACGTATATCAACGCGGTCGAATTCAACGGGTACGTTCTCGGTCGTTACCTCAAGGAGTACGGCGTCCCAGGAATTACCGACGAACTCAAGCCCTATTTTATAACCTGTTGGATGGTCGACAAAAAGATATTTAAGGTGATGATGAACCCCTCGCCGCGCCAGCGAGTGCCATACTACATCACGAGTTTCGATATTCAACCGGGGAGCTTATATGGCAATGGAATTCCGGCGCTGGCGAACGACCTCACCGATGTGATCAACGCGTGCTTGCGCGCGATCGTGAACAACGTCTCGATCGCATCCGGCCCGCAGGTGGTCTACAACGAGGAACTGATCAGTCCTACGCAGGACGATTCGCTGTACCCGTGGAAGCGGTGGCGCTTCACCGGCGACCCCTCGATGCCGAATGCTAAGCCCGTCGAGTTCTTCTCGCCGACTGACAACAGCCAAGCGATCATGGCGGTGCTGGATAAATTCAGTACCATGCTCGATGATGTGTCGACAATACCCCGGTACCTGACTGGTGGTGGGGCGAACTCCGGTGCCGGTCGAACCGCCTCCGGTCTGTCGATGCTGATCAACAATGCGAACAAGACACTTCAGAACGTTGCCGACAACATCGACAACAATGTGTTCGAGCCCTTGATTCAGCAACTTTACGATTTCATCATGCTCACGGACAGCACCGGGATGCTGCGCGGCGACGAGAACATCGTGGTCGACGGCGTGCGCCAGGCCGCGAAGCAGGAGCAGGATCTCACGCGGCAACTCGAGTTCCTGAACATCGTGAACAACCCGAATTACCAGGCCATGCTCGGGCCCAGCGAGATGTCGCGCACCCTCCAAGCGATTGCGGACAACCTCGGCATCGAGATCATGGTCAAGCAGACGGATGCGATACCCGGCGGTGGGGCACCCCCGCAGCCGCCGCCCGCGCCGCCCGCGCCGCCGCCTCCGCGCGTCGACATACAGTTCAAGGGGAACTTGCCTCCGGGCGCGACCCCAGGGAACCTCGCCGGCAGCGGCCCGAATCCCACGGGGAACAATACCCCGAACCCGAATCCAGCCATGGCCCAACCAGGCGCGGGTGGTGTCGCGGGTTTGAAGCCGGCGCCCCAAGCACCGCCTGTCAATACAGTGAACAACAATGCCGCATAGCACCCTAGAAAAACGCCGCGAGTATTTGCAGCGCAAATACCACGAGGATCCAGAAAAGGCGCGGGCATATAATCGGGCTCGCCACGCCGCGAATCCACGTTGGCAATTCAGCGCGACTTTGAAGCAAAAGTACGGCATCACGGCAGACGACTATGATAGGCTTTTTGCCGCTCAGAAAGGCGTTTGCCGTCTGTGTGGCGGCCTACTAACTGTGGGAAAGCGTTTGAATATCGACCATGACCATAAGACGGGGCGTATCTGCGGCCTCGTTCACTCGCAGTGCAACACTGCTTTGGGAGTGGTGGATCGAGTAAGTGTAGCGCGGGTTGCTGAATATCTCAGGGTTAATCAACAAGCATAGGTGATTCATGGCTAAGGAAAAAGGCAAAGTCGAGAAGCTGACCAAGTCCGCCGTCAAGGTGGGCAAGGATGGCAAGATGGGCATGAGCAAGTCGAAGGCGGCCGATACCTTCAGCTTGGGCAAGAAGCCCGGAACTCGTGGCGAAGGCGGCTTCAAGAACAAGGGCATGGAGCACAAGCGTTAGTTGCTAAGCAGTTGACATGGTCGTAATATGTCAACTGCAACTCCACCAACCGCCCGCCGAGGCACACTGCAATGAGCAAGACCAAGCGCTTTGAGATCTTCACTGACGAGCCGCGTGGCCCGACGTTCGACGAGGACGGTAAGGGTTCAGGCATCTACAACCGCCTTGGTGGTGAGAAGAACACCAAGAAGAAGGCCCGCTTTGGCATCAATGCTGACGAGCCCGATGGCGACACGTTCGATGGGCATCCGCCTCATGGGAGCCACATCAACTTCCCAAAAGCCGATAGCGGCCCCGTGTTGCTGAACAAGGTGGTCGCTGCCTCGAGTGGTCAGGGCGAATACGAGCCGGATACGAACGCCCTTCCGAACGCGACCGATCTGGCGCACGGTTCTGGCGGTGGCTCGAACCCGGTTGGCAAGTCCTCGCCGAAGCACGGCAAGGGCATGAAGCCGATGTCCAAGTGGCTTCGGGGCGCCGGCTAATGAGTAGCTATCCCAAGATCAAGCCAGGTCTTGGTCTGTGCACGAGCGGGGCTTGTGAGGGGCACACGCAGCGCGAGCAGGCGCCCGACTCGAAGCAGATCAAAGTCGAGCAACTGCCGGCGATCATGACGCCGGTCGATCTCGGCAAGCACAAGGAATTTTCGCAGCACACGGCGCCCGTGAGCCGGATCTACACCAACGACTATTCGAAGGTGGCCCCGGAGAAGGACGATCGTGACGCGGCCGGGCCGGCACTGGGTCCCCCGCTGCGCTGGTAACCAATAGGACACCGATATGAAATTTTTACTCTGTTTGGTAGCTGTTGCCATCGTGTGGGCTGTGTACAAGATGTACCAGAACTACAAGGCGAACACCGCGGCCGATCTGGCCGCAGCCGAGAAAGCCGTCAAGGCTGACGTGGCCTCAGCGAAAGCTGTCGCCGCCGGCGTCGTGACCAAGATCGAGGACGAGGTCAAGAAGCTTTGAGCGCCCCCGCCAACGCCAGCGTCCGCGAAGAACTCAAACAGGTGATGATCGCACTGCGCGCATCGCCTGTTTTTTCCGAATTCATGAAGACGTTAACCCGTCGACGTGATGCCGTTGTCAACCAGTGGATCGCTGGGACCGGCGACAGCGAGGCCCTGCGCGGCGAAGCGCGTGCCTACGACTACATAATCAAAGCAGCCAACCCCGAGAACTAATTTATGCCCGCCCCAACCATCAATTCGAACGTCCCCCGTGCCGCCCGCAAGCAAGTTGCGGAGGCAAATCGCCTTGTTGCCGAGTTGAACGCCCGCCCCGGCGAGGCTCCGCGCGATGCGCAGTTCCAAGGACAGCCGCGGCGCGCTGAATGGGTGGCTGGAACCCCTCAAGGGCAGCCTCCCGCGGGTGGTCCGAGCCCCACACCGGGTCCGAATGCCGCTCCGGTGGTCGCAGCGCCCGCTCTGGACCCGCTTGCGGTCGCCGAGCAGCGTTACAACAGCCTCGCAGGCAAATATAACGCCGAAATCAGCCGTGCAGTGGGCACAATCGAGGCTCTGAGAGCCGAAAATCAGGCACTTTTGACTCGTGTGGGCGCTCCGGCGCCCGCCGTGGCCTCTCCGACCGCCGCGCCGAGTGTGGACCTCTCCATGGTGTCCCCAAAAGAGCGTGAAGAGTATGGGGAGGAGCTTGTGCAGATGATGGCGCGCATCGCGAAGGCGAATGGCGGCTCCGAAGTCGCGCGCTTGCAGGCGGAGATCAACCAACTCAAGGGCGGAGTGCAGCAAGCACAGCAAACTGCCGCTCGAACCCTTCGCGAACGCGTGTGGGGACAGCTTCGCAACGAAGTTCCGAACTGGGAGACCATCAACAACGCCCAACAGTTTCTTGACTGGCTCGAAATTCCGGATATTATGTCAGGTGTAGCCCGACGTTTCGGGTTGACACAGGCATTTGAGACTGGCGACGGAACGCGCGTCGTCGGGATCTTCAAACGCTTTATCGAGGAAGACTCTCGTGCTCGAGTAACCGCAGATCCGAACCCCCCGCGCCAAGCGGCGGTTGATCCGGCGACACTACTCGCTCCTGGCGCACCCAGGGGAACCGGCGGGGAAGCTCCTAACAGTGCGAGTGGAAAGATTTGGTCTGAACAAGAGATCGACGATTTCTACTCCCGCGCACGTCGCAAGAAGATCAATCCCGAGGAGCAACGCGCTACCGAGGAAGAGATCATGGCGGCGGTTAGAGATGGCCGAGTTGTCCCGCGTCGGGATGACCGGTTCCTAGCAAACGCACGATAAAATCCTGGCCAATGCCAGGGGAGCAGTCTCATGGCAAATCCAGGCCAGTATCCTGTTGGCACGCCGTACCTTGGTACGAGCGCCAGCCCCGCGTATAGCGGCATTTTCATCCCGGCCATCTGGTCGGGCAAGTTCGTGGAGAAGTTCTACGACGCCACCGTGTTGGGCGCCATCGCGTCCACTGATTACGAGGGCGAGATCCGGAACTTTGGTGACACGGTTTACATCCGCACCAACCCGACGATCACGATCAACGCGTACACGACCGACCAAGTCCTGGCGGTACAGCGTCCGTCTTCGAACCTCGTCACCCTGTCGATCAACCAGGGCGCGTACTTCAACACCGTGTTGGACGACGTGTTCGAGATTCAAGCGGATGTCGACCTTCTCTCCAACTGGGCCGACAACGCCAGCGAGCAGATGAAGGTCTACGTCGACACCTTGATTTTGGTGCCGGCGTCCATCGGCAACAACGTGTCGGGTGTCACCACCTTGCTCGTAACTCCGGGTGGTTCGCAGAACACTGCGTATCCCGCCGGTCGTTTGTCGCAGTCGCTGAACTTCGGCGCCTCGACGAACAGCACGATCTTCGTGGCCTCCTCGAAGTACTACGGTGCTCCGCTGTGGCTGGGTCGCGCTCCTTCGACGACCACGCCGACTGGCACGTACTACGGCATTGCGATGGCCGCGGCCAACGCGGCACAGGGCTGGACGGCGCTTTCGCCGCGCGGCATCCTGGACTTCATCATCGACGCCGGACAGTCGCTGGATGAACAGCGTTGCCCGGAGACCGGCCGCTGGCTGGTGCTGCCCGCCTGGGCCGCCGCGATGATCAAGCGGTCGAACTTCCAACAGGCGTACTTGACCGGTGACGCGGTATCCATCGCGCGCAACGGCCGTCTGGGCATGATCGACCGGTTCACGGTGTACGTGTCTAACCTTCTGCCGATCGGCAGCGGTGCGGGTGCGGGCACGGCCGGTGCGACTTCGGCTCTTGCCACCTCGATGGCGACTTCGCTGGCGACTGGCGAGTATGCGGCCTACTGGGGCCACAACTTGGGCCTGACCTTTGCGTCACAGATGACGAAGGTTGAGACCCTGCGGTCTGAGTCGACCTTCGGAACCTTGATGCGCGGATTGCAAGTCTGGGGCTTCCAGGTCATCAACCCGACCATCGTCGGGTACGCGGTGATCTCGAACTCTGGGTTCTAGTCCGCCCTTGATGGGGTAACCTAGGGGGCCGTCTGAACAAGGCGGCCCCTTTTTTCTTCCAGGGGTAGGCTCATGGTCACGCAGGTAACGAAGACGATCGACGATTTTGTTCTGGAGGTCCGCGAGATAGTCAACGACCAGCAGTTCCCATATCGCTACAGTGACTCGTGGGTGATCCAGATCCTGAACACCTGCTTGCGGGATCTCTACCGCCTCCGTCCCGATGCGTACATCGGCAACTTCACGACTGGCGTGCTCTCGGCGAATCCCGTGAACACGTACTCGAAGACCGATTTGCAGAATTACGATGGCACGGCCAACCCGATGCCGCCCGTCCCCGCGACGCCGTTCCCAGTTGATGATCGGCTGTTCTTCGGCCCCGTGGTGTTCTACGGCGTCGGCCGGCTCGAGATCAGCGATGACGAATTCACCGATGACAATCGCGCCATGACGCTGTACAACGCCTTCAAATCAATGCTCACCGTGAGCGGTGGAGGCTAGCCATGCCCGTAGTCACACAGACAAATGGAGGCCAGAGTTCAGCCGCGATCAACGGCCAGAGCCTCGATTACATCTCGCAGCAGGTGCTCCAGCAGTGCCCCGGCTGCCCCGACGCGCTCGCGCAGTCCGTGTTGCAGAACGTGATCCGCGAGTTCTACTACAAGTCGACCGGCTGGCGCGAGACCATCGGGCCATACACAGTGACGAAAGCGGCCGTGGGGAATCCCTCCTCGGCGACGGTGTATCTGAACCCGATCGACCAGTACTCGCAATGCCATCTAGTGCTGAACGCGTTCCTGTTTCCCGACACGTCGGGCGGTAACCTGCCGCGTGCACTGACCCCGAGCCTGCGCCCGTACTACGGTACCGACGTGGGAGCGCCGCTCCAGTACTACATGGACGGCCCCGACAAGATGATTCTCTATCCGTACTCGGACCAGAACTACGGCAACATCCTCTACGTGTACATGAGCCTGATGCCGGTCGTGAACGTGGGGACGCTGCCCAACATCTCGATCACGCACCACTTCGACGGTCTGCTGTACGGCACGCTGTGGCGCCTGTGCACCATGCCGAACAAGCCCTGGTCGATCAAGGACCGCGCAGTGACCAACGAGTTTCGCAATCGCTTCCGCCAGGAGATCCTGGTGGCGCGTGACATCGCGACCCGCGGCTACGGCCCGGCCGATGGCAAGATCATCTTCCCGCAATTCGCCGGCCGTGGCAGCCAACACCCCGCCGCGTCTGGTGGGAATTTCGTCCGTGGCTAGCACCGACTTTGTTTATTCGAAGGCACGGATAGCGATCGGCAGCAAGCAGATCGACCTCACATCAGCGACCGTGAACGCGATGCTGGTGAGCAACGCCTACTCGCCGCAGCCGCAGGCTGATCAGTACGTTTCTGCGATCCCCGCCGGCGCGATCGTGATCCGCGACTTGGCCATTACCGGTCAGGGACTGAGCGCGAACGGTTCGTTCTACGGCAACCTGGCGCTGCTCAACTCGTTCATCTCCTCGCTCACAGTGGTGGCGATCATTCTCTACGTGCAGACGGGGAATGATGCGACTTCGCAGTTGCTGTACTACTCCTCGACAGGGCCGGGTTTTCCGTTCCAGCCGCTGGGATTTAGCTACGCGATCACCTACGACCAAGTTTCCGGCGGGTATTTTCAGGCATGACGCTTCCGGTTTTCACTTGGCAATGTGATCTCTCGGCGAATGGCAGTGCCACGATCAATGCTCTTTCGTCTAAAGATCTCGGGACTACCCTTGTCACTAGGTTCGGCCCAACTGCGAGCGATGACATTTGGCGCGCGACCGATGGCGGTGCCAGCGGATCTTCAAGCTGGACCAATACTGGTGGGGCCTTCGGTTCCAACGTCAATGGTCCATGTCTCTACATGGGCAGCAGCGTGTGGCTCTATCCGATGTACCCCGGCCATATGCTACGGTCGGTAGATGATGGGGTGACGTGGGGCGATGTTACTTCTGGGGTAATGCCTTACGGGGCTATCAGCGGTGACACTGATGGCGCCGGTACCGTGGTTTATATCGCCCAGCAGAATCCAAGCAACAAGATGGAGTGGTCGGTAGATAGCGGTGCTACCTGGCATAATTCAACGGCCCCCGCCAGCCTGGGTTCGAACGGCGCGTCTGGTGCTGCACTTTGGGATGGAACTCAGTTCGTAGCTCTCGGCGTCGATGCTGGGGGCTCCACTTTTTATGTGGATACAGCGCCCACTGGATTCACCGGCGTCGCGGGGCCGACTTGGACTTCGTTAGGGACGACCAGCACTATATGGGGCGGCAACGGCGCGTGCCGCCATGCTCTCGCGTATGATCCACGAGTAGGCTACATCGCTTGCTGCACCGGCGCGAATGTTGGTGGATATATACAGCCTGGCTTTGTAATCGCCTCGACGCCCGCTGGCCTCCTTACGGCCACTGTTATCACCCCCACGAATCTACAAGACGCAACCTTCGGTGCCAGTGCGGAAGGCGCATGGGCATATAACGGAATATTTTTTATCGCAAGCTCACGCGGGCTTGTTGCGGCTTCAACCGATGGTGGTGCTACGTGGACCACCATCACCATGCCGTGGGATGTGACGCTCAACACGCCGGACAGGCTCGGTGGCCTAGCTTACGATCCAGTCCACAACGCCTACATCGCGGCCGGCATGCAGGGCAGCCTCTTGACGGCGCCGGGACCGCCGCCCCCGCCGTGCGACCCGAATTATTATTTTGACTCTCTGCTTCTCCACATGGATGGCGCTGTTGGATCCAATACATTTGTGGACTCGTCAGCGAACGGATTTTCCCCCACGCTTGATGGCGCCCCGGTGATCAGCGCCAACTCGATTTTTGGTTCCGGTTCGATGAATCTCACCACCAGTGGTGGTGACGTTGGGTTGATATATCCGATCGCCGCCGGCGGTCCACTTGACCTTTCCACGGGTGATTTCACCGTGGAGGGCTGGGCTTGCATAGGGGTGGCGCCGACCTACAGTTCCGCTCTTGCCGGATCTTTCACACCCTCCGCCGGACTTGGTGGGTGGTACATCAATCAAGCTGTTGGCGGCTACCAGCTAACGAGCGGCGTTACTATTGGCGGCACACAGTACCTGGTCTACGGCCCAACTGGTGTATTCCCTTCCGGCGGCGCATGGATTCATTTTGCGCTGACGCGCCATGGAAACGTGTGGAATATGTTCTTAAACGGCGTAAGCGGTGGTGCCACGACGCAGCCTGCCGGATCCCTGACTGCTGACACTAGGGTGGGTATAGGCACCAACCCGAACGGCGTGATCAACCACTTCCCAGGATGGATCGACGAGGTCAGGATCACCAAGGGCCTAGCCCTCTACACGGCGAACTTCACGCCCCCCACGCAGCCCTTCGGGGGTGCCTGCACCCCGCTAGTCCAGGGCATCCAGCCGAAGTACGTGCCGGCGACCTTTGGCAAGGCTATAATGCTGGCGAACGCCAGAAACATTAACCCGCGTGTCTACCTACCGCAGGATGACAGCGATGCGAGAGTGCCACTGCCGAGGTTACCGCTATGAGCTTGACTACAGCCCGCTTCAACCAGAGCCCGTCTGAGGTTAAGCGCTACCTCGTTGACTTCACTCTGGATCTTGCCACCGGTGAGAGCCTGGTCTCGATCCCGGCCCCCACGATTACGAGCCCCAGCGGCGAGCTTATCCCCACGCTGGTGGTATCAAGCATTGCGCTTGCGCCGGCGGTCGGCGGACAGATCACCATGTTTACGTTCTTTGTGTCTGGCGGAACGGCCGGGCAGAACTACGAGATCGACTTCCTTGCCTCCACAACGCTGACCCAGGTGCTCGAGTGCGTGGTCGCGTTTAACACCGCGGTGAAGACATGAGCTACCCAGTAGGTTTGATTCTTTGGGCCGACAACGCCTCCACGACTCTCGCGTCGGGCATTACGAATGTCGCGACTTCGTGCACCGTGGCGGCCACCACCGGCCAGATCTTCCCGAATCCCGGCGCCAATCAGTTCTTCGTCGCCACCTTGGAGGACACCAGCGGCAACATCGAAGTGGTCGCAGTCACCGGCAGGTCGACCGATACCATGACCATTGTTCGAGCCGTCGAAGCCGTGCCGCAATCTGGTGGCGGCGTCGCTGCGACCGCGCTCGCCTTCGCTTCCGGTTCGCGGTTCGAGATCCGCTGCACCTCGGGGATGCTCTCTCAGCTATTGCAGAAGACTGGCTACGACACTCTGACTGGCACCACGAACTTGGCCGGCGTCTTGGCCCTCGGTGGCTCGGGCAGTATCCAGGGCGGCGAGTACACCGGCTTCGTGCGATCGGGCGCCGGCGTAACCGCCGGTCAGTTCAGCGTGAACAGCGGCAACGGCTATCTGGGTACGATCACCGCGCCGAACCAAGTGCTCACCGCGGGCAATATCGGTACGGCGATTGCGCCCCTCACGTCCGGACTGGACGTGTGCCGCACCAACATGATCGTCATGTGGTATGGCTCGGTCGGTGCGATCCCGTCTGGCTGGCACCTGTGCGATGGCACCAGTGGCACGCCGAACCTGACCGACCACTTCATTGTGTCGGCCAAGTCGGGCGGCGCGCTGGTTCTCGGCGCTGGCACCTACGTCGGAAACACGGGCAACGGTACGTCGATCGCGAGCAACACAGGGACGCACGCGCTCACCACCGCCGAGCTTGCCGCGCACAACCATGCGAATACGATCTACGGTGGCAATGGCGGGCAGGTGGTAGGCCCCGGCGGCACGGCCTCGGGGAGCTTCTACTTCTTTGGCGCGTCCGGCGCTGGCGTGGCGATTAACTGGAATACGAGCAACAACGGCAGTGGCACGGCGCACGGCCACACGACACCCGATGTGGTGCACACGCATACGCAGTCGATACCTTACTACGGGCTTCTGTTCATAATGAAGTTGTAACACCATGGCCATAAACGCGGGCGTGAAGGGGAAGATCAAGGAATCCTCGATCACTACCCCGATCGACAGTCAGGACAACCACACACGCGTTCTCGGCCAATTGAAGGAAGTAGCCGAGGTCGCGGCGCGCTTGCGCGGGGACCCGAATGACTCCTACGTGCGCGTCGGGGAACTCGTCTCCGCATTGGGCGCCCGCCTAGTCAACGACACCATCCAGCCGCCGATCCCTGGCGCGGCCGTCACTGTGGCGGTCATCAATTCGATCACAGGTACCGGCTTCGGCTCGAACCCGCTCCAACTGCTGGGAGACGCGGCGACCCCTGGCAACAACATGGTGTACGGCACCAATGGCGCCGGCGTGCGCGGCTGGTACGCAGGCGGTGGCTACACGCCGCCGATCACCACCAAGGGTGACTTGTTTGGCTATGATACCGCGCCGAATCGCATCCCGGTAGGGGCCAACGGGTACGTGCTTACCGCGGACAATACTCAGGCGTTGGGACTCAAGTGGGCGCCTTCGGCTGGCGGTGCCGGGGCCGGCGCCATGGGCCCTCCTGGTATGGACGGCGACCCCGGCGAAGATGGCCCGATGGGCCCGCCCGGCCCGCAGGGCCTGCCTGCCATGCCTGGCGCCTCAGCTTACGGCGAGATGAAGCTGGTCAACAACGCCGTCGCCACTGCCATGACGACGGTGAATCTCTTTTACCAGATCACTGGGTACACGCTCGATGACTTCAACGCGTTTGCGTTCTCGGGGAGCGCGCTTCAGGCGCTAGTAGGCGGGGCATATTTGACCAATGGCTCATTCACTTTGGCGAGTGCGACCACTTCGAACGAAGTTTTACTCATTCAGATGTTCAGGAACGGCGTTGCGATCTCTGGGCACAATGCGTCCCTGAAGCTCACAAACACTGCCGATGTCAACTCACTCTCATTCACTGGAGTGATCGACAGCGTGAACGCCGGCGACACTTTCGATGTGCGTATTTCGTGCACGTCGGGCTCGGGTCAGAGCGTCACGGTCACGTACTCGAACGTGTCGATCACTGCTATACAGGGCGCGACCGGCGCCACCGGTATGCCTGGAGTGGACGGCGACGAGGGTCCAGAGGGTCCGCACGGCCCGCCAGGCAACCCAGGGACCCCCGGTAGCACCGGCGCTCAGGGCCCGGCTGGCCCCGCCATATTCCTCGACGCCGACCCCGCGGAGGATGCCGCGATGGGGCCCCCGGGCAACCCGGGCAACCCGGGCGCGACCGGATCTGCCGGCCCGGCTGGCCCGGCTGTGTTCCTCGAAGCAGATATCCAGGAAGGCGATATGGGCCCCCCTGGACCGATCGGTATCCAGGGGCTCACCGGCGCAACCGGCCCGGTAGGGATAGGCTCTCCGGGCGCTGACGGCGACCAGGGTGATGACGGTATGCCGATACCCGGCCAGCTTGGCCCTATCGGCCCCGCCGGCGCTCAGGGCCCCATTGGACCCCCCATATTCCTGGAGGCAGATCCTGGCCAAGATGGTGACCCAGGCTCCCCCGGCTTGGCTGGAGCCGCCGGCGCGACCGGATCTGCTGGCCCCGCCGGACCCGCTGTGTTCTTGGAGGCCGATGGTCCCGAGGGCGAGATGGGCTTTCCGGGGGTCGCCGGCGTAGCTGGGGCCGCTGGTACCACGGGTGCGCAGGGACAGACCGGCTACGTGCAGTTGAACGATGCCGAGCCCGGCGACGACGGCCAGCCCATACCGGGCAACCCCGGCGCCCCCGGCGGCACCGGCGCGCAAGGCCCGATCGGCCCGCCTGTGTTCCTGGAGGCAGACATTGGGGAGGGCGATCAAGGACCACCCGGTCCCGCTGGCCCCCAGGGTCCGCAGGGTCCGCAGGGGCAGCAGGGCACCGCTGGTACGGGCGGGGGCGGCGGCTTCGAGATCTTGTACAACGAGATCACGTTCGAGGACCCGCCCCCCATGCAGTATGTACCCATCACGTTCACGGCGGTCTGTCCCGCGAACACCAATTTTATTCAGCTTTATGGTGCAGCCGGTGCTAGCGGCATAGCCATCCGGGGGACATCCTCGGGCAGCATTTCTGGAGTATATGTCCTAGGCACGGTGGCGGGCAGCGACGTCACCAATAACTATGGTGTGAGCGGACAGACCGCATTTTGTGAAGGGCAGCGGCAAAGCGACGGCGCGTTTGTTTTCTCAAATGCGAATACTCTAGCGACCCCGGTATTGGTTATAAGCAACGTGGTTGCCGGCCCCCTGGCGGTGATTGGTAGGGATATTTCGGCCCGTGGGATTGACGTCTGCCGTCGAGCTACTGCGATCGAGACGCGCACTTCTACGACGACTCTCTCCAACAGCACGCAGCTTACATTTGCGGTTCCGGGCGCAGGGACCTACGCGTTTAGGGCGGTGATCTTCGTCTATGCCACCACCGCCACTGCTGACGGCATTGCGTGGAACGTCAACTACAGCGGAACCTTCACGGCCGCCGGGTCATATTTGCTCGGGTACACCATCAACAATGGTGTCATGGGTGCGCTCACAGCACAGGAGATACCGGCCGCGGCGACTACTGCCTCGTACTCACTCGCAGCGCTATCGTCAATAGCGGTGGCGACCCCGACTACGATCGTCCTGGAAGGCAACCTTATCGCCACTGCCTCGGGCACTTTCGCCTTCGCCTTTGCCCAGGTGGTCAGCGGCGTCGATACCGCCAACCTGGGGGTAGGCAGCTACATGACCGTCAAACAACTAAGCTAGACCTCCTGGCCAGGATTATGTAACATGCCAGAGGGCCGTCCACTCATTCGTTAAACCGGCCTGGAGACTCCATGGCACAGAACAAGATAATCAACATTCAGCCTGTTGCGTTGACGACCACGTTGACGACCAACATCCTGAATACCAACGTAACTTCGTTGGCTGGGCCGGTCGGTGTCACGGTGTCACAGCCGTACCTGATCCTTCGTCACATCCGCATCCTGAACAAGACTGGCACCGCGGCCACCTTCTCGCTCTACAAGGGCGCGACGGCCGGTAACGTGGCCGGCACCGAAATCATCGGCACCGCGTACAGCGTGGCTCCGAACTCGGCGTTCGACTGGTACGGCATTCTGCGTCTCGACTCCGCGGACTTCTTGGTCGGCGGCGCCGGTACAACGCTTGCGCTGGTCTTCAACGCGGACGGCGAGATGGGGATCTCTGGCTAATCGGAGGCTCCGATGGCCAGCATCAAGATCCAGAATTTTGCTGGCATTGCGCCGCGGTACTCCGCCCGTCTGCTTCCGCAGAATGGGGCGGTTACCGCGTCCAATGCCAAGCTGCTGTCTGGTGAACTACGGGGCCTGCATGAGGCCCAGCTTCTCTTCGACTTCAACACGGAGTCGCCGGCGAACCCGGTGCAGCGTGCGTATCGCCTACCGCAGAACGTCAACACCCCCATCCCCATGCAGGGCGGGGACTCCTGGATTGGGTTCTACGACGCCAATGTGGACTTCGTGCGTACTCCCGTATCCGGTGACAGCTTCGAACGCTACTACTGGACTGGCAATAGCTACCAGCTAAGCGGTGTCCCTCAGTACAGTACCCGCGCGCTGATCCAATCGCACATCGCGACGATCGGTGCGCCGAATGCGTTTCAGCTTGGTATACCCACGCCGATCAACGCGCCTAGGGTGACTCCGCCCGGCGGAATCAACCTGACTCGAGCGTATGTCTACACCTTCGTGTCAGCGTATGGCGAGGAGGGGCCGCCGAGCAATCCGACCCAGGCCACGGGTACTCTGGGTGCGTGGGTTATCGACCAGATGGACAACAACAATGTTGCCTCTCCATATTACAACCCGCTACTCAATCCCGGCGTGCACCCTGAGTTCAACATCACGACGATCCGTATTTACCGGACGGTGACCGGCACCACGCAGACTGAGTACTACCACGTAGCCGACGTGGCGGTGGGCTCACTGCCGTCGTACAGCGACTCGATCGCGGACGCGACTGTAGCGCTTAACTATACACTGCCATCGCTCACTTGGACACCACCGCCTGCCACATTGAAGGGACTCGTCGCGCATCCGGGTGGCTTCTTGGTGGGGTTCAGCGGCCGCGACCTCTATCTCTCCGAACCGTACCAGCCGCACGCATGGCCAGTGCAGTACATTCAGACTATGCAGACGGAGATCGTCGGCGTGGCGATCTTCAACAACTGCATCGTCGTGTGCACAACGTCGCACCCATATGTCGGAACTGGCATGTCGCCGCTCGCGATGACGATGCAGAAGCTCGATTCAATTGATCCGTGTGTCTCTCGTCGTAGTATAGCTACGACATTGGCGGGCGTTTACTACGCCTCTCCCCAAGGTATCATTAAGAACGATTCGACGATCTCGACCTTGTCGACCGAGAAGCTGTTCACCCGCGAGGAATGGCAGAACTACTTCAGCCCGACCAACGTCTACGCTGTGCCATATGGCTTGCAGTACATCGCGTTCGACTCGACCTCAGCCGGCTTCATCTTCTCGCCCGCGGAGCAACTGGCCCCGCTTACCCAGCTTGACCGATTCTCGTTCGTAACGGCGATCCAGCAGGACGCATACACCGGCGATGTCTACTTGGTGCAGAACAACCAGGCCAGCCTGTGGGATCCGCCATCCTCGATACCCTATACCTACACGTGGCTCTCGAAGGAGTTCGATGTGGCGAAGCCCGTGAACTTCGGGGCGTACCGCGTAAAGTACAACGTGAATCCATACAACGTGTCCGCGGTGAACGTGCTGCCCTATCAGACCTTCAACAATGCGCGTGAGCCGTACTCACTCGGCCCGGCTGGAAGTCTGAATGCGCTCAACTGGGGTGTGCTCAATGGCGCGCGGGTGGTCGCAGGAATGGGCACACTGCCGCAGATCAAGAACCCGCTAGGGGGAAGTCCCCTGTACAACATCAGCTATATTAGCAACCCGCCTCCCGGTATCAACGTCCAGATATGGGCGCGCGTGTACACGCCGACCGGCACGAAGGGCGGGTCTACTTGGGTGCTACAATATGCTCAGACGATCACCGACGAGGCGATTCACCGACTGCCCGCCGGATTCAAATCGGACGTTTGGCAAATCCAACTCATAGGCAACGCAAACGTGTATTCTTTCAGCATGGCGGAGACGCCAAAGGAGTTGGTCAATGACTGACACTGAACTGGGGGATACCGTGCTTAAAACACTGATGGAAATCAAAGAGGACATCGGCGAACTCAAGGCCATGCAGTTGAGTGCCAACGCCAACCTTGTTCAGCACTACGCTGACGATAAGGCCATGCACGAGAGCTTCGATATACGCCTTGGGAAGATCGAGACCACTGCTGCGACGGTCGCCGGCGAGCAGAAAATGTTACGTCGCGTCGCCGCTATCGGCACAACTTTCGCTACCATCACGGCGGGAGTGATAGGGGCAGTGATTCGAGGTCATGCAAAATGAATTTTGATCAAGCGTTTGCTTTCGTGGTTGGCGAAGAGGGCGGCCTCTCGACCGATCGTAACGACCCCGGCAACTGGACCATGGGCGGCGTAGGCCGGGGGATTTTTCTGGGGACCAAGTATGGCATTAGCGCCGCGGCGTATCCGAATGAAGACATCCCGAACCTCACCCTCGACCGGGCCAAGTTCCTCTACAAGCGGGACTACTGGGACAAGGTGTACGGAGACGCTTTACCAGCACTGGTCTCGCTTGGGCTATTCGACGCAGCCGTCAACGAAGGTGTCACAGAGTCCATCCGACTCGCGCAAACGGCACTGGGTCTCATTGCTGACGGCGTTTTTGGACACGAAACCATGAGTAGACTGAGCGTGGTGGACAGGCGTATATTCGCTAGATCGTTCGCAATCGCTAGGATTTTACGGTACTCCAAGGACTCGAAGTGGACGACTGATGGAAAGAGCTGGACCGGTCGGGTGCTCGACGTTCACAGCCAAATGATTATGTAAAACTGTGGTGTCCGCATGAAGTTGTTGCTAACCAAACAGTGGTGGATGGACCTCGCCGAGGTCGTCGACGCCCTGCGAATCTTCCCTCGCTTCATGGTGACCGGCTACGGTTTGTGGGTGGGCTGGTTCACGGATTGGTTCGTGGCTTGGTATGAAAAACTACCGGCAGTTGAGCGCACCAATGAAGTAACTCTCGTCTTCGGTATCGTCATTCCCGCAGTGTGCGGCCTCGCCACCTGGGTATTCAAGATGTACCTGGACGGCGGACGCAAGTGGGACCAGCAAAAGGATCAGCAAACATGACAGCAATCTTCGCTTTCTTGAGGCCGTACCTGGGCTACATTGCTCTCGCCGGCGCCTTCTACGGTTGGCTCCTGTGGCACGACCATCAGGAGATAGTCAAGGGTGAGTCCCGAGTTGTTGCCGCGCAGAAGGCGGCGGATGTCAAAGAGGCGGCTCACGTCGCCAAGGTGGAAGCCAATGCAGACTCTACGATCAAGGATCTCAATGCTAAGCTCGACGCTGCTGCGCTCAGCCCTGTGGCTAAGCCTGGTGTCGTTGTGCGGATGTGCGTCGGCGCCAGTGTTCCGCCCCATGCCGGGAGTGCAGATCGACCCGCCGGCAGCGGCGGCGATGGCCCCGCGGGACCCAGTGGCCCTGTGGGAGGCGATGATATTGCAGCACCAACAGAACGGATCCTCGCCGAGGACCGCGCCATAATTCAGTACCTCCAGGGGTACATCGAGACCTGCCAGACGGCGGGCTTGTGCAAGAAGTAATCTCAGGTGCCGGGTGCTGGCCGCTCCTCGATATGTTCGAGGGGGCCGGGACCAAACTTGACTTCTTCACCCACACAGTGCGGCGAGAGGTCGACGGTATCGTGGTAGGGGGCTTCGCCTTCACCGGCGAGGGCGCGGAGACCATCCAGCTTCACTTCGTAGGCACCAACAAGCGCTGGATGACGCGGGCCCTCCTACGGGCCGTCTTTACATATGCTTTCCAGGAACGCAAGAACCGGGTTATACTGGGGTACATTGCACCCGACCGCCCCCACGCTGTGAAAGCCGCGCTGAAGCTCGGGTTCAAGGAACTGGTTGTCATTCCGGCTGTGGATATCCACATGATGGCGATGACGCGCGAGCAGTGTAAATGGGTGGACGCTTCCATCAGAGGAGTCAATGGGTAGTGCAGTAGGCGGCATTTCGACACTAGCGTCCGGCTCTAGCACCCGCGGCATACCCTCGGCTAACAACGCCGCACAGCTTGGCAATGCGCAGGCCACTTACGGAACAGCCACTAGCGACGCCGCGCAAACGATGAACACTGCACAGGCGCTCAACGCCAATTCACAGAAGCAGTTGAATACGACCATGGGGGAAGAGAACCCAATGGTCACCAACGTCAACAACACGGCTAACCAGAATCTCTCGCAGTACGGATCGACGTTCTCCCCGCTTCAAGCGCAGCAAGCGAAGATGGCTCAGAACTACACTTCTGACGCCAACACGCAGCAGCGCGCCGGCGTCGCCGTAGCGGATCAGGCAGCCGCAGCCGCTGCCGCCTCGTCCAACAACAAGGCGATGCTCGCCTCCGAAGGTATTGACCCCGCCTCCGTGCATGGAGCAGCGCTCGATCGGCAGGCGGGTATCTCCACCGCAGCGAACGAAGCAGGAGCCGCCAACACGAGCGTGCTCCAGACCCAGGCTACCGGCAATCAGTTGATCGCCGGCGCGAACCAGCTTGGCATGGAAGTCGGCTCGGCCGGCAACACTGGCGCGCAGACTGGCTCGACCATGGCCAACAATACGCAAGGCACGATGAATCAGACGAACACCAGCGACGTGAACAACCTCACCGCGGCGAACACCTATCTGAATACGGGTGTAGGTGCGATCAACGCAGGTACCAATGCACAGGCAGAACAGTTCAGCGAGCAGCAGAAGGCGTACCAGGATCAGCAGCAGGCGCAGGCGAGCAAAGGCTCAGCCTTTGGCGGTATCGCGAAGACCGCCATGAATATGGGCGCTGACTATATGACCGGCGGAATGTCGGGGATGCTGGGTGGCGTGGCGCACGGTGGCCCGATCAGCCCGCACGGCGCGCTTCCCACGCCAATCATACCTGGCACCACGGACACCAAGCTGATCGCAGCTACCCCAGGAGAGTTCATGCTTCCCAAAGATGTCAGCGAGTTCATGGGGCACGACAAGCTCCACCGCTTGATCGACTCTACTCGACAGAAGATTGCTGAGCGTAAGGGCATTCCGACACCCGCGCCGATGCTCTCCTCAGCCCACACAGCGGTAGGTGCGTGATGCCTGGTACAACCGATTACGGTGCAGCTTCGCTCGCCCCTCCTCAGCCGACGCCTGGTGCAATCCCACAGGCTCCATATCAGTATCCCGTTCCCCAGGTAAATTCCCCGGAGGGGTCCAGCGGCGGCCTTGTGAACAAGTATGCCCAGATTGCCGGCGCCGTGCAGGGCGCGCAAAACATGGAGAATCAGCGCGAGCAGATGCGTGAGGCCAAGATCGACTTTGCTGAGAGACAGGCTCGCACGCACGCGGCTGGGGATTTAGGTAAGCCGGATGATCCCGCTACTCTGCCTCCTGGCGCACCCGGTGCGGCTCCGCAGGGGACCGGGGACTCGTTCCTCGATGCAATCTTCCACGCTGCGCGCGGCGTCGCGCATGGTATTGCCGGTTATTTTCATCACGGTCAGCAGCCGCAAGGTGCGCTGCCCACTCCGGCTGGGCCGCCTCCCGCCGGAATAGCGGCGCCAACTGGCGCCATGCCCGCTGGGCCCGCGCCTATCGCTCCGGGTGTTCCTGGTATCGCCCCCATGATGAAGGGTGGCACTGTAGGCGAACCGGACAACCATACTATGGTTGCGCCTCATAGCGCGCAGCCGGGCGGTGAGCCGACCAATCAGGCGATCCCGCATCCGGGTCCGCCCACTGTGGTGGGCAGTCCTGGCACCCTACCGTTCCAGAATGGCCCGTCTTCCGCAGGCCCTGTACAGATACTCGCCTTCGAACAGGGCGGCGCTGTGCCTGCCTACGGTGTTGTAGACGGTGGTGTGAGGGGCTTGCGAGGATTTGAGGGTGGTGGTCCTACGACTCAGGCGGACGCCCTCTTGCCAGGTGACATGGCAGCGCAGCTTGCCGGTGGAGGAGCCCCGCTCACCCCCGCCGCCGCTCATGCGGCAATGAAAGGCGCTATAGTGGATGCTCACAAGATCCTCTATGACCACACCCTGAGTGATCAAGATGTCCCAAATAAGGATCAGGCAGTCCCCGGCCCAGCCGCGGGCTCTCAGACGCAAGCGCCGCCCCCGGCCGCCGCTCCGGGAGCCGCTGCGCCCGCCGGTGCCCCGGCCCCCCAAGGTGCCCCGCCCTCCGCGCCGGGTCCCGCTGGAAGTCCAGCCGGTGCCGAAGTAGTCAATTCGACCGAAGGTGCCAATCGGCAGCTAAGCGGCGGGTATCTCGCCAACGGACAGCCCACTCCCCCGACAGTCGTCGATACCCAGGCGCCGACAGCGCAGAAAGGTCCTGGCGTATCTCCCGCCCAAGCGGCAGTCGCGAACGCTACCCCGGTATCGCCGCCTCCAGAGACTCCTTCCGCTACGCCCCAGGGCGCCGCGGTCAACGCCGCGGTCAACGCTTCCCAGAGTACAGATGCGAAGGCTGGCGACCCCGGCTCGACTGCACACGCGCACTCGATCACGCCCGAGCAGTGGAACGCTTACGAACAGCGCAAGGAGTACGCGATCAAGATGGCCGCTTACGCCGGCGCTGATCCTGGCCAGGTGCGCCAGGCAATGGACGCAAGCCGCAATGCCTGGGTGCAAGGTGGCGTGCTCAAGTACTTGGCGACCGCCCACACGGCGATGTTGCAGATACCGCCTGACGCCGACTCTGCTGAGAAAGCGCTCAAGAATGCGTACTACTACCTACCTGACGGACAGGAGTTGAAGACGGATCAGAAGGGCCCTGGTGGCAAGCTCCAGTACCAGGATCCGATCAAACCGTTCATCGACCCGAAGACTGGGACTCCGCTGGACAAGGAAGCCGGTGGCGTACCGAACATGATCCCCGTCGACATCGCGCACATCCAACAACTAGGCATGGCGATGCTTGACCCGATGAACGTGCAGAAGACGATCAATGAAGTTCGTGTCTCTCAGGCTCAGGCCGCGCAAGCTTACGGCCGCGCGCAGCAGGGCATCGAGACTGGCAAGGCCCGCGTGATGACGGCGGGTGCCAATGTGACCAACGCTGAAACTCGTAGACTAGAGTCGGGCAGCGTCAATGCGCGCAACTTCGGCGCCGCTGCTCACAGCCTCGCGGAAGCAGATCGTGCGACAGCATTGGCCAAGGGCAACAGGAACATTGACCCCGCGCTTGCTCGAGAAGCGGCCACGGTTGGCACTGAGTTCGAGAAGGCAGTGCAGGGGCAACTGACCACGGACTCCAATCCTAAGCTCGCGGATGGAACGCCGAACCCGAACTACAACAAGCCGATGCGCAATCCCGCGGCCTCGCTCCTCCCAGGGGCTACTCCCCAGGAGACGGCGATTGGTCAAGGGCTAGCGCAGAGCATATACGTTGCCGGTGGCGGCAAGGTCTCGCATGGCGACGCGATGCGCTTGGCAGCGCTCGGCGTTAAGGGCCAGCGCGCTGGAGCCGCAGGAGTACACAAGGCTCTCCCGAATGAGAAGAGTGAGAACGGCCTAGCCAAGAACTTCCACGTGGATCCGGACGGCACGGTTCACATTTGGAATTCGGAACGTCGGCCTCCCGGCTACGAGATCGCTCACATTCCTCCTGAAGAAGCTGCTGGAGCGCTACAGAGCGGACCCACTTCGTTTGCACCAGCAGGGTCAATCGACACTGGCGGGGGCGGCGCACCTTTCCCGGCCATGGCGCCTGAGCCCGGTGCTGGTGACAATTCGACAGAGACTTAGCCGTGGGTACCGCGGTGCCGATTGCGGACAAGGATACCCAGGATTCTTTGACCGATTTTCGATCTCAGGCCCTCCAAGAATTGAAGGGCCATATCCCTGAGTCCACGTATCAGTCGTTGGCTGCGCCTCCGCCCAAGCCGCCTTCTGCTATACCGACACCCGAGCAAGGCGCTGCACCGCCGCCTCCGCCGGTACCGGGTCCGAACTCTCAGTCGATCACCAACGCCCCGCCGCCGGCCGCGCCGAATAACGCGCCGCCTCCCGAGGTGCCTGGCTTCTGGATGGACGAGTTCAAGGGACTACCCCGCGTCGTAGCCAGCCACGTGATGGCGGGCTTCGCTTCGCTCGGCGGCACGCTGGGGCGTAGCGCCACAGGGCTCGCCATGGCAGAGGACCCGGCGCACGCCGAGGACGCTGCGAAGGCGGGGCACGACTACATCGACAAACTCACCGATGATGCGCACGCTCACTGGATAGGCAAGGCGAACGATCAGGAGGCTGGTGGTGGATCGCAGATACTTGGACGGGTGGCCGAGACGCTGCCTTCGATGCTTGCCGGGCCACTCGGTATGCCGATCATTGCCGGTGACCAGAAGAATCACGAACTGCTCCAGCAGGGCATTGACGCTCGCACTGCCGCCAAGGAGGCGGTCACGACTGCGCTCGCCACAGCGGCGGGGCTCAAGATCTCGCACGCCTTCCCCGCGTTCTTGCCGGCGGTACGCGCCACTCTCCAGCACCTGATCACCGGCGCCGCAGGCAACATCGCACTGCAAGCGGGGCAGGACGCGCTGGACAAGTACATCCTGTCGAGCGATGGCTACAAGGAAGCGGCTGCGCAGATCGACCCGACTGACCCCCCCTCGATTGCGAAGTCGGGGATCATGGGTGTGATTTACGGCTTGATCAACTCGTTCACGCACGGCGGTGCCAAGAAGGCTCCCCCCGGTGTGCAGCCTGATCCACATGTGAGTGCCGGCGTAGGCGAGCCGCCCCCGCCGCCTCCCGGTCCAAACGCACAACCGGTCACCGCCGAGCCCGTACCGGGACCGAACGCGAAGCCGGTCAGCGCCGAGCCCGTGCCGGGACCTGCCGCCAAGCCCGTGACGGCGCCGCCGCTCGAGGGCGCGCAGCCGCCTGCCGCAAAACCGGTGACGCCACCTGCGGCAGAGGCCCCGAAAGAGGCTGCTCCGGCCGCCGCTGCCCCTACTGGCCCCAAGAAGGGCGATAGGGTGATCGTCACCGTGGGCGGCGAGGAGCGCCCCGTGGTGATCGACGGGCCCGCTGAAGGTAATAAGGTTCCAGTACGAGCGATCGACGATGATGGAAATGTATCGAAGGTGGTCACGCATGTGACTACAGACATGCTGCCAAAGCTTCCGGAGGCCCCCGCGGGGAAGCCCGCCACTCCTGCGGAGCCCGCGGTACCAGCGAAGGAGCCGGCCGCCGGCGGCACGACGAAGGTAGGTGGCGTCGAGGTCAAAGAGGGCGAGTCCGTACAGGAGGCCACCAAGAAGTACGTGGCCCAGAAGAAAGCTGAAGAGGCGCAGCCTGTCAAGCCTGCTGAGTTTGAACAGCCGGCGCCTGTCGAGGCCGGTAAAACGAACAAGGTGGTGGGCGCTGAGGTTGCCAAGAACGTGGCGACCCAGAACACCGACGAGGAAGCGGCCAAGGCTGAGCTTGCACCCAAGACCATGTTGGCAATGGAGAAGATGATCGAACCCACCGAGGGTACGAAAGAACCCATAAAGGGTTCGCCGCTCCAGCAGGCGGCTGACTTCTATGACAAGACCAACACACCGAAGCCCGGCAAGAAGCGCGCCAATACCGTGCCTCAGCACGTCGACGAGGTTGCCTCGCTCGGTCGCGCCCTACAGGAGCACATCAAGGATTACCCCGACGCCGACCCCAAGGTGATCGAGCACGCCAACGAAGTGGCCAAGCGAGCGGCCAACTTGGATGCGCTCAGTGAGGACGCGAACACGACAGAGGCTATGAACAAGGGGCGGCGCGGTTCGCACTCTGACCTAGACGACAAGGCGCAGGACATCAAGCGTGCCATCACCAACCTGGACAACCCCGATAAGTCGCCAGATCTGACGATCACGCAGACCAAGGCTCGAGCGCTCAAGGCGAAGGTGGCAGCGGCCAAGGAGCCATTCAACGCTGCCGAGTTCGCCGGCAAGAAAGTTGAGCCGAATCGTAGTGAGGCTACGACGGAAGCACCAAAACCTAAAGAGCCCGAAGCACCGAAACCTACAAAGGCCGAGGAGCTTAAGGCCAAGCAGGCAGCGAAGGCCGAAGCGAAAGCCAAGGAGACCCCCTCCGGCATCAAGAGCGTTGAAGATGCGACGAAGCCGAAGGTGCTGAACGCCGGCAACCGGGAGCGCATTGGTGGCGCGTTCGAGCGCTATCGTAAGGCCGATCCCGATCGAATCGAAGATGCGCACTCGAACTTGCAGCGTGTGCTGCGCACCGAGTACGGGGAGGGCCACGAGAACGAGGCCGACACCGTGCTTCAGATGATGCGCGAGCAGCGCGCCGACGAGCGCGAGGCCCACATAGCTGCGCGCCAGGGGCGCACCGGCAAGATCTCGGACACCATCACCGACGAGGACCTGCGCCAGGGCCACGAGGACAAGCTCCCCCCGCGCGAGGTGTTGAAGCTGCGCGCGAAGACGGACGTTGCCAAGGAAGGACGATTCAGCCCGCTGGGTGATATCGCTGAAACAGTGGGCCCGCTAGGCAAGCTGCATGGGGCGCTCCAGAAGACTGGCTTCTGGCGCAATCTCGACGAGATGCGTCGACAGGGTGGGTTCGTCGGTACGCACGCGATGCTGGACCACCTCATAAAGGTGAGCCACGATAGCGGGAACGATCTGATGGATGCGCTCCTGAGCAAGGTGCGCCAGCATGTATCGGATGCACCGATTCGGCCGGTGTCAGACATCGTGCATCCCACTACTGGCAAGTCGTATGGAGCATTGACGGCGGGGTTGTTTCACCCGCGCACGAACACGCTCCAGGTGAGGATCAACAAGCTCTCGGGTGCCACCGACAGGGCGGCGTTCACCAACACGCATGCGATCCCGCACGAGATCATCCACGCTGCCACTAGCCAGGAGCTTGCGCGCAATCCCAATGGCGAGTTCGCGCAGGACGTGCGGACGCTGCTTAACGAGGCCCGCGCCCGCGCCGAGGTGATGGGCGAGGGCGGTAAGCTAGAACTCGACGGCACCTACAAGGGCGGGCACTACGGCCTGACGGACGAGCACGAGTTCCTGGCTGAGGCAGGCTCCAGCGACGAGTTCAAGGACTTCTTGGCCCGCTCCGAGGCGCACAAGCAGGCGAGCTACACGCTCAAGTCTCAGGGATTGGTGGGCACCTTGCTCGATCGGATAGCAATCGCCACGGCGAAACTGTTTGGCATCAAGAACCCCGCGGAAGCTAAGCTACTGCGCGACGCCATGGGCCTCACCCAGCGTGGCATGGAGTTGCAGAGCGCGCACGCGGGCAAGTTTGGAATCGCTGGACCGCACAATGAATTCTTGGGGCGTCTCAAGAAGAACGAGGTGGACTACCTGACGAAGGACGTGCGCCTCGAGCAGGCCAACGAGCACATGCCGGGCCCCGATGAAATGCTGGATAAGGCTCGCGCCCTCCAGGATCCTCCGCCGCTACAGCATGAAGGCAGGTTCCGCGAAGTGGCTGGCGATGCGATGACCTCGATCGCGCGGGGCTTCCGGCAGACAGTGCGCTCTGGCCTGATACAGAGCATGCGGGAGGGAGAGCGCGGCCTCACCGCGCACGATCAGCTAGTGCGGGTAGCGCTGCGCCGCGGTGTCTTCGGGCATAACGAGCCCGGCAATCCGGTGCGCGACTACGACGAGGCTGTTCAGGAAAAGAACACCATCACCAACAAGATGACCGTCCAAACGAATCGAGCGATTGCCGCTCGTGCTGTTCTCCCCACCGTGGATGACAGGGCGCTGGGCAACTTCCAGATCGCCATGGGCGACAAGCATATGTGGATCGACCGGCCGAAGGATCAGCAGCCGGAAGGGACGATGAAGGACAAAAACTTCGACGCCAAGTGGAACGAGATGCAGACTCGCTGGGAGAAGCTGGGTCATCAGAACCATCAGATCCAGACAGCGTATCTGGCAGAGCGCGACTACAACGACTGGTCCGCCCGCCAGGCCCGCAAGGCTTCGGTGGATTTGGCGACAGACAGCTTTACACAACAGGATTTGAGTAAAGCGAAACGCTCTTTGCTTTACTCAGCGCGGGACATGGGCGACTACGACTCGATGATCGGGCCGGGCAAGATGATCGACGTGGGCGATAAGAACGACAGCCTCAAGGAAACGCTGAAGGATGTCGCTGGGCAGAACGAGATCGAGGGAGATTACTTCCACCAGGGTCGCCCCGGCGACTGGGTGGTGCACGTCAACCCCGAGGTGGACAAGAACTTCGATACCCGCAGCGCTGCCGAGACGCACGCTGAGCAGATCCGCAGCTTGTCACCCAACAGCAAGGCTGAGGTCAAGGAGATCGGCGGCAAGTGGAACGTCTCTGGCAAGGCTGAGTACACCAGCATGCACGAGGGGATCAACGAGGCGACGGCCGCGGCTGAACGCATGGAGAAGGCAGGGTTCGATGTGGGGCCCGCCACGCGAAGGATCGAGTCGTCTTCCAACGCCGCGCTGCCGAAGGCGTTCGAGACTATCTACTCGGAGGTGGGACGCCGGCTGGATCGGCATGGTGGGGAGACTGAGGCGGGGGACAAGGCTATCGAGGACACGAAGGCAGCGCTGCGCACCGCGTTTGTTACGCAGTTGGCCGCACGCTCTGCATACGCGGGCTCGAAGCTCGCGCGTCGGAACGTGGGTGGTGTGAACCCCGAGGAGATGGGACGGAACTTTGCCCAGCATGCAATCAGCCAGGCATGGAACGTGGCGCATATGTCCACGGTGATCAAGACAGGTGAGGCTCTTGGCAGGTTGAAGGAAGCGGTGAAGGATAGGACGCAGGACCAGGGCACGGCGATCGACCGCGGCAACTTCTACGACGAGATGCAGAAGCGCGTCAGTCAGGAGGTATCGCTGTATGGCAAGGGGCAGCCGATCAACAGCGCGGTGGCGAAGATCGGGTTCATGTACTACATGAGTTCGCTGTCGCACGCGATGCTGTACCTCACCCAGAACTTCACCGCAGCAGGCGTAGCCGCGCCGCGCTTCGGTGCGTTCAAGACTGCCGGCGCATTCGCTTCCGCGATGAAGCTGGTGGCGTCGCCGGCGTTCCGCGAGACCTACCGCGAGATCCTGCGCACAGTGGGCGGGGGTGGAAGTGCGGAGAATATACAGAAGGCGATGCTCGCCGCGGTGGCCCAGCACCCGCGCTTTGGCAAGTGGGCGAAGGGTGAGAACTCTCCGCTCCAGCAGTTGCTCGACCGCGGGATCATCCACACGTCGCTGTCGAACCAGCTTGCGTTGGCGACGAAGTCCGGTAGTGACTTCTCAATGAAGGTAATGAACGCTGCGCGCCTCTCGGCGACGCTGGCGGATTACTTCAACCGGACGAGCACGGGGCTCGCGGCGCTCGAACTACACAAGGGGGATGTCTATAAGGCGGCGGACTTCGTGAAGGAGACGCACATCGACTACTCGCAGGAGAACAAGCCGCGTGCGTTCAAGGCAGTGAGCAAGCTGTTCGGTGGCAATTCGGTCACGATGTTCCGCAGTTTCATGCAGGGCATGACGCATCTAGTGTACTCACACATCTATGACAGTGCGGTGGGAGACGCCGGCGGTTCGGCGCTGGGTGGGCGGGCAACGGCACTGAAGACCGTCGCCGGTGTGATGATAGGGCAAATGCTGTTCGCGGGCGTGCAGCGGAGCGTCGGCCTGGAGCCGATACGCGCCGCGGCGATGGCGTACCACCACCTGGCCGGCGACAACGACGAGTTCTACGATTTTGATAACTCAGTGAGCCGGGCGTTCCATGCGATGAGTGCCGACAATGTGAAGCTCACGCCGTGGGGCACGACACTCGCGGACGTGCTGAACCGCGGGCTGCCGGCAATGGCCGGGTTCGATATGTCCAGCCGTATGGGCCTGTCGGATCTGTTCTTCCACAACGCGCCTGACATGCTCGCGCTCAAGGAAGACCAGATCATCAAAGCTGCTGGTGCCCTCCTAGGCCCCGGCGTAGAAGCGGGCGCCCAGACGATTGATCGGTTCAACACCGCGTTCCAGTCGGGACGGCTCGATGACTGGTTGCACACCATCCCGGTCAAGGCATGGCAGAACGTGTACGACTCGATCATGTCCGCCACCAAGGGAAAGATGCTACCGAGCGGAGCGCAGATCACGCAGCCCGGCATCGGCCCGGCGATCTCGCATTTGGTGGGCTTCCGCACCAATGAAGAGGCGCGGCTCGCAGGCAAGTCGCACACAGAGACTGAGTACAAGCAGTGGGTTGACGATCGTAGGCAGACACTTACGACGAACTGGGCCAAGGCGGCGCCGGGCCCGCAGCGGCAGGCTGTGCAGAATGAGATCAATAAATTCAACGCGAAGAATCCTGGAGCTATCAGTGTGGGTGACCAGCGCAAGGCCGCTACGCGGATCATCAGGCAGCAGAACGAAGCTCAAGGCTTGCCGGGCAAGAACCCCACGATCAACGAGCTACGATCACACTGAGCCCGCGGAAAATACCGGGTAACCACTACCGTTCCAGCCGGCCTGCGCGTAGTACCACGTCCCACGTATCAGCCAGGTCCGGCGCCACAGCGGACGCCCATTGGCTGACACTCCCCACACGAAGCGGAGATTGTTGCAAGGGTTACGGAACGCTGTCCAGTAGAACTCCTGACGAGCGACAGACCACGACGGGTGGGCAGCGCGATACCATCTGCACCATACGCCGTCCTCCTCGTTGTCCCATAGCCAGAACAGCTTCGGCCAGTGCCACAGCCCCCGCCTGCCGGGTTTGGAGAAATTGCCGTAGGCCAGCGCCGCGCAGATAGGTATGCCTACAAGCGTCAGCACCAGGCTAACGAGTTGAATCAGGATAAACAGCGGAATGTATTTCACGTTGGATCTCCAGGTGGGCGCACTCGGCCATGGCGCCAGCTAGTAGTAGGGTGACGAACAAAGTCTGCCAGAAGATCTTAACTGCATGCTTCCACTCGGGTCCTTCATTGTGGTGGCCTGGACGTTTGCGATCGTACTTCCACTTACTCACTGCTTCTCCTCGTCTATCAGGGGGGCGAACTGCCCGGTCAGGTCAACCTCTAGGCACTTCACTCGTGCGTTCGACGCATTCTGCATACCGGCGCTGAGGTTGGCAAGCACTTGTCGCACACCCATCTTCTCTAGCTCCTCGGCCAGGGTGGTGGGTGAGTGCTTGAGGACAGTGGTCACCCATGAGCGCCAGGCCGCGCGGTGTATGCGCACCTTGTGATCGTTCACGGCCTTGAGGATATAGATCTCGTCGCGCGGCTGCATGTTCCCGGGGGTGATGATGTTGCCATACTTGCTCATGCCCGTGCCTTCGAACGTTTCGACCAGCAGCATCCGGTTGCGGTGGGCGTCGATGAACTTGGCGATGGAGTCGAACGCCGTGACCTTTGAGGTGGTGTAGACCTCCTCGACGCCGGTGCGCTGCACGTTGATCTGTCGCATCAGGTACTCCATCAGCTTAGCCCGGTCGATCTTCAGGATGCCAGCCCGTTCCACCAGCGTGGCCGCGGCAAGTATCGAGGCCACGAACGCGATCCAGTAGCGTTCACGCGGCTCCCGCGAGACCCTGTTGCGCAGCATGTCCTGGATCTGTTGGACCAGGGACTCAGCCTCGGCTCGGTGGGTGGCTAGGTACTTGCCGTACACGATGCCGGTGTGTCCATAGTTGGACTGGAGCTTGTCGAACAACCGACCGAGCGCGATGTCGTGCTCCTCCAGTTCCGGCAGGCTGATCTCGAATAGGCGCACGCGTCCGGCGTCTGAAGCCTTGATGATCTCGTCGACGTGGTCGGCGAGACGGTCGTTGCCGGCAAGCGTGACCAGCGTATCCCATGAGCCGCCCTCACGCTGCGTGATGCCAGAGGTCAGCCGGTTCTTCTCGCGGCCCTGGCCCAAGGTGAAGATGAACTTGATGAACGAGTTGAGCTTGTCCGACATGCGAAGCTCGTCCCAGTACAGCGGTATCGAGTTCAGGAATCCTATTTTATGAATCACGGAATTCTCCGTGTCATCGAGCATCGACATGCCATTGATGGGGTGGCCCCACACAGCCTGCGCGGTGCGCAGCAGCGAACTCTTGCCAGGCCCAGAGCCTATAGAGTAGAGCGAGAACGTCAGTCCCTTCACTCCGGTGAATGCTACGAGCGGGCCAGCGAATGCTGTCAGCATCGTGGTCACAGCAGCTTGGCGTGGGTCCTTCGCGATGGCGGCGCCGACTGCGTTCCATACGTTGGGGTCGCCCTTCGGTTTGAAGTAGCGCATCTGTGTAGGGTCGGAGACATAGAAGTCGTACTCGCTTCCATCCTCGGTGTAGACGGTCTGGCCGGCAACGAACGCGTGCTTGTTAGCACGCTTGCCCCAGCCCAGGCCGGTGAGTTCGATGCTGACCGACTTCTTCACGTCGGTCATCTTGCGTAGCCAGGCGGTCATGATGTCCTTGAATACCCCGAGTTGGTTGGTGGTCGTGAAGACGCGGGCGTTGGAGAGCGCAACCGCGAGCCCATCACCTTGGATAGCCATGAGGGTGTGGGGGAAGGCGAGCTTGGTCACCGTCTTCTTCGACGAGACCAGCATCCTAATTTGAAGCGCTGTGTCCTGTCCAGGATCCATCGCCTCCACGTCTGAGATACGGTACGGGAACACGTCAGCCCACACTTCGGGTATGTCTCCGTCCGCCTTCTTGACCAGCTTCTGCACTGCGTAGTCGCCCATGCGGTACGGGTATGACAGGAACGCCGTGGCCTCGAGCTTACCCAGGACCATGGGGGTTTTCACGAGCCCGTTGTGTGGGCACACCGAGCAGATAGAATTCTTGTAGCCCATGAATGTGGTGCATAGGATCGGCTTGACCGTGCCATCAGCCTTGCCTTTGAGCACAGCGGCCCACTTCTTGTCAGTGCTCTCAGGTGTGTAGCCCGCGTGGCCCTTTGATATCTCATGCACGAGCTTGTCGCCATCCTCGCAGAACGCAAGGAGGGCCAGCAGGTGGCGCCACTGTGGCTCAGTGTGGTCGAGCCCGCCAGTGTCCAGCGCCTCCTTCATTACTCCGCATCGTTCGGCGATCTCGGTGGCGTAGTAAGGAACTTGAGGATAAGTGTTTCCAGCAGGCGCAGAACCCAGATCGTCAGCACCAACGTGCCCCGCCAGAGCAGCAAGCGCACCAGATTTGCTAGGTCGCAAAGAAACCAGAAGCTGCGCCGGATCATAACTAACCCCCGTGTCCTTGAGGACGCGGCAAGGAGTAGGTGGTTCGTCCTTGACGTTCATCGTACCAGGCATGCGCAGGATGCGCGCGGCGTCCGCGGTGACCGTGGGGTCAGCATGAAAACCCGTCTCCTGGCAACGGATTTTCATGGCATCGGCTAGTACCTTCCAGTCAGCAACAGGCAGATCGCGATCAAAGCACCAGTAAGCATGGATGCCACGACCAGAGTCCACGAAAATACTGGGGAGAGGAAAAGCTGTTGCTCTACAAAACGCAGCAATCGCTTTAATCTGCTCGGGTTTGGTGGCGTACCCCTTGGGGTCAACGTCGACGAAGATGGATCGTTTGGCAATCGGTTGTTTGCGGTCATCGCCGTAGGTCCCCACTGCGAAGTAAACATTGGTCTTGTATTGGCTAAGGCGTTGGACAGCGGACAGCAGCGCGGGGATATCCCGGAGCTTGCGTGCCTCGCTGGCCTTCGCGCCAACAGGTATCGACACCGCCACGTACTGCCCGCCATCGGGCAGCACGCGTCGAAGGAACTGCTCCACCGGACTACCCGGCGATCTGGTTCAGTTCGTCCAGGATTCCCGCGATGTCATTATCCAGGTTGCCTGGTATCACCTCAGTCGTTGTGTCCACGTCGCCTTCAGGAGCCGTCGATGCTGCCTCGGCCGGTTGCGCCACCGGAGCAGGCGCCGGGGCTGGTTTCGTAGCTTTCGGCTTCGGAGCCGGTTTAGCGGCCGTCGCAGGAGCCGCAGGAGCGGCGTTCGATGGGGGGGCCGCTGCCTTGGTACCCCCGAAACTGACACCGGCGGACTTGGTCGGGACCGGTTGCGCCGGGGGCGCTTTCGGAGTGGGCTTCACTGCCGGGGGAGGAGGCGGCGGGGCCGCAGCCTTGACCGGGGCGGGAGCAGGCTCCTGCGGGATCTCGAAGTCCTGATCGCCGGCGTGCGCGGGCGGATTGGCCGCAGCGTCCGCAGTCTTCAGGTCGCTGAAGTCCGCGAGCATCTTGTCGACCACGTCCGACTTGTACCACTCGATCACGATCTCGGCCTCGGCATCGGTGAGCGGACGGATCGCCTTGAGCACCAGCTTCGGGTAACTCACGGTCAGGTCGAACGACACGCGCACTGCTACCGCGTTGTACGCGTAGCCTCGCGCCTTCATCGTCGAACCAAACGTTGCGAGATCTCCCAAGCTTGCGGCCGGCACACGCATCAACATCGGGCCACCGAAGATTTCATTCTTCAAGTCCGCGAGCGGAAGCACTGCCATCTTCTTGTTGTCCTGGCATGGCTTGGTCTTCTTGCCGGTCTTCTCGTTGATCTTCGAGAAGGTGTTCTGCGGACAGGTCGCGCAGTTTGCGTGCTGCGGATGCGGACTCGCAGCGGCTGGCACTTTGCCGTCTATGCTGAAGCAATCGGGAGCAGCGCTGTCGCCCTCGACGTAGCCCTTCACATAGTACTGCTTGGTGAGGAACGGGTTGGCCTTGACCAGCACCAGTTCGAGCGAGCCGACCGGATCGCCGTTATCGGGATTGGTCACGGGAGTCATGTCGCCCTTGTATTTAAGGGAGAAGCGGCTGCCCTTGATCGAGAGGATCGCGTAGCTGCCACTGATGCCACCGGTTAGATCGTTGCCCAGGTCGTCTGCGATCTCCGCATACTTGCTAGACTGAACGAGGTCGGTGTTCTGAGAAAACAATTGTAGATCTTGAGACATTGATGGGTACCTTTCTGTTGATTAAAATTATCCGCGTCGAATGCGGACTTCAACTTCAGTGCGGACTTTGACGCCGGGAGGGATGTTGTTCTGCGATTCCATGTAGTCCTGGACCACCGACTTAGAGACGCGCTTCTCTAGCATTTCCCAGAGTTCGGTCTCTTTGATCCACGCGAGTGTAGCATCCCAATCCTCGACCGTCACGCCTGTTACGTTCTGTAAGTACGCTGTGCCCACACCCTTTGCTGCAAAGTTCGTGACACCTAGCGTGGTCAACTGGAGTTGCAGATACGCCTCCAGCTTTTCGAGCTTGAGGCTGAGCGGCGACAGCGCCTCCTTCTGCTCCTTCTTTATCGCGTCGATCTGATCGCGGACCTTGATGACGGCCCCGATCACTTCGTCTAGCTTAGCCATATGATCTCCTTGTTACTAATGACCCCGGCTTGCGCCGGGGGCCGTGTCACTACCTGGAGGTGACCTTTGACAGTCTTGGGATAGCCACGTGCTGATGCGGTTATTTCTATGCAGGACACTCACACCTAATACCTGTCTTGATTACCGCTCGCGGCGGGCCCTCAAGCTGGGCTCATTGCTGTTCGAACATTTCGAGCAAGACACCTTGCGACTTGAGCTTCCGCTTGACGCGGTCGTAGACCTGCTTCTCGACCTTCGTCGATTGTATGTGGACAATGTATGTATTCCTGACCTGGCCTGAGCGGGTGATGCGAGCGTTGGCCTGTTCGTACGTCTCGGGGCTTGTCGTCGGCGCCGCCCAGATGATTGTGTCGGCAGCCACCAGCGTGAGCGCGTGGCTCATGGTCCGAGGGTGGGCGACTATCACGTGGGGGTCCTTTGACTTCGAGAACAGCGTGAAGATTTCATCACGCTTTGCCTTGGGTACGTCGCCGTGGATCATACCCGTGGTGTAGCGCTTCGACAATACCCCATTCAAGATTTCGACGTAGTACCTGAACGGTGCGAAGACGATGACCTTCGCCCCAGCACCGTCGATAAGGGATATGATCTCGCGGATTCTTGCAGCCCCACCAATATAGTGGCCCTTGCCCGCGCTGTCGTAGGCGAATCCGCACGAGAGTTGGAGGAGCTTCGAGAGCTTGACGCCCTCGTTCGCTGCGGTGACTTGGTGGCTGCGGACTTGCACAGCCAGCGAATCAAACATGCTCTTGTACGCTTTGACACAGGCCGCGTTGAGCGGCACGTCGCGCGCACCGTAGGTGGTGGGGGGCAGGTCGAAGCACTGGTCGCGAGTGAATCTAACCGATGGTCGCATCGTCTCGTAGACGATGTCGTTGGCGTTCTCGCGGGCGATCCAGCGGAAAGGTCCCAACTGACGCATCGTTTTGTCTTTGAATCCTTTGAAGGAGCAGCCGACGCGATCAGGCGTGAGCAGTTTAACCTGGCCATATGCGTCAGTAGGCTCATTCGGTGTAGGCGATCCTGTAAGCCCCCAAGCGTAAGATGCGCGGCCGACCAGAGGCCGTAGGTTCTTCCATCGGTTGGTCTTTGGGTTTCGATACGCAGCAAGCTCGTCGACAATGCACGCATCAATTTCAGGTCGCCCCCACAAAGCCTGATGTACGACTTCAACTCCCTCGTGATTGATAATGTAGATATCTGCGGGCTGAGCGAGGAGTCTGAGCCGTTTCTTTTTGTCGCCATATAGAACTACCGCCTGTAGATGATGGAAGTTTTCGAAGATCTCGTTCTCCCACACCGTCACCAGTGAGGAGAGCGGGCCGACCACGAGCAGCCTATGCACCAGGCCCAGCCGGCGAAGCCAGTCGAAGGCATAGAGCGCTGCTCGGGTCTTTCCTACGCCCATTTCAGAGAGCACATACGCGCGTTTGTTTACCGTAAGTAGGTCAGCGGTTTGACGCTGGCTATCGAACGGTGAGCCTCCCGCCCAATCGTAGTAGTACTGGATTGGTGCAGGCGGATTCAGCCCGAGGTTGCGCAGCAGCTTCACCGTGTCCTCCTTATGGGGCACAGCTAACCACCACGCACCGCCTACCTCGAACCTCTTCGCTGCCGGGTACAGGATGTTCTCCACGTCGGCCCGGTGTGGCAGCACGATCTGCTTCTGGTCAGGGAATACTTTCACGGTTGAGTCGCGATCACAACCGTGTCGCCCCGGTTGGCGACCATCACCATATAGGTGCGTTGTGCCTGCTTCTCGTCGCGAGTCGTGGTGTTGCTAACGTACTCCCATCCGCTGTGCCAGTTAGCTTTGGTCTGCACACAGAAGTTCCACACCTCGTCCTCGCCGCTATACTTTTTGATCAGCCTGAATTTTCTCATATACAACCCTCCTTCTATAACCCAACCACTTCAGGATCTTCCCGTGCGGCGGGATGACCCCATTGATCACGTTGCTGATGGCGGGAGGAGCGACGCCGATCTCGCGGGCAATCTCAGCCTGCGTGGTCTTTGTTCGGCGCAGGAGTTCCTGCTGTAGCTGCCCCTCCGTCACGAACTTGTTTCTTAGCATTTCGTTTACCTGCGATGATTGCGTCGGTGATCTCCTGGATCGCCTGTGAATACATACTTACGATGGCCTTGATGTCGAGCGTGCCGTCGCGCGCCTCGATCATCAAGGCACTCTTGTCCCACTGCACCTCGACAAGAGGCGTCGACCATTCGGGACGCTTCGAGTAGACGTGCCGCCGCATCATGGCCCTGCTGCCACGATGTGATTACGAATGTGCAGCACCGCTCGAGCCTGCGAGCAAGCGTCGTCGATAGGGTTGTGCGCCACATGGTTCAGCGCCCAGCCATCGTAGCTGATCCCGAGGCGCCTGGCTTCCGCGTAGATCGTACGGCATGAGCGCATAGTGCGGTAGTGGAACGGGAATCTCCCGATGTTTGCGTTGCCCTTGGCAATGATGCGCTCCCACCACCTGCGCAGGATCACGATGTCGAAGTCGGGATCGTTGGCCCATACTTCGTCGTCGCCGTCGCCCCCACCGTTGAGCTTGCTCCAGGTGGATAGCTCCTGCGCCACTTGCTGCGCGGTACGGTTGCCCTCGAAGCTGAACGCCTGCGCCGCCTCGCCCTGTTTCATCCACCACTTGATGGTGTCGGGTTGGATCAGCCCGTGCCAGTCGCTCGGGTGTATCGCCCAGCCCTGACTGTCGAGCACTCCGGTCCCGTTGAACGCGCAGATCCCGATGGACAGCACACAGGCATCAGGGCCGGTGCCCAGGGTTTCGAGATCAATCATCACGCTTTTCATCAGTGCTCCCTAGGATAATGTGTCGGACAGCGGTCGCAATAGCGGCCTCGAAGATTCCACGCTGTATCGGCTCTGCGTCGAACAGGTTCATGCGCATCTGCGCCTCGAAATACTCCAGCACTTCTGCACCATCTGCCCCATCATGCGCTGAATGTGTTTGATCTCGTCGGCAAGTTGATTCGGGTCACTGGTTGCCATGGATGTATCCGTACTTCGCGATGTTCTCTATCGCGTCTGTGTTGTCCTCGATCACCAGCGCATGCCCGTGCGCACGCCGGATCTCGGCCATTGTCGTTAGCTGGCGCGCGGTGGGCACGTTACCCGGCGCTTTGGTTTCGATGCCCACGTACATGCCCATCGTCTTGCCCACCATATCCTGTGTGATTAACACTGGCAAGCACACGTGAAAGTCTAGCGATGGCGAACCCATACCGTTCTGCACAGGCATGTGCCAATACGCTTGGAGCTTCTTCAGCAGGACCTTGACGCGGTATTTTACTGCGCCTTCGGGTGTAGTTGCCATGTGGAACTCCCCAAGCATGTCGTCCGCGACCAGGATTGCATCAACTGCTTCAGCAGTGAGTGCCATTCCTTCTCCTTTGCACGCCGCTTGGCGTACTCTTTGTTGCCGTAAAGCCTGGTCTCACCCGTTCGTGTCAGTGTCATAGCCGCTCCGCATGTGGTTACTCGGCTGCGCGGGTGCTACTGTGTCATGCTCCTTGTTGGGATGCCTGCACCACACACATAGTTTGTCACCATCATCGCCCGGTAATCCCGGACGAAACGCCGGGGACCAGAGCGCGTGGCATTCGATCGCCACGCGGATGCCGCCGGGCTTTTTCTCGGCCTGCTCCTCGGCCTCGATGGTGAGTTCGAGTTCAGCTTTGAGCCGCCAGATCGCCTTGGCCAAATGGTATTGGCCATCAGTATCCTTGGTCTTGCCAGCGCAGTGGTCCCACATATGGTGGAACGCAGTGTTCATCTGGTCCGTGGACTTTTCGCGGGCCCAGTGCAGCGGCTCGCCGGGGTTGTGTTGCTCGTTGCCAGCGACGGCCACCCCAAGCTCAGCCATCAGGGCCTTCGGGAAGTACTGAGTGATGTACGTCCACATCGGCAGGCGCTTGCGGGCCTTGTCCTCGTCGGGAAATGATCGCATTGGGTTCATTAGTTTCTCCGGTACTTGACTGCGTAGCCGAGCCACACAAAGTTGGCTGCGACGATGTTGAGCCCGCCAGTAAAGCTCGCCCACTGGTTGAGGCTCGGGTAATAGAACAGGTTCCAGAAGCCCCAGCTTGTGAAGAACAGCGTGACCTGCCAGTTCACTCTGCGACACTGCTTGTCGGCGCGGATGCGTTTGACGTTGGCCCAGAGTGCGAAGCCGCCCACGAGTTCGAACAACCCATTGATCAAGTCGGGAGTGCTCACTTGGTCAACTCCGAATAGCGCACCAGAAACGCATGCTTTGCAGCGGGCGCGTCCCAACACATGATCATGTAGTCCTGTTGCACTTTGTTGGCGAGCGCGATTACCTTGGGAGCCATCGGCCAGTCCTTCGCCTTGCTTGGTATCAGCACGCGGGCCTCAAGGATCAGCGCAGCATAATCTACCAGCTTGGCCTCGCTGCTAATCTTGTCGGGGAGCACTGCCCACCTGCGCATCGCCAACTCTATGCGGGCTTCGTGCTCGCGGTAGTCGGGGAGCAGGCGCTTCCACGGTGAGGCCATGTCGCAGATGTATGCCTCGTGTGCGTCGTGCATCAGCCCCTCGTAGGGATTGCCGAGCTTCTGGTCCTGCATGATCATGGACACGAGCACGCTGTGCTCAGCCACCGAGTACCGATTCTTGGTGTGGCCGGTGTAGCGGCAGTTGTTCGCGAGCGCATGGGCGATGTCGCCGATGTCGAACGTGGGGCGCATCAGGAAGAACTTCTTGCCCGACGCGGTCTCGATGTACTCGTCTCCGGGGGAGCAGACGCCGTCCTTCATCGCCGTCGTGCCGAGTTCGACAGGTCGTTTTTTGACTACTCTCACTTGGTGATCCTTCGGCGTCGTCGCTGTTTGACTTGCTTCAAGGCCGCGTTGTACAGGTCACGCGCCTCGATCAACATGCTGATGGCCAGGTCCAGCTTCTCAGCCGAGCGGCCGGTGTCCCTGGTATTTAACTCCCAGGTGATGCGCTTGTTGCAGTCGGTCAGGTCGATCAGGCAGAGCAGCCGATTGTACTTCGTGGTCTCGATGCGATACCCCACCGTCGAGCCCGAGTTCATCGGGTCGATGTACACAATCCGCTGCCCGTGTTGCTTCGGGACGCGGGTCTTGAGCCTAGCCATTCAGTCTCCAGTTTCCGTCGATGATGTTGATAAGCTGGCGCTTGCCGTCAGCGTGTAGGACACAGTGTGTGTTGAGCCAACCACTCGGGCCGGCGTTGTACTCCAAGCGCAGCGACGTGCTCGTGCCCACCTGATAGCAGCCTTCCTCGATGGCCGGGGTGTGGCTGTGTCCGATGATGCTCTTGACTCCGATGCACCGCAAGTTGCGTGCCGAGCCCTTGGCTCCGTTCGGGCCGCGATCTCCGTGCATCCCGAGTTCGATCCCGGCCTTGGTGTATGACTCGTCGGCGCCCAGGATGCGTAGGTTTCCGTTGTCGTTGGGGCCGGTCAGCCACTTGAACCAGACTGCAAACGGGTTCGGCATGCTGAATCCATGGTCGCTGATGCGCAGGTTCTCTACCAGATACGACGCCGTCCTCAAGTAGAACTTCGCGTTCGCCGGGTCCTGTCTCCAGTCCTGCGACTTCATGTATCGCGCAACAAACTCGTCGTGGTTCGAACCCACGATCACCGATTCACGTTCCCCCTTCGTCCTGTCCCAGACGAATCTGATCGCACGGCCGATTTCTTTCTGGATATCGTTGAGGAAGCTCGCGTGCTTAGCCACCGCGATGAATGGATTATCTTTGTGATGCGGGTTGCACGAATACGCATCCAGGAGGTCGTGGAAAACGAGGGCTCGTGGGTTGAGGGTATCAACCATTCCGCCAGCGCCAAAAGTGGCACGCTCCACAGCGCCATCAATAAAATCCACGTGAGTGTCACCAAAGACGAGGGCAAGAGGGCGAGCAGCCTTACGATGGCCGCTAGGATGATACGTTGTGAGTAGATCAGTGAACTCACCAGTTGTTTTGTTTGCATTGAGGTGCCTTAGATGAAAGATCTTGCCTTGGATTTCTACCAGCACAGCGCCGAGCGTGTGATGGAACTCGCCAAGCTTACCAGCCCGCGAGTCTGTGTAGTTCGGTACCGTGCACGCCCCCGTCGTCGTCAAGATCTTGGGGAACTTGTTGGACGGTGTTGCCACCGTGCGCAGTTGCAGCTTGGTGTGCCCGAGGATGGCGGACTCGGCGCCGGTCATCGCGTCAAATCCGCTTAATGGCTCGACCGCTGTAGGCTGTGTGCGAATGTCTGCCAGCAGCGTGAGGTTCGCGTTCAAGCGCAGCCGTTGGTTCCATAGGTACGGTCGCACTTCCTTGGGGAATAACTCGTCGGCCTTCTTCTGCCGCTCGCTGAACACGCTGGTCGGGTTCTTGTACCTGAAGGGCACCACCAATAACTCCGCTTTCAGGTACCGCTTCGCGCACAGCAGACTCGCGAAGAACTTTCTGTTCAGCGGCGTGGAGTTTTGCGCCGACGTGATTATGAACCGCTCGACTTTTTCCAGTGGCCGCTTGAACTCTGGCTCCGGTTCGGTTGGCTTGTGGTTCGGCTGCTGCACCACCGCTGTCGGGTTCGACGTGCTGTAGCACACTTCGCGGTCTCCGCTCCCAGAGCGACAGATCCACCGCTGCTTACCGCTAGAAGTGGGTGACCCCGACTTGTGCATATAGCGGGTCTTGCATCGAGGACAGAGATACTTCATTTGGTGCCTCGCAGAAACATGAATGTGATCGGCGGCGCGGAGTATGGGTCGATCCGGCAGGCGATTGCGCAGGCTTGGCGGGCGCTGGCGCCAGCGTGCATCGCTCCGAGCGCGGCCTTGGTACCAGAGCCGCACGCCCAGAACTTCTCTATCACCCGCTCCGGTCGGCAGTAGGCGTCGGCTTCGAAGAGTCCATGCTTGGACAAGATCAGCACCCCGAAGTCTGCGTTCATGTCAGCCAGGAACTGGGGCGGCGGCTTGCCCGTGCCATACCAGTCCATGAACAGGAGGGCCGGGCTCGACTCGCCGAAGAACCCCATGATAACTTCGTGGCGTTTTCGGCCGGACCCCACCCACTTCCTGACAAGCTTCTCGCAGGAGCGTAGGCGGGAGCCGCCGGCCTCCGTCTCAATGGTCTCTCGCGAGTCAGCGGCCATGATTCCGTCGCGGTACACGATAGTCGTCATGATTTCTTCTTCCTTGGGGAGCGCCGCTTGGGAGCCTCAAAGGCCGTCAGCGGGTTCGTCGGCGAGCCGACATGATGGGCTTGGTTCGAAGCTACGACCGGCTCAGCGGGCTCGGCGGGGGCAGGCGGCGCGTCCTCGGGGGCCAGCGCGATTGTGCGGGCCACTGGGGCCATCGCGGCGATAGCGGCCTTGTTCTGCACCGGCTTCCCGGCGATCTCGTCCCAGGAGGGCTCCTTGGGCTCCTTCCACATATGCCGGGGTGTCTGCGGAACTGGAACGACCAAAATAGGATCAGGACCGCCCTCTCCAGAAACTGTGGGCACGAGTGTGGGAGGAGGCTCCACTACGACGGGCGGAGGCAGCGGAGGAGGTTCGTCCGTGCGCGGGTCATAGGCGCCGCTGGTCGGCGGCGGGGTCTCGTCGGCGTGTTCGCGCGGCCAGTTGCAGTAGGGGCACTGGTAGCGCAGTCCCGGCATCACCATCTTGCAGTGCGCGCACCGCAGGAACTGGTGCACGAGCTTGATCGGCTCGCTCATACCTTGACTTCGACTTGCACCCCTGCGGACTTCTCGACCGGGTCAACGGCGACCTCGACTTCGATCTCGGGGTGGCTGAAACTGCAGCTTTGGCAGACCCAAACACGATCTTCGTGCATGGAGCCGCAGCGGGGACAAGTGATAAACGAATTGATCATGCTGTTCATTTGCGTCTCGGTTCCCAGTAGGGGCATGAGTTTACAGGGCAATAACCGCAAAGCCAACTTTGGCGAGGCGGAAAGTCGTGGTTGACGTGGGCGTTGTGGTACCGCTGGATGCGCGGGATAAGCTCGCTCCACACACCAGGCATCTGCTCACGAGTCAAGACCTCCTTCGTGATCTTCTTCGTCTTTGTCCAGAAATATGCAAGCATGATACGCTGGAGTTCGGGTACAAGCAAGAACATCACAGCGCCAGCGAGCCGTAACTGGAGAAAGTCGTCCTTCATTTTCCCAGTTTTCCAGTCAAACATGGCCCCGTTGGTGCCGTTCAGTATAGTCAGGTCGGATATGATCCGGCAATACACATCGCCGTCGAACCAGCCGGTCGGCTCGTAGTCGGCATTGATGGCAAGCTTCTGCTCCGTGATGAACACGCCGGGGTATTGCTTGATCTTGGCCAGATACTTGCCGTACTGCTGAAGGTGCAGCGGCAGCGGGGTGCCTTTCTTGAAGAAATTCGCGAAGTGCTGGTGTACCTCGGTGCCGTAATCCGTGGTTTCGGATGGCGGCTCCTTGTGCGATTTCGCCACGCTGATCGCATGGTACTTCTTGGGGCATTCCTCGTAGGCGTTGAGCCGCGAGTAGCTGAATGCGGTGAGCTTGGTCATTTCGCGTCTCCGTAGCTTGGCCCGGCCTTGATTTCGCAGGCGATAGGCAGATTAGGCAGCCACGGTACAGGCTGACACAGTATGTGCTCGACCGCTCGGATCACCTTCGGAACCGAGGGTGTCGGCACGCAGAAAACCAATTCGTCGTGGGCTTGGAGCACAGTCTTGAGCCCCAAGCGTGCAAGCTTCAACTCGGCGGTGGTGATGACGATCCTGGCGAGCGCTTGGCATACGTTCTCGCAGATCGCGCCACCCCACAGCCCCCGATCCATCGGCTTGCCCTTGCGCCGCGACGTGTAGTACAGACGCCCATCGCTGCGGCTGTGCTTCAGATCGGGATAGACCAGCCGCATGCCGTTCGGCAGGATGATCGACTCGTGCGCGAAGGTCAATGGTCCCCAGCAGTGCATGCCGTTGCTGATCATCACGCCGCTCGCGAACTGTTCAAGCGTGGTCCAGAGCCCAGGGATTTCTTCATAGGTGTCCCGGTACAGATGCACGATGCGCTGATACATCTCGTCAGACATTTTCACGCGGGCACGCTTCAGGGTTTGGGCGAACTTGAGCCAGCCCATCCCGTAACCAAGCCCCAGGATGCAGGTCTTTCCAACAAAGCGTTCAATCTCGTTGGCCTTGGTGATGGGACGTGCGTAGACCCTGGTGGCGAAGTCGCAGTAGATGTCTTTTCCTTGAGCGAAGCCTTGAATGAGCACGTTGCACTTCGCGAGGGTGGCGACCATGCGGGCTTCAATGTTGCTGAGATCGGCTGCGACGATACTATAACCCGGAGGCGCGCAGAGGGCGAAGCGTAAGTGCCCCGCTTGGATTTCGCGCGTGCTCTTGTCACGCTTAACCCGAGTGAGAGCCTGGAGATTGATTTTATCATATCCAGAAAAGCGGCCGGGGTGGGCTCCGTAGTAGAGGAGGGGCACTGGGAGCAATCGTCTCCCAAATAGGTTGAGATCATAAATGGCTTTGAAGCGTTCAAGTTTCTTGGTCTCCATGGTTGAGCTTGAGAAAATCTTCGCCTCGGCCAGTTGCCGCACGCGGGGATCGCTGTGCACCAGCAGGTCGACCATGCCAGCGTCGTCTTTGGCGAACGCGTAGGTAGGCTGGCCGGTGCGTAAACTACGTTTAAGGTCAGGCTCTACGCCGTAGTGGCGCAGAGCATCTGCGAACTTCTCGCGCGACCGCAGGCTCGTCGGCGGGCAGCCCAGGACTTTCGCCGCGCCCTCGACGCTCCATCGCTTGACTTCGAGGTCGGCTAGGCGGGCTTCGATCACTTCGTAGTCGAGCACCAGGCGCGGACGTGTGTACTTCTTGATGGTCAGGTCGATCAGGTCGGCCTCGTCGGGCGGCAAGAACGTATCCAGGATGCCAGCGATTGCGCGGGTCAGGTGGTTGTCGTTGTTGCAGTAGCGGCCGTAACTCGCAAGCTCGTGCGAGTCGAAGTCCGCGTACCGATGGCCTATGAAGTTCTCAACTTCCTTGCCCTTGAGACCCACCTTGAAGAACTCGGCGACTGAGCCCAGCGACATTGAGCCTGTGTACGGTGCCGCGTAGGGCCGTGAGCCCATCATGGTACACAGATACTTGGCGGGCTGATATCCACACTTCCACTCAAGGATCGCGCCGTCAAACATCGCGTTGTGCATGATCGCGCGGCAGCGATCCCACGGTATTTTACTCAATGCCTTGAGTATTTTTACTCCGTGGAACCATTGCGGGTCTTGGCCGGGAAGCGCGATTGACACACCAATGATCTCGAACCGAGGATCATTCAGATACTCAGTCATGGTGAGACTGCGCAGCGTGTAATCGCTAGCGTAATAGGTCTCGAAGTCGACCCCGATGTCAATTAGTGGCTGCATCGCAATCCTTGGCCCAGGTTTCGTCGTAGCCGTTCCACGAGGTGGCATCGCGTGCCGGAAACAGGAACGCCTTGCACACGCACATCTGGATGTTTGCGATCTTGTCGCGATCGTAAAGCGCCCACTCGAAGGGCATATTGCTGGCCCTGCTGGCGTCACTCAGCGATTCAGCGGCCCGGCCGGGCAGATGCGTGCGTAGCTCGGGCACCGCACGCACTAGCTGGCCCACTGTGCCGCACATCTTCACGACCTCGGCGAACGCCTTGCTCGCGCCTTCGAACTCGCGCTCGATCTGTGAGCAGTTGCGTACCCATTGTGTGAAGTCGTCCCACTCCACGCGGTTGCCGGGGAAGTGATCCCTGAGCACCATGCCGCCGATGTGGAATGGCTCGTCGGATCTGAGATGGGGGAACCGGAGCAAGTCTGAGTCGTCTGTGTGAAACGTCACGTGATACTGCTTGTCGTCCAGTTGAGTGACGATGCGGCCGCAGCGCTGCGTCAGATGGTGAGTGCCGAATTCCTCGGACTCTAGTAACTCGAACGCGGCCACGATATCAGGCCGGAACAGATTGTGCCAGAACTTTCGGCGTCCCTCCTGGCCAAGCGGGCAGGGGAATGCCGTGCGGCCTCGCCCCAGCAGGTAATCAAAGTCGTGCTTGATTTGATCTCCTAGGTGCTTCCCTATCGCTGTTGACATGATCTCTCCTATTGAATGGAATTGCTATCCAGCGGCTACCCAGCCAGGCCACGGCCCTGTTGAAAGGGCCGTGGTTCCAGTTGCACGCTGGATCATTGGTGACAATATGCTGCGGTGGTAGTACCCGCAGCTTGACGTTATTTGACATGAATCGTCGTCCCGAATGGCGCCGTCGCGTCTTCGTTCTCGACGATGCACCAGATGACCGGATACCCAGGGTCCTCGCCCCAAGGCGTGTATCCGTCTGTCAGGATCACTGCGGCCTCGATCTCCAACGCGCGCTTCTCGATCTCCGTGAACGTGACGCCCATGTCGGTGCCGCCACCTCCCCCGGCCTTGGTCTTGAGACCTTCTAGCTCAGACAAGTCCGTGATCTCGATCACTTCGTTGTTGTAAAGCTGCGCGTCGATGAACATCGTGTACACCGTCTCGGGCATCACGCTCTTGAGTATCCCCGAGAATATCCCGAGGAATTTGCTCAGCGTTTCTTGCCCGATAGATCCCGACGTGTCGATGGTGAGCGCTAAGTTGCCGCAGCGGTTGCCCACTCGGCCCGGCCACGGGATATGCGGGCTTACCGCTAATCGGCGCCGGTTGACCTTCGCCCAAGATTGCTCGTCATTTCCATACAAGCATATGATGGTGCGCTCGAGGTACTGTTCCCAGGGGATTCCAGGGTCAAGCACATCGTCGATCAGCCTCTGGAGTGCTCCAGGAAGCTTACCGGCGGCCCTCGCCGCGCCGGCAGCCATCGCCACGGCCCTTTGGATCTCAGCCTTGCCGGTGCCATCTGTGGCTGCATCTTCGCCAGGAAGATGTTGGTCCCAGCCAGCCCCGCCTCTTCCGCCGCCTCCGTTCTGGTCCTCGTCCTCTTCCTCGGGCAGCTTGCAGTAAACGTCGTCAACTAGATCAGCCGAGCCAAACTGCCCGTTGAGCAAGGTGCCGACCGGCTGCGCGCCGACCTTCAGTTCGTTGAGGTACGCGTTGATCACGTAGTCTGCGGCCTTGTTGAACCGCATTGACTGCCAGATCTTCATGTCGGGGCCGAAGCCCCAATCAATGTAACCCTTCATTCGCTGCGGGTGTTGCAGGATTACGTGGGTGATCTCGTGCGCCAGGACAAATACCCGCTCCTGGACAGAGAGTTTCTTGAAGAACTTGGGATTCACGAACAGCGTGCGTCCGTTGGTCGCTGCTGTGTTGCAAACCCCGCCCGATGGAAGTTGGTCCGTCTCCTGGATATCCAGGAGGTTGAACGTCAGCACCGCGAAAAACGGCTGCTGATTGATCATACAGGACAACGCTTCCACCAACTCAGGTGAGCGTTGGGACATGCTAGCTCCTTCTGCGTTTGATTGCCTTGATGTTGGCCTCGGCGACAATCATGCAGCGGCCGTCTGGGAACAGACACCACACATGCTTGTCACCTTCACGAAGGGCCAACTTACTGACAGGTACGCCGCGCACTGAGCAATCGTGCTGCTGTACCCATGGGCTCGGCCCATAGGATGCGCGGATATCGTACTCGGGGTCCTTAGCTACGACAGGCGGTTCGAGCGCCTGCGACCCGGCTGCGCGCCGTCGCGCTTCCTGGTCCGCTGGGGTGGGTGGCGCATAGAAGCGCCGATCTTTTTGGATCAGTTCCACACTTCCTCCATTGCGGCTTCGAGCGCAAGCTGCTTGGCGTCGTCTGCCAGAATGCGAGCCTGCACCTGATTGCCCTTGTAGTGGTCCACCGGCCTCGATATGACCTTGGCCTCGATCCGGGCAACGAGTTCTTCGAGCTTCGGATTGCCGGTCAGGTTCATGTGCTTGGCCATGTCCACCAGGGTCTGCATATTGGTGATCAGGGTATCATAGAGCCTGGTTTTCTCACCAACAGCCACTTTGGACATCTGCGTCTCGATCCGCTGCAATTCGCCGATGAACCGATCTCTCAGATCGTCCATGGCGTTCTGCACCTGGACCGAGGCAGAAGCTGCGTATCGCGCACTCAGCGCCGCGGCTAGCTCCGCGGGAACGTTGAGCCTGCTGAAGTCGCTAATCGCTGGAATCGGTTTAAGGTCGACCGATACAGCGAACAGCCCCGCGACCTCACTTGCGCTCGGATAGTCGCTGCGATCCGCAAGTCCTCCAAGATTTTGGAGGGCTTCATTGACCCGTTGGTCCCACACACTTGCGAGCTTAATGACTGCATCGTCGTGCCCTTTCTTGAGGTTGTTTAACTCGCCCAGAAAGTGCAATGCCTTGGTCGTCGCGAGCACTCTCTCGCCGCGCTTGGCACCATCGCTGGCGCTCCACGGCAGGGTGTGATCGTAGACGTACATTCGCATTGCGTTCCCTTCCGTGTGAACTGCTTTCAGTTCCAAGTCTGCCGATGCCAGTAGTTTCTTGTGGAAGGCTCCTGAGTCCCGTACCGCAGACTTCGCTGCGATAAGCTCCCGAGATGCAGCTTTGTCGGTCTTATTACCAGACCAACTCCGAAGCTGCATATCGACCAGCATGAAATTGCTGGCCAGAGCGTTTTGTAGCTCGTCATTTCTTGACATGAATCCTCCTTAGATATCGGATCGCTCGTTCGAGTCCTCCGACTGAATCTCCTAGCAGCCCGATCCCCCGGTTGCACCGGCCACACAGCCAGCCTCGAAATACGCCGGTCTCGTGACAATGATCTAGTGCTAGGACTTTATCCGCGTCTGGAACTCCACCACAGCATTCACACGTCGCGGGTCGTGCGCGTGTGGGTTCTGGTCTGCCCTTGGCTCGACGTTCGATAGCGCGTCGCTTCTCGGGGTTCATCTGCGCCCAGCGACGGCTATTCGCCGCTCGTCGGGCCATACCTTCTTTGCTGCGCGCCATCGGACACCTCACGCTCGTGCAGAGCTAGAATTTATTAACGTTTTATTCGCCATGATCCAATCGTTCAGCTTGGGTGAGTTGAGCAGCATTCCACCGCCGCGCTCGACCAGTGACCTACAGGTCGTAACCTGTAACTCCTTGGGGAACCGTTCGGCGAAGGTCCACAGCTTGTCGATGTTGTCGGGCTTGGCGAAGTGCACGCACATCTGCACAGCCGCGTAGGCCGCTGACAACTCCTTGGGACACTTGCAGGTAGCGGGCGCCGCCAAAATCTCGTCGATGGTGGGCAGTTCGTCCGCCACCTTGAGATACGCGAACAACTCCGCACCGGCCTGGTCCCCTATATCCCCTGAGACCAACTGAATCATGATCCCATCGTTCGGGATCTTCATGTTGGGCTCGCCTTTGTCGTCCACACCGGCTGCGCGGGCTATGAGCTTCGCTGCCGACATGAATGAGCGCGGGGTGCAATACGGCCCATCTTCCTTGGGCACCTTATCTACCATGACCACGCCGGGGAACGCCTTGGCGAACGCGACCATCATCGGGTGAACGCTCCGCGCCTCGGCCCACACGGACCACGCGTGAATGTTCGCCTGTATTTGAAGCGTGCGCTCTCGATTGACCAAGTGCTTTAGCGTCTTGCCGACACCGCTGCCATCCTCTGTGCGATTGCTCGCAGAGATGATGATCCAGTCCTTGGGCAAACGATGCTCGCCGAATCTCTTGGAGAGAATGACAGGCGCGAGTGCCTTCTGGGTTAGCTGGTCGGCCTGCCCTACTTCATCCAGCAGCATGATACCGCGCGGGAACTCTCGCAGATATTCCTCGCTCGGGATCACCGCTGGTCGGGTGAAGAAGCTGGTCGGATGACCTTCCTTGTCCTTGGTCGGGATCAGAAAACCCCGCAGGTCAGGGGCGTCGATGGTTGGGACCATGAGGTCACAGAACCCGAATTTCTCATTGTAGTGAGCTTCGAGCGCTGACTTGAACTCATTGCTGGTCACATCCGTCTTACCGATGCCTGGGGGACCTTTCAAATGCACAGCCGTTCCGCTCTCGTAGAGGTTAACGGCCTGCTTTGTCAGATCCAGTAAGTGCATTGATGAACTCCTTTGGTATGACGCTTTCCGGGAATTGCGTCGCGTTGAGATAAATGGGGCTCCGGCCTAATCCCCATGTTAGAACTCGTTTGCCAATCATGGCGCTGAGATGTAGATAGTCGAGATTCCACGAGAAGTTAAACCACTCACCCGGCCAGTTCTGAAATCGGTGCATATGCCAGTGAGCCAGCAGCACGTCGGGCTCGATCACTCCGCGCTCGAATGGCCAGGGCACGACGAAGCGCTCCGCGTGCGTGTCGTTGCGAAAGTGCAGCCAGCGTATAAATTCTTGGCGGGCGTTGCGGGCGCCGGGTTCACACCAGAAATTATCGTGACAGTACGCATCACGCTCGGCGTGGGTTAAGGGGCGCTGTGTAAGCGCTCGTTGCGTTCGCATCGAAGTGATCTCCTTGTAGTATGGGCGGGAAAGCCGTAGCTGCTGCTATGCGGGCTTGGATTTCCTCCCATAGTTTCTCGTAGCCAGTGTACTTCGGCATGTTCTGAACGCCGTAAGCCACCCCTAAAGCGTAGCTCTTGCCGCACGCGCGCGCCAAGTCTTGCCCGTTGATAAGTCCCACTGGAACCCATCGGGTGGATTGACCCCAGCACGATGCAATGCGGCCTCCAAACGTTCGCGGGCGCCGCCTGTTACCTTTAGGTTCAGCGCGGCGAGTCTTTCGTCGAGGGTGGGATTGCCTGGTAGCAGCATGCTCTTGGTCGCATGCAAGTCCCACACGCGATTCCTGTTCTGACGCTTCGCGCGCGAGCGCCGCTTGCTGTTGCCGCTCATGGTTCCGCATCTCCTTTACGTGTCGGTGGTACGCATTCATGAATAGGGATATTCGGTAGGGAGTGACCGGGCCGAATCCAATCTCGGTGAGCAGCCCTTGCTCGTCCATCGCCCCGAATACCCACCGCGTCTGTTCGCGTCCCGCCGCGCTGCCCAGGTGAGTGCCTGCAAGATTCGCGTGCAGGCCGGGATGTAATAGCTGGAGCTTGACCACGCGCAGCGGCCAATCTTCGCGGGATTGCGCAAGCTCCTTGCGCACCCGCTGGAGTCTGTTCACATCATGATTCCTTTGAACTCAGGATCGTTGATCACTGAGTCCAGCTTGTCGCGCCATTCGTCGTGGAGCGTGATGAACTTGCTTGCCGACATACGCTGGGGGATGACGGCTACGACATGCATATCGCCATTCGGCATGGAAGCGAGCAACACGTAGTAGACGCGCACGCCGCCCGGCGGGATATATGCTGCGACGCCAAGATTCTGAGCAGCGCTCGCGATCTTCAGCTTCTCC
>JBIOJG010000039.1:0-58428 GCA_044450645.1 Binatia bacterium
CAGCGCCACGATCTCGACCCCGGTGAGGACATGGGTACCCCAAACACCAGCGTCTCCGTCGCGTCGTTCATGCTCTCGCCGCTGCCGGCGCTACACTAAATTCGGATGCCGACTGTCTCACTTTCATTGACAGGCTCCGGGCTGCGGACGACTCCGCTACACTCCTTACCTTGCGCGAAGTTGCGAAACCCTGGGCCTGGTGGACTCCTTGATCCAGCTTGACCGTACGACTTCGATGGGCGGTAGACTGACCACGATTCGCGAAGAGGCCAGGAAGACCTGGCCGCGGTGTCGAATATACTCCATCGATCGGTTCTGGTCTGGAATCAAGGAGCGCTACGACTTCGTTCTGTGTGCAAACGTTCTGTCAGCGATACCATCGCGTCGCGATCGCAGTCGGTCCCTCCGGGCGATACTCGCGTGTCTCACTTCCACCGGGACCGTGCTCGTTGTCAACCAGCACACGAATTCCTACTTCACCAAGGCAAGCACCACTCCCCATGCGCTCAAGTATCTCGACGGCTGGCTACTCAGATCCCCCAAAGGTCCCGCCTATTTTGGCGTCCTGGGAAAAGACAAGGTGAAGCGGCTGCTCTGCGCACACGGGTTCCGCATCCGAGACGCCTGGATCGAGGGACAATCAAACTATGTCCTGGCCGGCAGGTGACCGATGAAGGTAATTGGCCAACCTGAAATCTATTCCGATATTCTAGAGCGTGTATTCGTAACCACGCTCGTGACCGGATTTGCATGCACCGCAGTCCTTGCAATGGCATCGCCCGAGGTCAAGAGAGTTCTCGATTCGATCGGCACAGAGGCCGAACTCGGTCCCATCAAGGGTCTGAAGTTATTGTATGTGGCTGTTCCGTTCCTCTTGGCGCTGTTCTCCCGTGTTATCAAATTACACGATCGAGTTTCGGACCTTCTCCGACTTCGGTATGTGATCGATACTCGCTGGATCTTGATCCCTCTCGCGGAGGGCGTCGGACTCGGTCTCGACGGTTCACGACGCCTGTCGATTAGGCGCAACCGGAGAGATGCGATGTACTCCGTCTTCTACCCATACGTCAGCCTTCCAGACGCGAAAATAGACCGGCAGCGCGTTCGGAGCGCACTAGATAACTTTGGCTGGTTCTGGGTCCTGCTCGAGGCTACCGTCGTCGTTCTTGCGACAAGTATGTCATCCTATTTCCTTGAGGCCTATGTTACAGCAGGCTACATGCTTATTCTCGCGGCAATCATGACGTGCCTTGCAGCTCTCCAATGGCTCGCCTGCAAGCGAACGACGACCGCTGAGGTTGGCGCCATCCTTCAGGAACCAGATCGTTCGGGCGCAATACGGACCTATTTTGAGGGCCTCTGGACCGTTGTGGCCCCAAAACCTTCAACACTTGTTGCATCCTCCAAACCAACCCAAGACTCCGAACCCTCCGCGACCTACGATGTCTTTATTTCCCATGCCTCTGAAGACAAGGATGCCATCGCTCGGCCCTTGTATAGTGCCCTCGCTGCCAAGGGGGTTTCCGTCTGGTTCGACGAGGCTACCCTCGAGCTGGGTGACAGTCTGCGCCGGAAGATCGACGACGGGCTCGCTCGATGTCGCTATGGCATTGTAATCCTCAGTCCTCGATTCCTAGCCAAGGAGTGGCCGCAGCGCGAGTTGGACGGATTGGTAGCTCGCGAGACGGCGTCGGGAGAGAAGGCAATACTTCCCGTGTGGCACGATCTTGACGCGGCGACTTTGAGGAAATACTCCCCAACTCTCGCCGACAGACTCGCGGCTCGGTCGAGTGAGGGAGTCTCCGCGGTCGTAGAGAAGATCCTCCGCGTTCTCCATGTCAGCAGTCCGGGAGCCGCTTTGAGGCCAACAATCGAGGCCGGGACATCGATCGAAGCTGCCACGAGATCCACAGCATCTAAGATCGCAGACAATGGGACCCGGAACAGGATCGTGACCGCCGGCGCGATTGCGGTTGTGATCGTGACGATCATAGCGCTCTATGTCTCGCAACTGTGGAGCCGCTCGGCAGAGGTCGCCAAGCAAGGACCGAGTATCGAACCGCGCGAGACGAGTGCGGATTCATCTGCCCAACGAGGCAACGCGAAGCCACCCGGCGCTGCCGCACTAGTCACAGAGAGTGGCATCGAGGTCCAGGCGTTAGAAGTGAGCGGAATGGAGGCGCGTCCGATGACGCTCAGCATCGACGAAGCTGGGATAAGCACTATGATCCAGGGCAGACAGGTTACGATCGGATGGAGATCAATCACAAGATCGACGCTCAATCATGTTGCCAATACGGACAACCCCTATTGGCACCTGAGCTTTAGCTACAAGAAGAATGAATCCCCAGAGTTCCCGTGCTTTGGCTTGTTGGACTCGACGGGTCCAGGGAAGGATAGAGATACTCATTGCAGCTTGAACGTCTTCCCTGACGCTTACGACAAGATTCAGAAGGTTTTTCACGCGAAACTACCCGGGGACAGTGAAGTGCCACACGCGGCGGGTGCGCGAAATCAGGGAGAGACGCTCGCCCCCGGTCTAGTTTCAGCTGGTGATCGTTTCAAAGATAATCGGGATGGGACAATCACTGATGGGCAGACTGGGCTGATCTGGGAGAAAAAGGTCGCGCCGTCGAGCTCAAGTGGCGTACATGATGCCGGCAACCAGTACGCCTGGGCAGGCACGTGCGTCGGTGACGGAGTGCAGGAGAAGCAGGAACTGTACTGCCAGCCCGACGACGGGGCAGTCGCGGCATGTCCCAAGGGAGCGTACGGGTGTGCCGTCTGCCCCGGAAAAGCCAAATGCGAGATATACCGACCGGCGCGTACGACCATTTTCAAGTGGATTCACACGTTGAACGAGTCGAAATTCGCAGGGCATGACGACTGGCGCGTGCCGACTGTTGCCGAACTGGAGACGTTGCGAGCAACGAACCTGCCCGAAGGAGCGAGGCCAGCAGTTCATCCAGAGTTTCAAACTACCAACTGCGGCAAGGGATGCCAGAATCTGAAAGACCCATCGTGCAGCTGCACGACGCCTGACTACTACTGGTCGAAAGACACACAAGATGACAGGGGCGAGGGCTACAAGAGGTTTGCCTGGAGCTTCACCTACTTTGGGGACAATCTCGGACGAGGAACCAGCTACAAGGCGGGGACTCGCTACATCCGCGCCGTTCGGGATGGAGCGACCACGGCGGCGCCGAAGCCATGAGCGCGACAATGGGATTCTGCGCAGTTGACGGCGTGCGATCGGTTCGGAGCCTAACTGAGCTGCTCAACCCGACGGAGCATGTGGCGACGCGGGTGGATGTAACGTGCCCGCCGCAGGTGAGCAACAGGCGTTGAGACTGCTCAGAAAACGGCCTCCCTCCTTCCCCCGTTCCCGGAAGCCTGTCCTGAGCCCAGTTGAAGGGTGGCAACAGGGGAAGGGACCCATGCGGGTATCGGGCTCTATTCTTCATGATCCGAGGGTGAACGAAGTTCATGACCACAGCTAACTGAGACTCGCACAATAAAGTGACACGCTTGCATACCGATCTCCCCGAGTAGCGCCCGTCTTTTCCGGGCGCGTATCGAGGGACGACTGCGGTGGACCCGCCTCGCAAGCATCCCTCGATACGGCGCCCAGCGGAAGGGCGCCTACTCGGGACGAACGGAAGATGTCACCATATTATGCGAGAGTCGGTGAGACCCCCCGCCCAGCTGTTCGCCGGCTGGATGCGTGCATCGGAGACGTGATAGAAATCTCAGCGTAGAAGAGGAGTCTTTGCAGTGATCCTTCAGGGCAAGGTGGCGCTGATTACGGGTGCCGCCAGAGGAATCGGCCGAGCAACCGCATTGGTCCTGGCGGAAGAAGGCGCCGACGTTGGGGTGGTGGACATCCTGCCGGAGGTCGAGGAAACCGCCGCGGCTATAGTGAAGCTGGGCCGCCGCTCCGCCGCCGCCGTGTTCGACATCAGCGACGCCGCACAAATCCACCTCGGGGTCGAGACGATTCGGAACGCATTGGGGCCGATCGATGTGCTGGTGAACAATGCCGGCATCGTCAACAACATCGCGCCGCTGGCGCGCATGAGCAGCGAGGCCTGGCAGCGTGAGCTGGCCGTGAACCTTTCGGGCGCCTTCAACATGATTCAGGAAGTCATTGGCGACATGGCAGCGAGGAAGTGGGGCCGGATCATCAACGTCTCGTCGGTGGCCGCCCTTGGAGGCCTCCACAATCAAGCGGGCTACGCGGCCAGCAAAGCGGGTTTGCTCGGTCTCACGAAGACGGTGACACTCGAGTACGCGCGTGCCGGCATTACCTGCAATGCTATCTTGCCGGGGTTGATCGGCACCGAGTTGGTCAACGCCATGCCGGCTGAAATCCGTGAGGGCGCCGTGGCTGCCGTCCCCTGCCGCCGTTTGGGAAGCACGACGGAAGTCGCGCATCTGGTCGCGTTCCTGGTTTCCGATCGGGCCGCGTTCATCAACGGCGCCGAGATCCCCATCGACGGCGGCTTACACCTCAACACTAGCTCGCTGGGCAGCCGCCGCGAAGTCGCCGAAAGCCGCAAGCCCGGATGACCCGTCCGCCGCACTCACCGGTTCCACTCAAGCCGGTCTATCGGCCCGAAGACATCGCCGACGTCTCCTACGAGAAGGCACTCAACGATCCGGGGACCTATCCGTACACCCGCGGACGACGCCCGCGCCAAGATGGTATCGCCTGGATTCAACGGGAGCTGTCGGGAGAAGGCGACCCGGCGCGCACGAACGCGCAGTTCAAATACCTGATCGGCAAGGGCGCCACGGGGCTCGACGTCATCGGCGACACACCTACCATGGCGCTCCTCGATCCGGATCATCCGGCGGCCGCGCATGCGGTTGGTACGCAAGGGGTTTCACTCTGCCGCCTCGACGACTATCTCGCACTCTATGACGGCCTGGCGCTCGATAGTCTGACGATTTCGCATTCACTCTCGCCGACGTTTGCCATCGCCGGCCTGTATGTCGCGGCCAAGGCGCGCGGGATCGATCCGGCCCGCCTGCGTGGCTCGACGGTGCAAGCGCCGTTCTATTGCGAAGATTGCGGCTACGCGACCCGCATGCCGTTCGATCTCCGACTGCGCTTGGCCGCGGACGCCATCGAGTTCGCCGGGCGCGAGATGCCGAAGTTTCACGCCTTTCTCGAAGACACCTACTACATCAGCGAGGGTGGGCTCGATGCCGTCGAGGAGATGGCGCTCGGCTTCGTCGAAATTCGCCACCTGGTAAAGGAACTCCTCCGCCGCGGACTCGCCATCGACAGCTTCGCGCCGCGCATCGCCATCCTGGTCAACTGCCGGATGGATTTCTTCACCGAGATCGCCAAGATCCGGGCAACGCGGCGCCTGTTCGCGCGCATGCTGCGCGAGGAGTTCGGCGCGCAGGATCCGCGTTCGCTGGCAGTGAATATCGCGTCACACACCTCCGGGCTGTCGCTCACCGCCCAGCAGCCGATCAACAATGTCGTCCGCGGCACCGTGCAAGCCTTGGCGCTGGCGTTGGCGGGTGTGCAGGCGATCGAGATCTCCGGGTTCGATGAGGCGTTCCGGACGCCGAGTCCGGAGGCGCACCTGGTCGGCCTGCGTACCCAGCAGATCATCCAGCTCGAAGCCAACGTCACCAAGGTGCTCGACCCCATGGGTGGCTCGTACTTCATTGAAGCACTCACCAACGAGATCGAGCAACGCATCCGCGACATGGTGGCGCGGATCGAGTCGATGGGAGACCCGGCCACGCTGTGTGACAATGGCTGGTTTCGGGCGCTCTTCCAGGACACCACCGAACGCTACGCGCGAGACTTGCAGGAGGGTGCGCAAGTGCAGGTCGGTGTCAACGCCCTCCGTATCCCCGACGAAGAAGACCGACTGCTGCGCGAGGTCGTGGAGCGGAAGTTCGAACCCTGCCGGGAGCGCATCGAAAGCATCCGTGCCTTCAAACGCGCGCGCAATCAGCCGCAGGTCACGGCAGCACTCGCACGCATTCGCGGCATCTGCGCGACACGCGAGAACCTGATGCCCGCGGTCATCTCGGCCATGGAGGCCGGCGTGACCATGGGTGAGGTCAGCGGCGTGATGCGCACGGCGTACGGCTTCGCCTATGATCCGTTCGGCATGATGGAGCCCCCGGCGTGAAGCGGATTCGCGTCTGGATCGGCATGCTCGGGCTCGACCAGCATGAGGTGGGAGCGATCGCGGTGGCGCGTTTACTGCGTGACGCCGGCATGGAAGTGATCTACGCCGGCCGCTTCAATCTGCCCGCCGGCATCGTCAAGGCGGCCGTCGAAGAAGACGTCGACGTCATCGGCCTGAGTTGCCACTCATGGGAGTACCTGGAGTACGTCGACGAACTGATGGGACTCTTACGCGAGCGTGAGCTGGAGCTGCCCGTCGTCCTCGGCGGCTCGGTGATCACGGCGGAGGATGAACGCCTGCTGCGCGAAAAGGGCGTGGCCGCAGTCTTCGGTTCCACCGCGGCTGTCGAGGATATTCCCGAGACCATCAGACGCCTTAGTACACGTTGGCAGAAATACGGCGACGTATCCTAACCCCGCTCACCCGCTCACCCGGCCTTGCACATAAAGTCCCAGCGGGCGCCCTTCGAGACGCCGCCAGAAAAGGGCGGCTCCTCAGGGCGAGCGGTTGGTTCTTGGCGCTCAAGAGCTTTCTCCCGCTCACGCTGAGGAGGCCCCGTCTCTTCAGGGGCCGTCTCGAAGCGTGCCCGCTTGGATGCGACTTTATTTGCAAAGCGCGCTCACCCTTCGACAAGCTACCAATGAACCGTTCGTCGAGGTCCCCCTCCTTACCAAGGGGGGGCCAGGGGAGGTTGGAAAGGTCGCGGCAACTCGACCTCCCCCTTCCCCCTCCTTGGTAAGGAGGGGGTTCATTGGCTCAACATACCCGCGCCGCGCGGGTCGGAGTCTCAGGGTGAGCGGGGTGTCGCCAAATACGTTGCCGCATTTCTTTCCTCGAGTACTTAGCCGCGCCGGCGATAACCCATCGCTTCCTTGACCCGCGCGCGGGCGAGGTCAATGGCGGCGGTTCGGGGCAACACGTGCTGGCCACGCGCTTGCTCGAGCACCGACCGCGTGTTCTCCGCGATCTTTTCCTGAATCGCTGCAAATGCCTGAGCTTGGGTGCCGCCGTGATACTCGACCGCGGCGCAGATGACCCCGCCGGCGTTGGCGATGAAGTCCGGCACCGACAGCACGCCCGCAGCGTGCAGCATCACCTCGGCTTCCGGCGTGGCAGGGATGTTTGCGCCTTGCAGGATGAGCTTGGCACGCAGCCGCTTGACGTTGGTGACGTCCAGGACATCCGGGCGGGCTGCTGGGATCCAGATTTCGCAGTCCACCGCCGCGAGTTCCTCCGGCGGTGACGGCTGCCCACCGGGAAACTCGCGCACCGTGCGATGCCCTGCCTTAAACGCCAGTAGCGGTGGTAGATCGAGTCCTTTCGGATTGACCACGGCGCCCCCACTGTCTGCCGCTGCGACCAGGGTGGCTCCTCGCTCAGCAAGAAAGCGCGCCGCATGGCGCCCGACTGCGCCGAAGCCTTGGACGACCACGCGGGCACCCTTCAGCTGGATACCCGCGAACTCCTGCGCCACCTCGGCGCACACCGCCAAGCCGAAACCGGTGGCCCCGATCGCATCCAGTGGAATGCCCCCGAGCACGCGCGGCAGACCCACCGCGCGGCCGATCTCATCGTGCAAGTACGCCATGCAAGCTTCATCGAGGCCCATGTCCGGGCCCGGGATGTACTCAACCAGATCGCGGATCGCGCGTCCGAAGGCGCGCACCACCTGCTGCTTGGTGGCGCTGTCCATCTTCGGATCGCCGACGATGCCGGCCTTGCCGCCCCCGTGCGGCAGGCCGGCGGCGGCGTTCTTGTAGGTCATGGCCCGGGCAAGACGGGCGACCTCTTCGACGGTGATATCCGGCGCCATGCGGACCCCGCCAATCGCCGGCCCGCATGCTACGTTGTCGACCACGACAAATCCCTCGAGCCCCACCTCCGGTTCGCGGATCAGAACCACCTTCGCTGGACCGAGCTCGTCAGCGAGCTTGCGCCACTGGGATTCCATGCTGTGTCTCCTTTCCGTTGCATCATCTGAACGAGTGCCCCTTGGACCCCGACCTTCAGCCCGCGTTAGCAGACGCGGTGCTCGCCACGAATCAACTCAGATTGAAACTCATGCATGCGCGCCAGCTCGGTATCTACGGTCTGGCGGACCGTTCCTTCGACGTCCGCGAGCACCGCCCCGCTTGGGAGGACCAGCTGCACGCCCGTCCACGGCTCGTTGACAGGCTCACCGATGCGGGCCGCGAGATGCACGTACACCTCGATGACCTCCGGGCAGCGTGCATGGATCAAGCGCGCCAGCCGGTGACTCAGCACGTCGTAGATCTTGCCCACGTGGGCAACCGGATTCTTGCCCGCGGCCGCTTCGCCGCCCGTCGGGCGTGAAAAGGCGATCAGCCCGTTTGCCCGGTTTCCCCTGCCCACTTGACCCGAGTCCGCATCCTCGGCCGATGTTCCGGTCAGAGAGAGATACGCTCCCTCCGTGCCGCGCCCAGGCCGATCCAGACAGTTCAGTCGCCAGCCGATCTCAAACGGCGCGGAGTTGAAGTGCCGGGCGAGTGCCGCGAGGAGTTCATCTTTGCGCGCGAAATAGGCGTGCTCTGATTTCGTCGCCAGGCAGAGTAGCGGCATGGCCACCGTCACCGCCAGCTGCTCGTCCTGACGCACGGCAAACACCTTGACGTCCTGGCCCGTGTCGGGAAACCGCGCCTTGAACTCGGATGAGTTCAGCAGCTGCTCGATGGCGAGCACGATCTCCTCGGTCGGGCTGAGCGGCGCATAGCCGGATGCGCCGCATGTGTCGTTCGACACCGCGGCTGCCTCATTGCTGAAGATGCTGCGTAACTCCTCGGACCCTGGCGCCAGGGCGCTACGCATTTGCAGGTCCTGCCCGGCGTGGACGTGTGGAAGGTGGGCGCGGACCCACGCGTCCACGCTGGCCCGTGCCGTCTCCTCAACGGGCAACTTCTGTCCACTCACCTCGAACGTGGCACGGTCTCCCACGATCAACTCCATCGGCCGCACCAGTCTACCGACTCCGAATCCCTTGGCGCACTGGCCGGCCACCAAGAACGCTTTGTCGATGTTGTAGTGGCAAATGGTGCCGACGTGCTCCAGGTACATCCGGTTGAGCGCCAGCGAAATCGTTTCCACCAGGGCGTCGCAGATCGTGTCGGGATGCCCGAGGCCTTTGCGTTCAACCACTTCGATCCGCCGCCGTGCCACCGGCGTTTCCCCAAGGGTTTCGACGATGATCGTCACTGGGTCCTCCACTCTTGGCAAACTACGGCAACTTCCCTGCCAAGCACGCACGTCCCGCCAGCACGAACCGATGGGATTGCCATTCCTGAGCTTGGGATCATATTGAAGCCTAACGACGTCTGTTGGAGGAACTCGCAAATGGCTGAGACACCCTCGACGATGGCGCCTTTGGGCACCATGGCTCCTGATTTCCGGCTGCCAGACACCACCGGAAAGCTCGTATCGTTGGCCGACTTCAAAGATGCGCCGGCCCTGCTCGTGATGTTCATCTGCAACCATTGCCCGTTCGTGAAGCACATTCGGAGCGGGTTGGCGCAGTTCGCGCGCGACTATCAGGCGCGCGGCCTGGCAATCGTCGCGATCAACTCGAACGACGTCCGCACCTATCCGGAAGACAGCCCGGCCAAGATGGCCGAGGAGATCCGACACGCCGGTTACACGTTCCCGTACCTCTATGACGAGACGCAAGCAGCGGCCAAGGCGTACGGTGCCGCCTGCACCCCGGATTTCTTCCTCTTCGATCGCGAACGGCGGTTGGCGTACCGTGGCCAGTTCGACGATAGCCGTCCGAGCAACAACCGGCTGGTGACCGGCACCGATCTCCGCGCCGCCGCCGATGCGGTTCTGGCTGGACGCCCAATCCCTGCAGACCAGAAGCCGAGCATCGGCTGCAACATCAAGTGGAAGGCGGGCAACGAGCCGGACTATTTCCGTCGACGCTGAGCAGCGTCGTCTCTCGCGAAAGTTTGCTCAACCCCCTTGATCAAATCACGGAGTATGGCAGGGTTTGACCGTCGACTTACAAGGAGGCCCCACATGGCGATTGAAGAAGGCCAGCCCGCACCGGATTTCACCCTCGTTGACGCTACCGGCAAGAAAGTCTCTCTCAAGAACTTCGCCGGAAAGGACGTCATTCTGTACTTCTACCCCAAGGACGACACGCCCGGTTGCACGAAGGAAGCCTGTGGTTTTCGCGATAACTGGAAGGTCCTCGCCAAAGCCAATGCCGTCGTTCTCGGCGTCTCCGCTGACAGCGCGCCGTCGCACCAGAAGTTCATCTCCAAATACAAGCTCCCGTTCCCCTTGCTCTCCGACCCGGAGCGCAAGGTGATGGAGGAGTACGGCGCCTACGGCGAGAAGATGATGTACGGGAAGAAAACCACGGGGGTCATCCGCTCGACCGTGTGGATCGGACCGGACGGCCGCGTCAAGAAACACTGGGCAAGGGTCGCGAACGCCGAGGCGCATCCAGCGCAAGTGTTAGAGGCACTGACCGGCCGCAAGTAGCGCAAGGTCTGCATCTACCTCGAGACCGTTGCCGGGGCTCGGATCGGTGCGCGCCATTGATTCCAGTCCGGCCGTGGCGTAATCGGAGCGGCTGAGGAATTCGCCCGCGAGGCGCAGACGCATTGAAGACGAGGAGATTGCGATGAGCAAATTGTGTGAAGGTCGGGTCGCTATTGTCACCGGCGCCGGTCGCGGCATCGGCCGGGAACACGCCATCATGCTGGCTGCCCATGGTGCCAAGGTGGTCGTCAACGACCTCGGCGGTGAACGCGACGGCACCGGCAGGTCACAGGGACCGGCGGCCGAAGTGGTGCGCGACATCATCGCCGCCGGCGGTGAGGCCGTTGTGAACGCCGATGACGTCAGCGATTGGGAGGGCGCTCAGCGCCTGATCCAGCAGGCCATCAGCACATTCGGGCGCTTGGACGTACTGGTGAATAACGCCGGCATCCTGCGCGACCGCATGCTCATCAACATGAGCGAGGCGGAGTGGGATGCCGTCATCAAAGTGCACCTGAAGGGCACGTTCGGGCCGGCACACTTCGCCGCGGCTTACTGGCGCGATCAAGCCAAAGCCGGAAAAGCCGTGGACGCTCGCCTCATCAACACGACATCCGTATCCGGGATCTACGGCAATCCGGGCCAGACCAATTACGGCGCTGCCAAGGCGGGGATTGCCGCCTTCACCATCATCGCCGCGCGGGAATTGGGACGGTACGGTATCACGGTGAACGCAGTGGCGCCCGGGGCGCTGACGCGGATGACCGAAGACCTCGGCATGGGGCGCGGCACCGACGAGGAGAAAGCCACACTGCATCCGCGCTGGATCGCTCCAATCGTCACCTGGCTGGCGAGCCCCGAGTCGAAGCACATCAGCGGGCGGGTGTTCGAAGCCTCCGGCCGCGTGTTGGCGATTGCCGAAGGCTGGCACCGCGGTCCAGTAGCTAAGCCGATCGAGGACCCGACTGCCATGGGCTCGGTGGTCGCGGAGCTGATGCGAACAGCCCGCCAGAACGCCGGCATGGACGGGCAGGATCTCGATTAGCCACGATGCCCGTCAGTTGAGAACCGTCGAACCCGGGCGCGCTTCGCGTAGCTCGTGCACCGAATGGGATTAACACAGCGGATCGTCGGTGGGCTGAGGCGGTTGGCCCGCCGTCCAGCAGTCCTCATCCCTGTCGCGCTGTTGCTGCTTGGGTGGCAGCTTGTGCAGCGGAGCCGGTCCGTGATCCAAAAAGTGCCGATCGTCGTGCCGGGACAGCATCTCACGGTGCTGGGCAGTGGCTTCGGCAGCAGCCAGGGCGACAGCTACCTTCTCTACGCGGCCGGCGACAGACAGATTGCCCTCCGCGGCGCTGTCGAGTGGTCCGACCGGAAGGTTGTCACGCTTCTTCCCGAGCACGCAGCCAGCGGCAGCGTGCAACTTATGGAGCGCAACCTGCTGGGCTACCAGGCATCCGAAGCTGTCCCGTTCGTCGTGCAGGCGGACGAACTGCCGTCCCAACCGGGCCGCGACGAGGTGCCGGTCCAAGAGGGGGCGCCGTGGCCATTGTTCCGCCGCGATCATCGCAATACCGGTCGCAGCCCACTGCGGGCCGTCTACAATGGGGAGAAACCCTGGTCGTTCCAGACGGGCAAAGGGATCTTCTCCACGCCGATTATCGACAGCCGGGGCACGATATACGTGGGATCGGCGGATCATTTCTTCTACGCCATCAATCCCGACGGAACGGAGCGGTGGCGGTTCCAAACCGGCGAGATCATCGACTCGGCAGGCGTGTTGCCTCGCGCCGATCACGCACGCGGCGTTGATACGGTGATCGTTCCGTCCGGCGACGGTCATCTGTACTTCTTGCGCACGGATGATGCCTTCCCGAATCCGTCCGACCGGCTGTTGTGGACGTTCGATGCACGGGTGTCGCCGCGCGCCAGCTACAACAACTGGTTCGAAGGCAACGTCGCCATCGGCTACGACGGCACGCTCTACGCCGGCAACACCAATTTCAATTACTACGCCATCCGCCCCGACGGTGGCCTGCAGTGGACCTACGAAACCGGCGCGAACAACTGGTCCATCGCCGGGCTGGGCGATGATGGCACGCTCTACTGGGGCTCGAACGACACGTTGATCCGCGCGGTCCGACCTGACGGCAAAGAAAGATGGACGAAGCGGACGTGGGGCTTCATTGCCGCCTCTGCCGCAATCGGCAGTGATGGCACCGTTTATCTCGGCTCGTTCGACAGCTACTTCTATGCCCTCGATGCGGACACCGGCGCCGTGCGCTGGACGTTCAAGACGAACGACCACATCTATACATCGGCGGCACTCGGCGCCGGTATGGATGGGAAGACTAACGCCATCTACTTCGGCTCCACCGACGGCAGCCTTTACGCACTCGATCCGGACGGCAAGTTGTTGTGGAAGTATGACACCGGCGATCCGATCCGCTCGTCACCGGCGCTGGGTGCGGGAGCGGATGGGCAAGGCGCGGGGATCCTCTACTTCGGCAGCGGCAACGGCAAGCTCTACGCCCTCAACGCGGCCGACGGCACGCGGCGCTGGTCGTTCGACACGACCTCACATGAACCGGAGCGACGCGATCGCAACGATCTGAATGCCTCGGTGGCGCTTGGATCGGGCGGCATCTACATCGGCGGCGAGGACGGCAACGTGTGGTACCTGCCGTATGACTATTGCCTGCACGCGGCTGATGAGCGGTGTCAGACCGATGCGCGAGAAGACTTGCCGGAGGACATGGCCGGCCTCTTCTACGTCACCCCCGGTGGCAGCACGGAACGCGAACCACCGCGGATGCTTTCACCGGCAACCATCATTACGCTGCGGCTGGTCGTCCGTGAGCGCGGCGCAACCGTTGATGCATTTTTCTGCAAGACGCCACTGCTGTGCCCGGCCGACCGCGTGCAGGTTAGAACCGAGCCGCCATTTCGGTTCCAGGCGGTGCAATCGGCGGATGGCCGCTACCTCCACATCATTCCGGAGCAGATTCTTGACCCGAACGAGACCTACCGCGTCGCGGTGACGGGCGACTACTACACCGGCGGCATCCACTTCGGAAACCTGACGCTAGGTGGTCATCGGCAGGGCCGGTTCGAAGGTCGCATCACCTTCCGGACCGCAGCACCCGGCGGCTCCGGCTTCCCGATGGCGGTGCGGCAGGACGAAGTGGGGGCATTGGAATGGACGCGACTGGCTCTGCCGATTCCAACGATGATGCCGAGCCTCAACCAGATCGGGTTCGACTACATGGATTGGATCATCGGGGCGGTCGACGTTGGCGCACCGGATGAACGGGGCGCTGGGAAGGTCATTCTCTGGGCCATCGGGGGGCGATGGGACGCAGACGGCACGCTGGTAGCCGATCCGCAGTCGGAGTTCATGTTGCCGCTCAGCGGCACCTATCGCGGCGACGCCTTCATCCTCACGAACCGGGATTTCACCATGCCGGTCACGGGCATACCGATTCCGTTCAACCTCTTCCAGCTGCGCGGTCAGCTCGGATCCGATCTCGTCGTCAAGCCCGGGGCAACGACCTACGCAGATGCCCGAGCGCTGTCGATTCCCACCTTCGGTCCCTACCTCGTGCTCGCCGGCTTGGCGAACGACTTGTACCAGAAACTCGTGGTCACGGGCACCTACGTCACACGACCGTACGCCGCCGACGGACCGGCAAACAAGCGCCCGGCCGGCGTCGAGATCGACTCGGTCACGTACACGCCGCCTGTTACTCGGGAGGCGGGAAAGGTCATCGCCACTGTGCGCATCATACCCGGTGCGCAATTTTCGTTGGCTGAGCACCGTCCCGGCATTCTGCTGATCGATGCATCGAAGGCGGAAGCAGTTGCCCTCAACTATCGTGAGAACCTGACGGTGCGAGTTGGCGACGCGGGAAAGCTGGGCGAAATCAGCCTGAACATTCCGGCAGGCATGGTCCTCCCGGCAGACCTCCAAGCCATCGTGATGATCGATGTGTTTCCGCTGTATCGGCAGAAGCTCGAAGCTGCTCTTTAGGTATCGGCCTTCACCTTCAACTCGGTCACCTCGAGCGGCTGGTAGTACGGCTTACCCGCCTGCGCCCATTCGGAGTACATCTCGAAAAACGCCGGCCCCATTGGGTCCACACCGCGGATCGGCATTGAACCGCGGCGGATGGTGAAGTCGTGTGGCGCCAACTCGCCGGCGCGCACGAAGTGCCGCTCCGCCGCCTCGGGCTTTCTGGCCTGGTGTAGGTACCACGCCAAGGCAAACTCGGCGCGCGCCAGTTGCTCCTCGGCGGTAGGCAGGGCCTGGAGCGTTCGGACTTCATCGGCAGCGAACGGCGTCTTGCCCTCCTTCACCCACGCCCGCAGGGCCGCCAGGTGCGGGGCCGACGGGATGCCGTGCAGGTCCTTGAACATGTCGGTGCCGAAGGCGACATCGTTGGGGCGCACGATGTGGCCCTGCTCGTCGATCCACACGACGGTCGGTACATTGACGATGCGGTACAGGTCGGCGAGCCGGTGCTCCGTGTCGATCAGGCTCGGGTGCGACGGCTTTGCGGCTTCGATATATGGACGCGCATCCTCAGCGCTCTTGTCGAGCGCGACGGTGATCACGACGAAGTTGTGATCCTTCAGCTCTTTGTACATTTCCTGCCAGACCGGCAGGTCATAGCGGCATCCTCACCATGAGGCATAGGCGACGAGCAGCACCTTCTTGCCGCGGTACTCGGATAAGGAATGCAGCGCGCCGTTCAGGTCCGGGAGGGCGAAGTCCGGCGCCTGCAACGACGCCAGCTGCGCCGCACGGTCCGCGGCCGAAGCGCCGAGATAGGCGACGTCCTGTTCGACATCCGTCGCCAGCGGCCGAGAGAGCAGACGGGCGAAGCCGACAAGATCGATGCCGGCATCGTTCACCAACTCCGCTTGCTTGCGTACAGGTACGCAGCGGTCATCTTTGCAAAGCCCTTGTGGCTTCAGCTCCCATCCCAAAGCTTCACGCAGCGCCGCGGGTGACAAGCCGACGCTCTCGCCGCTGATCGTAGCCGCAACTGTGCACACCTTCCCCTCATCGAGGAGAGTAAATTCTCGTGTGTTCATGGTGGGAATGATTGGGCTACGGCGTCCGAGGTATGTCAATACCCCTGTCCCGACGGCGCACATTGACCGAGTCCGAGAATATTCGTGTGTAGAACTTGCCCGGGACGACGTTCGAAGCAGCTTTACGCGTGCCCACCGCCGAGGTGATAGAGCATCCAATAGACGATGACGCCGGTGACGGAAACGTAGAGCCAGATGGGCAGTGTCCAACGCGCCAAGCGGCGGTGCTTATCGAATCGTTCCGCCACCGCGCGCGACAAGGTGACGATCGCCAGCGGCGGAACGAGCGCCGCCAAGAGCGTGTGCGTTGCCAGAATGGTCAAGTACAGGCCGCGCAGCCAGCCGCTGCCGGGGAAGCGTACCGAGCCGACCTGGTAGTGATAGGTCAGGTACGAAATGAGAAACAGTGTCGACACGCCAAACGCGGCAAGCATGCAGATGCGATGCGCCGCGATCTCCCGCCGCCGGATGAAGCGGTAGCCGAAGGCCAGCAGCACCGCACTGGTCCCGTTGAGCGCAGCATTGAGTGTCGGCAGCTGGTGGATGGAAAGCATGCAGCAGCCAGCGCTCAGCCATCAGCGAATACGAAAGTCATTGTCTTGAAGCTGACTGCCGACCGCTGCCAGCTGACCGCTTCGCTTTATCGAGATCGCGTAGAAGTTGCTTCATCGAATCGTCATCGGTGCCGTGGTAGTAGCCACGAATGTTCAGCTCGCGGTCGACCAGTACGAAATGGTCCGTGTGCGTGATCAAATCATCGCCGCCGTTCTCTCCTTCCGCGCGCTCCGCGACGGCGAGATGGAACCCGTCGCCCAGGAGTCGGTAGAGCGGGGCGCGTTCGCCGGTGACGAAGATCCAGCGGTTCGGATCGGCGTGAAAGCGCGTCGCGTAGTCACGCAACACCTCGGGTGTGTCGTGCGCGGGGTCGACACTGAACGACACCAAGCGCACGGACTCGTTTCCCGCACGCGCAAGCGCGCCCTGAAGCTTCGCCATCTGCCGGCTCAATGTTGGACAGATGCTGCCGCAACGGGTGAAGATGAAGTCCGCCACCCACACGCTGCCGGCCAGATTAGCGGGTGACACCGTTTGACCGTTACTGGCGAGCAGCAGGAACTCCGGGACTTTACCCAATGCGGGTAAGTCCTCCTCCTGTTCCACACCGTAGCGGAGTATCGCCCAGGCGCCGGCGCCAAGGAGAACGCTTCCCGAAAGAATCAACGCGCCGACGAGAAGGCGCGAACGCCTGGACCGGTTCACTGTCAGTCCTGAGTCCTGAGTCCCGGGTCCCGAGTGTTGAACACCGAACAATGCAGCGTCAGGGCCACTACCGGACCACCTAGAACGGAACCTTGTCTAGTGCCATGACGATCAGCACCGCCGGGAGGTAGAGCAACGAGGCGAACAAAAGCTGGCGAGCTGCTGCCACCGTGCGTGAGACCGCAAAGGCGATGGCGTAACCGAGGAACCCCAGGCCAAAGGCCAGCGAGGCAAAGAAGTAGGTTGGGCCGGCAAGGCCGATCAGCGCCGGCAACATGCCGACGAGCAGCAGCGCGAGGCAGTTGGTTACGACCTGGCGTCCAGTACTCCTGCCGTCCGGCTCCACGATCGGCAGCAAGCGGATTCCAGCCTGGGCGTAGTCATCCCGGTACAGCCGCGCGATCGCCAGCGAGTGTGGCAGCTGCCACAGAAACAAGATGGCGAAGAGGATCCAGGCCTCGATGCCGAAGCCATCGTGTGCGGCGACCCATCCGGTCACCGGCGGCAAGGCGCCCGGCACCGCGCCGACGACGCTACACAGTGGAGTCTTCCGTTTCAGCGGCGTGTACAAGAACAGGTAGCTGACGGAGGTCGCTGCGGTTACGACACCGCTGAGCAGGTTGACGGCGACCGTCAGATACAGAATCCCGGCAAGCGTGATGGCACTGCCGAAAATCAGCGCTTCGGCCGGCTGCAGCCGGCCATCCGGCAACGGCCGCAAGCGTGTCCGCTGCATCTTGGCGTCGACCTCGCGCTCGAGGAACTGATTCAGCGCCAGGGTGCCGCCGGCGGCCAGCGCGGTCCCGACCAGCGTGTGCAGAAGCTGTGAGTAGTCGGCCGCACCACGTGTTCCGAGATAGAACCCGACGTAAGTGGTCACCAGCACCATCATCACCACCCGTGGTTTTGCCAAGGCGAGGAAATCCATGGCGCGCCGCTGCACGCGGGTGAGATCGAGCTCCAGTGTCTGCGGTTGCGGAATCATGCGGTCACCTGCTGGTCGGGTCTCAGCGGCGAAAACGACGGAGGCGGCGCCAGCTCACTATTTGTGTCAGTCGTCCCATCGAAGCGCAAGAGACGCAGTGCGAGACCACGAAGTTGGCAGGCCCCACGCCCAACCGCTCGATCTGCGGCCCATACTCGTTCGCCGACGCTATTTCGCCGCGAGCTCGAAACTCGCCTTCGCTTCTCCTTTGGGGGGCACGGTTACCTTGAGCGTCTTCTCCCCGAGCTTCTCGTGCCAGACCTTCACCTCGTAGTCGCCGGGCGGTACATCGGTCAGTTTGAAATTCCCACTGGCGTCGGTCTTGGCATAGTAAGGACTATCTTGAACCACGAACCAGCCTTCCATCCAGCCGTGCGCGTCACAGGTGGCCCTGACGACCTCGGGCTGGTCGAACTTCACCTCGATGGTCTTCTTGAATTTCGGCTGCGCCATGTTGATCGGCGGATTCTTGGTGCTGTAGGTGTGAATGTTGTGCAGGATGCCGTCGTCGTTGACGATCTTCAGCGTGCTGCCGGCCGGAAAGAGCGACACGTGCGGAATGTACTGACAGCCTTTCTGATCCAGCACTGGGCTGGCTGCCTCCAGAGGCTTGCCTTTGGTGATGTTGCTGATTGAGACGATGGCGTTCTCCACGCCGCCGCCCGGGCCCACGAGCAGATCTTCGTTCCTCAGCTCGTGTTGGCCACAGACTTCCTTGTCCTTCGTGGCTTCGATCTTCTTCGGTTCCGGCGGCGCACCTTGGAATTTCACCTGGCCGCTGATCGTGCCGCCGTCGGTGACTGCGCCGCCTTCGTAGGCGTAGCCAGTCGCCGCCGACAGGGTCAGTGCCGCCGTTACCGCGATGATGGCTCGCGAACTCGTCATGTGCATGCTCGGTCCTCCTCTCTGCACCGCTCGCCCTGCGAGGGTGGTCAATTGCGCTCCGGCGCCGCATCCGACGCGGACGCCAAAGCGCCGTCCCGCTGCTGATTCTTGGCCAGTATTTCGTTTGTTCTGGGAAGCACCATCAGATAGTCGCGCAGTGCCTGGATCTGCTTATCGTCATCCCCGCCCAGGATATCGTCCGGGCCTCCCGGATAAAAGGATGGCATCTTCGTTCCGGGCTGCACCTCTTGCGGGTTGTGTAACCAACGCACGATCCAATCCGGGTTGAGCCGTTTGTGGGCCGCGCCCAAGTCGGGCGCCCAGCCTTCGGGCGGCCCTTCCGGATGACGATCGCCCTGCTGGTGGCAGGAAAAACAACTGAAGTAGTCCGGCGATGTCAGCTTCTGCGCTGCGCGAATGTTCTCCACTGGAATCTGCGACTCCTCGATGTGAACGAACGGGACCTGGATATCATCTAATGCCCCGAAGTACTGCACGGCGGTATTGGCCTCGGCGTCGGAGAGTCCGAACGTGGGCATCCGCAGTTTGAGCCAGGGACGTAACTGCACGGGGTGTTTCACGAAGTTGAACAGCCAATCGGCCTGCACCTTGGCGCCTTCACCGTTCAGAATCGGCGGCGCCATGGTCGGCGTGTCCTGATAGCGGGCGCGGATCGCACCGCCTTCGCCTTCAATGATGTGACAGGCGACGCAGTTGTAGCGCGCCACCAGACGACGGCCGGCGATTTCGCGCTGGCCGCGTATGCCGCTATCGGCGTGAAACTTCGGCGGCATCTTGAGGTCGGTGCGGCTTGCCAGGAAGACACGCAGGGCTCTGATGTCGGCGTCCGCCAGATCGAACTGCGGCATCACCTGTTCGATACGCTCGGTGGCATATGTGCGGGGCGTCCGCAGCTTATTGTAGGCCCAGTCGTCCCACGTGTGGGGAATGTCGGTATGTTCGCCGAAGAAGAGCTCCTCCAGTGGTTTCGAGCCGAAGCTCGACAGTTCGACGCCGATGCGGGACTCGTTCTCCATGCCGGGGATGTCGTGGCAGCCGAAGCATCCGTATTTCCGCACGAGGGTTTTCCCGCGCGCAATGGCTTGCGGTTGGTTGAGATGCTCTTCGAGGCCGGGGGTGCGCTGCGGCGTGCCGAGCGTCAGCAGGAATGAGACGATCGCGCGTGCTTCGTCGTCGCTCAGGCGCAGGCTGGGCATGCGCGCCACGGGGGAGAAGTCCCGCGGCCCTTTGAGCCAGTAGTACAGCCAACGCGCGTCGGTTTTCTCGGCAATGTGGCTGAGGTTCGGGACGATGTCCTTGTTTTCGCCGAGCAGCGCTGGAGACTCCCCTTCCGCGAATCCATGACACCCCCGACAGCCGATGTTGTCGACCATCTCCTTCCCGCGGGCGACCAGCTCCGGGTTGTTCGGATCGATGTCGCTCGGCTCCGGCCGGCTCGCCAGCCACTGCTCGGTTTCCGGCTTGGACGCGTCCAGCAGGTACGCGACGATCGCCTCCGCCTCGTCGGACTTGAACATGAAGTTCGGCATGCGTGTCTTGGGACGTATCACGTGGGGGTTCGTCACCCAGCGCACCATCCACGACGGGTCATCCTTGGCACGGATCAGGCGCAGGTAGGGCCCCACTTTCTGCAGGTCTTCATATCCTTCGGCCAGGTGGCATCCATGGCAACCGAGCTCTTCAAAGAGCTTCTCGCCGCGCGCGATGATCGGAGCGCTGGCCAGATGGCGGACGTTGACGTGGCATTTGATGCACGAGGCCTGGACCTTGTCGCCGCGCCACAACGGCTCAGTCCAATGAATGACTTCGCCGTGCGCTTCCGCCGGGCTATTGACAGCTGGGCCCTGCCCCCGATGGCAGGTGGTGCAGGCGAATTTCTCCGGCGGGTGCTTGCCAAAAATCAGCTCTCGTTGCGGGTGCGTTTTGTACGGGTTGGCGGCATTCTCGAAGCCGGCCTGATTGATGCCCACGTGGCACGACACGCAACGATCAACGCGAGCGATGGGCTTATCGAAATTGTTGCGTTCGAAATCCTCCAGCACCACCTGCTGGATCTTCGGAATTTTCGGCAGGCGGAACGGCCCGACGTTCAGAGTCACAGCGTCGAGCTTATCCTGCAGCCGGTCGCGTTCGGTGGCGAGATTCTTGAGCTTGTCCTCGAGGCCTTTCACCTCGGAGCGCACATCGGTAAGTTCTTTGTCGATGTGCTCGATCTGGTTCTTCGTCTGGTCGAACCCTTTTTGGATCTCCGCCTTGTCCTTCTCGAGTGCCTCGATGTGCCGCCGCGCAGCGTCGGTCGGCCGCTGCGCCTGCATGTCGCTGTCGTAGTCGTACCACGCTTCTTCCAGGCGGCTCTTGACGATGCGGAGATCGAGGTCGAAGTCGCCGTGCTGGGTGCCGATCTGTGCCCGCTGCTGCTCGAGCGCCGCGAGGCGCGCTGCCGTCGTGCCCGATTGCACGCGCTGGCGGGCCGCAGCGAGCTCCTTGGTTGCCTGCTGGTAAGTGGCATCCGCCAACAGGCGGGTCTCTTCCTGTTGGATCTGTTCACGGATCTGATTCTCCTCCTGTCTGGAGAACTCAGCCTGGTAATATTTCCACGGGCGGCGGGAAATGTTGTCATCCCACACGGACCACACCGCCACGGCGAGGAGCAGCCCCACGGCCAGCAGGAAGACGGCACCGTACGATCGTTTCTCGTCGTCGATGTTCGTTTCGCGTCGCGCCACCGTGCTACCCTCTACGCCGCGGCCTGACGCTCCAGCAGACGGCCGACAAGGAAGATCACGGCGCCCACCATCATCAGCGTCAACTCACGTCCCATGCTGTTCTCCTCGGTGAGTCCGACAAAGAGGCTGTACGTGACGTCGGCGAAGCCGAACGCCTGAATGAGCTTGGCCAAGTAGAACATTTATGCGCGCCGAGCCGGAAGCCGGTCCATCGTCGAAGCGACATCGTGCGGGCGTCTTGCCCTCAAATGTTTATCCACGGCGTCACCAGAATGTATTTGATGCTGAACGCGTGCCGCATCACCATCTTGATGATCACCGCCAGCATGTTGAGGAACAGGAAAACGGTGATGAAGAAGCGCGGCATCCCCCAGCGCTGCATGAACTCGGTTCCCTTGAGGCGACGCACCCACGCATACATCGCTCCCGTACCTACGGCAAAGTATCCCAGCACCACCGCCAGCCCGAACAGCGACGACCAGAGAGGATCCCGCAGGCCGATCTTGTACGGGAGGTCGATGTTGGTCATGGCCTCGACCTTGTGCGCGTCCCACTGCTGCCAGGGCCAAAACCAGTTCCAGCCCGGTCCGCGCAGGAACGTCCCAATGATGATCAGCGAGACCCACAGCACGTGGAAGCCGAAGAAGTAGGTCAAAATCTCGAACTTGCGTTCGGCAAAGGTGTAGTAACCGTTCCCTTTCGGATTGATGTCGATGTACGGGATCACCATGAGTCCGATAATGATGAGGCTGGGCAGCACGACGCCGGCATGCCACGGATCGAAGAACACCAACATCTCCTGCAAGCCGAGGAAGTACCACGGCGCCTTGGAAGGATTGGGTGTGCGGGTCGGATTCGCCGGCTCTTCGAGGGGCGCATCCACCAGCAACGACCACACAATGAGCAGGACGACGATGAAGATGGCGACCAGGAATTCCAGGCGGACGAGATGCGGCCACGTGTGCACCTTGTCATCCCCCGGGCCGGTCGCCTTCTTGATCGGCACTTCGATCCGGCGCGCGGCCGGCCGCGCCGTTGAACCGGCGCGGTCGGCCGCGCCACCCGCTGCGATCGCCTTCAGCGCCCCCTTGTTTTCGTCAGTCATGGGGCCTCGGTTGCGCCAGCCAGTAGAGCAGCCAGATGACCAGCGCCATCAAGATTGGAAGCGTCAACACGCGCATCGTTCGCTCCTTCACACGCAGTCTGCGACTGTGGGCGTTAGACCGGTGGGCCGGAGAAACCGTCACGCCGGATGCGCCAGAAGTGCACGGCCATGAACAGGCTGGCCACCAGTGGAATAAAGATGCAGTGCAAAATGTAAAAACGCAGCAACGTATGCGGGCCGATCTCGCCGCCGCCGAACAGAAAGGCGCGCGCGTCGTAGATCGGGTTGGCGCCGACGAGTTCGTGAAAGGGGCCTTCGTGCCCTAAGAACGGCGTGGCCCGTCCCATGTTCGAGCCGACGGTCACTGCCCAGATCGAAAGCTGGTCCCACGGCAGCAGGTAGCCGGTGAAGCTCAGCAACAGCGTGAGCACGAGGAGAATGACCCCGACCATCCAGTTGAACTCGCGGGGTGGTTTGTAGGAGCCGGTGAGGAACACCCGGAACATGTGCAGCCAGACGGCGATCACCATGCCGTGTGCCGCCCAGCGGTGCATGTTGCGCATCAGCATGCCGAAGGGCATGTCGAATTCGAGATACTTCATGTCGGCATAGGCGTACTCGGCGGTCGGGCGGTAGTAGAACATCAGGTAGACACCGGTGACCACCGTCACCAGGAACATGAGAAACGTAATGCCGCCCATGCACCAGGTGAAGCGCAGGCGCACGGCGTGCTTGCGCACCTTGGAGGGGTGCAGATGCAGCCAGACGTTGCCCGACACCATGAGGATGCGATTGCGCGGCGTATCGTCATACCCGTGCCGAAAGATGGACTGCCAGACCTGCGATTCCGTGATCTGGCGTTTGATATCGTCCCATTTGGCCATAGCGAATCCTTAGCGATATATCCTTGTGCGATGTACTTCCCGGCCGCAACCTAGGCCTTGAGGAATGCCCCCGGCTTGTCCCACGTGCCGTACACGTACTTCACGCTCACGTCGACGAGGATCTGACCGTCTTCCGCCTTGGTGATGCGCACGCGGTCCATCGGCCGCGGCGCCGGCCCCTCGAAGTTGACGCCACTCTTGTAGTAGCCGCTGCCGTGGCACGGACACTTGAACTTCTCCTCCGCCGCCAGCCAGCGGGGCGTGCAGCCGAGATGGGTACATTTCGCGAAGACCGCGTAGTAGCCCTCCTCGTTGCGGATGATCCACACGCGAAATTCTCGTTTGAACTTCTCGCTGACCTCACCCACGGCGAAGTCGTTCGGAAACCCGGCTTTGAACGTCGAGGGTGGCGTGAACAAGACGCGCGGAAAGGCGGACCGGATGGCGCCCAGCAGGGTGACCGCCGAGAATATGCCGAACCCGCCCCAGCCGAGCCGGCCAAAGAAGTCTCGCCGTAACCACAGGCCGCCGAGCTGCGCTCGTTCCCGTTCCCGCTTGGCCCGCTCGAGTGCTTGCTCGGTGCGCCGGCGCGCTTCCAGCGCGGCACGTTCCTCTGCAGTGTGTTCCTTCTCCATCTTCGCCATAACGCGATCCTCAATGTCTACCGGCGCGTGAGCAGCGTCACCCCCACTCCCCACGCGATCACCACGCCAGCGACAGCGAACATCAGCAACCCAACGGGTGGGAACAGAAACACCAACACCGTCCCCATCATGATGAGGGGAATTCCGATTCCGAAGGGGTTGAAAGCGCCGGCCGCCGATGCCACCGCTTCGACCGGCGGCCGGCTGATATCAACTTCATCCCGCAAGATGTTGACCGCGTCCTCACGCAATCCTTCGCGTCCCTCCGGCGAGCAAGAGTTGATCGCCTCGGCAAGCCCATGCGCCAAAGTCGCAACCTGCGCTTCCAGCGCACCCTTGTTGTCCGACAGCCCGCTCACAATCGAAACCACAGCTCTCCGCGTCTGCTCGCAACGCCGGAGTGACGTAGCTCCCAATCCAACACTTTACGTACAGCTTCTAGATGTGGCACGCGGCGCACCACCGGTCAACACCGGTCCGCCAGAATCCAGGCGTGAACCGCTCTTGATAACCGGTCGGGAAGGCCGCACTCGCCGTGCCGCGGCCTGCAATCACCGTTTGGTTGTTCCGGAACCCGCGAACTGCACCGGAATCCGCTGCGAACCGCGTTGCACGGACAGATGCGCCGACGCGCCGTTCTGCATCGTCTGCAGGCGCTGAGCGAGATCACCGACCCCGGTCACCGCGGCGCCATTCATCTCCAGAATGACGTCGCCACGCTGCAATCCCTGCGGGGCATCACTCGCCACGTCGGCAACGATGACCCCCTGACCGGCAGGCACGTTGAAATACTCGGCCAGCTCGGTAGTCAGGTTTTGCACGGTAATGCCGGAGAACTTCGCCGTGCTTGCGGTCGGCATATGATGTTCCAAGTCGATCACTGCATCGCCCTTCATCAATACCCGCGCGACGAAAATAGGCCTATGGAAGCGCACCGCCAAAGCGATCGCATCGCTCGGCCGGCTGTCCACCTGCAGGTCATGCCGCCCGACGTGCAGGAAGATCCGGGCGTAGTACGTGCTGTCCTTCATGTCCTGAATCAGGACCTTCTGGAACTCGACGCCGGCGCCGTCGAGAATCTGTTTGATCAAGTCGTGCGTCATCGGCCGGGGCGGATTGATTCCTTGCATCTGCATGATGATGGCCTGTGCCTCCGCGGGTCCGATCCAAATCGGCAGTGCCACCTTCCGATTATGGTCCTGCAGGACGACCACCGGAGCGTTCGACGCACTGTCGAAACCGACACTCCCGATCTCCACCTCGATGTCACTCTTGTCTTGGCTGCGGCACGCCGCCAGGCTGAACGCGCCCAGCAGCAACAGGGCCGAGACAGGCAACCGGCGGCGGTGAACTAGGCGGATCACGTCACATCCTCAACGCCGAACTTCTGCACGGAGTGTACGGCGCGCCGGCGGCCAATTCAACTACCGTTGTGTCGTTCCCTCGGGCTGGCGCAGATTTGCTGCCAAGCGTCGTTCCACCGCGCTCAGCTCCGCAAAGTGAGGGCCCGGCCGAACGATGCGATCGCGTCCCTTCTGCCCGGCGCTGGCGGTGATGAAACCCACTTCGGCGTAGCGACTAATGGCATTGCCGATGCTGACGGCGGAGTTGCCTTCCGGCCTGTGTACCTCGCCCAGCAGCAAGCCGGTGGTGTACCGCCGGCGTATCGCTTCCAGCAGGGGCTTTTGCGTCATGCCCGCTGCTTTCAGCTCGATCAGCGTCTGTGCGGTCATCCAGTAGGCCTCGCAGAAGTTGTCGAGGATGCCGGCGGTGCTACGGATCAGGGGGTGTTCCGGATCGGCCACGTCACCGTTGCCGGAGCTGATCGCACCTTGAGCCCGGAAGTATTCGAGCAGCCGCCCCAATTCGACCGCCACCGCCTCCCGCTCAGGCAAGGCGAATTCCCACCGATACAGGTCGAGCCACCAACTCACCTCATCTTTGAGCGCCGCCCCTTGCAGGCCCGTGGTGAGTGCTCGGGAGAGGAGCGCGGGGAGCAAGAAGAAATGGATGGAGTTGTTCTTGTAGAAATCCAAAATGACGCGCTTTCCCGGCGGAACGTGGATGACCGCATCTTCCCCTGGCAGGCGTTGGATCAAGCCGCCCGACTCGAGGAACCCGAGGTTCTCTTTGAAGTCTTCCGCGTTGCGTTCCAACGAGGCCGTGATGGCAATGCCCTGGTGCCGCAGAAGCCGGAGCAAGGTCTGCGCCGCGGCCAGAAATTGGGCGTGGCGCAAGGCCGCATGCGGCGAGCTGAGCAAGACGGTCGAAGACACCGAAGTGGCGCCGACGACGGTCACGGTGTTGACCTCACGCAAGATGCGAAAGCCGAGCTTGTGGGTGAATCGGCGCTTCTCTTCCTCAACGGTCGGATCACCGGCGGCGAGGCGCAGTCGCTCCTTGCGTTCGCCGAGCGCTTCGTTCAGCGAGATCGGATCGGCAAAGGACACGTACACCGTACCGTATTTCTGGCGCAACACCGTCCGCGCCTTCAGCAGTGCCCAGAGTGACTCCTTCTCCTTTTCGGCACCGACCAGCTCGCGTTTGTAGGCTTCTTCCTCGACCACGCGGCCATAGTGGATGGAGACCGGCACCAGATACAGATCGCGGCGCACGCCCGAGACGAAAGCGCTGACGATCGCCGACAGCATACCGAGCTTGGGCGTGAGAATTTTGCCGGTCCGGCTGCGGCCGCCCTCGATGAAAAACTCCTGCGTGTACCCCTCGCGGATGAGATAGGTGAGGTAGTTGCGAAACACCGTCTTGTAGAGTTCGTTCCCCTCGAAGCTCCGGCGGATGAAGTACGCCCCCGCGCCGCGAAAGAGCGGGCCCAGGGGCCAGAACGACAGATTGATGCCCGCAGCAATGTGTGGCGGACTGAGGTAGTTCGCGTGAAACAGGTACGAGAGGATCAGGTAGTCGAAATGGCTACGGTGGCACGGGACGAGGACCACCGGATGGCGTTTGACACATTCGGTGACCTTCTCAATCCCGCTGTATTCGAAGCCCTGAAACACGCGCGGCCAAATACGGTTGAAGACGAACTCCAGGAAAGCGAAGTACGTGCTGTGGAAGCTGGCCGCCATCTCGTCGAAGTAGCGTTCGGCAGTGCGCCACAGCTGCGATTCGGGCTGGTTGCGTTCCCGGGCCAAGCGGCGAATCAGCGCGCTCAGCTCCTCGCCCTGCACAACCATCTGCCGCACCGTCCGCTTCGGCAGCAGCGTGGGACCGGCGACAACGCGCTCCTCGCGGTGCAGAAAGATCTGCAGTGCCCGCGCCAGCCGCCGCACAATGCGTTCTTCGCCTTCTTGCCCGTAACGCTGCGTGAATTGCCCGAGATGGACCTCTTTGCCGACAATGATGCTCGTCTCCCGAGCGTTCCAGAGCAGCGACAGCAGGCGTTTGGCTTCGCCCGGCGTTTCTTGCACGCTGTACACGAGCGTTGCCAGGCGCGACTCGCGACGCCGAAAGCCCCAGCCGCGCAACACGGCAAGCGGGACCAGAAACACTTCGTGCTCTTTGGACCATCCGGCGTGGACGATCTCACTCAGGTAATCGGTGCCGGTACGTACGCGGCTCAAGGCCGCACGGCGGCCTTCGAGCAAACGCATGCCCGGAGCACGGCTACGCATGAAAATCAGCACCGGTCGCCCGCGGCTGACCAGCCGCTGGCAGCGGTCGCGGTCTTCGAAGTGGCGCAATTCTTTTCCGAACACGCGTGTCCGCCGGAGTCGCTGCCGCAGCATGGCAACGATCTCGCTCAGCGGCCGCAAGACAAGAGTGGAAACGTCCGAAACAAACTCCGGCAACGGCAAGCCTTCGCGCAGGAAGATGAACGCCACCAGCAGATAATCGACCAGCGAGCGATACCGCATGACGTACACGATGCTGCCACGCGTGGCCAGCGCCCGAATGCGCTCGACCGCTTCCGGATCGATACGCACCTGCGAGAATACCTTGCGACACAACAGTCCGGGCAAGAACCCCAGCCGGCGCATTGGACCGGGATATATCGAATCTGTCGGCGGCGGAACTTCGGGTGTGGCTGCAGGCGCGCTCATCGAGTTCGTTCAGCGACCTCCCATAGCATAGCTCCGCCGAGCGCGGCGATACCCGATTGTGTTCCGCAGCACACTCGGCGGAAAGGTCGGTGATGCCATTGTCGTCCCGGAGGCCACGCGGTACCTCCGCCACAAGAGACGGCTGAACGATGCGCCTCAGCCCGCGCGTAGTTCGTCGAGCGCTTCCAGCAGCCGATCGATGTCGTCCTCGTTGTTGTAGAAATGTGGGGCGACCCGGATGCCACCACCGCGGACCCGTACAATGAACCCGCGACGATTCAGTTCGGCGCACAGACCCTGCGGATCCTTCCCACGCTGAAACACCACGATCCCGGAACGCTCATCAGCACCCCACGGACTCACGATCTGCGCCGCGCGCGCGTGCAGACCGTCTGCCAGCCGGTCGGTGAGTTCGAACACACGGCGCTCGATCCGTTCGGGGCCGATTTCCAGGAGCAAATCGATGGCTGCTCCCAAAGCGTAGGTGCCCAGCACGGACGGGCTTCCGGGCTCGAATTTCGCCGCGTCGGGTCGCGGATCGAAGTGATAGGGGAGATACGTGTCCGCATCACGCACACTCTTCCATCCATGGAGCACGGACTGGATACGATCGACGACGCGACGGGATACGAAGAGGCAGCCACAACCCTCAGGCGCCAGCAACCACTTGTGCCCGCCGACGGCGAGACAGTCGATGAGTGCGCCTTCGACATCGAGGCGAACGGCGCCGACGCCCTGAATGCCATCAACACAGAAGAGCACGCCATGCTGGCGACAAAACTCCCCGATCGGGCGCAAATTGGTGCGCCCGCCGCTGTTCCAGTCCACCAAGCTGACCGAGATCACCCGGGTGCGCGCATCGGTGAGCGCCTGCACGTCTTCGACCCGAACGCGCCCTTGCACCGGGCAAACCATTCGCGTCTCCACACCCCAACGGCGCAGCCCGAACCACGGATACACGTTGGATGGGTACTCCCCTTCGACCGCGATCACGTTGTCGCCCCGGCGCCAGTCCAACCCGGCGGCCACCAGTGACATCCCTTCAGAGGTGTTCTTCACAAACGCGATCTCGTCTGGCTGGGCTCCAACCAAACGCGCGAAGGCAGCGCGGATCGCCTGGGTACGCACCTCCCAGCGCCGCTGTGCGGCGGGAGTCACCACGGTCGCCTCGTTGATGAAGGCGGTGACCGCGGCGGCAACGCGACGCGACACCGGCGAGACGCCGGCATGATTGAAATGGGTGAGATGCTCGGTGATGGGAAACTCCAGGCGCCACTGATTCCAGTCCATTGCTGCTCCTTCTCTGCATCCTTATAGTCAACCTTGAAGTGGCAAGAGAAGAACAATTAGAATTGGGCGTGCAAGCGATTCGGGTGCCACCCGCTACCGCGCCGGTGCGACTCGACGTGTTCCTGGCCCGGCACGTGCCGCACTGCTCCCGCCGTACCGCCCAGCGCGCCATTGCCGACGGTGCGGTCCGCATCAATGGCCGGCGGGCACGCAAGGGAGAACTCGTCACAGACGACGACCTGATCCAGGTGGCCGATGAGCTGTATGCGCCACCCGCATTGCAGCCGAATCCGGAGCTGGCGCTGCGAATCCTGTACGAAGATGCCGCGGTGATCGCCATAGACAAGCCTGCGGGCATGCCGTCGCAGGCGCTGCACGTGCATGAGATCGACACGGTGGCGAATTTCCTGCTCGCAAGATATCGCGAACTCGCCGCGGTCGGGACAAGCAAGCAGGAAGCCGGCTTGGTTCATCGCCTCGATGTTGACACCTCGGGAGTCCTGCTGGCCGCCCGCACTGAGCACGCATATCGTTTCCTGCGGCAGGAGTTTTCCCAGCATCGTGTCGGCAAGGAGTATCTGGCGCTGGTCGAGGGCAAGGTTGCGGCATCGGAGGTCGTCTGCACCGCCATCGCCCACGACCGCCGTAAGCGGCGAAGGATGCGAGTGACGCCGTCAACCGGACGTGTCTCGCGCCCGCGCGAGGCCGTGACACACTTCCGCCCCCTGGAGCGCTTTCGCGACAGTACGTTGGTGATGGTGGAGATTGCGACGGGCGTGATGCACCAGATCCGGGTGCATCTGGCTTCCGTCGGCCATCCGATCATTGGGGACCGGCTCTACGGCAAGACGATGCGGCCCGCTCCGCGTCAACTCCTCCACGCCGGGAGACTATCTTTCACACATCCTGACACCCGACAGCCGCTCGAAGTCCGCTGTCCCTTGCCGGCGGACTTTGCCGAGTTTCTGAACGGGCTACGAGAAACTGAACAAGCGGCGGGTTGAGCGGGAACCTTAGGCAGCCGCCTGCTTGCCTTTGGCCTTCGTCTTGCCGCAGGCCCCGCACAGGTTGCGCACGTTGTCTGGATCTTCAACGAGGCCCTCATCGATGTTGTGGCAGACTTTCTTGCATTCGGCGCAAATGAAGTACACACCCTCGATGGTTTTATTGATGCGCTCGCGGTTCAGAATGCGTCCCTTGAGCTTCTCGACGCGGATGCCGAGGAGGTCCTCGTACTGGCGCTTGATCTTGCGACGGCCTGCTTCGTCCTTTGGCAGATCCCCTTCTTCTTCAACTTCGCCGCTGGCGTCGTCTTCGAAGATGTGTGTGCCCTTCTTTGCCTTGTCTTTCTTCGGTGTCCGTCCCATGGACCTCTCCAGGAGTCTTATCGTGTCCGTTCGACGTAGCCGCAGTTCTTATCGCAGACCCAGAAGAATCCCTTTCGTCCAAACCCGGTGAAATACGTCACCCGGCTGTCCGTGCCGCAACTGGGGCACATATGTTTCGTGTTCAGCACACCGCCCGACTTCTCGGCCGTCTTCGCCTTCTTTTCTGCCATCCTCACGGTCCTCCTTGAATTTAAAAAACTCAGGCAATGTCCGGCACTTAGCCGCGCACCGCCGTCGGGCGAATAAAAAAATCCGGCCGAGCCGTGGATCTGCTGACCGGATCTACTCGCACCTTAAAGGGACCTATATCGGACCTTGCTTTCACTGTCAACGGCTACCTAATAGACAGGATGCGTTTTTCGTGCTCTTCTGCCATTAAGGAGACTCACAGCTATGGCGTTATGTCTCAAGTCGTCGAACGACTGTGGCATACCCTCGTGCAGCGGGGTGGTCTGCGTCGATTGCGCGTGTGACGTCGAGAAGGTCCGTCTGGTCTGTGCCCACCTGGAAGAACAGTTCCCAGGCCACACGGTGCGCGATTTCCACTCCCGCAGCACGGTAAAGCACGGGGGAGTCGTCGCGCCGTGCGCTGAGCACCATGTCGTCAGCGTCAACGACGAGCGTCCCTACTGCGCCGTGTTGACGGGAGCGTTCCTAGAGCATGCCGTCGAAGAACTTGCCGTATGCCTGCGCCAATGGGATCTCGCGGGTACGTTGCGAGCTGATCGGGTGGTGATCCTTCAGGGAAACGGTCTGTCTGCACTGTGACCTCGTGCGCCGCACTGCTCACTCGGCGATACGAGTTCATAAGGGAACTTGCACGTTGCGCTTCTGCCGCTAGAGTTATGGCTCCTCATGACAGCACACGTTACGTATGCGGGTGGCGGACTCGTTCTCCCGGCGCGCACGCCCTATGATCGAGAAGTACTCCGGGAGCACGTGCTGAACAGAGCCCGTCGCGGGGAGAAGGTCCGGATAACGATCGGCGGAAAGAGTTGGTTGGTCGAGCGGCCGGGTGAAGACCGCCTCTCCGGTTGCGACGGCTGCAAGCGCCAGCTTGTGGTCGCCGTGCTGCACACATCCGGCACAGACACCGCCTACTGTGCGACTTGTGCGTTGTGTTCCTAATGCGCGCGCCCAAGACTGGTAGTGGGAAGTATCGAGGTGCTCGCGAGCCCGTTGAGCGGCGAGTATGTCCGGCCCGGGCGACACCTTTCCTTTAGCGATGACACCCTTGCGGCGTGCGGGCCTCACGCGGCCTGAGGTGCGGTGCTTCTCGCCAACTCCTCCACCGTCTCGATGAACGGACCCGGCGCAAGCGGTTTGCGGAGGACAGCATCTGCGCCCAGACGCAGGGCCAAACACTCGACTTCGGGTTCTTGGCGGTTGGTGACGGCAAGGAGACGCGGCTTGGTGGGAAGCGGAAGCGGTCCAAACCGACCCCGCAGCCGACGCAGCAGCTCGAACCCGTTCATCCGTGGGAGGTCCAAGTCCAACACTACCACCGCAATGTCTTCATAGCGGACGATCTCGCAGGCTTCAGCTCCGTCTCCTGCGAGGCGGACATCGAGCCCGCGAAGACGGAGCAGGGTTTCGGCAATAATCTGCGCATTCACATCCTCATCGGCAACCAACACGGTGCGGCTCACGTTGCTCCTCCTTCTCCCCCCTTGCCACGCGCCGCGGACTAAACGGCGCGTTCGTCATGTGGTCCGATTTGACGAACACGCCGCAGAGAAATTCGCCGGCAGAGCAAATTCCTTGCAACGCAATCCCAACATCGTGGGGTCGCCTGGTGCGTTCGGTTGCCGCTTGACGCTTGCCGTGCGTACCAGCCCACGGATAGAGGGAACGATCACCGGCGTAGACTCAAGAGGCTCCTGTCCGGAGCCATTGACATGCCTCGCAGCCCGCAAAATTTCCAAAACCGTGTCAGCGGGCTTGCTGAATCGCCACGCACTCAGGTAGTATCCCGCCGCTTTTGCTCGACGAGGAAGCCCGCCTTCGTCGCGCCACTTCAACGCACGGGCAGGTAGCTCAGTCGGTAGAGCAAGGGACTGAAAATCCCTGTGTCGAGTGTTCAATTCACTCCCTGCCCACTTTTTTTCTCCCTCTTTTTCCACGACTTGCACGCCAGCGCTGGAGGCGCCTTTTGCGGCCTCGGCGCTGGTGTCAGTAGTGGTGTCAGTTGGTTTGTTGACCAGGCGCTGAACCGCATTCAGCTGGTGCTCGGGCGACAAGTGCGAATACCGTTGGGTCATCACGATCGTCTTGTGACCGAGCAGCTCCTGAACTGTCCGCAGATCAACGCCTTTCATCACCAGTCGGCTCGCAAAGGTGTGGCGCAGATCATGCCAGCGGAAGTCCTCAATGCCCGCCTGCTTTAGGGCAGGCATGAACATGCGGCGCATGTAGTTGTGCGCATCGATCGGAGTCGCGCCGGTTGCACTCGGGAACACATAGGCGCTCTTGAGCCGACTCGGCCGCGAACGCAGAATATCCCGAACGGTATCATTCATCGGGATGCGTCGCGTTCCACCGTGCTTCGATCGAAGAATGGTCAAGATCCCGATGTTGAAGTCCACATGCTTCCATTGCAGGTGGAATTGCTCCGATTGGCGCAACCCGGCGTGAATGGCCACGGCGACCACCGGCCACTCCGCTTCGCCGATCGCCCCGCGCAACTCGGTCTCTTCTTTCTCGCTGAGAAACCGCACTCGTTGATTGTTCTCTCTGCTGAACATCTTGGGCCGTACGGGATTCCTGTCAGCGTTGCCGTCCTCAATCGCCACGTTGAACAGATGCCGCAGAAACGCCAGCTCGCGATTGATCGTTGCCGGCGCCAGGAGCTTCTTGGGATTGCGTCGCTTGTTCGGACGGTCCGCGCGGCGCTTCGCGATGTACCGCTCCACATCGCCGGGTAAGATCTCGCGCAAGGTTTTGCCGGGGAATGCCGCTTTCCACGTGTACGCAAACCGCTCGTAGTGGCCGAACCACCGGAGGCGCCCGCGGTTGCGGTCAAGGTAGTCGTCAATCATGTCGGCAAGGAGCACGTCTCGCCGGCCGATGCGTTCAGGGAAAAAGCGCCGCTCGGCGATCTCGGTCTTCCGCTTGCGGTAGACCTTAAGCGCAAGGGCCTTCGGTCCCACTTTTTCGCGATGCAGGCGCCGGTTCTCGTCGGTGTAGCGCACCCACCACACCCCGGACCCGGTTGGACGCTCGAACACACCCCGTTCACGGGGACCGCGTTGATTCTTCCTTTGGCGTACGCTCATCGTCGGACCACCAATCGTAGCACGGAACACACAGACTACTGAGCTCGACCCGAGGCCGCCTTCAGAGGCAACACCTCCGATTTTGCGATCAACTTCTCGATCGCACTCAGCCGGAAGCGTAAGGCGCCGCCGATCTTGACATAGGCGATGCGCCGCTCGTACGCCCACTGGTACAAGGTAGATGGCTTCAACCCAAGCATTGCCGCCGCGCCCCGAACGTTGAGCAGACGGTCGCTATCACTGTGCGCTTCCATGGCTGACCCCTTGTTGTGAATGTGGTTCACGATTGCTATTCTCGAACGCCAAGATTGCACGACGGGTGATGAATTGCAAGAGTGCAATCGACGGAAAGGTAAGGCATGGACAAGGAGCACTTCGACACGGAGGAGTTCTTCGCGGCGCTCGACGCCGTTCGGGAGGCCCGGGGGAGAACCTGGAAGGATATCGCGGCCGAATCTGGCGTGAGCGCGTCGACGCTGACGCGCATGGCGCAGGGGAAGCGGCCCGACGTGGATGGGTTGGCCGCGCTCCTCGCCTGGTCGGGGTTGAAAGCCGAAGACTATCTTAAGGGGCATCGCCCGGTCAGCGGTAAGCAGGAGACCCTGGCGGTCATCTCCAATCTGCTCCGGGCCGACCGCAAACTTGGCAGGGAGAGCGCGGCGGCGCTCGATCACATCATCCGCATCGCCTACAAACGGCTCGCCGAGAAGGGCTGACGAGCCGAAGCTGATGAAATTGCGGTGGGGCTTCAAGTCCGAAGCCAACACGATCGCGCGCGATATTCGACGGGAACTGGGACTGGGCGTGGCCGACCCCCTCGATCCGTGGCGGCTGGCGGCCCACCTCGATATCCCCGTTGTCAACTTGAGTTCGATGAAGGCCGAAGCGGAGAACGCGGTGATACAGTTTACGCGGAAGGACCGGGAAGCGTTCTCTGCGGTCACGGTATTCCGCGGCTACAAGCGAATGATCGTCGTGAACGACGTCCACAGTCGCGGTCGTCAGGCCAGCAACATTGCCCACGAGCTGGCTCATTCGCTCCTGTGGCATGAACCGGTACCTGCCTTCGACGGGGACGGAGTGCGCGAATGGAATGCGGAGCAGGAAGAGGAAGCACAGTGGCTTGCTGGGGCGCTGCTCATCTCCGAAGAGGCCGCGTTGAGTATTGTGCGTCGCCGGTTGCCGCTCGAAGAGGCGGCTCAACTCTACGGAACGAGCGTCGACATGATCCGTGGCCGCATCAACGTGACGGGGGCACGGAAGCGTGCGGAGCTGGCCGCGCACCGTCGTTCGGTGTCACCTCCGGCGAATGTGAAGAAGGGGACTTGAACCCGAAAAAGGCGTGAAATGATTGAGGAATTCCAAGGCCAATGTTGCGCCGTGTGGCGCCTTGTGGCGTAGATTGGCCCCCCGGGGGCCAAACGTGGTTGGAAGGCCACCGGCTCGTCAGTGCGCCTTCGAGCCGGATACCTTGTTGTCCTGACTCGCATCGATGAGAACGATGTCCCTGTTCCCGAGGAGATTGAGTTCTCTGAGAATGCGTTGGACGCGCTGAAACTCAGCGTCGGAGAAGTAGACGATAACTTTGATAGCGCGCGGCGCATCACTTGCGCGCTGGTAGATTTCCAACTGCTTCTTCAGATTACGCGCGAGCTGCGTGTTGCTGGCGAGCTTGAATTCCACGAGGGTTTTGTCCTTAGCTCCGCGGGAGATCTTGAAGTCCACGGGGCCACGCCCATCGTTGGCTTCTCGGGTCACGTCCATCTTCGTTCCGTGCCATGTCAGTCGGTAGAGGATGTGGAGGTCCTGCTCCCGTTCAATTGGGTTCCCGTGTACGTAAAAGATTCGGTGTCCGCCTTTGTTCTCTATCACGTCCTTCAGAAAGGCGACCCGCTGGTGCGCTTCCGCGTACGTCTGACCCGCGAGGGCAAAGAACTCGGTGGTGTCCGCCAGGAGCTGTCGTAGCTCTCGGAACTGCTCAGTGTAGAGGGCCTGGGAGAAGGCCACCCTCATCGCGCTGACACTTTCCGCGTCGTCTCCGTGTTCCTCCTTGTACCGAATGTACCAGTCGATGAGTTCTGGAAACTCGAGAATCGTGCGGCTCACTGCCTCGTACTCGTCCTTGCGACTTGGTTTTATCGGCAGCTGCTTCCGAAAGTAGTTGTTGACCTGGGCACGGAGCGCGTCGTTCGGGATCGCAGCCGGAATACGATCGAAGTCGTCAACCAGGTCGGTCTTATTGATCCACGTATCGTCCTTGGTGAGCATGTCCTTCGGCGTGAGGAGCACGTAATCGCCATCACACCAAGGAAGATCGAACCAATCCGATTCCCACGTCTCGGTGCCGTAGTTGAAGCGAACCTTGGTTAGATGGATGCGTTTGCGTAGCGATGGATCGATGTGGTTGGACGCGAAGCGCTGGGTGTACTCGGCGAGGAAACAACGGATGAGGTTCGTGGTGAAGTCGCTGATGTTGTCCCGGCCGACTCCGTCCTTCACAAGGCAGAGTTTTTCGAGATGGCTACCGCGCGTGATCTGCTCGTTGCCGAAGTTGTGAAAGATCTTGTGAAGATTCTGGTGGAGGGACGCGGCGAATTTGGCGCCAAGACCATGCCCGCGGTTGCTGCTTTCTGAGAAACCAAGCCAGGTCTGCTTCACCTCAGGGAAGTGATACCACGCAGCCATGAGTCCTGGATCGAGATGTTCAGCGGCAGCCTTGTCTCTAAGGAATCGGAGGTAGCGAATGATCTCATCGTGCAGCCGCTGGTACTGCGGCTTCTTACTGTTGAAGAGAAGGAAGGGATCGATGAACAGAGGCAGGTCCGTGACGAGCGAGATATTGAACGCCCCGTGGCGCGCAAGTTGCGTCTCTGAGACCCCAAAGTACTCGGCAAAGTAGACAGGGGTGGTGGTAGTCTTGGTCATGCGGGGCAAAGGCGGATGCGCCTACAGTTGACCCGTGAAGGCGCGGTCGAGAATCGATGGTAGCAGGGCGTCAATCTCCGCGGCAGTTTCGGTTTGCAGGCGCTTCAGCCCGTTCACCTCCGCCTGCAGCGCGTCCAGCTCGGACACTATCCGGCGCTGCTCGGGGAGCGGGGGGACAACAATGTTTGTGGCGAGCAATCTGTCCGTTTCTAATTTCCGCGTGTCATGCGTTGATTTCGCAACAAGCTCCAGCATCCGAGAATTGGAAGCCCAAAAAAGCGCGCAGAGGAATTCGGGCGAGAGATTCTTCTTGGGAATGAGAGCCTTCATGTCTTGATTGATTGTGGCAGGGGCACGCAATACCGCTGAAGGAAATGTGCGAGCGAGAATCATCCCGCGGACGACGACGAGGACCGCGCCTGGGTCGATAAGTTTTGCCGCCGTTTCTTTCGTTGCGCGTTCCGAAATGTGGTCAATCCCGTCACTCAGTTCGCGCCGTTTCATGTCCTTCGGCGTTATCCAGGGAATCTTTCCGTCCCAGCGGTCGCGGCACGACGGTTGTCATAGATCGGCTAAACCAACACTCACGGCAAGGGCCTCGTTGACCAACGCCATCGTGGAGGGGTGTAGCGTGCCGAGTCGGCGGCCCAGACGGCGCTTGTCGACGGCGCGAATCTGGTTCAGCAGGACGACGGAGTCGGTGTTGAGCCCCCCTTCCGGGGCCTTCACGAGGACCTCGGTCGGGTAGAGTTCGGCGTCGTACTTCGATGTGATCGGCGCGACGATGGTGAGGTCGCTGAAACGGTTGCCGACATCGTTTTGGATGATGACAGCTGGCCGCGTCTTGGCGATCTCTACTCCTTCAGTGGGATCAAAACGGACAACGTAGACGTCGCCCCGCTTCGGGACTACCGGCGGACGTCGCGTTGCCATACTTCGTCCGCAAGTGGATCCCACTCGGCGGCGACTTCCAGGTCGCGTTGGGCGCGTTTGACGTAGCCCTCTTTGAGGCGAGAACGAATAGCGGTACGGTCACGAGCCGTTCGCTTCACGAGATCATCGAGAAAGCGGCTCCGATCGCCCTTTGGCGCCATACGGTCGAGGAGTCGCACGGCCTCTTCGGAGAGCGAGACGTTGATGCGTCGCTGCATGGTTGCGGTACCTCTCATATGGCCGTCAGCATACACACGGGTGTGTGTAGCCGTCAAATGGCGTCGGGAGTCGTCGTTCCAATTAATTTTGCAGAGCAAAATCGGGTTATTGTTTTGGGGCGGCCTTGACGACTTCCCAGTCGTGATTAACGATTGTTTCATTATTCAATAAGCCCGGCTTCACGGCGGTCGTGGGGGCGGAGTGGAAGGAATCCGGGATGTCGAAGTCAACTGCGAACAAGGGGAAGCTCTGGACGGCACCGCCGGCGGCGGAGGCGGGTCAGCTCGTGCGCGGAGACACCCCAACGCGCGTCGGTGGCCTCAAGCTTGGCCGAAGCGAGGACGCGGTACTGTACGCGCGATAACCAGAAATGGCTCCTATGGGCAAAGAGCACAAGGGTCCTGGGGGACGTGCGCTCCTGAGCGATCAGGAGACCAAGGTCGATCTTCTCAACAACGAGGCGATCGCTGCAACCATCGTGGACCTCCTGTGTGAACAACCCGACCGACCAATAACCATTGGCGTGCATGGAGACTGGGGTGCTGGCAAGTCGAGCATACTTGAGATGATCGAAGCCGGCCTTGAGGGCGAGGCTCATGTACTTTGCCTCAAGTTCAATGGCTGGAGGTTTCAGGGCTTTGAAGACGCCAAGATTGCGTTATTGGAAGGAATCGTTAGCGGCTTACTGGAGAAGAGGCCCGCACTGACGAAGGCGGCTGAGGCCGTCAAGGCAGTGTTCCGTCGAATTGATTGGCTGAAGGTGGCGAAGAGAGCTGGGGGGTTGGCCCTCACTGCCTACACGGGCGTTCCGACCCCGGGCCAAATCCAGACCGTCGTCTCCGCGGTTCAGGGTCTGTTTGCCGATCCTACGAAGATCGTGACGAAGGAGAACGCGGCAGCGGTGATCGAGGAAACAGAGTCGCTGCTCAAGCCGGAAGCGGACAGCAAGAACGTCCCGGAGGAGATCGGAGAATTTCGGAAAGCTTTCGACGAACTCCTCGGTGCAGCCAAGATCGACCGTCTTGTTGTGCTCATCGATGACCTCGATCGTTGTCTACCCGACATCGCCATAGAGACGCTGGAGGCTATGCGGCTCTTCGTGTTTACGTCGCGCACGGCCTTTGTGGTGGCTGCGGATGAGGCGATGATTGAGTATGCCGTTCGCAAGCACTTTCCTGACCTACCGGACACCACAGGGCCTCAGACATACGCCCGGAACTACCTGGAGAAACTGATCCAAGTACCCTTTCGTATTCCGCCACTCGGTGAAACGGAGACCCGCATCTACGTCACACTGCTGTTGATCGGAGCCGAAATCGGGGAAAACGATGAGGCCTTCGGTAGGCTCATCGCGGCGGCGCGTGAGCGCCTGAAACGTCCCTGGGCAAGCAGTGCCCTTGATGCGGCGACCGTCAATACGGCACTCGGCGACAAGGCCGCAGGTGCACACAGCGCACTCACCCTCAGTGACCAGATTGGTCCGATCCTCGCAAGCGGCACAAAAGGCAATCCGAGGCAGATCAAACGATTCCTGAATACTCTAGTGTTACGCCACCGAACCGCGGAGGCACGCGGGTTCGGTGACGATGTGATGGTGCCTATACTTGCGAAGCTTATGCTCGCCGAGCGTTTCATGCCGCGTCTCTTTGATCAGATCGCATCCGCTGCTGCAGCATCGCCGAACGGTGTGTGTGATGATCTCGCGGCGCTGGAGAGCGCCGCCGAAGCCGAACGGCCACCGTCTCGTGTGCAGTCGAACGAGAAACGACGCGGAGACGGGAAAGAAACACCGAAGCTCGAAGTGTTGAAGCCCGGCGATGGGGGAATGGTGAGCGAGTGGCTTTCTTCAAAGCCGACCCGCGCCTGGGCCGCAATCCAGCCGTCACTGAAAGGGATCGACCTGCGACCGTACCTCTTTGTCACAAAAGACCGGAAGGACTATTTCGGGGCAGCCTCCGTTCTTGGTCATCTCAATAGCATCGTCGAACAGCTACTGGGACCGAAGCTTTTTGTGCAAGCGCTTGACGCCGAGCTTAAGCGGTTGGCGCACGCGGAAGCAGGACAAGTCTTCGAGGCCGTTCGTGGCCGGATTGTCGGTAGTGCCTCGTTCGAAACGGAACCAGCAGGCGTGGCTGGTCTTTCGGTGTTGGTGAAGGCCCACCCAAAGCTGCAGCCGAATCTCATGGACTTCCTGGAGGCGCTACCGCGTGAGCGGCTCGGACCGTGGGTCCTCGGGGGGTGGGAAGGCGTCATCCGAGATCCGGAATTCATCCAGCGTCTTGATCGATTCATACAGTCGCTGGCCAAAGACGCGACCAACGATCTTCTGCGTGCGGCGGCCAGCAATGCTCTGCGCACGCGACAAGGACCAAAGTGATGGGTACCTCTGGGTCCTACGGCGGTCCTGGTGGGGGTACACCTCTCGTCCCGACCTGGCTTGAGCCGAGCGGAGGGGGACCGGCCCCGGTTGCGGCGCCTCCGGGTGGCGGAGATAACGGCACTCCATCTCCCCCCATTCCACCCAACTACCCTCCGATTCAATCTCCACCGATTCCAAACCGGTTCGCTACGGCCCGAAGCAGCTTCTCACACTTTGCCGGTTCGGGTGGCACCGATCGCCGTAGTCTCGGACGGGCGGTTTCTCACTACGTGTCTTCCGCGTCGGGTGGTGCTGGACGAGCAGCTCAGCGGATGGGTTCGTCCCGGGGTGCCTCCGGCCGATTGGTCGGATTCCTTTCAGACGTTGTTGCGAGAGGGGCGCGCGAAGCGCTGCGGGCTCTCAATCTGGAAGAGCTGGCTGGACGACCGGTCGAGGATGTATTTCTCGGGTTGATCGAGTACGTCTGCCCAGAGGGCGGAACGGTAGACGAGGGAATTGCCCGAGACGCATTTGTGGAGACAATCGCAGACCTTGCGGAAAACGGAATTGTTGACCTTGATACGCTGACCGCAGATCAGATGCAGACGGTATTCGAGGTCTATGCTAGCCACGCCATCGAGGCACGGCTCTGCAATGATATTGGGGCCAAGACCATAAGTTTCCCGCGGGATGTGCGTACAGCAGAGACCGTTCAGGCGCAGCTTCGGGATTTCATCCGGAGGGGCGTTGCTGACGCGCTGACCTCAGCGCGAGGAGCAATGAATGCGCTGACGCCGGACCGCGTACTCGCGTTCGTGAACGGGGTGTACGAGCAAGCATTTTCGATCTTGCAAGCTCTCGGGGATGCGGAGGCAGAGTTGCCATGAGACGCCACGTACTCGCCGGTCGGTTGGGGGCACTGGATCGGACGGATATCTCAACAGAGGTAGGCGAAGTCATGACTCGCCTAGATCTCGTCGCCTCCAACAAGCGCTTGGACTTCGGCATTGGAGCGGCACTCGACGATCTGAAGAAGATCGGTGTCTTCCCCTCTGAGATCGGGCTGGACCTGCTCGTTCTTGCGGCGCATGTGTATGCCGCTGATACGCGCATCTCGCGATTGACGGAGTCGCAGGACACATGGACCCGCGAGATCCGATTGGTGGTCCCAGTCAGCGATCCAGCGCGATGGGCCGCAGCGACCGTTGTGTTGAAACATATGCTCGACTTCCTGACGGGGGATCGGTGGACTATCAGCTTTCGAGCCCGTCCAGTTGGCTTCGCACAGATGGTACCGGTGAGGGCGAGTCGTGACGTTAAGCCAGGCTTCGATGGTGTTGCGCTGTTTTCCGGAGGACTCGACAGCCTGGTGGGAACGATCGACCTGTTAGAACAAGGAGCGACGCCGCTTCTTGTAAGTCACGCGGGTGAAGGGGCTACCAGCCAAGCTCAGAACGCCTGCTTTGATGGTCTCAAGCAGCAATATAAGGATAGACCCTTCGATCGGCTTCGTGTGTGGATGAGCTTTCCAAAGGACCTTGTGCGTGGCGTGGCAGCGGAGGACACGACGCGGGGGCGGTCGTTCTTATTCTTTGCCATCGGTATCCTTGCCGGAATGGGCTTGGGGGATGACTTTGCGCTCCGCGTAGCGGAGAACGGTCTCATCTCACTGAACGTTCCACTCGACAGGCTGCGACTTGGGTCGCTCAGTACACGCACAACGCACCCCTTCTACCTATCCCTCTGGGGTGATCTGCTCGCAGCCCTTGAGATTGCAGGCCGAATTGAGACGCCATACTGGAACAAGACGAAGGGTGAGATGCTCGCGGGGTGCGCCAACCAGAACCTTCTGCGCCAACTGCTCTCAAAGTCACTCTCGTGCTCATCTCCGTCGAAGGGTCGCTGGCAGGGGCGGACTACCGGGCACTGCGGTTATTGCTTGCCCTGCCTGATTCGACGGGCCGCGATCGATAGGGCTTTCGGTCGCGGGAACGACCCAACGCCATATGCCATCCAAGATCTCACCGCCCGCATCCTAAACACACGACAGTCCGAGGGAGAGCAGGTGCGATCTTTCCAATTTGCCATCGATCGTGTGCAGAGTAGGCCGAATCTAGCGAGGCTGGTCATCCACAAACCTGGTCCACTATCGAGCGAGTCGTCATCGCGACTCGATGCGTTGGCAGACGTCTACCGACGGGGGATGGGCGAGGTAGCCGATCTGTTGGTCGGCGTCCGTACGGCACCTATCTGAGCAAAATTGTGATGCCCGCTGCGTTGGTAGATTTTCACTGCCACCTCGATCTCTATCCAGATCCGGTGGTGGCAATCGCAGAATGCGACCGGAAACGGATCTACACGTTGACAGTCACTACAACCCCCAAGGCGTGGCCGCGCAACCGCGAACTCGCATCGTCGAGTCGGTACGTGCGGTCGGCGCTCGGCTTGCATCCACAGCTTGTATCCGAACGCGCCAGTGAGCTTTCAATCTGGGACGACTATCTACCCCAAGCAAAATACGTCGGTGAGGTGGGATTAGACGCTGGTCCGCGCTTCTATCGATCGCTCGATCTTCAGAAGCAGGTATTCGAACACATCCTGAAATGCTGTGCGCGGGCTGGGGGCAAGATCCTAACGGTGCATTCAGTCCGCGCCGCGAGCGCCGTACTGGACCTGATCGAAAAGCATTTGCCGGCAGCGAGAGGGCGGGTTGTCTTGCATTGGTTCACTGGAAGTAAGACTGATGCACGACGGGGGGTTGATCTGGGTTGTTACTTTTCAGTTAACGCCAGCATGCTTGAGCGATCGACGGGAAGCGAACTCGTGAGGACGCTTCCCCTCGACCGGATTCTTACAGAAACCGATGGTCCATTTACTCACGTAGCTGGACGACCGACCCGTCCGGACGACGTCGATCTAGTGGTGAAGGAACTGGCGCGTATTCGCATGGCGAGCGTTAGCGCGATGGGGGAGGCAATCCAGACGAACTTGCGGGAGTTGGTGTCCCTGGTTGATTCACGGGAACTTTAGGTCATGAACTCCGGGCTCTTTCAGATCGCAATCCGCTCGATCTCCTCGAGGCTGACCTGGTCTGTCGCCGCGATCTGTTGCGCGTGCTCCAGCGTGCCGCCCGTTCTCCGGCCGACGCTGCCCACCGCCGGTCAGGTGGGCATTTAATCCTTCCGCTCCTCAGTCGACGGCGGCCCTTCAGCCGAACGAGGGGCGGTGACGTTGGTATTCCGAGAGAGCATCACGCTTTCCTTGATTCGGCCCATGATTCCGCCTCGCAGCCCCCGCCGTGACGGCTTCTTCTCAAAGGGAACCCCCAACTCGTGGGCCATCAGCTTCAAGTCTGGAGCGCTCAGCTGCGCCAGCCGATTCTCAACCTCTGCGGCGCCGCGGTCGCGCCATATGCTGGTTAGGTTTTCGAAAGCCTTGAGCGTCTCCTCACGGCTCATAGTTGGAGCATGTGAATCCGCTGGGCGCTCCCGGTCGGGATGCGAGTCTGTCCTCTTGCCTGCTTTCGGGATGCCAAGAGATCGTCGTGCGTGGCGTTCAATTTGAGCAAGTCTGCCGGCGATCTCACGCATGGCCTTCTTGATCTCGGCAATCTCCTGCCGAAGCTGCTCTAGCTCCTCAGCGGGGGTTCGGAACGTAGATTCATCGCTCATGGCAAATACGCCACTGTTTCTTGCCAGAGCTTCTTGAAAGGCTCAACCAGCTCACCCGGAACACCACCCGCCGTGATCGCCCGTTTCACCCCAACTCGCTCGGGAATCCAAGAGTCAAAGAACTTCGCCTGGATCTTCTGACTCTTTGCGGCGGCGTCGCAGACCCTGGCCACTTCTCGCATATAGAATGCGCTCTCATTCGTCGGTCCGCCGCGCGTCTTCGTCTTGTTCATGAACACCCCGATCCGCGGCAGGGGGAAGGGCTCGATCCGCATCTTGAGGCTATTGAGGATGAGGTTGGTCCCCTTCGAGGCAAAGTAATCGGGATTGACCGGGATCAGAATCAGATCGCAACAGGACAGGACGCTGTAGGACAACAGCGTGAAGGAAGGCGGGCAATCGAAGAGGACGTAGTCGTACGTGGGGAGCTTTGGCGAGCTCACGATCTTGCCCAACAACCGGCGGATGAAATCCTTCACGCTGTCACGATCGAACACTTCCAGCTCCATCCAGTACAGATCCTCCACGGACGGGACGAAGTGCAGGTTCTCTGTGATCTGGTAGATGAAGTCGAACCCGACTCCGAAGTCGAAGTGCTGCGCGGGGCGAGCGAACGCGTCGAGCGCGTGAAAGATGGTCTTCTTGCGATCGATCGATGTTTCGTACCACTTCTGGAACTTGTCCAACAGGGTCCCGGTCCCCTCGTTGAGCGCGATCGCCTGCGTCAGGGACATCTGCGCGTCCAAGTCGAAAATCAGCACCTTGGCATGTGAGAACGATGAAACCACGTCCGCAAGGCACCAGGTAACGGTCGTCTTGCCGACCCCACCCTTAAAGTTGATCGTCGCGATCGTTTTCGGCCCTTGGCTCGCCATCCGAATTCCCCCCATCTTTCCAGCTGAGGTGCTTGGAACTCTGCGGACGTTAGCACACCGCGCCCATACCTTTGAAGCTCAGTTGGCCTTGGTAAATTGTTTCCGAGGACGCCGGAGCTATTGTCAAATCGCAATCCGCTCGATCTCGTCGAGGCTTACCTGGTCGGTCGTCCGATCGTAGAGTTTGGTTGTGCGTGGCGACTCGTGCGCCGCGATCTGTTGCGCGTGCTCCAGCGTGCCGCCGTTTTCCAGGTATGTCGTGATGCCGGTGGCGCGGAAGGTATGGCAGCCGATCTTCGTCTTGATGCCGGCAGCCTTGGCCCGGCGGCGGATCATGCGCCACGCGTCCGGCTGCATCATGGGATCGAAGGAGAGCGGCCGACCGGGCGCGGTGGTGAGCGTCCGGAAGAGCGGACCGTTCTTCTCATCGCGGATACCGGCCACCGCGAGGTAGCCGTCGAGGTATTCCTCAAGCGTGTGGTGCACGGGCACGACGTGCTCCTTGCCACCCTTCTCGTGCAGGCGAAGCTTCCAACGCTTGCCCTCGGGGAAATAGTCGTCGACCTTCATGGTTAGGGCGGCGCCGATCCGGGCGAAGGAAAAGACGAGCAGGCCGATGAGCGCGCGGTCGCGGAGGCCAGCGAGTGTTTCCGTATCGATGGAGTCGAGCAACTCGCGGGTTTCCTCTGCGGTGAGCATCGGCGTCTTACCGCGCTTGATCACGTGCTTTGGGCCGCGGACCGAGTGCGCGGGATTGGTCGGCATGATCTGGCCGACCACGAGCCAGTCGAACAGCATGCGGACGGCAGCAAGGTGCTGCTTCACGCTCGGCTTGGCGTGCGTCTGCTGCAGCTGCTCGATGTACCCGGCGACGATCGTTGGGCTGATGTTTACGAGTTCGTGGATTCGGCGTGTGTCGCACCATCGGAAGAAGTCGCCGACAGCGCGCGCGTATGCGCGCCGGGTGTTCGCGTTGCGGATGTTCGCTGTGAAGAACTCGATGAAGCGCCAGGCCGCCCGGTCGCCGGCCGCAGAGATCAAGACCGGCAGCTTGTTGAGGCCCACCTTGGCGAGTTGGCGATCGGATGGAACCGGGGTCATCGAGTTGGCGTTCGCGTGCAGTCGACGTGCACGGAGCGACCGCGGCGGCAAACGAACAGCCGTCCGTAACCGATCGGACGTCGGCATCGCGCGCAGCGCGTGAGAGCACCCCATCGGCGGGCGGCGCAGTTGGCGTGCCGGCACGGGTGGGGGACAGGGGTAGCGATGGTCATATACTGAGTATGATAAAGGACGTTATCATGCGTAGTCAACAAGATTTGTTTCCCCGAGCTCATTGGCCTTGATGGGGGGCGGTATGCTATCAAATACCATCGTGCTGATGCCTAGTGAAAAAGCTGCCGATGCTGTTGCGAGGGCTAGGCGGGCGTGGTTGCGGGGTAAGCGGTTGCAAATTCTAGGGAAGGCCTGCGTCGGGATTCGCAAAGCGCTATCAGTGCACGACGACGGCGCAAGCGCTGCCCCCGGGGGGGGGGCGCAGAAGGTCCGTCTTTCCGCTTGTCCGCTATCGAGGGAGCGCGGATGCTGCTGGATGCTCTCATTCGTTCGCGCGACAAATATTCGTGGGACGTACCCTTCTTTCGACAGCACGTTGCTCACATTGACGGCCTTGGTACGGAGTTGGTGAAGTTAGCTTATCCACCGGGGGCCAAACCCTTAGATTGCGGTGTGCAAGACGCGGCGGTCTCTGTCCTTAAAGACTACTACCCGGAAATGATGCGTCGTATAGAAGAGGGCCGTAGGGCAGATCTTGTTCGACAGCGACAGCGCGAGTGCAAGCACGACTGGAATCGTGATATCTTAGTGTTCGACTACGACAAAGGGCAGGATGTTCCGGGACACTCTTGTCGCCTTTGCGGGATACGCGAACCGCATTCGTGGAGGTGGTGCAGCAAGCTGCTTCCAGATGGACTCTATGAATACCAGAGCTGTCGCTGTGATCCGTGAGGCCCCGAGTTGTCTCCACACCGCGCGACATCGAAAGACGTTGCTGCGCGAGCCGTAACATAGGGTGTTCAAGGTACTCGAAGCCACTGGCACTGTCGCTATCCGGTGGGTGCTTGGCACGAAAAAAGCCGCCAGGGGGGAACCTGACGGCTCGGTAACGGATAACGACCTCACCAATAGCCGTCATCCACGAAGCTACAGTATCGGCCTTTGCCGATGACGATGTGGTCGAGGACGCGGACGCCCATGAGGTCGCCGACCTCGCGCAGGCGGCGCGTGATTTCGATGTCCTCCTTCGACGGAGTGGGGTCGCCGGCTGGGTGGTTGTGAACAAATATGACAGCTGCAGCACTGAACTGTACGACTTGATAGAAGCAATCACGCGGATGAACGATGCTCGCAGTAAGGGACCCGAGCGACAAGAGGACGTCGCGAATCTTGCGATGCTTGTTGTCCAAAAGAACCGCATAGAAGTGCTCGCGCGTCTCGGCTGCGAGGTGCTCGCGGAAGTGGGCGTAGACGTCGCCGGAACCGCGCAGTGGTTCGCCCGGTTTGAATTCTGTCTCGCCGTAGCGCTTCGCGATCTCGAAGACGGCGCCGAGCTTGTCGATGGTCCCGCTCGTGAAGCCGTGTTCGCTCAAGTCGGCGTGACTCAAGAGGGCTATCGCACGTAGGTCCTCGTGGGTTGTGGTCAACCACTCGCAGGAGAGCGCGGTAGATGGACCGAGCACCCGCGTGAGCAGCTCGGCGTCGGACAGCTCGGCCGGGAGCTTGCGCGTAGCGCTGGGACGTCGTGCGTGCACCATGGCGTCGGCGATCGCCGTGTCGGCGGTGTCGGCGACGGCGAGTTCTCGCGGACGGTGGGTGAGCGGAAGGGAGAGCTGCTGGTTGGCGTCATAGGTGGCCATCAGCGGCACTCCTTGAGCGGGCGCGGCTTCCAGTACAGGTCGCGCTCGATCGTGAGGCCTCCGGGGCCTCGTATCTCCTGCAGCTCGTCGAGGGAGAAGTAACCGAACTCGCGCTCGTGGCCGACGACTAGGCCGAAGCAAAGGCGTTTGTCGGGATCGTACTCGGAGGCGTACCACGTCCAGCCGGTCCACGGGGTAAAGAACTTCACGACGGCGATCGCGTTGTCACCCTGCTCCTCCTGGCTGTAGAGCAGGGGCAAGCGTTTCGCGATGTCGTCAGGGAGCAGTTTCATGCTCGCCCTCCTTGCGCGGCGGGGCGATCGGCGCCGACGGGATGTCAGCGTCGCGTCCGGCCGCGGGGAAGGGTGAGAACGAGCGGAGCCGTGGGGTGACTCCGCTCGTAGTGGGGGGAAAAGGCGTGGGCGTTCAGCTCTATCGCGCTGGCCTCGGCCGTGGCTGCGGAACCCGCAGCACGAGCTTGCCGCTGACCGGCAAGGCGTCCAGGAGCACGGTGATGGTGCCGCCTTCGCTCGTGAAGGCCACGCCGATCTCGCGCCAGCGATCGCCGTTGTCCGTCTGCACGACCGTTCTGACGGTGTGGTCGGGGCGCTTTCCCTTCATAGGGTTACCGTCGCTTCGTTTGATTTATGATCCCGATACGCGGTAGGCACGTGAGCAGGTACAAGTACAGTGAAATGCAAAGGCAAGGCGTTGTAAAGGGGGCGGCAAATGTCTACAGCGCCCTAGCCTTTTCGTAAGGGGTGAAAATGGCTCATCAGTCTACAAGCAGCGGAAAGCACGATTGGCCAGAAGCCCGGAAGTATGTGAGCGACGTCGGCAGTGCGGATTGGCCCTCTCGGTTTGCGCAGATAATGGCAGAAACGATCCCTATTGAACGGGGAAGAACGCGACTTTTGGACATCGGCTGCGGGTGCGGAATAATTGGCATCTATTGCCTGATCGAGAAAGGGGCAAGTTTCGTCACGTTCAATGACATTCTCGATGAGATGGTTTCTGTAACTCGCGGGAATGTCGATCGACAGGTAAAGCGCGGCCGGATCTTGGACGGGCAGCAAGCGTATCTGACGGGAAGTTACAACCACATTCGCCAGGAGGTCATCGCCGCACACAGCCTAATAGAATTCAACATTCCGCAGCTACCTATGGACCTTGTAAATGAAGAATACCGTAGAAAGGTTGAGACTAATCCTGTCCAGAGATCATTTCGGAGGGGCGGTGCGGATGGACTAGAAATTGTGAGGGAGTTTCTTGGTTGGTATGCGGGATTGGTTCGCCCGAGGCCGGATGCCGTGATCCTCCTTTCTTCCTTTCTGGGCAGGAGTCGAATTGCAGATGCAATTCAAAACAACGGACTTTCTTGGCGGATCTTGGACGAGACGAGAGTGGGGCTTAGGACGATTCTTGCCGAAGCTGCCGAGCGGTTGTCAACGGATGAAAAAGAGAGGAATGACAGATCCCTCGCGAGAAACGACGATGGGGAATGGACAAAAACACTCCTGACGGTTTTGCTCCAAGGTAGCTGAGTCGCAGATACAAGCCCAAACGCTTGTCGGAGAGAATGTGGCCAGAACAATGCGAAGCGGATCGGTCAGGCGAGGCTACCAGAATAGAGCATTCATTTGTTTTTGCGCTCTCTCCGCCGGCCTAGCACTAGGAATGCTCTTTTGGCTCGCCGTGCTGCATTTCTATTACAAACAGGACACCTATGCGGGGGCAGCGGAGTGCCTCCTGGTTTTCGTAATCGCGGTCGAGGGCTTGGTTGCGATCTCGGCGCTTAACGACGACAGGCGAAATGCCACGGCGGCTGCGAACGCCGCTGTCTTTGATCTGTATAAGACATATCTTTCCCGAGAATATCACCAGAACGTTCGACGACCGGCATGGTATTGCGTGACTAAGGCGAAGGCAGATCCAATGTATCGGAAGGAGATCCTAGCTGGCCTAGCCGGAGCGGCCGACGACGTGAAGGACGCCTACGAAAGTCTCCGCGAGGGAGCAGAGCCTTCCATCGAAGACGCAGAACGGTTGCGTATCCACGACGAGTATCACAGGTTGCAGGATATCTTAGGCTTCTTTGCGATGCTCTGCGCACTCAGCAGTGCGGCCGACGATGATATTGTGCGAACCTGTGACTTCTTCTATGACCGCTGGCGCGTTCAACTACATACCTTGGTGAATATGCTTGAGCGCTATGATCAATCCGAGGCTGGAGATCAAGCAGCGGACTTCCATCATCGGCGGTGTGAGAGCTTTAGCCGGACGCTAAAGGCACTCGACAAGCTGTTCGGGTTTGACTCAGACAAATTCGACTGGAGAAAAGATCCGCTCTTCAAAATAAGCGATACGGCCGACGGAGCAGATGCTCGTCGGATTAAATCAGCCTGACGTTGCAAGCGTCGTCAGAAATCTGCCGGCGATAATGCCGGCAACTTTCAGCGTGGTGACGGATCGAGCGTGAGAAGGTGGTTGTTCGTTTGCGCTTGGCGCCGCTCGGGCAGAACCGCGTCTGCTGCCGCGGCTTCGCGGCGGACCCGCTGCTCACACGCCAAGTGCTCAGGCGCCTCGTCGCCATGAGGGCGGACGAAGAGACGGTGACCGATGGGTTCGTTGCAGTGGGGGCAGATCATGCGGGGGAAGTCGAGCATAGCAACGGCTACGAACCGAGCGGGCGGGTAATGGGTGTGGCAAGATCAGCGCGGCCGACCGTTTCCGCGAGCTTGATCACCCGGCGCTCGATCTCCGCCACGCGCTGGCCGTCCCAGAGAATGTTTTCGATACGATCAAGGCGACTGGTAATTCTTCCGAGGTCGGTCTGGATTGCGGTAAAGTGTGGCACTGTGGCGTCGTCGATTCTTTTCGTGAGACGCTTTTCGGTTTCAGTAATGATGCGCTGCTCGGTCGCGGCGAGCGCGGCGGTGAGTTGGTCGAGGGTGAGTGGTTCGGACATAGGCATAACTTATGGGGTTTGAGTGTGTGGGAAAGAGGCAGGTCGCTTGGGCTGCGACCTGTCGGTTGTGCGTTGTGTTACCAACACCCGGCGATCGCCGGACCCCCCGCCACGCGTTGCCGCGCGGCTGCGCTCACCGGCTTCGAGGAAGATGAGGGCCGGAGAGCCGGGCCAACCTCGAAGCCCGGAAGGCCCGTCTTCGCAGCCCTCTGCCTGAGGGGACGGCCGCTATTCCACGAAGACCGGCAATCGGCGCGGGTTGGTGCGATCAGTGTAGCGCGTTTTGAAAAATCGAGGCAGGTCAGCGGTGGCCGGGGCAGGTGGTGTGCGCGTACAACGGCGCGTCGTCGGGCAACAAGTCCGGCAGGGGCGACGTCGCCGGCGCAAGCGCGACGCGAGGATCGGCGTTCAGTATCTCGTGCGGTTCGTTCGCTGTGTCGATGAGCTGGTGACACTTCGGGCACGCGTCGAGGAAGAGCTTGCGCGGGTTGTCGTAGCCGATCTTGGTTGACCACCAGAGGTGATCGTCGAAGACGCGGAGCGGCTGCTCGAGGTCGATGCGGCAGCGATCAAGTGTGGTGAGAAGAAATACGTGGGTGCCTTTCTTCTTCGGGTCCACGCGCTCTTGCGCCTCACGGCGCATGTTCTGCAAACGTTCCTCGGTGGTGGTAGCGATGAGCACGCGCCAACTCTGTTCCCGTGATCCGTGCGCTTTCACGGCGGCGGTGATGTAGTCCCAGTAGGCGAGCATCTTTTGAAGCGAAGCGCGATCGTGCGGCTCGGTGCCACGGTCTACCTCGATGAACAAGTTCACCCGGTGTCCGTGTTCGAGAGTGATGATAGCGTAGCTGTCCGGGTGAAGAGGTAGGGAAGTGAAGCGGCCGTGGACGGGATCAATAGCGACCTTCTCCGGTAGGACGCGGGCCGTATGGTACCGCGGGTCGTGCCACCACTCGAAACCCCATCCGCGGTGCTGCGCGGCAATGTGAAGCGCCAGTACAGTCTCCGTCACGGCGATCTCGTGGTCGAGCGTTTGTGGTTTGAGGCGCTTATTCTCGTTGCGCCAGTCGCGCTTGCCCACACGTTGCACTTGGTCGATCTCATCGAGCAGTTCACGGCCGCGGATGCCGAGGGCGTATATCATGTGATGTCGCCGGTGGCGTGGTTGTTTCTGTGCCGGCGGGCGGTGCAGGTACTCCTGGTCGGATAGACGTTCGAGCCGATCGCGGAAGTGCCGGGGGTTGCCGTCTCCGAGCAGCGCCAACTCCAGTTGACGCGAATCGATCAGACGATGGCCGTCGACCAAGCGGAAGAGCGGGAGGTCGTTCTCCGTGATCTTGATCTTTGCCATGCGCGTCGGCGTGAACGGGTCACGACGGTTCTTCTTCCCGCTTCTTCCGCGGGGAAGTTGTTTTTGTGCCGGTTGCGGGCTTGAGGGTGACGGCGGCACCTTGTTTGGGCTGTCGGGTGGCTGGTGGTTCATGCTCGAGAGAGATAGTGCTCGTGTCTTGCGTGAGTAACTGTACGTGTTTGGCAATGACCGAGTCAAAGCGCTGCTTCGCTTCGACGAGGGGCAGCGTTGCCGGCTGCGTCGCCTTGAACGTGCGCAGCCACGCAACCATCTCGTTGCGGGAATACATCGGTGCGTCGATTTCGGGGATCTCGATCTTGGTCGGGGGGCGCTCATTTACGCGCGCCATGCCGAAGCGTTGGCCCTGCCCCTCCTGGCGGACGCTGAAGTCGCGGGCGGCTTCGCGTTCGAGTTCATCCGGGGTGTAAAACCACTTCGTGGTCGTGGGCTCATAGTCATACTCGACATGAAAAGCTGGGGTCTCGGTCTCGCCATCGGTCGTGGAGTAGTTGCTGTCCTCGAAGGTCGTGCCCCCAGTGCGGTGGAGCGAGGAGGGACGGCTCTGGCCGGAGGAGCCACCGGCGACGGTGCTGTGCGAGACGGCCCGCGTGACGTGAGCAACGGTGCGTGGCACAGCCGTCGTGTGCGTTTCCTCATACTTCACCTTCTCCAGGTCAAGGTAGTCGCCGAGAAAACGACGCGTGAAAAACATCTTCTCGTCCTGGTCGACCAAGCGCATGACGATCTCGCCGTTGACGTTCTCACGCAAGGCAAGGTAGCTCTCTTCATTCTCGAGCTTCGCCTGTTCGAGGCCCTGCATGCCGAGAAGAAGATACAAGCCGTACTTCGCTGTCTCTTTGAGAATCCGTGCGGTGTCGGTCGTGAGGTAACGGCTCGCCTCATCGATTGCCAAGAAGAATGGTGCCGGATCGTCGCTGGCCTCGCGTTGCTTGGCCGCCATGAAGAGCGACTTCACCAAGAGTCGGATGAAGAGCGTGGCGGCTTCGTCGGACTGGTCGCGAGGCTCGGTGTTGACAAGAACAATCCAGCGCTCGTCCATGAGTTTCTTGAAGTCCAGGCCGCCTGTGATGAAGGTGAGCTTCAGTCGGTCATCTTGGAAAAGGTTTTCGAAGCGGCGATACGGCGCACCAAGCTCGCGGTAGCGGTCGAGGATCTTCGGCACCTCAGCGAGCGCGCCGAGCATGCCGGCACCGACCAACTTGTGCACAGCTCGCTTGAAATCCTGGTCCTCGGGATCGAAGAGATTGTTGGCCAGCAGGAAGGGCAGCTTGAGTTTGAGGAGCGCGAGCAACCCCGTTTCCGTCATTGTCTTTAAGAGAGCTTGCTTGCTGGGGTCGTCTTGCTGGCCGAGCGTCGCGAGCACGGCGGCCGTGAGGTTACCGGCGATGTACGACGGCGACTGGTTCGGAAAGCCGAACGGATCATAGGTGACGATGTACTCGGGATCGTTGATGTCCCAAAAGAGCACACGCTCCGTGATGTCCATTTGGCGCAGAAACGACGCCATACGCCAGTACCCTGAAGCGTGCGGATCAATAAAACAGAAGCCGGCGCTCCTGTCTTCAGCGAGCTGCCGTAGTGCGTACTCTATCGCGAAGGTCTTGCCGCTGCGCGTCGTACCGTAGTAGGCGAGGTGCGGGCGCTGGTCTTTCTCGGCGGGGTAGATAATGGGCGCGTCCGGTCGACCAGGTGTGTGCCCGAGGAAGAAGAGAGCCTCGAGGGCCGCCACGTCGAAGTCAATCGACACGGATGCCACAATCCTTGAGCGTCTGGCGTACGGCTACGAAATCCTCGCCGAGCATCTCCTGGAGACCCGCCAAAGAGTCAGCAGTATGCAGCGCATCGACCGTCTTGAGAAGCTTCTTGCGGAAGAGGGAGCCCTTGGCGATCGAAGGCAGCTGTCGCAGGATCGCCTCAGCGGCCCGTTTGAATGGCGACGCGACGGCTCCGTCAGATCCGTTGAGTTCCCGGATGGACTTGTTGATCCGGGCGATCTCCTCCTCCTTTTCCAAAAGCTGGCGCTCGTGCTCGCGGCGGGCGAGTTCCTCGGCGCGCTGGTCGGCTTCTGGGCTGATTTCTGGGCTTATCGCCGCTGCGGCCTGAGCCTCGCGCGTCTTCTTCTCCTCCTCGGCCTTGATCCGCTCCTGCTCGGCGAGTTTGGCGGCGTGGGTCGCTTTTTCTAGCTTGAGCTTTCCGGATTTGGTTGCCTGATCGATGAGCGCGTCGGCCAGAGTATTCTTCGCGCCGATCATGGTCGTCGCCTGCTCATACAGCGCAGTGAGCTGTCGGGTGACGTCGGCAATCTGTTTCGCGGGGGAGAGGCGGCGTGGCGGGAGACCGACAAACTGACGGACAAAGTTGATCATATCCCGCCGCTGCTGGAGTTGCTCCAGGCGACCCTCGACGAGCGCGCTCGCAAGTTCGCGGGGGTCACCCTGGTCGATATAGGCGATGTACTGCTCCATCTGCGACGTGTTGGCGAGTTGGCGGGTCAGAGACTCAGGCTTCGCGGGGAGATATTGGGTCGTCGGCTGATCCGCTCCGTCGCCCTTGAAGCGCCGGAGGTAATCGTACACAGGACTCGCGTCGTCATGCTGCTTGCTCATTGCTCACCTTCCGTTCTGCCTCGCACCAACTCAAGTTGACGCCAGGGTTCCTCCCGATCTGCCGTAATGTAGCGCACCATAGTGCGTCGGTCTTCGCCCAAAACAATAGTTGCAAAGTAGGCCAGCGGACTTACCGGCGCTCGGCGGCGCCGGATGTACTCTCGTTGAATAGCCGTAGAGCTTGAAAGAATGGCTGCCCGATGCTCGTCCACGAAATCATCACGCCATGAAAGGCTCCACTCGTTCGTGTCGTTCGCTTTGATCAGGAGGTCCTCGATTGTGCGCACCAAGGCGAGGAAATAACGACGAATAAACTCCGTGGCGATGAGCGGGACGAAGAGGGCTGTCGAGACTAGTGCCAAGCGAAGTCCCGACCGAGGGGTGGCTAGAACGACCACGATGGCGCCTCCGGCGGTACGCCAGAGTATTGTGCAAAGTGCGGCTGCGACCAACGTCGCTGTTCCGGCGCGGCCCCAAAGGTCGCGCCGCAGGAAGAACACAACCGCACCCCCTACCAGAAGTAGGCTGGTGACGTTCAACAAGAACAGCGGAAACAGCGGCATAGGTGGATTCAGTTGTGTCTCCCGGGTATCCAGGCGTCCTTTTCGCTCTGACTCCAATTTTGTAACGGAGCACGTGGCTCTGATCGGCTCACCGCGCGCTTGGTAGCCTCAGCCGACGCTTGAGCATTGGCTGCGGCGCGGGCGGCCGTCGCCTGTGCGGCTGCCACGGAGGCCTGGGTGACAGTGGCTTGAGCAGCGACGGCGGCCTGAGTTGCGGTGGCTTCTGCAGCCACGGCCGCCTGGGTGGCTGTGGCCTGTGCGCTGAGTTTGCGCTCGAGAACAGCGAGTTCCTTCTTGCGGCGTTCTTCGGCTTCTGCGGCGCGTCGCTGTGCTTCGTCGCGCCGCCGGGCCGCGTCAGCCTGCAAGCGCATCACTGCCAGAGTGGCCTCCCGTCGCGCCGCTTCTTCGTGGACCTCGTCCGAGCGGCGTGCCGTGGCCACAGCTGCGGCTTCAATGGCGCTGGCCGTGGCAGCCGCACGGACAGATTCCGGAACCGGCGTGGGCAGCCCGACGAAGGTCAACACGCGGATGCGTTCGTGCCAGAGTTCGATCGTGGCGCTGACCGTGAGTGAGGCCATGTAGAGCCCAAGGAGCAATCGTACTGATGGAGCACGCACAGTCATCCCATCCTTGACAGAATCTCCACAGTTTGCTGCGCAGGTAGTACACTAAACCGCCCGGTCATTGCCAGGGCTGTTCCTCAAGAAAGTGTCCACCCTTCGCCCCGGCCTGCGCGACGCCGTGATGCACATGGCGCCGATCGCTGGGCCCGGAGGGTGAGGCAAAATGCGAGAGCACGTGAGCGAAGAAGCGGCGGAGCGCTGCGTGGAGCAAACCACGAAGCTCATTCTACACGCGGCGCGCTGGGCACACAGTAGCGTGGACCTGGAACGCGCCACGCGGTTGCGAGAAGTTGCCCGTGCTTATCGGGTCAGTCTAGCAAAGCAGCCGCGGGACGTGATCCCAACGAGGGTCTTGGAAGAGCTGCTTGCCAGCATCGAGGACGAGGCGGATCAATTGAGCCGCGAAGCACTCATGGACCGTCCGACTCCAACAGAGCTCCGGGGCAGCGGTCTTGGAGCGTTGGTCACTCTCGATGGCGGCACCGCATGACGGCACCGTTCGCAGTGCCGCACCACACGAGAGCCGGCCAGGTTTCACACCTGGGCGGCTCTCTTCACGTCCGGGTCGGGCGCCGACGATGTCGGCCCGCGCGGAGCGAAGCGAGCACGGGCGCCAACTGCTCCGGGAACAAATATCAACGCGAGCCCCCCCGATTCGATTCACCGTCCGATTCGATGCGGGGTCCCTCCGTCCCCGCACCGATGTCGGACTTCGGCTAGTACTCCTCCGGCAAAAGCACCGTGGTCGCGCTGCGGTCCGCCTCGGTGATAATCCAGAAGCGGGTACCGTTCTCCGCGACGTAGGCCGAGAGGATGCGCGTGCCTTCGATGAGGGCGCGGTCATTCAGCCGCTTGTCCTCCTCGCAGACGTCGCCCCAGTCGCCCTGACTGTGGAAGAAGATTCCACGCTTGATGTCGAGCGGCGTTAGCGCATCGTACGCGCCGGTTGTTGCGACGACGCGCCCCAGCGGAAACTTTGAGGCGCTGTAGGTAGGTACCTTGCGCATAGACTAGCGGCGCCAAGTGCGACGGCGCGCGAGTTCCTCGCGTTGGCGCATCTGCCACATGAGGCGGTTGGCTTCCTGCTCGGGCGTGAGTGGACGGCTGGCGCGGCGCTGGTAGTACCGTTTCAGCGCCCGGTGGAGCTGCCTGAAGTCGCGGATGATGCGGCGGAGCATAGAGCTACTCCAGCGGCAGCAGCGCGTCAGCCACTTCGTGCTGAAGCCAGCGCCAGTTTTCGGCTGTGTCGGGGATGTTGAAGCGCCGGATGATGCGGCGGGCCGCCGCTCCTGCCTGCGCCCAGAGTTCCTGGTCGGCCTGGGTGCCGGCGTACTCTTTCTCGCGCTGCTCCTTCATGCGCCCGTGGCTCTGTGGACGCGGCGCGGGACGCTGTGGGCGACCCGCCGCTTGGTTGAATTGTGGTAACATGGTTGTGCTGGTTAGAGTTGGTAAGGCCGCGCTGCGCGTCAGACGCAGCGGGCATGCGCGTAGGCTTCAAAGACGTACTCCGGGCATATCCGGCCGAAGTACCATTCCTCGTCGCCGAGCGGCTCGCCGCAGACGCCGCATAGCTCCTCGGCAGAAACCCTCTGGTTTGGGTCGTTCATAGTGATGCTGTTCGATTGAGTAAGGTCCACTGGCGCGGTTCAGGCGCAGTTCGTGTGGACGTAGGCGACGGTTTCCCCGCCCTCGGTTATCTCGCGGCCCTCTCCTTGGCCGATGCGTGCGCCGCACACACCACACTGTTCACCGGATGCGGCATCGTCGTTGTTGTTCATAGGTTTCACCCCCGTTCTGGTTGAGTTAAGCGCGGCTGCAGCGAAAGCCCGCTGTCCGCAAGGCTTGGGGGAGCGCGGAGCGGAGCCCGCGGGTCAAGGTGGAGCGCCCGGAGCGCAGCGAGGACGAACGACCTTGAGGCGCGGGAAGGCGTCCGCGCTATGATTCCAAGACCTAAAAGCGGGCAAAGCCCCGCCGGAGAGACCGATTCGGCGATGCGATGCGATTCGATTCGATTCGATCGATCGGGGGGCCTCGCGATTCCGATTTCCCACCGCGGGCGGCGGTGGGGGTGGTGGGCAAGAGCAGTTGGCGGCGCCCGGCCAATTCACGCGTTGTAGCTG
>JBIOJG010000040.1:0-55913 GCA_044450645.1 Binatia bacterium
CCACGTAGCGGCTGAAGACGTCCAGAATCACGTACAGGCAGAAGTAGGTCCACTTCGCCGGGCCGAGGAGCTTGGTGATATCCCAGCTCCACAGCTGGTTGGGCGCGGTGGCCAGGAGTTGGGGGGCGGCGTAGCTGGGGTGGCGCAGTTGATCACGCCGCTCACGTACCTCCTGGTGCGCTTCCAGGATGCGGTACATCGTGCGTTCCGAGCAGACGTACCGCCCTTCATCAAGCAGGCCGGCGTACACTTGCGCTGGGGCGAGATCGACAAAGCGGGGCGCGTGCAGGAGGTCCAACACCGCCGTCCGCTCCGCCGCGGGCAGTGTTCGCGGTGGGCTTGGGCGAGCCGCGGCCGGCTGCGGGGTGCAGCGCCGGTAGTAGCTGGCCGTGGAGACGCCCAGTGCTGCGCAGGTCCGTACGACGCCCAGGCGTGCCCCGACTTCCTTCACCGTCGCCATCAGGATCTCTCGTCGTCCAACGGCGTCCCCAGCAACGCCGCCACTTTTTTTTGGACCTCCACCAGTGCCTCTGCGCGCTCCGCGCGCTTGCGCCACTTCCCGATCTCACGCTCCTGCTCCACGAGCTGCTTGTCTCGTGGGTCCGGGGGCACCACCTTCGGCCCCCGTGGCTGCGGCGCCAGCCCCTCGAGTTCGCCGCGATCGCGCGCCGCCCGCCACGTCGTCAGGTACGAGGAGTACAGCCCCTCGCGCCGGAGTAGCGCCCCGATCGCTCCCGTCGTGGTGCAGCGGTCCGCCTCGCGCACGATCCGTCGCTTGTACTCGGCTGTGAACCGCCGCCGCTGCGCCTTCGCCACGACCTCGGTTTCCGACCCCATCGTCGGGGGCGGCGGCCCGGCCGCCGGCGCGACATTCGGGAAAACTCCAGTCGCCCTACGGGCTCCTTCCGTTTCCCCGAACGTCTCATCCACCTGTTTCTTCTCCACCACCTTCATCCATCGTTTCCTCCCCGCCCTCTACAGTAAACTATGACCACCCAACTGTCTCACCCTCATTGGCAGAGAGGGGTCGCGCTCACGTACTTTTCGAAGGTCTTCCGCTCCTGCTCTGTGAGTTCGTCCAACTCCAACTCGACCCACAAGGCGTTATCGTCTGCGGAGCGAAACGCAAAAAAATCCCCTGCTGACGGTTTTTTAGATGACGAAAGCGCAAACTCGATTGCACCGAGGATGTTCGACTTGCCGTGGTTGTTCGGACCCAACAGAACCATCAGAGGCTGGCACTGAAGGTCAAGATGGCCGATGCTGCGATAGTTGTGAATCCTGACCTGCTTGATTCTCATGGTTCACCACCGAGCCCTCATAACCTGATCATGCGACACCAGCAACTGAATGAAATTATCGAAAGTACTATTGGGTCTCATTGCCAGGTCTGGAAAGTTGACGTCGACGGCAGGAGCCGCGGAGCGGCTCGCGTCACCGTGGGAGTGCGTCAGCCCTTGGCCGTGGCAAGGCTCTGGAGCAGCGCGGTCAGCCTCTTCACCAGCCGCGTGCGCCGTCGATCGCGTGTCAGATCGCGCCCGACCCCGAACACCCGCCTGCGCTGCTGCTACGGCAGGCAGGCTGCGCCGATCTCTTTCTGTGAGAGTTCGCAGGTCTTGGAGACGGGGAGATGGCCACGGCTCTGCCGGCGCTGCGCCTTCCGGGTTGGTGGGTCGTCGCCCTTGACTTCTGGTCAATTCGCTCTACGCTGCGCCAATGAAGCGCCGTGCGGCGATTCGCCTCATCAAGAAGGCGGCCGCCGCTCGGCGTCTGATCTTCACGGACCATGCGCTCGATGAGATGGATGCAGAAGGGGAGACACGCGAGAGTGTGGCCGCGGCCTTGGAGCATGCGGGGTCGTTCACGCTTCAAGAGAACGGCCGCTGGCGTGCGTACGGCGAGAATCTCACGGTGATCGTCCACGTCGACGCGCCCGCGGTGGTTGTTTGGACTGTGTTCGCGGGGTGATCGAGATGCTGAAACGGTGCCCGAATTGCGGCGCGGCGCGGCTCGCGTCGCAAACCATGACACGAAAGCGCCATGTGGCGGGCCACGTGTTTACGGCCGACTTGCCGGCGCGCCTCTGCGCCAAATGCGGGACCAGCTACTTCGACGACCTCATGGTGGGCCAGTTCGACGCGCTGGTCGCTGCAAAGCTGGCTGAAGCCGCCGTGACCCAGCCAGAGGCGTTGAAGTTCATGCGCAAGGTGACCGGCCTGCAGGGAAAGGAATTCGCCGAGCTGTTGGCGGTCCGCCCCGAAACAGTTTCCCGCTGGGAACAGGGCAAGCGCCCGATCGACCGCGCCACCTATGCCGTCATCCGGCAACTGGTGCACGAACGTGCCCGCGGCGTCACCGCGACGGCCGACTATCTCCGTTCGCTCCACCGGCCGCAACGACTGCCCAAGACCGTCAAGATCGCGTTGCCCCGCGCCGCCTAGAGCTTACTATCAACTGAAGCAGTGGCGGGAGTCAGAACCGGATGTTCCGGAGGGCCTTTGGTACAAGGACTTCGGGTCGTTCAAGGTCCGTGGCGAAGACGGAAAACAGTATGAAGCCATCCCTTGCACCCATCTCGCCATCGGAGCGCATTCAGAGCATGGACATCCTGCGCGGGTTTGCCGTGTTCGGCATCCTGTGCGTGAACATGGCCTCGTTCCGTTCCCCGGCGTTCATCCCCGGCTACGTGCCGCCGCCCGGAACGCCGCTGGACCAAGCGGTCGCCTTTCTGATCAAGTTTCTGGCCGAAGGCAAGTTCTATTCCCTGTTCTCGTTCCTGTTCGGCATCGGCTTCTACGTGCAGATGAGCCGCGCCGAGGCGAAGGGCCGCAACATGCTCTCCTTCTACCCCCGGCGGCTGCTCGTCCTGCTGCTGTTCGGTGTGCTGCACGCACTGCTCCTGTGGGATGGCGAGATTCTGAGATTGTACGCCGTGCTGGGGTTCGCGCTGCTGCTGTTCCGGAACCGGCCGCTGCGTACCCTCGTGGTGACATCCGCGGTGTTCTTCCTGATCTCCGCCGTGCTGCTGGCCCTGCCGTTCGAGAGGTGGGCCATCTCCTATTCCGGTATCGACTTCGTGGCGCAGGCGCGAGCAGTGTATACGGGCAACAGCTACTCAGTGGTGCTAGTGCACCGGGTCCGGCAATTCCCGGATTCGGTCTTGTACCTCTTCTATGAGCAGGGACCGAGCGTATTTGCCCTGTTCCTGTTAGGGCTGTGGGCGGGCCGCCAGCGCATCTTCGAGAATATCGAGGCGCACCGGTCTTTGTTGCGGCGCGTTTTCTGGATCGGGCTCGTGATCGGTCTGGTAGGCAACCTGGCTTTTGCCACCAGCCACCATCTGTTGCTGAGCAGCGTGGCGGTCACGGTTGGCGCGCCTGCGCTGAGCTTCTGCTACGCCTCTGGTCTCTCGCTGCTGGCGCAGCTCCCTCGTTGGCACGCCCGTCTTGCGCCGTTGGCCAAGGTGGGGCGCATGGCCCTCAGTAACTACATTCTGCAATCCATAGTCTGCACCGTGTTGTTCTACGGCTACGGCTTCGGACTCTACGAGAGAGTCGGCGCGTTCGGCGGGCTGTTGCTCACTTTCGCCATCTACCTCATCCAGATTCCGCTCAGCGCGTGGTGGCTGCGCCGCTTCAACTTCGGCCCGCTGGAATGGTTGTGGCGCTTAGCCACCTATGGCCAGTGGCCGTCCCTCCGCCACTCCGCCAGACAACCGGGGCCCGCGGGTCCGGACAGTTGACGTAGACGGCAGGAGCGTCGAAGCGGCTGGCGTCACCGCAGGAGTGCGATCCGCCCTTGGCCGTGGCCGGGCTCTGGCGCAGCGAGGTCAGCCTTTTCGCCAGCCGCGTGCGTCGTCGATCGCGTCGGATCTGCAGAGCCGCCAAACGCTGCCCTCGTCGCCGCACCTGGTTGTGTTCCTCTGAAGCTGCTACGCTTCTGACACTGTCTGTTTGATGCGAGAATTCCGCCTGCGCACCGTGCCTCACGGTAAGCTTCCGGCTCAGATACTCAGGCATAGACGAAAACGGTAACCGGTGCGGCGCGCTGCGCACCGGTGCCGGATGGATCACGCGGCCGCAAGGGTGGCCCCAAGTAGGAGTGCGCGAGGCGTACTGCGGCGCGCGAGGAGGACGGCCATGACGATGAGTGAGATGCAGGATGTGCTGAACAGCCTGATGCGCGGTATCGATAAGAAAACGGCACTGACGGTTGAGCTGCGCCCGGACGCTGACGCACCGGGGGTGACGGTACAGTTACGCTGTGCCAAGCGAACCGGCTCGCTCCAGCTGAGCGAGGCCGACCTGTTCGCGGCACAGACCGACCTCATGCGACGCAACCGCGTGCGCACGGCGCTCAAGCGCGCCCGCGACCGCATGTGGGAAGAGACTCACCACATCTTCAGTACCAAGGTGGAGCACCCAAAAGCACAGGGCGCGGCGTGGTTTCACCCCTCCCAACGGGGGAGAGGCCGTCGCTAGGCCAGATCAGCTCAGCACGCGTATCCGGATAGTTGGCAGCCCCCTTTGCGGGCGTGGGAATGGCTTACGCTGGCCGTCATCGGCGGTAAAACGGGTCGTACGAGTCGGACCGGTGGGCGCATGGCGGCGACGCGGGGTATGGACCTTGCTGGGACGGCTCAACAGGAGGATACGCCATGCGCACGAAGAAGACCCCTTTGGATGGCGTCGACGGGGACTGTGGCGCCCCAACAGCGGGAGCGTCGCACGCATGAGACCCAACGGCATTGATCTGTTCAAAGTCGCCGGCATCCAGATCGCCATCGATTACTCGTGGATCGTGATTTTCTTGTTGGTGTGCTGGAGCCTCTCCGCCGGGTACTTCCCGCACGAATATCCCGGCTACGGCTGGAGTCAGTATCTGATGGTGGGCATCGTGGCCACGCTGCTGTTTTTCGCCTCGGTGGTCACCCACGAGCTGGCCCATTCACTGGTGGCCAATCGCCTCGGCCAACCCGTGCGGCGCATCACGCTGTTCATCTTCGGCGGTATGGCGCACCTGTCGCGCGAGCCGAGCAATGCCACGGCGGAGATGCAGATCGCGGCCGTGGGACCGCTCGCGAGTGTGGCGCTCGGCGCACTGTTCTGGGTGTGCACGCGCATCGCCGCGGGTATCGGACTGCCCCTGCTCTGGGCGGCGGTCTTCAAGTATCTGGCGTTCGTCAATGTGGCGCTGGCGCTGTTCAATCTGCTGCCCGGCTTTCCGTTGGATGGCGGGCGCATCCTGCGCGGCTTGTTGTGGCGCCGCTCCGGCAACCTGCGGGCGGCCACCGCCCGGGCGGCGGATTGGGGAGCCGGCATCGCCTTCGGTTTGATGGCACTCGGCTTGGTGGAAATCCTCGGCGGCGTGCTCGTTGGCGGGCTGTGGCTGATCTTCATAGGCATGTTCCTGCGCGGCGCGGCACGCGCGGGCTATCACGGCGTGGTCGTCGAGCGGGCGCTCGGCGGTGCGACGGTGCGCGATCTCATGGTGAGCGACCCGTTGATCTTGCCCGGTGATCTCACCGTCAGCCAGGCCATCGAGGAGCACTTCCTGCGGCACGGCTTCGGCGGCTTTCCCGTCGGAGAACCCGGACAGATCGAAGGCCTGGTGTCGCTGGCGCAGATCAAGCATTGTCCTCCCGACCAGCGCGCGCACCGCCGTGTGCGCGAGATCATGCGTCCGACTGATGCGGCGGTGACCATCGCCGCCACCGCGTCGGTGTCCGACGCCTTGCGGCAAATGGTGACCGCAGATAGCGGCCGGCTGCTGGTGACCGACGGCGGCCACGTGATAGGACTCATCACTCTGTCAGGCATGAAGCGGTTCATCCAGTTGAAGACGGAGCTGGAGGAAGAGGAACAATAGAAGATCGATTCACGATGCGGCTCGGCGCTTACCGCGCCGCGGCTCTGGTTCCAGTGGCTAAGGATATCCGCGATCCCTCGTCCGTGCAGGCTCATCTTGCTGGATGAGGTGCCGGCGCGTATCGTTCGTGCCACTCGGCCTCGGCCAACCCTTACGGTCCGGCTCAGCCGACCCTCGATTCGCCGAAGGCAAGGGAAGCGACCTAGCGCGTCTTCTCCTTTTTCTGGCCCCCGAAAAGCTGCTGCACGGCGCCCTTGGCCGCCTCGCCCGCCGCCTCCACTCCCTTCTGCCCCAGGCCCCCCACGCCCTTGGCCACCCCGCCGAGACTCACGCCCAGGGTCTCCGCCATGGAGGAGGCCAATTGCGTGGTGAGGGCCTCGTTCAGGGAGAACTGGGGATTGTTGATGTCCCCTTCCAGGACGAAGTTCACGGCGATCTTGTTGTCTTTGTTCTTCAGGGAAGCCACCACGGCATCACGGGGCACGCCCATGAAGGTGCCGAACGCGTCCTTGGCCGGGGTGAGCTCCAGGTCCGCGATCGTGAGCTTCCCGGGCGCCTTCAGCCGGTTTTTGCGTACGTCCGATTGCAGGTCGAGGTCCAGGGTGCCTTTCTGAACGCCCGTCTCGCGGGCCTTGATCAGGTAGGGCTGCAGCGCCACGAGGTCCACGGATCGGAGCGTGGTGTGCAGCGAGGAGTCTTTGCTGGCGATCTCGGCCCAGCCCGCGATAGCGACCGTGCCATCCCGCTGGACACCCTTCAGCACGCCGACGAGGTCCAACCCGGTCTTCCCCGTCAGCGCCGGGACCACGACGTCGCGCACCGTCGCCTGGATCTGTTCGAGCCTGATCCTCAGCGGCGGCTGCGTTACGGTGGCGTCGAAGAGTTCCAGCACACCGTCACTCAGTGTGATACGGCCGACGGTCACCGTCCGCGGGGCCGCGGCAGGTGCCGGAGAGCCCGCCGGTGGGCCCTTCCCGGTCGCCGCCGCCAGCAGGCTGGGGATCATCTGGAGTTGCCCCTCCTTGGTCCGGAGCGCCGAAAGATAGGGCCTGACGATGGTGATGGAGTGCACCCGGAACTCCCCCGAGAGCACGCTGCGCAGGCTGGGCACGATGGCGATGCGCTCTGCCCGCAACGTATCGGCCGCCGGCCACCCTCTCGGCCCCTTGATCTGCAGCCCCTCGACATCAACGCTGGCCCAACCCACCCGGATGCCCGTGATCTCGCTGCCCGGCCCCAGGGCTTCCACCACCCTGCCCTTGAGGACGCCGACGGCCACCCGGAAGCCAACGATGCCGCCCACGATCAGGACGACCAGGACCGCCAGGGCGATCAGCCCCCACCGCTTGCCCTTTCCGACAGTCATCGTGATCTCCCTTCAACTATGCAGATCGGATCGCCGCCGGCGGCCCTTCCGAGAATTGGATGGACTGAGACAGGCCGCACTCGCATCGGAGCGAGAACGATTTCCAGTGGTGAGAATCCGAAGCTTGAAGAGCATCTGGGCATGTTGCGCATGACGAATACCTATCCGGGCACAGCCGTTGCTGGTAAAATCTGAAAGAAAGGAGGATCGATCATGGCGAGCGGCAAATCGGATGAACTGAAGGGACGCGTGAAGGAAGCTGCCGGGGCTCTGACCGGCGATAAGAAACTGAAGCGCGAGGGGCAGGCCGACCAGGCTGTCGGAAAGATCAAGCAGCAGGTGGAGAAGGTTATCGATAAGGTCAAAGATGCGATCAGCTGAGTCGCGCCCTGAGTTGATTCTGGGATAGCGACCCACCGCACGCGAGGAGGAGGAGAATGCTCGAAACCATTGCGATCATCCTGATCATCGGCTGGCTATTGGGTCTGGTTTCCTCATACACGATGGGTGGATTTATTCACATCCTGTTGGTCATTGCGGTGGTGGTGATACTGGTTCGTGTCCTTCAAGGTCGAAGGCCCTTGGGGTAACCTAGAATGCTTTCGCCCCGCGATGGGGATTCTCTGCAGGAGGAGACGAGATGAGCGCAATCAAGATTGCGGCAATCGTGTTGATCGTAGCCGGCATCCTGGGATTGGCGTACGGCAAGTTCAGCTACACCAAGGAGACCCACGAGGCCAAGATCGGCTCGCTCGAACTGTCGATGAAGGACAAGGAGACGGTCAACGTCCCAGTCTGGGCTGGCGTCGGGGCGATAGTGATTGGCGGGATCCTGCTTCTGGTACCCACGAAGAACTAGTCCCCGCCTCGCGCACTGTCCGCGACCGCTTCGCGAATAGCGTCATGCCGCAAACGCCGCACGTTGAACGCCATTTCACCGGTTCCGCAACCGTGCGAGACTTGGTGATCGGCATGTCCGATGGGCTGACCGTCCCCTTTGCGCTGGCGGCGGGCCTGTCCGGCGCCGTCGACAATACGAGCATCATCGTCACGGCGGGTCTGGCGGAGATCGCCGCGGGATCCATCGCGATGGGGTTGGGCGGCTACCTGGCCGCACGGAGCGATGCCGAGCACTACCACGCGGAACGGGTACGCGAAGAAACGGAAGTGCGGGAGAAGGCCAAGGTTGAGGCGGAGGAGGTGGCGGACGTCTTTCGCGCCTACGGTCTGACGTCGGCGGAGTTGAAGCCGGTGGTCGACGCGCTACGCAAGCGCCCCGAGTCCTGGGTTGATTTCATGATGCGATTCGAGCTGGGACTCGAGAAGCCCGATCCCCGCAGAGCTCTCGCCAGCGCGGTGACCATCGCGGCGGCCTACATCGCTGGCGGTTTCATCCCGCTCGGTCCCTACATGGCCCTGAAAGCGACCATGGCTCTTCCTGCCTCGGTCGGCATTACACTGCTGGCGCTGGCGATCTTTGGATACGTGAAGGGGCACTTCACCGGTGCGTCACCGGTGCGCAGCTCCCTGCAAACGGTATTGATCGGCGGATTAGCCGCCGCCGCGGCATTCTTGATCGCCAGAGCGATCTCATGAGTCGAGTGCGGCGGAAGTGGATGCTGGCTTAACAGAAACAAGAACCACGATGCGCGTGCTGCCAGCGAGCGGCACGGGAAGGAGAAGACCATGTCCCCCAAGGCACCAAAGAAGCGTTCCAAAGCGCTGAGCGCGCCCCGGAAGGCGCAGAAAACGATGGCGCGCGAGGCGCGGGCCATGTACGACGAGATTCAACAGGGCGTCAGGCACCTGGAAACATCGATCGGTGAGATCCAGCGAGGCTTGCGCCAGGCGGAGCATAAGCTCGAGGCCGATGCGCGCGCGCGGATTCGCGCATTGCGCCAGGACGCGCGCACGCACTTGAGCGTCTTGAAATCGAAGCAGCGCGAGGCCGCAGGTACCCTCAAGCGCGTGTCCACCGCCGCCGGCGGCTCGTGGGCCGACATCAAGCGCACGGTGGATTCCGTCCTCGTCGATGCCCGAGCGACCGCCACCGCCGCCGTCAAGCGCTTCCGCAGCGCGTTGGGCGGCTAAACGCGGAGGGATGCCTGAACAAGGAGGGTGCATGAATGATCGATCCACCGCGTTGCTCCTGATTGCCGTCGCGCTGGCGGGATACGGCGTGTACATCGCGGGCTACGTGCCCGCGATGCTGCTCGGCCAGCCCGTGCCGTTGCTGCTGATCGGCTTCGTCCTGCAAGTGGTGTGTGCGCTCGCGGCCGCAGTCGGCGTGTGGCGCGGCCAGCCGTGGGCCGCCGGCGCGGTGGTGCTGCTGGGGGTGAGCATTGCCGCCACGTGGCTCATCGAGGGGTTCGTCCTCGGCATCGTCGCCTATCTTCACGCCCTGCTGGTCGCGATACTCGCCATCGTCGTCGCCTTGATCATCGCGGCGTACGTCAACCGCCAGCACGGACCGCGGATCGACTGATCGCAGTCGGGGGGCAGTCGGCGTTCGCAGGGCGAGCCCAGGTCGGCGGCCGAGGCTGAGACGTGTCGTCTTTGTTCAAGGATGGTGACAGGGTGTAGGGGTCCCTCTGGAAAAGCCACGCCACCCGAAGGCGCCCGCAGCGCGGGCGCGCGGTGGGCGTTCTTTTTGGTGGAACGCAACAGCGGTGGCCGGTGTTACACCCTCACTCGGCTTCTGCGCGTTGGGCCTTCTTCATGAGTTCGGTCAGAAGGTTTGAGGACCTCTCGATGTCGTCTTTGCCCAGCCGTAGACAGTATCGGCCCCGCAGCCGATCGTAACTAAAGTCAAGGCCGCTGTTGCGTAGCAAGGCGTCCGTTTGGTCCGTTTGCGGCAGTTTGATCAGGGCTTCCGTCGTAGTCTGCTGCGGCTCGAAAATTACAAAAGTGGTGGCTCGATTCCAGTGACGCAGGATGCTGCCCAACCAGCTTTCTTCAGCCGTCGGAGCTTTAGCAGCCGACGCGGCTGCTTCAACCGGATCGGGCGTCGCTCTGCGTCCTGTCATCCGCGTGATGTGAATGCGGTAGAAGATGGGCGTAAGCTGTTCCCGGTGCTCCGTGGCGACGTAAGCCGGCTCCCACCACATCGCGCGTTTTTGCAAAACTTCGTGGGCCTGCACGCGCTCATATCCAAATTCGGGCGTATCCGGCAACTCCTCGTAGCGACCAGAAACAACAACGCTCATCCAGTGATGGAGGCTCGTCCGTTCATCAATCTCCAGACAAACGAGCGGATTGGAGCGCATCCACTCGATCTTTTGTCCTAGCGTGCTGAACCCGTAGATTTGTCCTGGCGCGCTGAATCCGTAGAGATGCTTTCCATCGTACGAGAAGTAGATCGGAAGAACATAGGGTTGGTTATCGCGTGCGCACGCCAATCTACCGAAACTCACGCGCTCTAGCGCGGTGCGGCATTCGTCCTCAGTCATCTCGTGAATAACCATGACAACACCTCCTGGTAGCAACGCTTGGTCTCGGGGTTCGCCTCCGCCTGGGTTCGCTCCTTGTCTTGAGGATCACATCGCCAAGACCGTGCGGACCCAGCGGGGACCTCCCTGCTTCTTCTAAACCTACCACAGGCACTCTGCCACCGCCGGTGAGCGTGACCAACCAGTGATTCGAGGCCTTTCATGCGCAGGTGTCTCCGGCGGGACGCATCCGCACCACGACATCGTGCGCTCTGCCGTCTTGCAGTCTCGGCAGCACGGAGTCCAGCAAGGTTTTCCCGTCGAGTGCGACGCTTTCCACACCGCCGTTCACCAAATGCGGATTCTCGACTCGGATCTGATAGATCGTGGTCCGGTCGCGCAGCGTGACCTCGAAGCCGGGCCAGGTCTTGGGAATGCACGGGTCCACACGCCAACCGCCCGGTTCGGGCCGAATGCCGAGAATGACCTCCAGCCCAAACCGGTACGCCCATCCGGCGGCGCCGGTGTACCACGTCCATCCGCCGCGACCGGTATGAGGCGGCACGCCATACACGTCCGCTGCCAGTACGTACGGTTCGACCCGATAGAGAGCGGCGGCATCCGGTGTGAGTGCGTGGCGGATGGGAAGCAATCTCTGAAACAATCGCACGGCCAGATCACGCTCCCCGAGCTCCGCGAGTGCCCACAGCACCCAGATCGCCGCATGCGTGTACTGTCCGCCATTCTCCCGCACCCCAGGCGGATACGCCTTGATATAGCCGGGATCGGCGTCAGTGCCGCCGAACGGAGGCGCGAGCAGCAAGACCAGCCCGTCGGCTTCCCGAATCAAGTACTGCCGCACCGCGTCCAGCGCCATCGTGGCGCGTTGTGGATCGGCTGCTCCTGACACGACGGCCCAAGACTGCGAAAGCGAATCGATGCGGCATTCCGCGCTTTGCGCCGACCCCAGCGGACGGCCGTCATCGTAATAGCCGCGCCGATACCACGCCCCGTCCCACGCACTCGCTTCGAGCGCTTGGCGCAGCTTCACCGCAGCGTTGCGGAACTGTTCCGCCCGATCTCCATCGCTGCGGCGTTCACTGACGGGAGCGAACCGTGTGAGCGTCGCGTAGAGGAACCAGCCGAGCCAGACGCTCTCGCCGCGCCCCTGGATGCCAACGCGATTCATCCCATCGTTCCAGTCGCCGGCGCCGAACAGCGGCAGCCCATGCGGGCCGGCGGTGCGACCGCGCTCGATGGCGGCCACGCAGTGCTCGTAGAGTGTTGCGCGGCGCTCCGTGGGCGTGAACCGGGCATATCGTTCCACTTCGTCGGGCCGCAGCGGCTCGCCGGAGAGGAAGGGCACCGGCTCGGAGAGAATCGCCTCATCACCGGTGGTCGCGACGTAATGAGCGGTGACGAACGGGAGCCACAGCAGGTCGTCTGAGCACCGCGTGCGCACTCCGACTCCCGACGGCGGATGCCACCAGTGCAGCACGTCGCCGTCTTCGAACTGTCGCCGCGCCGCTTCGAGAATGTGAGCGCGGCAGATTGCCGGCCGGGCGTGCAGCAGGGCCATGACATCCTGCAGTTGGTCGCGGAAGCCAAAGGCCCCGCCGGATTGGTAGTATCCGGTGCGTCCCCAGATCCTGCTCGCCAGCGTTTGATAGAGCAGCCAGCGGTTCAGCATGATGTCGAGCGCCGGGTCGGGCGTGCGCACGCTCACCGCACCGAGGATCTCGTCCCACTGCTGACACACGTCGATCCAGGCAGCCTGAACGCGCGCACGATCGCGATACGTCCGCGCCAAGCCCAGCGCCTCGCCGCGCCCCATACCTTGACCGAGCACGAAGTGGATGTCCGCCGAGGCACCCGCGCCGAGATCGACATGCAGTTGTACCGCCGCGCAAGGGTCGAGCCCGGGCCGGACCGCGCTGGTGAGCCCGACCGCCCGCAGACCCGCGGGGTGGGCATAGCTGCCGCGCCGGCCGAGGAACTCGCTGCGGTCACCTGTCAGGCCGTGCAGGTTGTGACTTGCGGCTACGAACGCGACGCGGTCTGCAAAGTCGTCTTTCCACGGATTGCGCGCCAGGAGGCACTGACAATCAGCATCGAATTCCGGAATCACGAACATCTCGGATCCGTCACGCGCAGTGCCAAGCACCCACTCGACATAGTAGGTGACGGTGATGCGGCGGGGACGATCCAGCCGGTTGGTCAGCCGCAGCTGCAGGATCTTCACCGGATCCTCTCGCGGCACGAACACGCGTAACCGCTGATCGAGTCCGTGGCTACGGTGCTGAAAGGCGGTGTAACCCGCGCCGTGTCGGATCTGATAGCTGCCTGGACCCGGCGCGGGCAGAGGGGTCGGCGACCACACTGCGGCCGTTTCCTCGTCGCGCAGATACAGTGCCTCGCCGGGCTCGTCTGACACCGGGTCGTTGCGCCACGGCGTCAATCGGTTCTCACCGCTGTTTTCGGCCCACGAGTAGCCTCCGCCCGACTCGGAAACGACGCAACCGCAACGCGGATTGGCAATCACGTTGACCCACGGGGCGGGCGTCGACTGACCGGGGGCGAGATGAATCACGTATTCCCGTCCGTCCGGGCTAAAGCCGCCGGTTCCGTTGTCGAAGAGCAGCCAGTCGGGCCGCTCCAGCGGCTCGGGTGAAATCGCATCCGCCAGCGTAGGAACCAGAGGCGGCAGGCGGGCTGGTTCCTCGGGAACGGGCGCCACCTGTTCGGCAAGGCTCCCCGCAGATCCGTCCAGCACCGCGCGCGCTGCCGTGGCCAACAAGACCTGATCGGCCTCGGTGATCTGATCGGCGCGGATCACGAACACACCGCCCGGCTGGTGCATCCATCCTTCCGCGCCGGCCTGTGCGATCGCGCGCGCGATCCGGCTGTCGACTTCCGCAGCGTACACACTCGGCTGCTCATTCAGGATCACCAGGTCGATGCGGACACCGCGCTGGCGCCAATAGCGATGCACCCGCAGCAGCGTCTGCAGCAGCGCAGAATCCTCGGCTTCCCGGATGCGGACGAGGAGGATCGGCAGGTCCCCGGAGACCGCATACTTCCAGAGCGAGGATTGTCCGAGCTGGTTCCGGACCAGCACGCCCGGCGGAGCCCGCAACGGATGGTGCGGATAGAGGAGCAAGGACAGCAGCCTCTGCGCCACAGGCAGGTCCAGCGGCGCAAGCTTCAGATTCGCCAGCTCGCTCTCCGTTTGCCGGCGCGCCAATTCCAAGGTCCATTCGAGGTGATCCAGCGACTGATAGCTCCGCGCGACGGCCACGGCAGCTTGTCGCGATTCGGCCGCAACGAGAATGTAGGCGAGCGCGATGCTACGAAACGGCGGCAGTCCGACCGTGGACGACAGCGCCATGATCGGGTCGAGGGTGGCTCCGGTGGCTCCGGCAAGGTCGTACGCGCCATCTGCGAATCTCCGCGGGGAAAAGGGCGTGCGTGCCCGCCCCACGAAACGATCGCGCGCGGTCTCGTATCCAGCCGACCGCGTACGACTATCGCGCAGCACCATCATGTGCACGAGCCAGCATGCGCTTTCGCGTTCGACGCGTGACCGACGGTGGAAGGCGAGCGCGTGCAGGTCGTCGAGATACTCACTCTCGACGAACAGTTTGCTGAAGGCCGGATGCCGGCGGTCCTCGGTGGCGTCGCCGAGAACGACCTCGGCGTAGCTGGTGACCTCCACGCGCCGTCGCACGCGCCCCTCGTTGCTCAGGATCAGCTGGCGAATCTCGACGTCGTCCCCAGGCGCCACCCATACTCGCTGCCGCACGGTGATGTCGTGCGCACGGCTGCGGTACTCGGCCATGTGCGGATGGAAGAGCACCTGGCCGTCCGCGGATGGCGTCGAGACCGGCGACCAGACGTCCCCGCTTTCGACGTCACGCAGGTAGACTCGGAACCCGATGCTGTCGAGGGTCGTATCGGCGCGCCAGCGTGTCAGTGCGAGGGTATTCCACTGGCTGCCGCCACCGCCGCCCTCGGTCACCACGACGCGGTAGCGACCGTTTGACAGGGCGTGAACCTGCGGAAACTCGGCATCGAGCGGGACCGGCCATGGCTGCATCGCCGGGTGCGGGTGCACCGGGACCCGACGGCGCGCCGGTTCGGGGCGCGTCTGTTCAATGGGCGCACGGGTCACGGGGCGCTCGAACAGCAACGCCTCGGCGGTTTGCGCCACCGGCTCCGAGTGGAAACGTCGCACCATGGGATCGCCGTTCAGCAGGTTGTCCAATGCGACCAAGATCATTCCTTGGTGATGGGTCATGAAGGAGCGAACGATCGCTGGAGCGCGGTCCGACCGCTGGCGCGACGGCGTGCAGTCGATCGCCTCGTACAAGCCGTAGCGCCCCATCAAGCCGAGCTGCTGCAAACGGTCGAGGTTCTCCAGCACCGCATGCGGCGCGACGCGCACAGCGAGCGTGCACGCATACGGAGCGATCACCAGATCATCCTCGAGGCCCCGCTTGAAACCGAGGTCTGGAATACCGAAGGCTTGATACTGGTAGTTCTGGTGCGCGTCGAACTGGTAGAAACCCGACTCTGAGATGCCCCAGGGCGCTCCCCGCCGCCGCGCGTAGGCGATCTGCTCGCGCACCACCACCCAGCCGGTCCGTCCCATCAAGCTGTCGGCGCCTTCGCGCAGCACCAAGGACGGCATCAGGTACTCGAACATGGTGCCGCTCCAGGAGAGCAGCGCGTTGGCGCCGCCCACGCGTCCGAGCGGGCGGCCCAGGTACAGCCAGTGTTCTTCCGGGACATCGCCTTTGGCGATCGCCACGAAGCTCACCAGGCGCGCCTCCGAAGCCAGCAGATCGTAGTGGTGATCGTCCATCGCATTCGCCGTCGCGTTGTAGCCGATGTAGAAGAGGCGCCGCTGCTCGTCGTAGAGAAACGTGAAGTCCATTTCTCGGAAGAGGCTGTCGGCCCGCTGGTTGACCCCGAGCAATGTCTCCACCAGGCCGTCAGCCGCATCGCGCGCGCGGACCAGCGCCTTCGCAAGGCTATCGACCCAGGCACGCGCCTCCGCTACGGCGCTGTCGGCGCCAGGCATTGCCGCCAGCTGCTCGTCGAGCTGCGAGAGAGAGGCGCGTGCGACCGCGTCGATCTCTTTCACCTGTAGCGGCGCCACATCGGCGGGCAGGCAGGCACGAAGCTGCGCCCACGTCGCTGCGAGCGACCCGGTCGGTGCGGCGTCCGCTAACAGCGCAGGCGGATGCGCGATGCGCAGCGTCCAAGGAAGATAGAGTGTCAAGTCGCGCAGCATGCCCTCGAGGTGCTGGTGGGTCTCGCTGTACCACGCGCGCAGCTCACTCAGGAGGCGGGCATCCAGCTCCTCGAGGTCTGACGCGATCACCGAGGCCAGAGCACGGTCGAACTCGGGGCACCCCTCCTCGACGAGACGGGTCACCCCGCGCGCCCAGTCTTCGGGGTGATCCTTCAGCACCGCCACCTGGCCCCGCACTTTGTCGACGCAGCCACGCAGAGCCGCGAATCGGGAAGAGCCGTAGCGGTGGGATGCAGCAGCGATCACTTCGTCGAGGACACCCAGCGTATCGAGCATTCCCTCCCAACGCGCGGCGCCGATGATGGGTGATGTGGTCAGCTCGACGCCGCTGTGTTTGACCGCCAGCAAGCAACCCGCCAAGTTGCCGCTGTCGACCGCGGAGACATATCGCGGCGCGAGCGGTTGTAAGTTGGCGGTGTCGTACCAGTTGTACAAGTGACCGCGGTAGCGCTCCATCCGGCGCAGCGTGTCGAGCGTCTCTTTGAGCCGGAGGGCAACGGACAGCACCCCCGCATACCCGAGGTCATACGCGGACACCGTAGCGAGCAGCAGCAAGCCGATGTTCGTCGGCGACGTGCGGCGCGCCACCTCGCCACGCGGGTCTTCCTGAAAATGATCCGGCGGTAACCACTGGTCCTCGGGCCCGACGAAGGTCTCGAAAAACAGCCAGGTCCGCCGCGCCAGCAGGCGGAAGCGGTGCGTGTCGTGTTGCGTCAGCCGCTCCACGCGCCGCCGGCGTGGCCGGCTCATGAACAGCGCAATCTCCGGCGAGAGGAACCAGACCAGCAGGAATGGAAACGCGGGCGCCAACGCGCCGGGTCGATAAACCGCCAACACACTTGCCGCACCCAGCGCCGTCAGCGGCGGCGTCGCCATTTCGCACCACATCCAGCGGCTCGCAGTTCTGCCCGCGAGTCGGCGCGCGCTCAGTGCGGCCGGTGTCCATTCAAGAAGACCTTTTCCGCTGACGGCCAGGCGGTACAGTGTGCGCAGCATGGCGTCACAGAGCACTGCGGCGCGATGCGGGAGGAAGACGATCTGCACCATCCACCGACCGATGGCGGACCGGCGCGGCACGAAGGTGGGCAATGTTCTTCCAAGCGACGCCAGCAGCGCTCCGGAGAACGCCGGTGCAGCCGGCACCAGAAGCGCCAATAGCGTCCACAGGCTCGTGGAGCCCGGCAGCCAACCCCAAGCGAGAAACAGGAAGGCGAGCAATGAAGGCTCGAGCAAGCTGCTCCGCAGGTTGTCGAGAATCTTCCACCGCGAGATGAGGGAGAAGCAACTCGCGCCTTTTCCCCCGCCTTCCAGCGGCACGCGTCGCCGCAGCCAGGGTAGCAGCTGCCAGTCGCCCCGCGCCCAGCGGTGCAGCCGCCGGGAATAGGTCAGATAGTTGCCCGAAAACTCCTCGAACAAAGCGACGTCCGCCGCGAACCCAGTTCGCCCATGTACGCCCTCGAACAGGTCGTGGCTCAGGATCGCGTTTTCGGGCACCCGACCGCGCAGACTACGCTCGAACGCCTCGGGGTCGTAGATGCCCTTGCCGAAGTAGAGCCCCTCCCCGAAGAGGTCCTGGTACAGATCGGATACGGCGCGCGTGTACGGGTCGAGGCCGCTGTTGCCAGCCACCAGCGCGGAGAACCGGGACACTTCGGCACTGATGGGAGTGCCCTCGATGCGCGGCTGCAAGATGGTGTAGCCTGCCGTGATGCGTCCCGTCGCGACATCGAAGACGGCGCGATTCAGTGGATGGGCCAGCGTGGCGACCAAACGCCGCGCGCTGTCACGCGGCAGCTCCGTGTCGGCATCGAGCGTGATCACGAAGCGAATGGCGCGCAACACTGCAGGGTCACCGACATGGCGGACGTAGCTGGTATGCTGATCGCCCGCGAGCAGCCGGTTGAGTTCCATCAACTTGCCGCGCTTGCGCTCCCAACCCATCCAGCATCCCTCCGCCGGATTCCACTGGCGGCGGCGATGCAGCAGATGAAATGGACCGCTCTGTCCGTTGCCGTACTTGGCGTTGAGGGTCTGCACGCCTGCGCACACTTGTTGCAGCAGATCGTCGTCCTCGGGCATGGTTTGCTGCAGAGCATCCGAGGAATCGCTCAACAGCGCAAAATGCAGGTGCGGATCAGCGTTGGCGAGCCGGCGGATCTCGAGTTTGGAGACCAATGCCGCGGCGTCATCCGCATCCGTGAGAATGGCCGGAACGACGACCAGTGTCTGGCAGTCGGCTGGGATGCCTTTGCGGAAGTCCATTTTCGGAAGGACGCGCGGCGGCAAGGCGCGAGTGATCAGCGCATTGATCACGGCTACGCCGATGGTCGTGGCCGGAACGAGCGCCAGCGCGGCCGTCACTGCGGTCAGGAAAGGCCCGGCGCCGAGCGCGCGCAAGGCGACGCACAAGACGACCTCATGTACGAGGGTCACGCCAGCGATGCTGCCGAGGTACGAGGCAGTGGGATAGCGGGTCAAGAAACGGCGCCAGCGTGTCTTCCAGCGCGGGTGGTAGCCCACGGTGCGCGCCAGCACGTCGAATCCGGCGTCCACCAGGTAGTAGCCGACATGCGCGCGGCGGTCGGCCGGACTCTCGCGAGCCAAGCGGACAGCCGCGGCTGCCACCGCCTCCTCCGAGTCACCGCTGCCCGCCGCCAGTTCCTCCACCACTTTCCGGTACCGGTCACGCGTGTCGAAGTTCATGCGCGTATAGACGCCTGCCGGATCTGTGCGCAGCACGCGCTCGGTGGCGTTGATCTCCTCGAAGAACGCTTTCCAGTCAGCCGTTTCGAGAGTCCGCAGGCTGCGGATGCAGCTGGCGACAATCTGGTCGGGTGGTGGCGGTGCGAGGTCGTCGCCCCTGGATACATCTTGCGTGTGCGCCGCTTCCGGTGGCGCAGCCGCCTGCGCCGAGAGGCCGAGAGATGCCACCGTGCGCGCCAGACTTTCGAGTAATGCCAGACGCAAGAGGATTGGCAGCGCCCACACCTCGGCAATCGAGAGGGGCCGTGCCGCCTGAAAATCACCGACTAAATGGATCAGTGTGTCGAGGTCCACGTGGGATTGGCCGGCGGCCACGACCTCGCAGGCGAGCGCGTGCACGAGCGGATATCCCTGGAGGTCTCCGCTGGGGACCTGCGGCAGCCGCCGCTCGAACTCGGACGGGAACTCGTCCTGCACCAGACGGAAGGCGCGTTCGACGATGTAGTAGTTGTCGAGCAGCCATTCGGCAGCAATCGAGCCTTCGGAAGCCACCGCGAGGCGCCGGTAGGCGGCCTGAAGCGTCTGCTGGGCGCCGCGCAGGCGGTCGGCAACGCGGCGCCCACGCTTGCTGCCGGAGCCCGCAACGCCCGCTGGCGGCGGTCGGTGTTCGGGACGTGCTGCGTTTGAGTCAAGTCCCATCCGGAGCCACCGGAAACCTGTTCTGAGCACCGTCGAAGGGCGACTCAACAGATGACCTCAGTGTCCCGGGTGGCTGCGCGCGGCTTCCTCGGCAGCCGTCGCCTCGTGCATGACCCCCGCCAGGTCTTGCAGAATGACCACCGGCCTGCCGCTCTCCTGAATCAGCCGCGCCGCAATACCGCCGTAGCGTTCGCTCGCATCGCCAGTTTTCCCGTGCGCGGAGACGAGCACAAGGTCTACGTTCTCCCGCTCGGCCAGGGCACGAATGGAGCGCGCCCGCCGCGGCGACACCACGATGCGGACTTCGGGCCCCACCCCCTGCGCCGACAGTCGATGTTGTAGTTCGCTCAAATAATGCTCGGCTTCGCGGCGGTTGCGTTCCGTGAGCTGCGCCACTAGCGCAACATCCTCCGGCGACGGCGGCATGCGGCGCGGCATTTCCGGCTCGGGCACGATGTGCGCGAGGATCAACTTGCTCTCGTAGGCGCGCGCGAGCGCTGTGGCGAGCGGCAGAATAGATTCTGCCCGTGGCGAGCAGTCCAGAGGGACCAAGATCTTGTCGAAGCGCAGCTCGCCGATGCGCTTTCCCTCATGCGCGTACGCCGGGACGATCAAGACGGAGGTATGCGCTCGCGCGACCACCTTCTGCACCGTGCTGCTCAAAACCCAACCGCTCAGCCCGCCTTCTCCATGGCTGGACAGGACGATCAAGTCGACCTCATGCTCCTTGGCGAACTGAATGATTTGTTCGGCCGCGCGGCCCTGAACCAACTCCAGTGCCGACGCCACCCCACTCGCTTTGAGCTCACTCTCGAACTTGGCGAGGTGGCTGTGGGCTTCGGCGCGGATGATTTCCCACTCCACGGGGTCCATCTGCCTGCCCGGACCAGGCCCACGATGCGGCTCGAGCACTCGCAGTAACGTGATACGCCCGGAGAGGGCTCGCGCGATTGCCGCCGCAAACGGCAGCGCGCACTCCGCCAGCGCCGAGCCGTCCAAGGGGACCAGGATATGGCGGAACGGGGAACCTTCGCGACCATCAGGTGACGAACTCCCGTTCGTTGTTCTTTCCTCCTTTGCGGCACACATGAGCAAGCGGCACGCCAAGACGGCTCGGCCGATCAGGCGGCGGAAGCGCGGTGAGACTTCCCAATGGTGGGAAGCATTCCCTTCCCAGCGTGTGCGAGCAGCTCGCTCACCTAGTCGTCGGTCACCTGTTGGAAATCATCGTAGAAGGCTGCAGCCGTCTTTGCGAGGCGGCGGGCCGCCTCACGACGGTTGCGGGAACCCACAACGGCATCTTCGCCGCTGGCCATGTCCGCCTCTCGCGGCTGCCCGTTTACGCTTCAAACCCCACCCTTGGCTCAGCGCTCCGACGGTCCGTTCGTAACGATGGTGGAGGTCACTGGGTTCAGTGAAGTGGGACCGTAGCAGCCTCGCTGAAAAACCCCGCCCCGTGTACGGCCTGCCCGGCGCCAACCACGTTGAGTTGAATGACGGAGTAGTCAATACCATGCGTCACCTTCTGGCTTCCCATGGCGCCGGGGCTTGCGATTGCGCGGCGCGAGATGGTGCGCGGGGCGGCGAGCGCTGGGCCGAGAGCTGGGGCGGAGACGCCGTGACAGTGCTGGAAAAGGTGAGCGGTCGGAGGATGAGGTTGACCTTCCGTCCCAGCCACCGCTGTCAGTGGGCTGAGACTGGCATCCACTTTTGCGGGCGCCGGAATGCGACACGACGGCCGTCATCGCCGGTAAGACGCGTCGAACGAGTCGGACCGGCGGGCGCACGGCAGCGACGGGGGTACAGACCTTGCTGAGACGGTCCTAAACAGGAGGATACCCCCATGCACGCGAAGAAGACCCTGCCCAAGCTGATCCAGGAGGCAATCGATAAGGGAGCGACAACGGTGGAAGAGATCCACAAGTCGATCGTCGACCTGCCGCTGAAGATGCTCGAGGAGAGCGACCTCTTACGAGGCCCGGCGAAGGAGGCGAAGCGAGTTCAGGATCACACGATCGGCGCCATCTACGATGTCATTCGCGAGGTGAACCAGCAGGTCGGGACGCTCGCGTCGGAGTTGTTGGCCGAGGCGGCCGCGCGCAGAGAGGCCCGAGCCGGCGAGGTTCACAAGCCTCGCTCGACCGCTGGCCACGCCGGGAAGCACTAGACCGTCCACCGACGGCCTTGATTGTGGCCCCACCGGTGTGGTCTTCGGAGCGCCGACGGGAACTGTCCTCCCGACCAACGGTGCGCAACGCTGCGTGCGCGAGATCATGCGGCCGGCTGATGCGGCGGTGACGATTGCCGCCACCGCGTCGGTGTCCGACACCTGGCGGCAAATGGTGACGTCAGATAGTGGCCGGTTGCTGGTGACCGACGGCGACCAGGTGATTGGACTCATCACCATGTCAGGCATGACGCGGTTCATCCAGTCGAAGACCGAGTTGGAGGAAGAGAAATAGGAACAGTAGGAGCCGACATCTCCTTTCGGCCTCAAGCTATCGTGAGCCGATGCATAGCCGGTTTTGCGCAGTGGCGCGTGATCACCGGGCTACAAGTTACTTGCTAGGCTGGTATCGCCCACTTCACTCGTGCCCTTGCCAACTGCGGGACTTCCGTTGCATTCCAGCATTGTGAAGTGACAGTGCCCTTCGTGCCTTATGAAGATCCAACAGCTGTCCGCTCATGAAGCCATCGCGAGCGTGCACAGTGCGCCGCAGGGATTGTCTTTGGCCGAAGCCGAGCGCAGGTTGCGCGAGCTCGGCCCCAACCTGGTACCGGAAGTCGCCCATGAACCTCCGTGGCTGCGCTTGCTCAAAGAATTCGTTCATTTCTTCTCCCTCATCCTGTGGGTTGCCGCGGGGCTGGCGTTCGTGGCCGAGTGGAGCGCACCCGGTCAAGGCATGGCGAAAATCGGGTACGCCATCGTGGCGGTGATCCTGGTGAGTGGGGTGTTCTCGTTCTGGCAGGAGTATCGCGTCGAACAAACCCTTGCCGTGTTGCGCAAACTGCTGCCACAACAAGTGAAGGTCTTGCGCAACGGCAAGGTCATCCAGGGCTCTGCAGAGCAATTGGTACCGGGGGATATCGTCCTGCTGGAGCAAGGCGATAACATTCCTGCGGACTGCCGGCTGGTCGAGGCGTTTGGCGTGCGGGTCAACAGCGCGGCGGTCACTGGTGAATCGCTGCCGAAAGCGCGGGATGCGCGCCCTTCCGAAGTGGATGAATTGATCTATGGCAAGAACATCGTGCTCGCCGGCACCTCGATGGTATCTGGCCAAGCCACGGCGGTCGTCTTCGCGACCGGCATGCACACCGAATTCGGCAAGATTGCACAGCTCACCCAAACGGCCGGGGAAGCCGTTTCCCCGTTGGGAAAGGAGCTCGCGCACTTAAGCCGATTGATAGCCGTCCTTGCGATCCTGATTGGACTCCTGTTCTTCGCGATCGGCCGAATGATCGGGGTGTCCTTTTGGCAAGACTTCATTTTTGCCATCGGCATCATCGTCGCGATGGTCCCGGAAGGGCTTCTCCCTACGCTGACCTTGTCGCTGGTGCTCGCCACCCAACGCATGGCAAAGCGAAGCGTGCTCATCCGCTACCTGCCCTCCGTCGAGGCGCTCGGATCCACGACGGTCATTTGCACCGACAAGACTGGTACGCTGACCCAGAACCGCATGACGGTGAAGCGGCTTTTCTTGGGGGCAGCCCTTGATTCGCCGGCCGTAGTTGAACAGAGCCAGAAGTTCAGAGAGCTCTACCAGCGTTTCTTCCTGACAGCCTGCCTGTGCCATGACCTCAAGGAGACCGAGGAGCACGGCAGTACGCTCTTCTTGGGTGACCCCATGGAGATCGCGCTGGTCGAAATGGCGCAGCGTGCCTTGCCCCGGCTACCTGTCTATCCACGGTTGGACGAGATTCCGTTTGACGCTGACCGCATGCGGCTCTCCACCGTGCACGCGATGCCAGAGGGCCCCACGCTCTACTGCAAGGGCGCGCTCGAATCTGTCCTGCCTCTGTGTAGCAAGATTCTGGCGGACGGCGACACCCGCCCACTCGACCCCGAGCTGCGCGAGAAGATTCTTGCCGCCCAGGGAACCATGGCCGAGCAAGGCTTGCGAGTCCTCGCGTTTGCCTACCGCCTGCTGGAGCCGCAATGGAACCGCGACCGCCTGGAACAAGATCTCGTCTTCACCGGGTTCGTTGGCCTGGAAGACCCGCCCAGGCCTGAAGTGCCGGAAGCGATCCGCAGGTGCCGCCAGGCCGGGATCAAGGTGATCATGGTCACCGGCGATCATCCCCACACTGCCAAGGCGATCGCCCGGGAGATCGGGCTTGCCCGTTCGGACAATCCGGTTGTGATCACCGGCGAGACATTGCGCACCCTGTCCAACATCCAACTGATGCTGGCCCTGGATGCGCCCGAAATCATTTTTGCCCGGGTCGGTGCAGACCAGAAAATGCGCATCGTGGAGGCATTGAAAAGCAAACGGCAAATCGTCGCCGTCACCGGCGACGGCGTGAACGACGCGCCGGCGCTCAAGAGCGCCCACATCGGCATTGCGATGGGGATCGCTGGCACGGACGTGGCCAAAGCGGCAGCCGACATGGTGCTGCTCGACGACAATTTCGCCAGCATCGTCGGCGCCGTGGAGGAGGGACGGGCGGTGTTTGAGAATATCCGCAAGTTCCTCACGTATGTCCTCGTGCACAATGTTGCCGAATTGATTCCGTACCTCGGCTTCGTGCTGTTCAAGATCCCGTTGGCGTTGACACCGATCCAAGCGCTGGCCATTGACATGGGGTCCGACTCGCTCACCGCGCTTGGCCTTGGTACGGAAAAGCCCGTCCCACGGGTCATGCAGCGTCCCCCCCGCTCGCAAGGCGAGAGGCTGCTGAACTCGCCTCTGGCGCTGCGCGCCTACCTGTTTCTGGGGCCGATCGAGGCCGCTGCCGCCATGGCGGCGTTCTTTTTCGTGCTCAATCGAGCGGGCTGGAAGTATGGCCAGCACTTGGCGCTTCAGGATCCACTCTATTTGCAAGCAACCACCGCCTGCTTGAGCGCCATCATCGTGATGCAAATCGTGAACGTGTTCCTGTGCCGGAGCGTTACGCGGTCGATGTTTTCAACGGGTGTTTTCGGAAACTGGCTGATTATGTCGGGCGTAATATTGGAGATCGCAGTGCTTATCCTAATCAACTATAGCCCCTGGGCAAATTTCATTCTCGGGACGGCGCCTATTGCAGGATCGGTGTGGGTCTTCATCATGCCTTTCGCGGCCGGCTTGCTCATCCTGGAAGAATTGCGCAAATGGCTTACCCGCGGAAAGTGGGTTGAGAGTTTTTCGCGCCGCGGCTCTGGTTCCAGTAGCTAAGTACTCCGCGATCCCTCGCCCTGCAGGCTCCCCTTCCATGATCACCGGTCCGCGGGTGTCCCGCCGCGTCATTGAACCTACGAGGGCCATTGTCTTGGGCGGTGTCAAACTCGGCGCTCCACGTGGCTCATCGAGGGCTTCGTCCTCGGCATCGTCGCCTATCTTCACGCCCTGCTGGTCGCAGTACTCGCCATCGTCGTCGCCTTGGTCATCGCCGCGTACGTCAACCGCCAGCTTGATTGCCGCTGATTCCAAGCGGGGCTACCCTCCGAACATGGTGAACGCATTCCGACGGTGAGTTCACCGTGGGGAGGATTTCGTCCAGATGATCTCACGTTCATGGTTCGCGTCGCCGGCGCAGACGTCGGGACAACGAGACACATCTCTGCACGGCTTTTGGGATAGGCCGCTGCCGGACCTGCTTGGACTGCTGCAGGCAACGCCGGCCGGCCTGACTTCCGATGAGGCGACACGGCGACTGCGTCTCTATGGCCCCAACAGCTTTGTGCGTGAGTCGCGCTTCGCAGGGCTGATCGGTTTTCTCCGCTTCCTTACGAATCCCCTCGTCATCATCCTTCTCGTAGCCAGCACCATTACTCTCGCGCTCGGTGATCCGGTCGGCGGACTGATCATCATCTCGATGGTTCTGCTTAGCGTGCTGCTGAACTTCTTCATGGAGTTCCAGGCTCGACATGCGGTGGAGGAGATTCGCAAGCAAGTCGCCACGACGGCTACCGTTGTGCGTGACGGGCGAGAACAGGAACTGCCGATAACGGGACTGGTCCGCGGGGACATCGTCAGGCTCAATGCCGGAGACCTCGTGCCGGCGGACGCGCGTCTGTTGGAAGCGAAGGACCTCCACGTGCGTGAGTCGGCCCTCACCGGAGAGTCTTTGCCCGTCGACAAGACAGCGAATGATCTTCCTGAGGGGAAGCACGGCGTTGCCGACGCGAGCAACAGCGTTTTCCTGGGCACTGCGGTTCAGACAGGGATTGCCACCGCGGTCATCGTTTGCACAGGGAGAGACACCGCTTTCGGCGAGATTGCCCAGCGCTTGGTAATGCGGCCGCCGGAGACCGAGTTCGGCCGTGGCATACGCCACTTCGGGCTGATGATCACACGGGTGATCATGCTGCTCGTGCTGTTCGTTCTGCTGGTCAACATCGCTTTCGAGCGCCCGCTGCTGGAGTCTTTTCTCTTCTCTGTCGCACTCGCAGTCGGGATGACGCCTGAGATGATGCCAATGATCATCACCGTCACACTGGCCCAAGGCGCGCGGCGGATGGCCAGGAAAAAGGTTCTCGTCAAGCAACTTGCGGCCATAGAGGACTTCGGGAGCGTGGAGATCCTGTGCAGCGATAAGACGGGCACGCTGACCGAAGGCGAGATCGTGCTTGACCGGCACGTGACTGTCCACGGCAAGGATGACGACAGTGTTCTGCGGCTCATCTACCTGAACAGTTACTTTGAAGCGGGCATCAAGAGCCCCTTGGACGACGCAGTCTTGAAGCACGAGCACCCTGCCATCGTCGAGTATGAGAAGGTGGACGAGATCCCTTTCGACTTCAACCGCAAACGCCTTTCGGTGGTGGTGCGGCGAGGTGACGAGCACCTGCTTGTCACCAAAGGTGAGGCGGAGAGCGTCTTTGCCATCTGCCAGACTGTGACCATCGATGGGGCTCCCCAGCCGTTCGATGAAAGCCGCCGGGCTGAGGCGGCTGAGACCTTCCAAAAGCTGAGTGCCGACGGGTATCGCACGCTTGGCGTCGCAGTGCTGCGGGTGGCGAAGCAGGATATCTACACCCCGGCGGCCGAACAGGGTATGACGCTGGCCGGGTTCGCGGCCTTCCTTGACCCGCCCAAGGAGGGCATTCTTCCCATTCTCGAGGCCCTGAAACGGAATGGCGTCTCCGTAGTCATCATGACCGGCGACAACCAGTATGTGACCCAGAAGGTGGCGCGCGACGTGGGGCTAGGAGCAGACCGCATTGTCACCGGGAACCAGGTCGACACGATGGATGATGCCGCCGTGGCCTACCAGGCGGAGAACGGTGCCATCTTTGCCCGCGTGTCTCCTGAACAGAAGAACCGGGTCATCCTCGCCCTGAAGGCACGTGGGCACGTCGTCGGGTACTTGGGTGACGGCATCAACGACGCCCCGTCGCTGCACACCGCAGATGTTGGCATTTCCGTCGTCAACGGCGTGGAGGTAGCGAAGGACGCGGCGAAGATCATCCTGCTCGAGAAGGATCTTGCGGTCTTGAACGACGGGGTCGTCGAGGGGCGGCGCAGCTTCGCCAACATCATGAAGTACATCATCATGGGGACGAGCTCGAACTTCGGCAACATGTTTAGCATGGCCGCAGCGTCGCTCTTCCTGCCATTTCTGCCCATGCTGCCGACGCAAATCCTGCTGAACAACTTTCTCTACGATGTCTCGCAGATCAGCCTCCCCAGCGACAATGTGGATCCCGCCCTGCTGCATCGGCCCAAGCGTTGGCAGATCGCCTTCATTCGCCAGTTCATGATGATCATCGGTCCAATCAGTTCGATCTACGATTTCCTCACGTTCGGGGTACTCCTCTGGGTGTTCCACGCTTCCACGAACGCGCCGCTCTTCCACACCGGCTGGTTTGTGGAGTCCCTGGCAACACAAACGCTCGTGGTATTTGTCATCCGGACGGCAGGCAGCCCGCTCAAGAGCCTTCCCAGCCGGCCGTTGCTGATCAGTGTCTTAGCCGTCGTGGCGGTCGCAGCTGTGCTGCCGTACACGCCGGTCGGGAGCCTGCTGCGGTTTACTCCACTGCCACTGTCGATGTTGGGTGCGATTGCCTTTCTCGCCGCGACCTACCTCTTGGTGGTACAGGCCGTCAAGTCGTGGTTCTATCGCCGACACGCACTGCTGTGATTGGAGTGCGTCCTGATCGATGGCCACGGGTGGCTCGCCACGGGTGGCTTTCTGGCTTCGGTTTGCATAACCTTGTCGGGCTCGATCCTTCCAACTCCCACGTTGCTCTACGGGCAGGGATGACGGAGCGTACGGCGCGCGCCACGGCCGCGAAGTGAGCAGAAGACAATGGCGAACCCACCGACTGACAACCCGGCGGCACCGCCCTCCGACGGCCGGTCCAAGGACTCGAAAGAAGCTGCTTCCGGGCGGCCAACTTGGTCAACGAGACTGTAGCGCTTGGCGCGGTTGCGGCCGAGGCCGAACAGCCCGCCACCAGCCGCCGCCGCAGCGCGGCGGCTGATCCACACGAAGGCGGCGATCAGCAGCAGAGTGGGACCAAAGCCGACCAGGAGCTTGAACCAGGATGAACTGCTCTCGCCCAAGCCCTGCTGAACGCCGAATCCCTCAATGAGAAGGAGATCCGGGAAATCACCGGCCTGACCGAGCCGCCCGGTAAGGAGGAGGACACGTCCTCACGCCTCCAGGCAGGCAAGAGATAGCGACCCTCTCCTCACGGCAGAGGCGCCGCGTGGGCCTTCCGCGTCATCGACAACGATGTCCGCAGCTGTTACAAAAGATACCACCTGACACGTTCCAAGCACGCGCGCGAGGCACAACGGCCTCCACTCTGAGACGCACGAGCCCCACTCGGGCATAAGCCTTCCCCAACGCCATCCCACGCCTCGACTGCCGGATCGTCCGGGGCTGGGGACCGAGGCGCTGCAAGTCTGGTGCGCCAATTCGCCGAGTAGAGGACATCGCCATGCCCACGAATGCCTACGACCGTCTCAGTTTCCTCGACAACTCATTTCTCCTCATGGAGACCCCCACCAGCCCCATGCACGTAGCCGCCACTGCAACGTTCGAGGCCGGGCCGCTGCAGACGGCCGATGGCGGCATCGACATCGATAAGATCTGCGACTACATCGCCTCTCGGCTGCACCTCATTCCTCGCTACCGCCAGCGGCTGGCTCACGTCCCGATGGAGAATCATCCCGTGTGGGTGGACGATGAGCATTTCAACATTGATTACCACGTCCGCCACATCGCGCTGCCGAAGCCGGGAGATGAGCGGCAGCTCAGGCGTCTCGCGGCGCGCGTTATGGCCCAGCACCTCGACCGTCAGAAACCATTGTGGGAGATCTGGATTCTGGAGGGCCTCGCGAACCCCGCGCACTTCGTAATGATCAGCAAGGTTCACCATTGCATGGTCGATGGGATGTCGAGTGTCGATCTGCTGAACGTCCTGCTAAAAGCGGAACCGACCCACGCGTTCGAACCGTCACCGCGGTGGATACCGCGGCCGACGCCGAGCCGTTGGGATCTGGCGACTGACGCGCTCGGGCGCTACGCGCGACTGCCCCTCGAGATTGCCAGGAGTTTCCCGCAGAGCCTGCAAGAGGCTCGCGACCCGGATTCCGGTATCCGTGCCAACCTCAATGCCCTGCGCCAGACCCTCAGCACCGGCATGCGCGGGGTCTCGGACACACCGCTGAATCAACGGATCGGACCGCATCGGCGCCTCGATTGGCTGACGATGGACCTCGACACGGTCAAGGGAGTCAAGAAGCGCCTGGGCGGGACGGTGAACGATGTCGTGCTCGCCACGGTTGCCGGTGCGCTGCGACGCTTCCTGCAGCGACGCGGCGTGGCTGTGGCGCCGCTCGACTTTCGGGTGATGGCCCCGGTGAGCGTCCGCACCGAGCAGGAGCGCGGCACACTCGGCAACCGGATCTCGGCGTGGATGGTGCCCATGCCGCTCGGCGAGCCCGACCCGATACAGCGGTTCGACAAGATCCGCGAGACCACTGAGCATCTCAAACACTCGAAGCAAGCCCTCAGCGCCGCGGTGCTGACGCAAGTGGGCGAGTGGACACCATCGACCTTGCTGTCGCTCGGCGCGCGCTTGGCTACCCGCGTTCTCCCTTTCAATCTCGTGGTGACCAACGTTCCTGGACCACAGCAGCTGCTCTACATGCTCGGCGCAAGAATGGTCGATAACTTTGGGTTCATCCCGCTGATCGACTCCCTGTGCCTCGGTGTCGTGCTCTTCAGCTACGCGGGAAAGCTGTGCTGGGGGTTCACCGGCGAGTGGGATCTGCTGCCGGACCTACGCGACTTCGTCGGCGATATCGAGGCATCGTTCCGCGAACTCTCCGACGCGCCCGAGCGTATCGTGATCCAGGCGGTTCCCCGCAAGGTGGCGCACACAAGGGGGCGTACTCGCCGCGCCCAGCCAACGCCAAGACCGCCCGAGCAACCCCGAGCAAGAAGGGTAGCGCTGTAGCGGTTGCCAGACGCCTCGTCGGGCAGCGCAGGGTCGCAGCGGTCCGGACATGGCTCCGCCCCGCCTGCTCCATCGAGACTTGACCCAAAAATTGCTCATGGATTAGATTCGGCCGGCACCGGGTGGTCCGAGTGAAATGAAGCACGGCAAAGTTGGATCGGCGAGAGCGACGGAACGGAAGCGTTTTTCCGGAGCGAACCGCCAAGACGCGAGCCGGGGAGCGAACGACCGGACCGTGTTCCCGATTGTCGGCATCGGTGCCTCGGCGGGTGGGCTCGACGCCTTCAAGAAATTCTTCAGTGCCATGCCCGCCGACAGCGGCGCAGCCTTTGTCTTGATCCAGCATCTCGATCCGACACGCGAGAGCCTCACGGCCGAGTTGGTCGGCACGTACACACGCATGCGCGTGGTGCAGGTCGAAGACGGGATGCGGGTCGAGGCGAACCGTGTCTTCGTCATTCCACCAAACACGTATCTGAGCATTCACGGCCGCACCTTGCGGCTCAGCGCGCCCACGGCGCTGCGCAGCCTGCGGATGGCCGTCGACTTCTTTCTGCGTTCGTTGGCGACGGACCAACATGAGAACGCGATCGGCATCATCTTGTCTGGAACCGGCACGGATGGGACCCTGGGGCTGAAGGAGATCAAGGCGGGCGGCGGTATGACGATGGTTCAGGACCCGCAAACGGTACAGCACGATGGCATGCCGCGCAGCGCGATTGCCAGCGGCAGCGCCGACTACGTCTTGCCGGCCGAACAGATGGCGGCCGCCCTGCTGGCGTACGCGCAGCACGCGGCCGTGGCGGCGACCAACATGGCCGTGCTACCGGAGAAGGCGCCCGATCCGCTGACGACCGTGGTGGAGGCACTGCGCGCGCACACCAAATTCGATTTCAGCGGCTACAAGAAGGGCACCCTGCGGCGGCGCATTCAACGCCGCATGAGTCTGAAACACCTCAATGAGCTGCCCAAGTATGTGGAGGTGTTACGCAACGACCCCGCGGAGGTGGCCGCGCTGTTCAAGGATCTGCTGATCAACGTGACCAGTTTCTTCCGCGAGCCCGCGGCGTGGCAGATCCTGCAAGAGCAAGTGATTCGACGATTGGTTGCCGAGAAGGACGCGGATGCCCTGCTGCGCGTGTGGATACCCGCCTGCGCAACCGGCGAGGAAGCGTACTCGATCGCAATGGTGCTCATTGAAGAGATCGAGGCGGCCGGGAAGAGCTGTCGCCTGCAGGTGTTTGCGTCGGACGTCGATGCCGAGGCACTGGAGACGGCACGCGCTGGTATCTACCCTGAGGGGATCGCTGCCCACGTGTCAGCCGAGCGGTTGTCGCGGTTCTTCATCAGGGGCGAGCACAGCTACCGGGTCAACAACGAGCTGCGTGAAACGGTCGTCTTCGCCCAACAGAGCCTAGTCAGCGACCCACCGTTCTCTCGGCTCGACCTGGTCAGTTGTCGCAATCTCTTCATCTATCTCGAGCCAGCGATCCAGGACCGACTCATCCCGCTGCTGCACTTTGCTCTGCTCGAAGGCGGCTACCTGTTTTTGGGCAGCGCCGAGGATATCGGGCTGCAAGCGGACCTGTTCGAGGTAGTGTCGACGAAGTGGCGCATCTATCGCCGCATCGGACCGACGCGCCACGCCCGGCTCCAGTTTCCCCTCGCCCCCGCACCCGTTTCGACCGTCGTGCGCGGACGGACACCGAGCCCGCCGAATCCGGGCCGGCTGGCATCACTGGCGCAGCACCTGCTGCTGCAGCGCTACGCACCGGCGTGCGTGATCATCAATCGCGGCGGCGAGATCCTCTATTTCCACGGCCGGACCGACGACTACTTCATGCAACCGGCGGGCGTGCCGACGCAGGACCTCATCGCGCAGGCACGCAGCGGGCTGCGCACCAAGCTGCGCAGCGCCATCCAAGAAGCCATTCGCGGTAATCAGCAGGTCACCTGTCCCGGCGTTCAGGTGCGCCGTGGCAACACGTTTCCACGCGTGAAAATAACGGTCGAGCCGCTCAATGCCACAACCACGGACACCGAAGGCTTGTGGTTGGTGTCTCTCGAAGACGAACCGGAGACCGCTGCCCCGGTCGCTGCTCACCCCGCCGCCGCGGCGAGCGCTGCTGACGCGGCGCTCGTGCACCAGCTCGAGTACGAGCTGAAGAGCACCAAGGAGGATCTGCAGCAGAATATTGAGGAACTCAGAGCGGCGAACGAAGAGTTGATGTCGGTCAACGAGGAGTTCCAGTCCAGCAATGAGGAGCTGGAAACCTCGAAAGAGGAGCTGCAATCGCTCAACGAGGAACTCACCACCGCCAACGTGCAGCTCGAGGGCAAGATCACGGAGCTGGAAGCCGCCAACAACGACCTGGATAACCTGCTGACCAGCACCAACATCGCGACCCTGTTTCTGGACACGCAACTGCGCATCCGGCGCTTCACGCCGGCCGCCACTCGGCTCTTCAGTCTGATCGCATCGGACATCGGCCGTCCGATCGGTGACATCGCCCAGAAGTTCACCGACCCCGGTCTCCTGCCCGACGCCACGGCGGTCCTGCAACAGCCGATAACGCCGAAGACGGAAGTGCAAACCCACGACGGCCGGTGGTACGTCCGGCAGGTCCTCCCCTACCGCACGCGCGACAACCGGACCGAAGGTGTGGTGATCACATTTTCCGACGTCGCGGCGGAGGCGCTCCAAGAAGCACGACTCTATGCCGAGTCCATCGTCGACACGGTGCGCGAACCGCTGCTGGTGCTCGACGGAGACCTGCGTGTCCGTTCGGCAAATCAATCCTTCTACGCCACCTTCCGCGTCTCCCAAGAGGACACTGTCGGACAGTTGCTGTACGAGCTGGGCAACCGCGAGTGGGATGTTCCCAAGTTGCGGACGCTGCTTGGAGAGGTTCTGCCCCAGAAACACGTGCTGAACGACTTCGAGGTGGAACCCAATTTCGAGTCGATTGGCCCGCGCATCATGCTGCTCAATGCACGGGCCATCGATCGCGGCGGCGATCGTCCGTATCTCATCCTCCTCGCCATTGAAGACATCACCGAGCGCCAACGCGCGCAAGACGCCCTACAGGCAAGCGAGGACCTCAAGCACGTCGAAGAACAGGTGCGGCAGCGGCAAACCGAGTTGGCGCACGCGTTGCGTATCAGCACCGTCGGCGAACTGGCAACCGGCTTGGCGCACGAGCTCAACCAGCCGCTGTCGGCGATCGCGAACGGAGTGGAAGCGTGTGCTCGGTATGTGCGGTCGGGCAAAGCCAAGTCGAACAAGCTCCTGGCGTTGTTGGACGACGCATCGGAGGAGGCCGTGCGAGCCGGGAGCATCGTGGAGCACCTGCGCCACTTCATCGAGAAGGGACAGCCGCAGTTCGAGCCGACGGATCTGCGCGAGATTGCCCGCAACGTTCCGCGTTTGTTGGGTCGCGAGATCCAGCAGAGCCAAATCACCCTGCGGCTCGACTTGCCCCCGCGACCGCTGCCGATCTATGCGGACCGCATTCAGATCGAGCAAATCCTCGTGAATTTGATGCAGAACGCCATCGACGCGCTGCGGGAGGCACCAAGCGACCGCCGTGAGATCCAGCTCAAGGTATGGGCAGCGAAGGGCATGGCGGAATTGGCTGTGCGCGACACCGGCACCGGCGTCTCTGCCGCAGCCACAGAGCGCATGTTCGAGCCTTTCTTCACCACCAAGCCACATGGTCTGGGAATGGGCCTGGCGATCAGCCGCTCCATCCTCGAGGCGCATCGGGGCCGGATCTGGGTGAAGCAGCGCGCCGACGGCGGCCCCGGGGCCACCGTCCGCTTCACGCTGCCGCTGCAGCCAGCCAAGGCGGCGCGGAAAAGGGGTTCCCGGTGACCACCGAGGCGACCGTCTTTGTGGTGGACGACAACGTCGGCGTGCGCAAGTCGTTGCGCGCCCTGTTGGAGTCGGCGGGACTCGCGGTCGAGACGTACGCCTCGGGGGAAGAGTTCCTTGCCACCTACGAGCCGGAACGCCCGGGGTGCCTGGTGCTGGACGTGCGCTTGCGACACGGCAGTGGCCTGGACGTGCAGGATGAACTGCGACGGCGCAAGACGACGCTTCCCATCATTGTCCTGACCGGCCACGGCGATGTGTCGAACTCGGTGCGGGCGCTAAAAGCTGGCGCCGTCGATTTCCTGCAAAAGCCGGCGCCGCCCAAGGTGTTGCTGGAGCGCATCCGCGCGGCGATCAACAGCGACCGCCAGGCACGCGCGGTGACCACCGAACGTGCCGTCGTGATGGAGCGACTCGCGCGCCTCACGCCTCGCGAGCGCGAAGTCATGGAGCTGCTCATTGCCGGCAAGACGTCGAAGGAGATCGCGGTGGCGATGAACGTCAGTGTCCGCACCGTCGAAGGGCACCGCCGCATGGTGCTCTCGAAGATGAACGTCTCCTCGGCAACGCAGCTTGTCCGCACTGTGCTGAGCGCGCGCGAAGCCGATTCGCGCGCGTAGATCCTGACGCGACGCCGTCGTCCGATTTGCGGTCGCAGTTCGAGCGGTTCATTCGTTGGCGATGCTGCTTGGGGTCGAGGCTTTCGACTCGCGGTGAGGCCACTGCGCTGGTCCTGATGCGCCCCCTGCGGGCATGGTGCACCTTGCAAATTCCCTGCGCCGTGATGGCGTAAGACCGTACACGTAGAACCACGTGCGTAGTAATCCGAGCTTACGGCGCAGCCGCCCCTCCTCTAAAAGGAAGCGTATGGCGATCGAAGCGAATCTACAGCTGGCGGAAGTTCCCAGTAGCTTGACGCAGCTCGACATCATCTTGCCGTCGCAACACTTCGGACCGCGGCGCAAGCAGGCACCCGAGCAACGGCTCATGATTGCCGTCCTTCACGACGCGCTCGATTGCGTTGAGAAGTATCGCTGCGCCACGAACAGTCGCGGCCGCCGGCTCTTCCACGAGGCGAAGCAATGGTTCCTCGCCGACGAGACCGAATGGCCGTACTCCTTCGAATGCATTTGTGGGGTTCTCGATCTCGACTCGAACGCCGTGCGCCAGCGTCTGCGCGTGGCGCCAGAGCAACGAAAGAGTCCTCGCGCCACGCCAAATGGATACCGCCAGGCAGGGATCTTGGGACCGTTGAAATCAGGCACCAATGGCGACTGACGTCGCACCGCAAACCAACGAAAGGACAAGACCAATGAACTGGGATCAAATCGAAGGCAAGTGGAGGGAACTCAAGGGGCGGTTCGGGGAAAAGTGGGGGAAGCTGACCGATGACGATCTCGCCACGATCGGCGGCAAGCGCGACAAGCTTGCCGGATTACTGCAGCAGAAATACGGGATCGCGAAAGAGCACGTCGAAAAACAAATTGCGGCGTTCGAGCGGCACCTCGATCAGACGCCTTGAAGCTACGCGTTTGCACAGCACGATCTGCGCATCGCGGACTGACCTGGGACACGTCATGTTTTCATTGAGCGGTTCGGCGAATCACACCCGGTGGCGTCCCACGACACCGCGGACGGCCGAGCCCAGAAAAGACGTGTAGAGCTGCGCGTCGAAATGACCGCATCTCTCTACACACACAGCCCCGGCGGCGCTTCCGGACCCCCCTCCGGTGCCGCCGGGGCTCCCTCCAAACTGAGGAGGATCGCCATAGCTGAGCCTGCCGGCCGCCCACTGTGCGCTGCCGTGGCAGCGGCGGAGGACAGTGCGGCAGAGGCGTTCTACACGGCTGCCGCGGCGACTGTCTTTGTCGTGGACGACAATGGCGGGGTGCGCAAGTCGTTGCGCGCGTTGCTGGAGTCGGCAGGCCTCGCGGTCGAGACGTACGCCTCGGGTGAAGAGTTCCTCGCCGCCTACAATCCCGAGCACCCGGGCTGCCTGGTGCTGGATGTCCGCTTGCGATATGGCAGCGGCCTTGACCTCCAAGACGAACTCCGCCGGCGCAAGGCGGTACTCCCGATCATTGTGCTGACCGGCCACGGGGATGTGCAGACCTCCGTGCGGGCGCTGAAGGCCGGGGCATTCGACTTCCTGCAAAAGCCCGCGCCGCCCACTGTGTTACTGAAGCGGATCGGTGCCGCGATCGACTTCGATCACCAGGCACGCGCGGCGACGACCGACCGCGCCGCCGTCAGCGAGCGACTCGCGCACCTCACGCCCCGCGAGCGCGAAGTCATGGAGTTGCTGATCGCGGGCAAACCGTCCAAGGAAATCGCGGCGGCGTTGCATGTCAGCGTCCGTACCGTGGAAGGACACCGCCGCATGGTGCTCTTGAAGGTGAACGTCTTATCGGCAGCCCAGCTTGTCCGCATCGTGCTCGGGGCCCGGGAAGCAGACCCACGCGTGTAACCCCCGCTCAGTGCCGCCAGCGGACACGCCATCCACGACGCTGAGACTCAGTACGACCAACAGCAGAGACGACTACGGCGGTCTCTCCTTCGAGCAGACTGACGACCGGCCCTCGCTAGCTGTACAGCCCCGGCGCGGCGCACATTAGGTCGGCTGCGTCTCATGCGGCGGCCGCTTCTCCGTGTCTTGTCCAGCAGTCCTATGACCGACCGGCGTACCGCGCTCGGCTCGAGATTGAGTGTCTCGCAGATCACCGCGAACGAAAAGACATATCGGCGCTCCGCGCTCGTGATCCACACCTCTGCTTGCGTACGGACAAGCCATTCCGATGACCTCAAGCTGTGGATCGCATCCTCAAGCACCGCCAGCATCAGGGCTCGGAGGCCTGACCAGGGCCGGGCGTGCGTCTGTGTGGTTGTTGGGATCTGCGTTGTTGGGTTCTCCAAGGAGGCAAACGCCACCTGCGCCATCTCTTTCATCGAAGTCCTTCCATATGCGTGGGCTGCGCCCAGGCGTTGTCGAAGGCTTGCGCCCCGGTGGGGCTCGTACGTGTCAGAGTGGGGGCCGTTGTGCCCCGCGTGCGGGCAGGTAACGTGTTCACTTACTGCAGAGGTGTTATGGATAACCACTATGCTCATCAATGGCAATGGGCTCCCGCGAAACCATCATAATTCAGGATGGATGCACCCGCCGGCGGGCTCGGCCGCGCCACACTGATTGGGGCGACCCGCCGCTTCCAGGGCCCTATACCCTTCGACCATCGGCTTCATCGACTATCATCAGCGCCGCCGCGGTGACGTGCTGGAGGCCGTGCGCATCGCCCGATTCAACGACGGCTCCAGCGATGAGGATCGGGTCGAGGCGCGGATCGGGAAGACGCTCCAGACCATCCGTGGCCGCTCGACTATTCGCAACGCAAAGGGAGTCCGCACCGTCGACATTGCGATCGACGTCGTGGGCGGCCGCATCACGGGGTTCTCGGGTCTCGGCGAAAAGCGCGAGACGTACGACGAACGCGTCGAGCTGCCTCCCGGCACCTACTGGGGTCCGTTGATTTTCATCGTGATCAAGAACTTCGAGCAGAACGCCGTTGACGGCCGCCTCGTCTTCCGGACGGTCGTCCCCACGCCGAAGCCCCGCGTTCTTGACATGGAGCTTCTTCGACAGGAGGAGACCACTGTGCGTCGCCCTGGCGGGAAAATCGACGTCGTGCGCTTTGCACTCCGCCCGACCGTCAATTGGCTCATCGATCCGGTCATTCGCATGCTCGCCCCGGAAACCAACTTCTTCGTAAAGCCGGGTGCGCCGCCCGGCCTCGCACGTTTCCAAGGACCGCGTAACTTCGCGGGGCAGAAGATTCGTATCGAATGACGGCAGTAGTACCCGCGTAGTTCTACGCGCGTACTACTCCGAGCTTACGGCGGTGCCCTGCGCCTTGTACAAAGAGGGCCGTGGGGACCGATGCCTAGGAGGCCTGTGTGATATGCGCCACCGAACGAATGTGATGACCGTGGTGATGCTCAGCGGCATGCTGACGCTCTGCGTGGCAGCGGGGTGCGCAAGCCACGCGACCAGGACCACGCAGACGGTTAGAGTCGAGGAGCCGGCCCCGGCGGCTGGTACCGACGAGGCGCCGCTGCAACGTCCGGCCACAACCACCGAAACAACCACCACCACGACGGAGCGCGACACCAGATCTCCCGGAATCATTGGCAGCGCTTTCGGCTTGGTATGGGCCGTTGTCAGCTTCCCGTTTCGGGTCATCGGTGCGCTGTTTTAGGAACACGGGCCTGGAAGAGTTCGCCGTGGTTCTTACGGTGCCTTCCCGCGACTGCCCCGGCATCACTGGAAGAGCTTCGCGGCCGTGCGTAAATGGCGACACTCGCAAACGCTTCGATCAGCTCGATAAACGGAGGACATACATGGACGAGCCCAGCGCGAATGCGAGCCCGATGGCGGTAAGCGTCGTCCCTGCCGTAGAAGAACATATGGCACCGTTACGGGCGTGGCGTCGACGGTTGCTAGTCTGCGCGTATGCTTTCATCATCTGTTGCGGGCTGCAGTCAGGTGCGGCGGCGGAGAGCACGGAGGACGAGAGTTTCATTCGCGGCTACGTAGCGGCGATCCTGCAGCAGGATTTCAAGATGGCCGCGCCCGCAGTGACCGTGAAGGGCCGGCTGATTACGATCGCCGGTGACCTGAGCGACAACGATCGCAAGAAGCTGCAGGTGATTCTCGACAAGAATGGTCACGGTCAGTACCGCTTGGTCGTAGAAGAGATTTCTTCTGTGGAGCCGTTCCCCGGACCCTCGGTCTTTTTGCCGCTACTCGCCGATCCCCGTTGGCCGCACTTCTCGGCCGCGTACCACTATTACCTCGGCGACAAGGCCTTGAAGCACGCTGCGACCGTCAGCTTCGGAGAGTCCTTCTCGCTCGTGCGATTTCACGTCAATGCGCACTCCGACGTCGATATTGGCATTCACGCCGGTGTGTTCGCGCTTTTCGACCTGGGTTCCCCTTCATTCGATCTCCTAAACGCCGACTATCTCGTCGGCCTGCCCATTGCCTATCGCAACGGAAAGTTCAGTGCCCTGTTCAGGGCCTTTCATCAAAGCTCACATCTGGGAGACGAATTTCTGCTGAGGCACTCCGCCCCGACACGCGTCAATCTGAGCTATGAAACGCTCGAGGTCCTCGGCTCCTACGAATGGCCCTGGGGTTTTCGCACCTACGCTGGGGCAGGGTACATCGTCCACTACGAGCCACACCTCGACCCAATAACAACGCAGGGTGGCATAGAGTGGGTCGGCTCAGAGGAGGGTGGCCTTCAGTTGGTCACTCAAAGAGTTGCCCCACTTTCGCGTTTCAAGGTGCGCCCGATCGCGGCAGTCGACGTGAAGTATCACCAAGAGGGCGGATGGGCCGGCGATTATTCCCCTCGAATCGGGGTGCAGCTCAGCAGCGGAACCACACGCAACTTTCAGCTCCTGCTGGAGTACTTTCACGGCAAATCCCCGAACGGACAATTTTACGTGAACAACGTCGAGTATACCGGCATCGGCGCCCATCTTCACTTCTAAGGAGAAGAACCATGACCCGACGAAAGAGAATCATTCCCCGAGCGGCAGGGTGGCGGGTCAGTGTGCTCGCGGCAGTGCTCGGCTGCACCATGGCTGGTCCGGCTCTCGCTGCACCGACCGACGCCTGGATCACCACGAAAATCAAGTTGGCGCTGCTCACGACCGAGGGCGTCAGCGGCACGGCAGTCAGCGTCGATACCATCAACCGCCGGGTGACGTTGCACGGCAAGGTGCGCTCCGGCGAGGAGAAGGAGAAGGCCGAGAGCGTCGCTACGAGCATCGACGGCGTGCAGGGGGTGGTCAACCTCCTGGAGGTGGTGACGCCGCGACATGAGAAGGCGGTGCAGCGATCTGACGACCGCATCAACAAGGAAGTTACCAAAGCGCTGAAAGCCGACACGTCCCTGAAAGGGAGCAGCATCTCCCTGAAATCCGTGAACAACGGTGCGGTACTACTCGTCGGGACGGCGAAGACGCTGGCGGACCACCTGAGCGCCGTCGAGGTCGCGGCTGGCGTCCCGGGCGTCCGCCGCGTGACCAGCGAAATTCAGAGCCCGGACACATTGGCGGACGCGGAAATCTGGCGCGACAGCAAGAAGGCGCAGCTGTCCAATGCCGCGTATGGTGTGGGGAACGCGTCGCGCGACGTGTACATCACCTCCGTAACGAAGATGCGCCTGCTGGCCGACAGCCGGACGCCGGCGCTCGACATCAATGTGGATACCCGCGATGGCGTGGTGACGCTCTTCGGCATCGTGCCGGGGAACGAAGCCAAGAGGGCCGCAGAGGCCGATGCGCGCAAGGTGAGCGGCGTGCGGCGTGTGAGGAACGAGCTGCAGGTGGTGCCCAGCGCCAAGCGGCCCGGCGTGAAAGCGCAGGACGACGAGATCGAGCGCGAGGTGAAAAAGGCCCTCCAGAACCATGAGGACTTGAAGGGCGTCAACGTAGCGGTGAAGAACTGCGTTGCGCGGCTGACCGGGACCGTCCCCATCGGCATAGAGCGCCTCGAGGCCGCTGTCGTGGCGCGGTCGACGCTGGGCGTCTGCTCGGTGCAGGACGATCTGCGCGTCGCGAACTAACCTGGTTGCAACCTCCTACCTCACTGCCAGAAACGAGAGGAGAGTTACGATGCCACTGATGAACGTGATCATAGTTCTAGTGATCGTTGGAGTGCTTCTCTACATGGTAGAGACCCTTCTTCCAATTGATGCAACGATCAGACGTATCATTCATATCGTTGTCGTTCTCGCGGTCTGCATATGGTTGCTGCAAGCATTCCGAATCATTGGGCCATTGGGATCGTTTCGGTTCAGATAGGCTCGCGCATTGGGGGCGACATGGCGCTGGACCTGACGTTCTAGAGTCGTCGTGCGGAATAGGTCCGCAACTGGTGCAATACGGTGAATCGGGCGCGTGACGTGCAGCACGTGGCGCCCAGTCAACCGAGCCAGCGAATCCAAAAGGAGGGATAGACATGATGTGCAAACGTTCAGTCTTGGTGTTTTCGCTCTTCGTACTGTGGGCCGTTTCATCCGCCCGCGCCGTTGACGGTCCATTCGTCGGCATCGACCTGGGCGCTTCCGTGCCGACCAATGGCAACTATCGGGCGCACGTCCAAGAGGGCGGCACCGCCAATCCGTATCTCGGCTACATGTTCAATGATTATCTCGGGGTGCAGGGCCAGCTACACTTCACGCTCCAGGGACCGGACAACGATCACCGCGGCTTCGCGCATGAGAACCGGACCACCACGCTGTTCGGGGGCACCGTCGGGCCGCGGCTCTCACTGCCGCTGGGCGAGTTCGTGGAGCTGTACGGCACCGGCCAAGGCGGTGTCTTCACCGGTCTGGGCGGACGCCTCAACCACACGGGGCCGGGCTTCTCCGTCGGTGGCGGCATCGACTTCAATCTGACGCCCCAGGTCGCGCTGGGTCTCTTCGGTCGCTGGAACCGCGCCTACATGTCACCACGGCCTAAGGATCTCGGGCCCACGCAGGTGAGCGACGAACGGTTCGGGGCCGACGCGCAGTGGGCGACGTTCGGAGTCGGCTTGAAATACGCCTTCAACGGACCAGCGGCAGCGCCAGCGCCCCCACCTCCGCCGCCAGTCGCGCAGGCGCCCGCGCCGCCACCACGGCTGGTAAAGAAGAAGATCGTCCTGCGCAGCGTCCACTTCGATTTTGATAAGTCCACCATCCGACCCGATGCCGTACCGGTCCTGAATGAGGCCGCTGAAACACTCAAAGCCGAAGGCGGCATCGCAGTCATTGTCGAAGGCCACACGGACGGCGTCGGGACCGACGCCTACAATCAGAAGTTGTCGCACCGCCGCGCCGATGCGGTGCGACAATATTTGGTGAAACAGGGGATTCCAGCCAAGCGCATTACTACCGAGGGGTTCGGCAAATCACGCCCGGTGGCGTCCAATGACACCGCGGACGGCCGAGCCCAGAACCGTCGTGTGGAGCTGCGCGTCGAATAAGCGCATCTCTCTACACACACAGCCCCGGCGGCGCTTCCCGGACCCCCTTCCGATGCCGCCGGGGCACCCCCCCAACCTGAAGGAGGCAGCGAGAAGCGCAGCTTCCCGATCCGCCCGGTCGCCGTCAAGTCCGTGACGTCCTTCTCCTCCTCGATGTCTTCCGACTGGCGTGGAGTCGGGAGACTGCCTGCTGAGAGCGTAAAACTCCGCGCGTAGAACCACGCGCGTAGTACTCCGAGCTTACGACAGCACGGAGGGTTTTGTACAAGTACGGCATGGCGCGGTTCTCTCTGCTCATCAACATCACGCACGACTGTGCGCGCAGGCGTGATCGCGTGAGGTGAATAGTGGAGCTTACAGAAACCCCAGCGACCGGGGGTGACGGTGCCACGGGCGAACCGTCGGTGTCGTCATCGCTCGAGCATTTGGTAGCCGGCAGTCAAGGCGTGATCGCCAAGCGGATCGATTTGGCGCTGCTCGAAGGGCAAGAGCTGCTCTCGCGTTCCATCGAGCGTGCCGCCTTGGTCGGTGCCGGCATGCTCTTGGCGGCGGCGGCGTGGTTCGCCGGGGCGACCTGCGTCGTTCTGTTCACAACCCCTGATGCCAGCTTGGTCGTACGCGTGGCCGCCTTCGGGTTGCTCAATGGAGCAGGTGCGGTCGGGCTCGTCACTCTGGCGATGCGACGCGGTCGGCCGCAGACACGGACGCGGACGAACGGCAATGGGTCCAGCACCACAGCGTGAACCGTTACCAGCCGAAGGAAAGAACTGACTGTGGACAATACTGACTTTGCCGAACAGCGTGAGGACCTCCTGCAATCGATCGAGCGGGACCAGGAAGAGGTGCGCGTCGCCGTGCACGAGCTCACGGGTGCGGCCGGGTCCACACTCGACGTGAGCGAGCACATCAAGGCATTCCCGCTGACGTGGGCGATTGGGGCATTTCTCGTCGGTGTATGGCTGGGCAGTCGCGGGGCTTCGGTCGACGCTGCCGGACAAAGGAGACGATGATGACCACAGATCAGATCGCGGAGGAGCGGCCGTTGCCGCGGCGCACGGAGCAGGTGCAACCAGACATCGCGGCAGTCCGCTCCAAAGTGACGGACTTGGAGCAACAGGCCCGCACTCTCATCAGACAGCGGCCGATCGTGGCGGTGCTGGCGGCGCTCGGCGTCGGCTATCTGGCCGCCCGCTTCGTCTCTCGCGCAATGAGGTGAGCGCCATGAGTGACGCAAAGCATTCGAACGGACCAAACGGCGCGCCGAGCGGAACAGAACGCCAGGGGCAGCGCTCACTCGGTGACCACGGTCGACAAATCCACCACGACGTGCACGCGCTTGCCGCTGCCGTGCAGGACGCGGCCGATGACTTGGAACGCTACCTCACCGAACAGGTGGAGCAGCGACCGTATGCCACCTTGGGAGTAGCGGCCGGGGTGGGGTACGTTCTGGGCGGAGGTCTCCGTTCACGGTTGACCGCCGTGTTGTTCGGCGCCGCGACGAGATTGGCCATGGCTCTGGCCGCACGCGAGCTTGCTGCCCGGTTGTCGTCAGGCGCTTCCGCGTCCGTTCAGAACAAAAGCTCCTGAGAACGTCTTGGAGCAGGAAAGGAGCGATCATGAGAATTGAGGACATTTTGCAGGCACTGCCGTCGAAAGAAGACATCGCGAGCGCGGTCGGTCTCGAGGCGCGGAGTTCCGCGACTGGGGACATGCTCACGGCCTTCGCCATCTTCGGCACCGGCATGATCCTGGGCGCAGGGTTAGCGCTGTTGTTCGCGCCGAAGGCCGGTCACGAGATCCGCCACGACATTGCCGAGAAAGTCGGCGAGATTGGCGAACATCTGCGCGCGCAGGCACCACAGCCCGCCGCGCCAGCCAACCCACCCAGCGCCTGAACCTCGGACACAAAGGAGAACGTTATGTCACTGCTGCTTCTGATTGTCCTGTTGCTCCTCGTCTTCGGTGGCTTGCCCAACTGGGGGTACCATAACTACGGGTATCGACCATCCGGGATCGGCGGCATCATCCTCATCATCGTGCTCATCCTGTTACTGACCGGGCGGCTGAACTTTTAGCGCCTCAGCCCTCTCCTTATCGATGCCTCGCGGTGTGCGCGTAAGCTCCTGCGCTCCCACGGTGCCGCCGGTGCCACGCTGATCGGATCATGGTGCACGCTCTCAGCATCGACGTCGAGAACTGGCATCACGACTTCCTGGTCGATTCGCGCACTAACTCGGCGACACAGCAGTTACAGCCCCAGCCGGCTGCGCGAGGACGTAAAGCCATGCGTAGAACCACGCGCGTAGTAGTCCGAGCTTACGGCGTCGCTGCGTCCTCCTGTATAAGAAGGATGGTTGTGGCGGCTGCAGCGAATCTTGTCTCGGTGGTTTCAGCAAGCCGCGCGTATCGGAACCTTGTCGGGTGGACAGAAAAGGAGAAACAAATGGTTGAAAGAATGGCTGCGCTCCTCGCCGTGAGCGCCCTCTTCATTGCCGGGTGTGACCTGCGTCCTCGGCCATTTTCATCGGTCTTTGGCAACGACGGTTGCAGGTACGAGGGCGCCACATATTCACACGGCTCAACGGCCTGCCAGTCGGGCACCCAGTATCGGTGTGACGACGGACAGTGGAAGGGGTGGGGATCCGCCTGCGCTGAGAATCTGCCGGTGGCCGGCAAGGGCTGTGACCTGAATGGGAACTCGTATTCCCCCGGTTCAGCCAGCTGCCAATCGGACACCCAGTACCGCTGTGAAGACGGAGCATGGAGAAGCCTCGCACTGGCTTGCGCCGGTGGCAGCGATGTCCCGGCACGCGTAGCGCCGGCCGGACGCGCCTGTATGTACAACGGCGCAACCGTCGCCACGCAGTCCACGATCTGCAAGTCTGGCATCACCTTCCTTTGCGAGGACGGTGAGTGGCGCAACCTCGGTACGGCCTGCTCATGATGGCCGTCCTCGACGACGCCGTCCGGTGCGTTGACATCGGACACCTCTGTGGATTCGGCTGCCGGTATCTGATCGCACACTCCTCCGAAACGCTCCAGTCGAACCGCCAACCCGACGCTCAGCGACGTGGGGATACCTCATGTCGCAACGCAGACCGAATGAAAGGAGAACAGCATGATAGCCCTCATTGCATCGCTGCTGGGGTTCGGTGGCGGGGCCGGCTTGTCCGCTCACATTGGCGGCTCAGCCAACGGACCCAGTGCCTGTCCCCTGTGCTGCGGACGGCGCGCCGTAGGACAAGCGACAGCCCTTTCACCGGGACGTCCCGATGTTAGACAGGAGAGCGCTATGTCATTGTTGCGCGGCTACACATTTAGCGACGCAGGAAATGTCCTGACGTCGCGAAGCAGTACTGGGATCACACCGAAAGCAAGTGGAACGATGCCAATGGAAGGTTCGGGAAAATGGGGGAACCAGGTGCGCTGGTGACACTGCGAGGGGTTGGCGGATGTGCTCAGCATGGACTTGCGGGAACCGCGACGCTTCCACCCTGGGAGCTGCGCGTTCGCCTCGTACTCGGGAACGTTCCTTGGGATGATTCGACCTCCGAGCGAGACGAAAACCTACGTCGATACCTTGATCGCGCCCCGGCAATGAACCCGTGCGAGTGGGTTCGGCAACCTGGGAGCGATCAGCGTACCCAGAAGATCCTTCGCAGGTCAGCAACACTGATGGAAGCGACCGCCGCTCCCCCAGGCCCGCCGGCGGGCCCGAGCGCGTAAGCCCCCGCGCGTAGAACCACGCGCGTAGTATTCCGAGCTTACGGAGGTGCCATGCCTTCCTGTACAAGCAAGCATGGCTATGGACCCGGATCGGTCTCTGACGGGAGTTCCGATTGACCTGTTCCAGCCCCATGTGATCCTGCCGTCGCAGCACTTCCCACCTCGCCGCACACGAATCGTGGAACGGTTGAAGGAGGCAGCAATGGCAGCAGGCAAGTTGCAGGGGGGCTCGCGAGACCGCGCAAAGGGAGTGGCGATCGCGAAGGGAATTGCGCACCTGTCGTTTCCCGGAGGGAGCATGTTCCTGCCAGCACGCAATCCGTACGATCGGCAGATGCTGCTTGAGCACATCGTCGACCGCGCCCACGCAAAAGAGCGGGTGCAGGTCCTCGTGGATGACCTGCGCTGGATGGTGCACCTACGCCGGGGCCCAGCGACCGCACGCTGCGCCGCCTGTGGCTGCGTCCTGAACTCCGCCTGTTACTCAACCGCTGAGCATGGCGCGGCGCACTGCCTCGGGTGTGCGTTTGGGGACCCCGTGGCACAGGTTCAGCCCAAGCAGGAACCAGAGAGGAGAAGCCCCTGATGAAGCGGACGTCCGTCACGTACAACCTGACGCCGTTGTGGGAACCAGCGGTGATTCTTCCTTCGCAGATGGTCAACCGCCGCCTCGCCCGTATGCCGGAGATGCGCCTAGTGGTGGCGATGTTCGATGACGCTGTGGAGTGCGTCGTTCGCAATGTTGGTGCGCGGTGCGGCACCCGGCGGCGCGAGTTCCTCGAAGCGCGTGACTGGCTGTGGGATGACACGCGCGGTTGGCCGTTCGCTTTCGCCAACGTGTGTGACGTGCTCGGCCTCGATGCCACGGCGGTGCGCGAGCGTCTGGAAACGATCGTCCCGGACAGCGGCGCGGGAGCGAAGAGCCGCATCTCCACCATGCAACCCCCGCCACATTGCGGGCCACCGGCGCACTCAATGAGCGGGGCTTCCGGCCAGACACACCGATCGAGATGAGGAGGTAGACCATGGACAGCGGAAGCGAACGCAGCGGCGCAGAGCCGAGTACCGGCACTACGTCTTCAACGTGGGAACGGCAGGGAGAAGCCAGCGAGCACTGGCCTATGCGGTGGCGTCGCACGAACGGGGAGTTGTTCTCCCTCGATCGACTCGAACTCCTCGGCTGGGATGAGGTCTGAGCGCGCGCTGACGCCAAGCCTGAGATCTTCAAGGTCGACGTGGGCCGACAAGTCGCAGAGATGAACGCGCCTGCTACGCGGCGCTGGCGATTGCACCCGGTGCGGGGAAGCTTACTGTAATGCCGACGGACATGCGTGCGGCAGCGAAACAAGGTGACTTCGTCGGGCATCTCATTCCTTCACCTGCCCTTCCGGAGGGAGAGGGCCCTATCCGATACGTTGGCGAGCATATGAGCCGGTGTACAACAGCGGCACTGGCGCTATGTTGTGGGAGGGTGCAGCACTGCAAACGGTGGCGTCGAAGAAGGAGGCGAGACGAATGAAACCAGGCTGGAGCGGCAGGGTAGCGAGTGTCGCGATGATGTCCCTTTTCGCGCTGGCTCAACCGGCGTGGGGCGGGTCGACGAAGTGCAAAATGAAGTACTCTCTCGCAGGGTGGTCGGCGGGTTACTCAACGGCGAGCGGCAGGGGTACCATCACCTGCGACAATGGCGAGTCGGCTCGCGTGTCCCTGCGGGCGAAAGGTGGCGGGCTTACGGCCGGGAAGTCCAAGATCCTCAGTGGCAGCGGGACGTTCTCGGAGGTCGCGGACATCAACGAACTTTTCGGGAGCTACGCTTCTGCGGAGGCCCATGCCGGGATGGGCGAGTCGTCGGCTGCGCAGGTGGTGACGAAGGGCACCGTGTCCCTGGCGTTCTCGGGCACCGGCAAGGGGGTCGACCTCGGCGTGACGTTCGGCGAGTTTGTCATCGAGAAGCAGCGCGCCAAGAAGACGCGGAAGTAGGCCGTCGCGGGCGGCTTCCGCCGTCGCTCGAACCGTCATTGGTGCCGTGTTCGGACTCGCGTTCTTCGGGCGCACATGCCGAGCAAGGTTCACTGTAGTCCCTGTAGTCATCGTCGCAAGCTGGGAGTGCCGTGCACGTAGAACCACGCGCGTAGTACTCCGAGCTTACGGCGCTGGGTTGTCTTCTGTACAAAGGACGCAGAGAAATGAGGGTTAAGAGCATCCGCGAGCAGACCGGCCCCGCGGCACTCGCCGCGCATCACGACCGACCCTGATGTGCTTCTTGTAGCGGCCGGCCGACGCTGCAATGCCTAGGAGGCTACCAACGATGATCTCGAGACGCATCCTGCGAACCGTCCTCGCGTGCCTGTTCGCGCTTGCCGGGCTAGGACCCAAGCCGTGCACCGCCAAAGCGCAGAACGCAACCCGCAGTGGTCCCACCCCGCCCCGCCTCAGCTTTATCGATGGCGAGGTGTCCTTCTGGCGTACGGGCGCCGAAGATTGGACCCAGGCGCAGGTGAACACGGCGCTTGCCGCCGGCGATTCGCTCTACGCGGGTGACGGTGCCAACTTCGAGATTCAGGCTGGGCCGCGGGCGTTCGTCCGCGCCGGCGCCGCCACCGAGATCGACCTTACGTCGCTCGATCCCAATTACACGCAGTTCCGGATCACCGGGGGGCATGCCGCCCTCGATCTGAAGAGGCTGCCCGGCGGCCAAACGATCGAGGTTGATACGCCGAATGCGGCGTTCACCATCGATCGCCCCGGCTACTATCGCCTCGATGTCGACGAGAACCGAACAGCATTCAGCGCCGGCCAGGGCGGGGCAGCGACCGTCGCGCCGGCCGCTGGTGAGACGACCGCGGTCGCTGACAAGCAGCAGATCATCCTCGCCGGCACGGACACGGTTCAGGTGAACGTAACCGCGGCGCCGGCCCCCGATGAATGGGATCGCTGGAACTTCGCCCGCACGGCGCAGCTGAGCGAAACGCCGCGCAGCGCGCAGTACGTGCCGCCGGATATTGCGGGCGTGGACGAGCTCGATCGCTACGGCGACTGGCGCGAGCAGCCGCGCTATGGCCACGTCTGGGTTCCGCGCGACGTGCGCCCCGATTGGGCGCCCTACAGCACGGGCCGCTGGGTGTACGATCCGTACTACGAGTGGACCTGGGTCGACGAGTCGCCATGGGGTTGGGCCCCCTATCATTACGGCCGCTGGGTGAACTTCGACGGGGCCTGGGGCTGGGCTCCTGGCCCGGTGGTAGTGGCGCCGGTCTACTCGCCCGCGCTGGTGGCGTTCTTCGGAGCTCCCGGCATCGGAGTGTCCGTCGGCATCGGGCTCCCCTTCGTGAGCTGGTGCGCGCTCGGCTTCGGTGAACCGATCATCCCCTGGTGGGGACGGCCGGGGTTCGTCGGCAGGCCCTACTGGGGCGGCTGGGGTGGCCCGCGCGTCGTGAACAACGTCGTGATCAACAACACGCGGATCGTGAACGTCACGAACATCACCAAGTTCCAGAACGTCAACGTCAGGAACGCGGTGGTGGCGGTGGACCGCAACCAGTTCGGCCGCGGCCGCATGGAGCACATCCAGCTCGATGCGCAGCGCGTGCAACGGCTGCAGCCGGTGCGCGGTGATCTCAGGGTACGGCCCGTGGCGGCGAGCCTCTCGCCGCGAGAAGCATCCGGGCGGCGTCCCCCGGAGCGGCTGCAGGCGCGCCAGGTCGTGACCACACGGCCGCCGCAAGATCCGATGCGCCGCCTGCAGGCCAAGGGCATCGAGGCCAAGGCGCCCCAGATGAGGCCCGAGCCGCGCATCGTGCGGCCGCAGGGCGGACCTGGCGTTCCCGGCACACGCCCGCAGGCGGGCGTCGGGGCCGCAGCTCCGGGAGCAACCGGCCCGCAGGGCGGGAAACGCGAGCGCGTGGAGCGAGCCATCCCGTCGGGGCAGCAGCCACCGCCAGTGCCCGGAGCGCAGCGCCCCGGTGGGGTCGGAATTGGACGGCCAGAGCGACGCCCGGGGATTGCACCACCACAGCCCGCAGCGCCCGGCGCATCCCAGCGTGCCGTGCCGCCTCCGCCACCGCGCGGGAAGCCCGAGCGCGTGGAGCGCGCCGGCCCGTCGGGGCAGGCGCCCGCACCACCCGCCGCTCGTGAACGCAGTCGCCCCGCTCCTGCTCGCGAAGCGCCGCCGGCTCGCGCTGAGCGACCGGCACGCCCAGAGGCGCCACCACGGCAGCAGGCGGCCCCGCAGCAGCCCCCACGGCAGCAGGCAGCCCCGCAGCAGCCCTCACGTCAGCAGGCGCCCCCGCAGCAGCCCGCACGCGGGCGCCCGGCAACAGTCGACCCGAAAGCGGCGCACGAGGCGCCGGGACAGGGGCGGTAGTCGTTCGCAGTCGCCAGTGATCCAGCGGGACATTGAGGGCCTGCGCGCGGAGGTCAAGGTGGCGATCACGTGACCTGGAACTCGGAGGTCGGGTACGTCAGCGGATAAATCGTCAAGGTGCACAAAAGAGATGAAGCCGTGGTACTGGAACGATCTGTCGGTAAGCGTATAACTGGACACTGAGGGAGGACCGAATGGCGAGTGACACCTATCACGAACCGCTGGAGCTCCTGTCGGGGGAGACGTGCGAGATGCATCGTGCCATCGTCAGCCTGATGGAGGAGCTGGAGGCCATCGACTGGTACCAGCAACGCGCCGACGCGTGTGCCGATCCGCAGTTGAAGGACGTGCTGCTGCACAACAAGAACGAAGAGGTCGAGCACGCGACGATGGTCATGGAATGGATTCGCCGTCACAATGACCACTTCAACGAGATGATGCGCAAGTACCTGTTCACCGAAGCGCCGATCGCCGGGATTGAGAAGGGTGCAGAAGCAGACAGTACGGCCGCTTCGGTGATCAAGACTCTCGGCATCGGCAGCATGAAAGGGAAGTGAGCCATGGATCTGTTGAAGCGCAATCATGCACCGATCACCTCCGAAGCCTGGAAACAGATTGACGACGAAGCCAAGCGGGTCCTCCAACTCAACCTGGCGGGACGCAAGCTGGTGGATTTCGACGGCCCGCACGGCTGGCAGTACGCCGCGGTCAACACGGGCCACCTCAGCATCCGGACCGACGGCGGTCTCGATGTGCCGTGGGGTGTGCGCGAGGTCGTGCCCCTGATCGAGATCCGCGTGCCGTTCGAGCTGCCGATGATGGAGCTCGACAACGCGTCGCGCGGCGCGGTGCTGGATCTTCCGGCGGTGGTCAGTGCCGCGGAGAAGACCGCGCACGCCGAAGACACCGCGATCTTCAACGGGTTCAAAGCCGGCGGCATCGAGGGCATCATTCCCAGCAGCCCGCATCCGGCGATTACCATCCCGGACGATTACGCGGACTATCCGTCCATCGTGGGGCACGCCGTCGAGACGTTGCGGCGTGCTGGCATCAATGGGCCCTATGCGTTGGCACTGGGACCGGACTGTTACGCGGGATTGGCTCAGGCCGCGGAGGATGGCCACCCGATCCGCGAGCGCGTCGAGCACTTCCTCGACGGGCCGATGGTGTTGGCGCCAAAGATCGACGGCGCTGTGCTGCTCTCCCACCGCGGTGGCGACTTCCAGCTCAGCGTCGGACAGGATCTGTCCATCGGATACGCGGGTCACGGCAAGGATACCGTCTACCTCTACCTGACCGAGTCGTTTGCCTTCCGTGTGCTGGAGTGCGGCGCGGCTGTGTACCTCAAGCCGAAGCGCGGCAAGAAGTAGCGATCCGCGCGGGCGGAACAGTTCTTTGCCGACCTTGGCCTGGGCTCGTCACCGGCGCGGCGGACGATGGCGCGTAGAAGCACGCGCGTAGTAGTCCGAGCTTACGGCAGGTGACCTGCCCTTGTATAAATGCAGCAGCCTTGACGAACGTTGCTCGGGTGATTTCGGCGAGCCGCGCGTCCCGGAGCGGTATTGTCGGGTGAGCAGAAGGGAAACATCAAATGGTTGAAAGAATGGCTGCGCTCGTTGCCTTGGGCGCGGTACTGATTGCCGGATGTGACCGCCTTCCTCACCCGTTTGGCTCGCTGTTTGGTGATGACGGCTGCCAGTACAAAGAAACCAGGTACTCGCACACGTCAGTGGTCTGCCAGTCTGGAAGTCAGTATCGGTGTGACGACGGACAGTGGAACGGGCCGGGAATCGCCTGCGCAGAGCATCCGCTCGTCACCGCCAAGAGCTGCGCATTGAACGGAAGCTCGTACTCCCCCGGTTCAGCAAGCTGCCAATCCGGCACCGAGTATCGGTGTGATGACGGAGTGTGGATGAGCCTCGTAGTCGCTTGCAGGAGCGGCGATATCGAGGCGCGGATGGCGCCGGACGGGCGTCCCTGTATGGACAGCGGCGCAATGGTCGTGACGCAGTCCACCATCTGCAAGTCCGGCATCACCTTCCGCTGCGAGGACCGCGAATGGCACGACCTCGGGACCACCTGTCAATAGAGGGTGTCAAAGCAATGGAAACGCGAAACGCCCGACCGGAAGACGGGCGGCGCATCGTGTCGTTGCCTGAGCAGGCGCTCCGGCGCGGCACAGGGAAGGAGAATTGATCATGGACACACGCATCTGGATCTTCGCCGCGCTGCTGGGCGTTCTCATCCTGCCGCTGCATAGCGCTACTGCTACGCCGGCCGTCGTGCCAGCCACTGAGGCCGCTCAAACGATTGTCATCAACGACCTGAGGGTCCAAGAGGGCTCGGTCTCAGGCACCATCCTCAACAAGTCGTCTGCCACTGTTCGTGGAGTTGAGTTGCTGCTCCGACAAACGTGGCTGTGGAATAACGAGCGTCATCCCGGGAGCGACAGCCCAGGTAGGACGCTGCCGTTCACGTTCCGTGCAGACATCGCCCCCAACGCCAGCGCGCCGTTTACCTTCCAAACCCCTCCCTTGGCGCAGCGCTCCGACGGTCGGTTCGTTACCACGATGGATATCACCGGCTTCACTGAAGTGGGTCCGTAAGGGGGGAATCTTGAGCGCGAGTGACCAGACGGAACTCAGATGAAACACGCTCTCCAACCCGAACGCCGGCGTCGCGACCTTGAGTGCCCCGCTCACCGACAACTTACCCACCGGGTTGGTGATCGCGAACCCGACGAATGCCAGCACCACCTGTGGCGGCGGAAGTACGGTAAGCGCCACCGCAGGCGGAACCGCGGTGACCTTGCCGACAGGGCGCACGATCCCAGCCGCCATCGGCACCACCGCCGGCACCTGCACCGTGACGGTGAACGTCACCTCGGTGACCGCGGGCAGTTACCTCAATACGCTAGCCGCGGACGCTTTGCAGACGACCGAGAACGGCAGCAACGCTGCCCCAGTCGTGACGACCTTGACCGTCACGCCGCGCCTTGCCGCAGCACCTACCCCGACGCTCTCCGGGTGGGGGTTGATGGTGCTGACTGCGCTTCTGGCCGTGGTCGCCTTCGCAGCGGTGCGCAGGCAAGCGATGTAGTGCTGCCATCGCCAAGCGGACGACGAGGAGTGGGCAGGGCCAGCCTGAAGCCCGTGCCGCGCGCGCTGCCAAACGAGAACATGTAGATGGGAGGGCTGTCGCGGACCTTCGCCTTCATCATCGCGCGGCGGTGGTACATCCTGGCCTGCTATGCGCTGCTGTTGCTTCCGAGTGCGTACTTCGCCGCACAGGTCCGCCAAGACAATTCCCTCGATCGGCTCATCACTGCTAGTGATCCAGATTATGTCGCCACCCGCGACTTCGAGAAAGTGTTCGGCGCGGGTGAGTTTGCGCTCCTCTTGGTGGAATCCGACGATCCGCTATCTCCGGCAATGATCGAGCGGGTCGATGGCATCGAGCGCGCGCTGCGCACGGTCCCGCATGTCACCGCCAACTCCGCCCTCTCGGTGTTCCGGCGTGCCAAGGCCGGCTTCGAGCCCACGGCCACCCAGGTGGAAGCATTCCGCCGGTTCGTGACGGGCACCGACCTCTTTCGCAAGCAGCGGTTGGTGGGTGACCACTCGTTGGCCATCGGGCTCATGCTCGACGTACATGGCAGCGAGGAGCGCGAGCACACGCTCGATGCCATCGACCGGGCGATCGACCAATCCACGCCGAGCCCCGCACCGCAGCAGACCCTGCACAAGCTGGGTCAACCGTACGTCAACGTCTACCTCGACGACACCCTGCGCTCGGCCTGGCAGTATTTCGTGCTGTTCGGCGGGTTCGTCGTCGTCTTCAACCTCGTGCTGTACCGCTCGTTGCGGACGCTCGCGGCGTTCCTGATCACGCTCGGGGTCTGCTTGGCGGCGTCGGTTGGCTACATCGGGGCGACCGGCGGCACGCTGACGATCGTCTCACCCATGGTGCCGATGACGATTCTGGTCACGGCGACGGCGACCTTGGTGTACATCCATTCGCGCTTCGTGGAGCGGCCAGCCGGCCGGTCGGTCGACGCGCATCAGGTGTTCGCCTTGACCAACAAGTTCGTGGCGTGCACCGCATCGATCTTCGCGACGGCGGCAGGCTTCGCGGCGTTGATGGTGTCCAACATCCGGCCCATTCACGAGATGGGTCTCTGGGTCGCCGTCGGACTGGTCTTCACCTGGGTCATCGTGTTCACCCTCTTTCCCGCCTTGCAGAAGCTGCTGCAGACACCCACCGAGCAGGAGCGGGGTATGGCCGGTGCGTGGCTCATTGGCTTCGCGGCGTGGTTGCCGCGATTCACCTACCGCTGGCGCTGGCTCCTCGTCGTCACGTCACTGATGCTGACCGCGCTCGGTGCGGTCGCCCTGTTCGGTGCACCCGGTCTCGTCGGGCGGGTGCCGGTGCTCACCGATCCGGTCGAGTATATAAATCACGCGGCGCCGCTGTATCAGGACATCCGGCGTCTGCAGCCGATCATCCCCGGCCTGTCGATCACGCAGGTGTGGCTCAAGGGCCCGCTCGGTAGTGTTTCCGAGCCGGCCGTGCTGACGGGCTTCCACAGCTTTCAGCAAGCGCTCGAGGGCGATCCGGATGTGGGTGCGGCCATTGACCTCACGACGATCTTGCGCACGTTCCGCTACATCGCGGGCGAGGGCGACCGCTGGCCCGAGGACCCCGAGGCGGTCGAGCAGTTGGCCGGCGACCTCGAAGGCCTGATGGCGACTGAGCCGATGCTGCAAAGTTTCGTGCAGCCACACGCGCTGGCGCAGACACAAGTGACGGTGATCACGCGCACCGCAGAGTACGAGGGGTTCGAGCGGCTCGACGCCTCCATTCGCCGCCATTGGCAAGACGCGGTGACGGCCCATCCCGCGCTGCGCGAGTTCGAGCTGAAGACGGTCGGGTTGAACCCGCTGCACGCGAAGATGGCGCAGAACCTGGTGCCGACGCTGGTCGAGAGCTTTGCGCTGACGGTGGGCGTCATCTTCGCGGCGTTTCTGCTCGTCTTCCGCAACGGCACGGCGCGGCTGATGGCCATGATTCCGTCGATCTTCGCGATCCTCGTGATGTTCCTGGTGATGCGGCTGCTGGGCATGCGGCTCAACATCGCGACGATCCTGATCGCCTCGACGGTGCTCGGCACGTCCGAGAACGATCAGATCCATTTCTTCTATCACTTCCTCGAGAAGCGGCAGGACGGTACGGTCGAGGAGTCGCTGCGTCACACGTTGCGCATTGCCGGTCGGGCGATCGTCTTCGCGACGCTCATCAACGCCGGTGGCTTTCTCGCCTTCGGGCTCAGCGACCTGCCGCCGATACGGCAGTTCGGGATCCTCGCGGCACTGGCCTTTGTGCTCTCGATGGTGGCGGATTTCACGGCACTCCCAGCCGCGCTGTGGATCTTGTTCCGCGCCCGGCCGGGCGCGGATCGCCAGGCTCCGTAGAGGGTCGTCGCGAAGCCCGCGCCATCGCCGGCCGCACGACCGGTCACGACGGCACAACCGTCGTCGGCGCGCACGGTGGCAAGCTGGCGTCGTCAACGAGCTGCTGGAGGAGTCTCTGGTCATCCGGGCGGAGGGCCGCCTTGCCGGCAAGACAGCGGCAGAGGTGGGGGCCGGCGGGAGCTGGGTCACCCAGGGCAATGTAGGCCTCCGCAAGACGCAGGTGATTCTCGATCACCTCCGGGTGTGTCTGCACCAAGCTTTCGAGCAGTTGGAGGCCGACCTCGGAGTCGCCATGCTGCAGCAACACGGCGGGGGCCATGACATACAAGGTGCCGAGCAGCCGCGTGGCCGCCCCGCCGCGAAAGTCTGGATCGAGATCCCGGCTCCGCCGGGCGCAGCGCTCGATCTCCGGGACGAGATGCGCGGCCAGGAGACCCTTTTGTTGCACCAGTCGGCC